>JAFZGW010000047.1 GCA_017555205.1 Akkermansia sp. | reverse complement strand
GACAAATTCCTGCGGGAAGCCCAGATTATACGCCACCTGGAGCACCCCAATATCGTACGCGTGTATTCCGTATTCGAGGCACTGGGAACTGCCTATTACACCATGCCCTATCTGGAAGGGGCAAAGGAGCTGTGGCAAGCCTCCCCCACGTCGGACAAAATTGACGAGGCTTGGCTGCTGCCTATTCTGCAAAAGCTACTGGGCGCGCTCGCTTACCTGCACGACTTTGGGGTGTTGCACCGCGACCTGAAAACGAACAACATCATGCTGCTGCAGGACGGCACGCCGGTTATCATCGACTTCGGCATTGCGCGCTCCATTGACGCCAAGGCCACGACCTCACTGCAAATAGGCACGCCGGGCTTTTCCCCGCCTGAGCAGGGTTCCACTAAGGCCGGCTTCAGCGCCGACCTCTACTCGCTGGGTGCCACCTGCTACCACCTACTCGCCGGCAAAATTCCCCCCGCGGCGCAAAACCGCCTACTCGGCACCGACCCCTACGAACCGCTCAGCAAGATGACTGAGCTTCGTAAACGATTCAGCGATGCGCTGCTCGGCAGTATCGACCACGCCCTGCGCTTCACCCCCACCGAGCGCTGGCAAAGCGCGCAAGAGTGGCTGGCTGCCCTGTCGGATAACGCTCCCGCCAACAACTCTCCGTCGGCGGCTATCTACACCCCAACAGTCGGTACTATTCCACCGCGGCAGCCCGAGACCAACTACGAAGAAATCGTAGCCAAAGCAAAGCAGCTCATCGACAGCAAACAATATGACGGCGTGCCGAATATGCTGCGCCCCGCCGCAGAAAGCGGTTATGCCCCTGCTCAGTTCTACCTGGGTCGGTGCTATTACCATGGTCACGGCGTGCAGCAGGATTACGACAAAGCTGTAGAGTGGTACCAAAAAGCCGCCAATCAGGGATATGCCTACGCTCAGTGCAATCTGGGCTTGTGCTATGAAAATGGCGATGGCGTGCAGCAGGACTACAAACAAGCTGTTGTGTGGTATCAAAAAGCCGCCAATCAGGGAGATGCTTACGCTCAGTGCAATCTGGGCGTATGCTATGACGAGGGCCTTGGCGTGCAGCAGGACTGCACCCAAGCTATAGAATTGTACCGAAAAGCTGCTGAGCAGGGACATGACGCTGCTCAGTTCAATCTGGGCGTATGCTATGTAAGTGGTGATGGCGTGCCACAAGACTACACCAAAGCTGTAGAGTGGTACCAAAAAGCCGCTGAGCAGGGATATGCCGACGCTCAGTGCAATCTGGGCTTCTGCTATGTAAATGGCAATGGCGTGCCACAAGACTACACCAAAGCTGTTGTGTGGTTTCAAAAAGCCGCCAATCAGGGAAATGCCTTCGCTCAGTTCAATCTGGGCTTCTGCTATGAAAATGGTCATGGCGTGCAGAAGGACTACAAACAAGCTGTTGTGTGGTATCAAAAAGCCGCGAATCAGGGAAATGCTTACGCTCAGTGCAATCTGGGCTTCTGCTATAAGAATGGCTGTGGCGTGCAACAGGACTACAAACAAGCTGTTGTGTGGTATCAAAAAGCCGCTGTGCAGGGACATGCCACCGCTCAGAACAATCTGGGCAACTGCTATTACAATGGTTACGGCGTGCAGCAGGACTACACCAAAGCTGTAGAGTGGTACCAAAAAGCAGCCAATCAGGGAGATGCCGACGCTCAGTACAATCTGGGCTGCTGCTATTACAATGGCCATGGCGTGCAGAAGGACTACAAACAAGCTGTAGAGTGGTACCAAAAAGCAGCCAATCAGGGAGATGCTTACGCTCAGTGCAGTCTGGGCAACTGCTATTACTATGGCCGTGGCGTGCAGCAGGACTACACCAAAGCTGTAGAGTGGTTCCAAAAAGCCGCCAATCAAGGAAATTCCTACGCTCAGAAGAATCTGGGCATATGTTACCGGGACGGTCATGGTGTAAGCGAAAACCGCGATGAAGCCATTAAATGGCTACAGAAAGCCGCAGAGCAAGGAGACGCCAATGCCCAAAAAGAACTCGACTGCATGAATAGCCTGTGGGGTCGCCTTTTCGGGTAATCAAGTCGCTAAACATTATAAAATCGGGGGATTTTTCCGCTTTATTTTCGCAACATTTTTGGTAGAATAACGTCAGTAACAGCGTATACCGCACACAATCATACCTTACACCATGGCCACCGATTCCGAACTTCTTTCGCATGAATTACCTGCCGGCTATATGCTGCGAGATACATACACCCTCACTGAAACGCTCGGACAGGGTGGCTTCGGTATCACCTATCTGGCAACGGAGGATGTGACGGAACGCCGTGTGGTCGTTAAGGAGAATTTTCCTGCTGAATTCTCCATACGCAACAGTATTAACCACCACGCCGGACCTGCCGGTGCCTCGCGCAAGGAGAGCTACGACTGGGCGCTCGGCTCGTTCCTGAATGAGGCAAAAATCCTCACCCGCCTGCGCCACCCCAACATCGTGCCCGTACTCACTGCTTTCAAGGCGCTCGGCACCGCCTACTATGTGATGGACTACATAGGCGGGCTTCCCCTGCACAAGGCGGCGCCACAGCAAGTAACGGAGCAGTGGTTGCTCGGCATCCTGCGCCCCATGCTCAACGCGCTACACTACATCCACACCCTGCCCGATATCCTGCTGCACCGCGATATTAAGCCGAATAATATCTTGGTAACACCCGAGGGCACGCCGATACTCATCGACTTCGGCGCCGCACGCTCCGTGATATCCACCCACACCCACAGCAAAGTGGGTACCCCGGGTTATTCCCCGCCCGAGCAGCTTTCCAATACCACAGCTCCCGGCCCGTGGACTGACCTCTACGCCCTGGGCGCCACCTGTTATTACCTGCTCACCGGGCAAAACCCGCCGGACTGCCACGACCGCATGTTTGCCGCCCCCGGCAGCGACCTGCTGGCACACCGCACCGAGCTGCAAAAGCGCTTCTCCCCCGCGCTGCTGGCCTCCATCGACAAAGCCTTCGCCCTGCGCCCCACCGACCGCTGGCAAAGTGCACAGGAGTGGATGGCCGCTATCACCCCCGCCCGGAATACATCCCCCATCCCCGCCTCGACCAACAGCACACGCGTGCCCACCATCGAGGAGCCAACACCGCCCCCTGCTCCAAAAATCAGCAAAGAGGTAGCACAGGCCGAACTGCGACAGAAGGGAATCTCAGCGGCAGAATATGATAGCAAATTGATCGAAG
>JAFZGW010000031.1 GCA_017555205.1 Akkermansia sp. | reverse complement strand
GCCGGGGCTCTGGGGTAGGCTCGCTGTGCTCGCACGGGCTATGTGTTTCTCTTGCACCCGTGCAATTAGCCGAGGCCTTCGCTCGCTGCGCAGGCTTCGGGAGTAGGGTAGCTTGCTATGATTAATGACGAGCGATAGGGGGCAGGGAGGCATCTAAGCATTCCCGCGGGCGTATGCCCGCCTCATTCATGAGCCCCGGTGAGGGGCGGCATAAGGTAGCCCGGCGGTGGAGCCTCGCAAGAGGCGGAACCCCGGGTGCCGAAATAAAAACAAAATGAACCCCGTCTAGGGGTGGCATAATGCGTGGCATTAAATTATTGCGTTTTTACTCATTGGCCCTTGCTGTTCGCTTTGTTCCAAGCGTTCTCCGAGACCTTCGTTTTTAGACATAGCGAGAGTTATTTGCTTTTTTGCTACTTGGGGTGCTTAGTTCACAGTTGGAGCCGCTTCATATTTGTGTCATACACTGCCGGGTGGGTGCATTGAGGCGGTTTGTTGTGGGTTGTTTTCTGCGTTGATATGAGTCCGCTCTTGCACGTTTGGTCTTTTTTGCTATAATAAATCCGAGCTGTACCTCAGATTGTATAGTGCTCGAAGACTCTTTTGCCATGAAAAATGCACCTGAAAATAGTTCTTTTGCTCCGTTTGCACCTACTTTGCCATCGGGGTATGTGCTGGGGGAGTTCCGAATTGAGGAGGTGCTGGGGCAGGGTGGTTTCGGTATTACCTACCGTGCAACTGAGCTTGCGACTGATTACCCGGTAGTGATAAAAGAGAATTATCCGACTTCTTTTGCCTATCGGGATGCTATGTCGGGAGAATTGCGGCCTATGCACAAATGCGAGGATAGTTACAGTTGGGCGCTGGAAAGTTTCGAGAAGGAGGCTCGCACGCTGCGCCGCTTGCCCATGCATACGAACTTGGTTCGAGTAACGGGTGTGTTTCGCGCGCTTAATACGGCTTATATCGTTATGGAGCCCATAGCCGGTGCGAATCTTGCAGAGCTGTATCCTATGGGGCATACGATGGAGCCGGAGCTGCTGATGAGTATTTTGCGCAAGCTGCTTTCTGCATTGGAGCCGCTGCATGGCCAGGGAATTATACACCGCGATATTAAGCCCGGCAATATTATGCTGACTCCGGCGGGGGAGCCTGTACTCATTGATTTCGGAGCGGCGCGTCCTGTACAGGGAACCCACACGGCTACACAAATCGGTACTATGGGCTATGCACCGCCTGAGCAAATGGACTTTGCTGATGATGGGCAGGTGGCTGAAAAACGTGCTCCGCAACCTCACTGGGATTTATATTCGCTGGGTTGCACTTGCCACCAGCTCATTACCGGGCGCATACCTATTGCAGGTGCTCGGGCGCTTAGCGAGCGCGCAGATTTGCAGGGGCTATACCCTGCTCGATTGTTGAGCAGTATTGATAAGGCGCACGAGTTGCTCCCTGCTGACCGCTGGCAGTCAGCGCAGGATTGGCTCGATGAGCTTACTGCTGATGAGCGTGCTGCGCAGGAAGCCGAGCTTCGCAGAAAAGAGGAGACTGAAGTCCGACTTCGCGGCGAGCTGGACGAGCTGCGCGCAAGGCTTAAAGCTGAGCAAAAGGCTCGAAAGGCTGCTGAGGAATGTGTAAAAAAATTGAGGGCTAATCAGCCGGCAGCAGCATTTGCTCCGCGGGTGAAAACTCCACTCACGGGGAAATGGTATGCAAGAGTGATTTTCAACTTAATAGCCGGTTCAATATCTGGTATATTAGCGGGAGTAATTGGTGAATTAATTTTTGGGAATGCTAATATATGGCGCATGCTGTGGGAAATTGGCGTTTATTTAGCCATATTAGGTGCTTTTTTCTATGTTCTGTTGGGTTCTCTGATTGCTGCCATCAGAAAGAGAGGTGGTTTTGTAATGATGTTAGTATCGAGTATAATTCTCAGCATTGTTTGCTGTGTTATGTTTAGTCTGATTGTTTCTCTTTCTTTTGATGATTTTTGGGAAAAGTTATTTATAGGAGCTAGGATAGGTGTTCTTAGCGGTTCTTGTTATGGTATTATATACAGTATTGCTTGTAAGAAAAATATAGTAGATTAAGGTGTATGTGGGGAATTAAACATATTGGCACAGTTGCATTGGCAGCGCAGGTTTTTTATGCGGGGGCTGCTGAGTGGGGCACGGATTATGATGCGGCGCTGGCAGCTGCGCAGGAGCAGGGCAGGCCTGTGCTGGTAGATTTTACCGGTTCGGATTGGTGCTATTATTGTGTGCAGTTGAAGAATAATGTGCTGGAGCACCCGAAGTTTGAGGCATGGGCGGCGGAGAAGTTTGTGTTTTTGGAGGTAGATGTGCCGGAGAATCCGGCTTTTGACCAAGATTTATTGGCGCGCAACCGTGAGTTGTGCAGCAAGTACCGTGTGGATTCGTACCCTACCTTGATGGTGCTGGATGCGCATGGTCGCCCCTTGGGGGCTTTGCTTGGCTATGAGGGGAATTATACTGAGGTGCAGCGTATATTGGCAGAGGGTGTGCAAGCTTGCGAGCTTTTGGCGCAGGCGGCACGGTTGCAGGGGGAGCAGCGCTTGCAGGCGATGATTGCGGCTTGGCGCCTGATACCTGAAGAACTGCAGGAGCTCAATAACGAGTTGCGGGAGCAGATTATGGCTATCGATACGCAAGATCTCAGTGGTTTGAGGGCTGCAGCAGCTGCTGAGCTGCACTTGCAGCGCACTATTGCCGCAGAGAAGGCAGCGCCGTCGGATGAGGCTGCCATGCAGGTGGTGGAGGCAGCTTTGGCTCAGGCTGTACCTGCCAATCGGTGCCGGTTGTTGGAGCTGAAGTACCGCTTGCTTGTACGCTCGGCTGAGACGGTAGATGATGTGCGTGCAGCTGCGCAGGTGGCAGAGGAGATGATAGATGCTGATTTGCGGCTTAGTCCGCAGGTGAAGGAGAGCCGTAAGCGGCAGCTGCGCGGGGTATTTGCTAATCCGCAGACGACGTTGAACCGCGCGCGGATGATTCGCCGCACGCGCCCCCGGCGCTGATTGTGGCGCCGGAAGTGCTGCGGGTGTACTTTAGCTGTTGAGTGCCCCGGCTATGCCTGAGAATAGGCTACCAATGGCTGATGTGCCGCTGCCGATGGCTTGTGCTCGCGATTGACGTGCGCTTTGGCGGGTTTGCCAAGCGTTCAGGTGGCCTTGTTGGCGCACATTATTGGCACTGGTGAGTAGCTCGTTGGCGTTGGCGGTGATTTCATCTTGCAGTCGGGTGGCAAGGTCACGCTCTCGCATGGCTATGCTGCCATCTGCGACCAGGTTTGAACCGGTGGCTGCTGCACGGGCTGCGGCCATGCGTGCATGGGCGTTTCGCGATGCTCGTTGTTGGTTGGCGGAGGCTGTGGAGACGATATCTTCCGCCTGTTTGTCGGCAAGAATCTCTTGTTGTTTGGCGGTGGCTTGCAGGGCTTTGCCTTGGCTGTTGTATGCCTGAGCCTGTATAAGTTTCGGTACCACGGCGGCGGCTGTGGCGGCAGTGGTGGCTAAAATGCTTGTAAATCCCATAGTGCCACCAGCATACCGCTTGCAATACTTCAGCTGCAAGCGGTAAATGTAGCTTCGCGGCGGGGTTACTCTTGTACCTCTTTGCTCTTACGACCTTTAATGAGGCCGGGTATTATAATGACCAGCAGCAATATTGTTGGAATGATAGACGATACCACGAAGGTAGCCACAATCCATAACACCCCCCATATCGGCCTTATACCCATATTGCGGGCACGGCGCCAGCTTGCAACAAAATAGATAAGTAAAAATAAACCGTTTCCTAACTCTTCCGCTTGATTATTGTGTGCTATCGCGAGTATGATGAATGCAATAAGCATGCTTATCCACCATTCTAATCTACTGCCGCCCTTGCTGGTTCCGCTTTTCTTTGCGCTACCAATCGGAAGAGGGGGGGGGGGTATGGGCTGAGGAGCCGTGGGGGTGGGGGATTTTTGTAGCGGTGTGGAGTAGAAAGGCGGCAGATTCGGTGCCGTCGGTGTGGGGTGAGACTGCGGCGGTGGCGGGAAGGCAATGCTCTGCGTGGTTGCGGTCAGCTGCTGCTGGGGCAGGTCAATGGGGGTAACTTTGATTTCGGTTTGCTCCGGAACGTTTTTGTTGTTGAGGTAATTGAGCCATTCGGTGGCAGATTGCCAGCGAGCGGTGTGCTTGAGTGAGAGCGCGCGGTCGATTCCCTGCAGGAATTCGGCACTAAAGCGGTTTTGCAGCTCGGGTTGTGTAGCCAGGGGGGTGCAGGGGTCGGGGTCGCTTAGGCGGTCCAGGCAACGCGGCGGGTTATTACCGGTAATCAGTTTGTAGCAGGTGGCACCCAGGGAGTAGATGTCTACCCATGGACCTTTGGCACCATGGCTCTGCAGTTGTTCGAGCGGGGTGTAGCCCGGGCTTTCTAACATGGTGGCGCTGCGCTCGCTGAGCAGTGAGCGCGCGGTGCCGAAGTCGATGAGTATGGCACGTTGATTGCGGTCGAGCAAGATGTTGTTCGGCTTTATATCTCGGTGCATTAACCCACAGCTGTGCACGTATTCAAGCGCTTGCAGTATATCGACGAGTACGGGGTGCAGCCATTGCTCCGTGATGTCTTTGGGCTCGGGGGATTCCTTGTAGAGCTCTCCGCCATCAATTTGTTCCATCACATAATAGGCAGTACCCAGCGCGGTGAAGGCATCCGTCACTCGCACAATGTTCGGGTGGTTCAGCTGTGCCAGCAGTCGCGCTTCGTCGAGAAAGCGCTCCAGCGCCCACTCAAAAAGCTCTTTTTCTTTTCCCGAACCGGTGGGGGCTATAGTGAGCGAGGAGTCGTGACGGTGGGAATATGCAGCCGGTAAATTCTCCTTTATTACCACCTTTTTGCCGGTTGCAATATGTTCGGCACGGTAGGTGATGCCAAACCCGCCCTGCCCGAGCGTGTTGAGTACACGGTATTCACCCAATTGGCAACCATAGGGAAGCGCTATGGCAATTTTTTCTTCTTCAGTGGTTTCCAAATCCTGCTTTTGCATATTCCGTGACAGCTGTTTAGCTAACATCAGTATAGTACCATATCGCTTGATTGCTGTAAAGATAAAATACACCACCGATGGGGTAAATCAGTGGTGTATGAAATGGTTGGATTGTGCCGATTACAGGCTTACCGAAATGTTGATACGGCTGTGGTTATGCCCATTGCAGGGGGGCGGCGGGCAGGGGCGCGGCACGGGGGGCAGGCAGCGGTGGTGACCATGGCACGGCGGTGGCGTCGGTTTGCAATGGTGCTTGTGTTTGTGCCTGTGCTTGGGTGCCGGTTTGCAGTGGTGCCCGTGGTGGGCTGTCGGGCGACCTTTCGGCCCGTGGTTCCCATGGTGTGGTGCCGCTTGTGCTACCGCCGGCAGCAGGGCCAGCATGGCTATTACTACGAGTTTCTTCATAACTTTGATATAAGTTTATATGTTTATTTTATTGAACTGTTAAGATTTGATAACCTTATGTACTTGGGAGAACGTACCGGCATGTAAAAATCTACATGTTTTTTAATTTTTTTTTGTCAGGGTGAGAATTTGCTTGCCAAGGCGTGTTGGTAGGTATAGATTTAGAACATGGCAACGACTATTGAAAATTTGAAGACCGCAATTGTGGGTGAGAGTACCGCCTGCGCTATGTATGCCTCGTTTGCAAGCAAGGCTTTGCAGGAGGGTTACCCGCAGATTGCAAAGTTATTCGAAGCCACATCGGCTACGGAGCGTATACACGCTGCAAACCACACAAAGGCACTGGTGAAGATGGGCGAGCAACCCATTGCATACGATATGAGCTGGCATGTGGGCACCACCCTTGAGAACCTGAAAGAGGCCATGAAGGGCGAGACTTACGAGTACAGCGAGATGTACCCGCCCATGGTTGCACAGGCAGAGGCTGAGGGTGCCAAGGATGCGCTGCGCAGTTTCACTTGGGCACTCGAGGCCGAGAAGGTACACGCTGCTATGTATGCCGAGGCTATTCGCCAGCTTGAGAGCGGTGAGCCGCTTGATTTGCCGAAGGGTTACGTCATCTGCCCGCTCTGCGGCGATACTTTCCCCGTAGAGACTGCACCCGAGAAGTGCCCGCTCTGCAACATGCCGAAGGCTAAGTTCACAGCTCTTCCCTAAGCGGCAGATTTTATCAACCAATCAACCGGGGCAGCTCCACCACAGGCGGGGCTGCCTTTTCTGCGTAAGAGTGTGGTTATTGTTGACAAAGAACCCATGCAGCGTATAATAAGGGTGTATGAAGCATATATTCACAGCTCTTGTCACGGTAGCTTTACTGGCTGCTTGTGCACAGGTAGCCGAGCCCGAGTGGTCTACCCTGCTCGGGGCGGATAATTATGTGCTGGATTACGGCGGTGGTGTACCCCGCCAAAAAAAGCTCCGCCTGCGCGAGAGCGAAAGAGAGATGCTGTGCCAATATATGGCGGAACTGGTTAAGGAAGGAGCTACTGCTCCGGTCAGTCAGGTACCGCAGGTTGTGCTATCGGGGGAGAATTACTCGCTCAATTTCGGGCAGGATGTAGTGGTGCTGAAGCTGAGCGGTACCGGTGGTACTGCGGGGCGCCAGTATACCCGCACACGCCATGCGGAGGATTCAGCCCTGCTTGATTTGCTGCGCCGAAAAACATCTACCCGAACCTTGCGCCGCTGAAGTTGCAGCGCTCCAATCGCGCGCACACGCGCGAAAAACTAAAGAAATTACCTGAATTTAAGAAATTTGGGTGGACAAAACAGGATTTTGGGTGTAGAATGCCGCGCTTTTCGGAAAAAGCACTTAACCATAAAATATAACAGACAATGGACCCCAATACATTATTCTGGATCGTTCCCGTTGCCTCCATTCTGGTGCTGGCCTTTGCCGCCAAGTTCTTCTTCGACATGAAGAAGGCCGATGAAGGTAACGATCGTATGAAGGAGATTGCGGGCTATGTGCGTGAAGGCGCTATGGCCTACCTCAAGCAGCAGTACAAGGTTGTTGCTATCTTCTTCATCATTATTGCAATCGCCTTCGGCGTGATGGCCTACTTCGGCCTGCAGAACAACATCGTGCCCGTGGCCTTCCTTACCGGTGGTATTTTCTCCGGTCTGGCCGGTTTCATCGGCATGAAGACGGCCACTTATGCTTCCGGCCGTGTAGCTCAGGCTTGCCGCGACAAGGAGGACGGTCTGAACAAGGGTCTGCAGCTTGCCTTCCGTTCCGGCGCTGTGCTGGGTCTGACGGTGGTAGGTTTCGGTCTGCTCGATATTTCCGCCTGGTACCTGATTCTTGACAACACCTCCCTGATGGGCACCTTCGATTCGCCCGTGGAGAAGCTCGTGCACATCACCACCATCATGCTTACCTTCGGCATGGGTGCCTCTCTGCAGGCTCTCTTCGCCCGTGTGGGCGGTGGTATCTACACCAAGGCTGCCGACGTAGGCGCTGACCTTGTAGGTAAGACTGAGTACCACTTCAACGAGGACGATCCTCGTAACCCCGCCACCATCGCCGACAACGTGGGCGACAACGTGGGCGACGTAGCCGGCATGGGCGCTGACCTCTACGAGTCTTACGCCGGTTCCATTCTTGCTACCGCTGCTCTGGGTGCTGCCGTGGCTGCTGCTGCCAACAACTACGAGATGGGCTTGCAGATGGTAATGGCTCCCATGATTATCGGTGCCGTTGGCGCTATCCTTTCCATTCTCGGCGTGTACATGGTGCGCACCAATCCCGGTGCCAACCAGACTCAGCTGATGGCTGCTCTGAACAAGGGCATCAACTTCTCCAGCGTTCTTATCGCTATTTTCTCCGCCCTCGTGCTCTGGGCCCTCAACATCGAGAACTGGCTCGGCATCTGGGGTTCCATCATGATTGGTCTCGTGGTGGGTATCGCCATCGGTAAGGTGACTGAGTACTACACCTCCTTCGAGTTCAAGCCGGTGAAGTTCATCGCTGAGAACGCCACCACCGGTCCTGCTACCGTTATTATCTCCGGTATCGGCGTGGGTATGATTTCCACCTGCTGGCCGGTGCTCTTCATCGTGCTCGGCACCATTGGCGCCTACCTCTGCGCTGCCGGTGAGTGGGCCTTCACCGCTCAGAACATGGCTTCCGGCCTCTACGGTATCGGTATCGCCGCTGTGGGTATGCTTTCCACCCTGGGTCTTACCCTTGCTACGGACGCTTACGGCCCCATTTCCGACAACGCCGGCGGTAACGCCGAGATGAGCTCTCTGGGTGATGACGTGCGCAGCCGCACGGACGCTCTGGACGCTCTGGGCAACACCACTGCCGCTACCGGTAAGGGCTTCGCCATCGGTTCCGCCGCTCTGACTGCTCTGGCTCTTCTCGCCTCCTACATCGAGGAGCTCAAGATTGCTGCCGCTCGCTTGGGCGAGCAGGTTATCACCATCAGCAACTGGGGTGGTGAAGTTGGCACCGGTACTCAGGTGTCCAAGATGAGCATTGCCGAGTTCATGTCCGCCTTCGAGGTAACCCTCATGAACCCCAAGGTTCTGCTGGGTATCTTCATCGGTGCTATGCTTTCCTTCCTGTTCTGCGGTCTTACCATGAATGCCGTGGGTCGCGCCGCCAAGAGCATGGTGGAGGAAGTTCGCCGCCAGCTGAGCGACAAGGACGTATTCGAAGGCCGCAAGAAGGCCGACTACGCCCGCTGCGTGGGTATCTCCACTCAGGGTGCTCAGCGTGAGATGATTGTTCCCTCCCTCATCGCCGTGGTTGTACCCGTTGCTACGGGTCTGGTGATGGGTGTAGCCGGTGTGTTCGGCCTGTTGGCTGGTGGTCTGGCCGGTGGCTTCGTGCTTGCCGTGTTCATGGCCAACTCCGGTGGTGCATGGGACAACGCTAAGAAGTACATCGAGACGGGCGACGCTTCCTTCTGCGGCAAGCACACCCCCATTCACGACGCTTCCGTTGTGGGTGACACCGTGGGTGACCCCTTCAAGGATACTTCCGGTCCCTCCCTCAACATTCTTATTAAGCTCATGAGCATGGTGTCCATCGTGACCGCCGGTCTCAACGTAGCTTTCTCCCTGCTGTAATTAACCCTACAGCGAACCACATTTGCCGCCGCCTTGCGCATGACCGCAGGCGGCGGTTTTTTTGCTGCTGCGGAAAAGGCTTGTCTTTACCTGAAATTGTGGTATAAAGTGTGCACACCAAGACAGTTGACTATATATGAACGTCTATCAATATATTACCTTAGCGGCTGTGCCGGCGCTGGTATCCCCCGCAGTTGCACAAGAGCAAGCGCTCACCGTGGCTGACTACATACAAAGCCAGCAGGCGCTGATTGCCGGGGCGACTGAACTGCTCAATGTACCCAACCCTGCAGAGTCGGCGGATGATGTGGCAGCCGCCCTCGATGAGCTGTCGAAATATGCTGCTGCGTTGGTTAGCCTGAAAGGTCAGCTGAATGCTGAAGAGCTCGCCGCCGCACAGGGAAACCTCGAGTTCGACCCCAAGGCTCAGGCGGTTGGCATGGCCTTTGTTGCTGCGGTCAACAAGCTCAATGATAATGGTTTTTACGGCAGTAACCGGCTGGCTGCCGCTGTGCAGAATTTTGTTGTTTTGCTGGGGCAGATGTAAAGTTACTTTTACTCTTAGTTGGCGAGTCCTTGCGGGCTCGCCTTTTTTTATACCGTCTCTCTCAAAAAAAACACCCACCGCCGAACAAGGCAGTGGGTGTATTCATTTTTAGTTGTGGGCGCGGGCCACTTTATTCCTGCGTGTGAGTTTTCAGCAACTCAGCGCAGTTGGTGTGTTTATTTTTCTTTGCTCTGTCGAGGGGCTTTTTACCGTACGCGTCTGTTTGGTTGGCATTTGCCCCGTTCTCAATGAGCAATTTGGCGCAATCGGTGTGCCCCTTGTCAGCGGCGAGGTGCAGCGGGGTGTAGCCATCCTTGTTGGCCATGTTGACATCAGCACCATGCTCAATGAGCAGCTTGCTGCATTCGGTATGGCCATTGTCTACGGCGCGGTGCAGGGCGGTCAGGCCGGTAGAGTCACCGGATTTTGTATCCGCTTTGTTGGCAATGAGGAGCTTCATGCAGCCGATGTCGCCTTTGGCACTGGCGAGGTGCAACGGGGTAACTCCGGTTTTGTTGCCGGCCACTGCATTTGCACCGCAGGCAATGAGTTGCTGAGCGCACTGAATGTGGCCGTTTGCGGCTGCGAAGTGCAGCGGGGTATCGCCGGTTGCGTTACGGGCGTTGATATTGGCCTTCTTTTCGATGAGCAGAGAAACCATGTTGCCGAGGCTGTGTGCAGCGGCGCGGTGCAGGGCGGTATTGCCGCCATTGTTTTGCGCATTGACATCCGCACCCTTGGCGATGAGCTCCTCTGCAAAGTTGAGATATTCCTTGCTGATAGCCAGGTACAGGGGCGAGTTATTGTCATTGTTCTTAGCGTTGATATCTGCCTTCTTTTCAAGCAACAGGGCAAGGGAATTGCTATTGTTATGCAAGATGGCCAAGTGCAGCGGGGAGTTCCCACTATTATTTTTGACGTTAATCTCCGCTCCCTTTTCTATCAGCTTATTTACCAGTTGATGGTTGTTGGTGCTGACTGCCAGGTGCAGGGGGCGGTTACCATCTTTGTTCGGGCGGTTGACATTGGAACCGTGCTGCATAAGCAATTCTGCGCAGGCTGTATGGTCTTTTGATACGGCTAGGTGCAGGGGCATATTGCCGCCTTTGTCCGTAGCGTTGACGTTGGCGTTGTTGTTGATGAGCAACTCAGCGCATTCGTTGTGACCATTGGCAATGGCCAGGTGCAGGGGTGCGCTCCCGTTGTTGTCCGTAAGGTTGACACTGGCACCGTTCTGAATGAGATGTTCAGCCAATTTGGTGTTGTTTTTTGCCACAGACAAGTGCAGGGGAGCATTGCCGTTATGATCCGTGGCGTTGATGTTGGCATGGTTGTTGATGAGCAGCTCCGCGAATTTAAGTTGCCCGTTGGTTACGGCTAAGTGTAGGGGAGTGCTATTGGTTTTGTTGGCGGTGTCAACTTTAGCCTGGTTCTGAAGAAGCAGAGTGGCGCACTCGGTCTGACCATATACTGCAGCCATGTGCATGGGGGTATTGCCATCGATGTTTTGCAGATTGACATTCGCCTTGTATTCTATGAGCCGCTTCGCACACTCGGTGCGATTATTGATGACGGCCATGTGCAGGGCTGAGTTCTCATTCGCATCTATGGCATTAACATCGGCATTATTTTTCAGGAGGAGCTCCACGCATTTCTCGCGATTGCTGAGAACTGCAATGCACAGGGGAGCCATGTAGGAGTCGCTTCGCTGCGTTGCCAAATCCAGAACCATCGTTGCGACATTTCTGAGCCGTTTTCCGCTGACCAGGCGACCATCTACCTTAGCACCTTTGGAAATAAGCATTTCGGCGCATGCTGTATGACCATATATGATGGACAATGCCAAGGGGTTGAGCCCGTCTTTGTTCAATAATTCAATATCCGCCTTGTTGTCAATGAGCTTCTGGGCGCATTCGGTATGTCCGTTCGATACGGCCAAGTGCAGCGGGGTGTTGTTGTCGGCGTCGAGAGCGTTTACATTGGTAATGGCATTCAGCAAAGCCTCGGCGCATTCGGTATGCCCGGCGTGTGCAGCCAAGTGCAGGGGAGTCTGTTTCTTGTTGTTGGCCGTGTTGATAAGATGGACGTTTTTCTTGACGAACAGGCGCACACAGTCGCTGAGTCCGTTCTGAGCAGCCAAGTGCAGTGCTGTGTTTTTTTCGGCATCGGTAGCGTTGACATCAGCCTTGTGTTGCACGAGTAATTCTGCGCAGCGTGTATGGCTGTTTGTAACGGCTAAGTGCAGGGAAGTGTAGCCTTTGGTGTTGTATGTGTTCACATTGGCTCCGTTATTCAGCAGGGTTTGGGCGCATTGGTAGTGACCGCCTTTTACTGCTAAGTGCAGCGGTGAGTTATAATTAGCGTCGATGGTGTTGACATTGGCCTTGTGTTGAATGAGGATATCAACGCAAGCACTCAATCCTTTCTCGGTTGCGATATGAAGTGCTGTGTTGCCGGCATCGTCTACGGCATTGACTTCGCTCTGCTTTTCGAGCAAGATAGTGGCTATCTCCGGGGAATTATTTGAAACCGCCAGGTGCAGGGGAGTGTGTCCGCCTTCGCGCTTAGCCTTTACATCAGCCCCGTTCTCCAGTAGTAGTTTGACAGTTTCCAAGTGAGCATTTTCGGCCGCCAAGTGCAGGGGGAAGTTGTTTTTGGAGTCGGGGGTGTTGATGTTGGCACCTTTTTCCAGTAACAGTTTGGCACATTCAGTGAGCCCCTTGCCGGCAGTCAGGTGCAGCGGGGGATTCCCCAGCTGATCAGGGGTGTTGGGGTTGGCATTGTGCTCAATGAGCAGCTTAGCGCAATCGGCGTGGTTGTTTTCGATAGCTATGTGCAGTACGGGCTTGCGGTCAGCATTCGTTATATTGGCGTTGGCTCCATTTTTCAGTAGGGCTTCGGTACATTCGGTGGAACCGTTGAGCACTGCCAAAAGCAGAGGCGTGCCGTTAGCTGCGGCGGCATTCACATCAGCCTCGTTTTCAATAAGCAGCTTGGCGCAGTCGCTGAGGTTGGCTTCGATTGCAGCGCTCAGCGGGGTATTACCCTTTGCATCTTTGGCATTGGTATTTGCCTTGTGCTCGATGAGCATTTTGGCAAAATCGAGCTGATTTTTGCTGATAACAGCAACCAACAGGGGAGAGCCGTCAGCTGTAGCGGCATTTACATCCGCCCCGTTTTCAATAAGCAGCTTGGCGCAGTCGCTGAGGTTGGCATCCATAGCAGTGCTGAGCGGGGTATTACCCTTTGCATCTTTGGCATTGGTATTTGCCTTGTGTTCGATGAGCATTTTGGCAAAATCGAGCTGATTTTTGCTGATAGCAGCAACCAGCATAGGAGTGCCGTCAGCCGTGGCGGCATTTACATCCGCCCCGTTTTCAATAAGCAGCTTGGCGAAGTTATGGTGCCCGGCTTCGATAGTCAGGTACAGGGGTGTGTTACCGTCTTTATCCTGAGTATTAACTGCTGCACCCTGATCAATCAGTAGTTTGGCGCAATCAATGTGACCCAATTTGGCGACGCTCAGCAGCATGTTGTTGAGCTCTGCTGCATCGGTAGAATTGGGGAGTACAAGAAAGCTTTGCAGCAATTGAGGCTGGTTATATTTTGCTGCCAAATTGGGGCCAACCGTGTACCCGGCTGCCAGATAACCACCGATTGCAACAGCTGCGGCGATTCCGGTGCCGATGGCTACCTTTTGGAGAGCGCTCTTTTTGCGGGGTTGCTGTTCTGCTGCCTTTTGGGTCGGCTGCTCAGGCTCCTGCTCCGGAATGATGTCAGTGGGCTCTACGATAACCGTTTGGTTGTTTTCGTTGGCAACCTGTTCGCTAATTGTAGCAGGTATGAGGGTGGGAGCATCAAATTGTGAGGGCGTTTCGGGTTGATTTTCACCGTTTTCGCGGGGTAAATCTACCTTTTCGGTCTGTGTTTGTTCAAAGTTGTCGTGAGTCATGGTTGTGTGTGTTTGCTCTTAAAGACGTAAAAAGTTACCGAGTGTGTTTTAAAAAAATGATGAAAAAGATTTTTTTTTCTTAAAAGTCATAGTGATTCAGTATTCACCCGTAAATCCACTCCCACAGTCTGCGGAACATGCCTTTACGCTGCTCTTTGTCATGCGCGGTCGGCGGGGCGGAGAGTGCATCGAGCCACTCTTGCGCGGATTGCCAGCGGTCATTGGGGTCTACGGCAAAGGCCTTGTCCAGGCTCTGTAGCAGCTCTGGGGTGAATCGCTCTTTCAATTGAGGGTTATTGCAGAATAAGTCGGCGCGCGGAATCGATTCGCACATTCGCTCTTTTGCGCTCATAGGTTCTTGGCTGGTCATTAACATGTAAAAACTGGCTGCCAGACTGTACAAATCGCTCCACGTACCTTGCTTGTCTATTTGCAGGTTTATCGATTCAATGGGGGCATAGGCCGATGTTGCTGCCATGTTGATAGTGTGAGTGATGGGGCTACATACATTGTAGGGGGCAAAACCGATAAGGGTGGCCGTGCTGTTCGGGTTTATATGTATGTTGGAGGGTGATATATTCCCATGTAATATATCGTGAGAGTGCACGTAGCTCAGTGCACTGAGTAACTGTTGCAAAAGATCGCGCACCGTGATTTCCGTCGGAATAGTGCGGAAGGTATTCTCTGCTGAGTCACCCGATAGTTCTCTCATGATGTAGTACATGACATTATCCCTTTCTATCACGTTGAGAACCGGCACCACTCCCGGGTGTGTCAGACGGTTTAAAGTTATTGCTTTGCGTCTGAATTTGTTGGATGCGTACTCGTATGCCTCCTCGGCCGATTTACGTGTAATAATTTTCGGATTTTCGGTGCTGCGAGCGATAAGTTCGCGGGGGAAATGTTCCTTAATAATTACGGGATATTCACTTGTCTCTTCAATGCACTTGTAGGTATTGGTATGCAGGCTTACTCCCACGCATTTTTTAATGCGGTAATGGTCGATATTGAAATCGCAAGGCAGGACATTTGGGTCTTTAAAAATCTCCATGGCGTAATGCTGTTTGTGCTTACCCGGAAAGACGTAAAATGCCCGGTAATTGTTTGAAAAAAACTGCTCTTTTGCAAAGCAAGGTGATTATATGATAGAAAATGCGGATTTACTCCACCTCTTCCACATCGCTTTCATCGGTCTCCGGGAAAGTGGGAGCCGGGCGTGTGGTATAGAGCGAGAGCAAGCGGGCGCGAAGGTCTGCCGGCATGTCCTCGGGGAGCATGAGCTCGATTTCCTCATGCGGGCAGGCGCAGTAAAAGGGTGTGTGGTGGGCAACCAGCAGGTCGGTCAGGCGGGTGAGCTCATCCGCCTGCCATTTACCGGTGCTGATTCGCTGCAGCAGGGCGCGAGCAGGGGTGGTGCCGTTATCGGCCTCCGCACAGGGATTGGCACCATTTTGTAAAAGGTATTCGAGCGAGTCCGCATTCCACACAGCGGCATTCACCACCTCCGGCGAGGGGATACCACCGCTTTGCAGCATATCCCGCAGCAAGTCTGTGTGGTAGCGCGCAGCCCGGCACATGGCGGCCGGGGTGGGCAGGGCGTGGTGCCGCAGCAGGGCGCGGGCTATTTCGCAGTGCTCGGGCGTCAGTTCGCCCATCAGCGCATAGTCCAGCGCGGTTTGTAGTGCGGAGTCCGTGTAGTGTATATCCGCCCCGGCTTCGAGCAGGTAGTTTACCACTTTCACATTGCCAATCTCGGCCGCTGCCTGCAGGGGCGAGGTGTCCCCCGACTCTCCCTGTATACTGGCACCGGCAGTTACAAAGGGGCGCAGGCAACTCACCGGTAGCAGGTTATCTTCTCCACCGGCCTCAATCAAGCGCACACAATACGGGAAATCTGTTATAGACTCATCGCCGTTGGCATACTTGGCATAGTGTTGCAGGATTTCCACTGAATCGTCATACTCATCGTCCGGCTCTTCGGTCACGATTCCGTAGCTCAGCAGGCGCGAGAGCGCTGCCGGTATATCGAGCTCCGGCTGCCCTGCCGAGGGAGCTCCCCAGGCAGTAAGCGCCGCTGCTATACACGCTGTGCCGACTATCAGTTGGTTCATATCCTAAGCTATTATAACCCTTTGCACTTTCATGACAAGTACAAAATTTGTCAGGTGTAGGCTCCGACCATAGCTGTCCAAAAAGCGATCTAAAGAAAGAGGGGGTTATGAGGAGAAAAATATCAACGAAATAAAAGAAAACAAAAATGGAGACATTGCCATCCCATAAAAACGAATAGGGAAACCTCACGGATGGCAAACAAAGATACCAGATGACAAAAATGGTGTTTTGGAATTGCCCGATTACAACTCATAATCGGGGTGTGAAAAACAATCACCAAAACACCACGGAGAGATTAACGGTATTAGGACAGTTTTGCAAGCTTATTCCGAAATACTGCCTTGCAAATGTGTGCGCAGAACTGAACAAGGAAGGAATCAAGATTGCAGCCAGGGCATTCAGTGTATGGAGTCATATCGTCAGCATGATATATTGCCACATGGCTCATTGCATCAGTCTTAATGATATATGCGATGGATTGCAGAACTTTAAAGGTAATCTTAACAATATCCGGAATGCTACGGCACCACATCGGAACACTTTGTCGCATGCTAATCGGACACGGGATATTGCTCTGATAAAGAGGCTTTTCTGGAAAACAGTCGAGCATTACTAGCAGACGTATCCAAAGTTCTTCACCCAGGGAGGACGAAGTTATTTCAGGTTACCCCGGCGTTTCAAACGGGCCATCAGAGCTATTGACTCTACAACTATTGAATTGATAGCCAAGTGCATGGATTGGGCCAAGCACAGAAAACACAAAGCTGCAGCAAAAGTACATGTCGCGCTCGATTTAATCTCTTTCATACCAATACGCGTAGTCACAGATTCGGCAAATCATCATGATGGCAGCTACATGAGTGAGTTGTGCGGGAATATGAAGTCTGGAGACATAGCCGTGATGGACAGAGCCTATGTGGATTATAAGCAGCTCAATACGCTGACCGAGCAAGGGGTATTCTGGGTGACCCGGAGCAAGTCCAATATGAAGATCAAGGTTATCAGAGAGCTCAACAAAGGCAGAAAGAACACTCCCCAGAAGGGCAAGGAACCCCATTATCCCATTATTTTAAAGGATGAGGAGGTGGAGCTTACAGGAAAAACAAGCCACAGACGTTACCCCAGAAGTTTCAGACACGTTTCAGCCATAGTTCAGGATAGCAACGGCAAGGAAATAACCGTCAGTTTCCTGAGCAATAATATGGAGTGGCTGCCTCCAGTATATGTGACTTGTATCGCTGCCGATGGGGTATCGAGACTTTCTTCAAGGAGATCAAGCAGACTCTACAGATACGCACCTTTGTAGGTTTTAGCCGGAATGCCATAGAATGGCAGATATGGAGTGCTTTGCTAACATACCTGTTGATGCGCATCATGGCATTCCTGAGTGAATGGAAACGGGATTTCAAACACTTCTTCACTCTGATGAAAGGGGCACTTTGGGCGAAACGAACAGTAAGAGTCATTGTCAGCAGATATGGGACAGCAGCGTCCACGAACCACATTACCACGCTTAATTCCTATCCATTATAGGGCCTTTATTCCTAAACCTTTTTTCAGAAAATCACCTTCCAACCTCCAGTATTTCTGCGTATCAGAGGCGTAGCTTTATGCCTCTGTGGGATGGCAATGATTTGATTTTACAGAAAGAAGTTTACACTAGCTTCTGAGATGCAAAAATACGGCGAAAAATGCATCATTTTAAGTAATTTCGCGTCTTTTGGCTTGCATCAGCATCGCCAATGCTGGAGCCAAGGAAAGAAAAAGCCGCTGCTCCGAAAGAAGCAACGGCTTTTGAAATGGAGTATCGCTTTGATTACTTGCGACGGCGGCGGGCGGCGAGCCCACAAAGAGCCAGCAGGCTGAGCGTAGCTGTGGTGGGCTCGGGAATCATCGGAGTGGAGGGGGCGGTTCGCATTCCGCTAACCGCTGAGTATACGAATGACGTGCCATCTCCGTATGTAGGCAGTTTCATGGCAACAGCATCGCCATCCTCGCTGGATTTGACGCTGAACTCCGAGCTTTCAATCAGGGCGTTCTGGTAATCATCGGAATCTGTAACCCAGGCCTTGGTAATCACGATGCCCTTGTCGGTTTCCTCATATTCCACCCCCCAGAGAGTCAGTGCATGTGCGCTGGCAGACAGCACAAGCGCATACCCTGATTCCAGGGCATCAACAATCCTGCGGCACATGGCGTAGGAATCACTGTTTCCGACAGCAAGTGTAATCGGGTTCTCCGCAGTGGAATATACATCACTAAGAAATCCGCCGTCAAAATACCACTGGATGTTGTACTCCTTTGTGTTGTCGTACACCTCTGCATCCATCACAGAGCCAAAACCATACTGAGGCACGCCGTATTGATCGGTAGAGATGCCATTGATGTACCAGTTAAAGGCATTTGCTGGTACTCCACCAATATTCAGATAGACCAGGCGATATACATCCCATGCATTATGTGTGGGCAATGTTGTGGAAGTCAGCAGCTCTGCATTATGGTTTTGCCACCAGGTGATGACATTGCTGGCTGCTGCTGCCCAGCACATACCCTCATCATCCATGTACGGCTTATTGACGGCGTCTTTATCATAATCGACCCAGCCGCCATGGCGGGAAACACCGGGAGCCCATGCTTCTGCAGCCGCTGCCACCGGCAACATAAAGGACAATGCAAGAATAGAAATAAGAGAAAGTTTCATGGTTACACAAAGACTTGCTCAAAGTATACAATAGCTGATATTTAAATCAAGCAAAAAAACGCCTTGTGGGCGGCTGCGCCCCATAGCTGTCCAAAAAGCGATCTAAAGAAGAGGGGGTTATGAGGAGAAAAATATCAACGAAATAAAAGAAAACAAAAATGGAGATTGAGTTCTGGGGTGCCAGCTATTAAACTGGCGGTGCAAAAAAAATGAACCAATCTC
>JAFZGW010000046.1 GCA_017555205.1 Akkermansia sp. | reverse complement strand
GTATCGCTATTTCCTCGTGTTCCAAGATAAGGATATCAGCATGACCGGAGCGTACCCCATGAGTGAGTTCCTCAAGATACTGGCCGAACTGTAACCAACGCACAAAACACCACTTTGCACCGCATGACCCGCACCCGGCAGACCAAGGGCTCCAGCGCAGGAGAATCCTAGGCTTGCGGGCCTGTTTTTGAGCTTTTCCTCATTAACTGCTTGCCGAGCCTCCCGGATTCTGCTAACATGACACTGTAACATATACGCGCTTTTGGTAGAATCCCCCTCGGATTGACTGATAATTCCCACAACACGATGAAAACCACATTATTTACCCTAATCCTTACCGCTGTGGCTGCCCTTGCCGCAGATATGCCCGTGCTGAACGACCGCCTGATTCTCGACCTCCCGAAGGATGCTCAGTATGGGCAACGCACCACCGCGCTGATGGCAGCAGCTCCCGGTGACGATGAAACGCTGATATGGATAGGAGAGGAGGGGGACCGAATCGCTGTGTATGCCAAGGAACTCGATGTACTGGCCGATGCTGATTTCGACAAACAGGCGCGCGAGTTCCTTGATGCCTACAACGAAAAAGCCCCGCTGTACGAAATCAAGGCACTGAACGCCGATGTATACTATGCCCTGCGCAAAAAAGCCCCCGCTCGCGCCACAGGGGCAGATTTGTTCGGCGTAGCGCTCGTGCGGCACCGCGACGGCTCGCTCATTCGCATGCAGATTCTGTTTGCCTCGAACCACGTCAGCAAGCCGGAAGAATGCCGGACATGGGCAGAAAACGCCTTCCGAAGCATGCGCTTTGGCACAGGCTCTCGAAATTCCGCAGAGCGAACAGATGACATCAACTTCTTCAATGAGCTGGTGCTGGAAGTACCCGTACCGCAGGGATACGTGCGAACCACCAACCCCGGGGTTGATTTCACCTATACCACCTACACTAAGCTGACTACCTGGGACGCCCCCACAGATTACTTCGGCATCTACCTGGGCGACCATCCGAACTTCGAAGAGCGAAAAGATGCCCAAATAATAAAAAGCACCGCAGCAGGGAAAAAGGTCACATGGTTCTGTTTTTCGCCCAGATCGGGAGTTTATGCCGCCGAATGCTGTGTGCGCATGTCCGGGCTGCTGAACTTCAGCGAGCCTTCGCTGTACATGCACCTCATCGTTGTCGCTCCTTCGCCGGAGGAACGGGCTGCACAGATAAAGCAGCTTGAACAACTGAAGAAAAAAGACGTGCCCGCCAAATCGAAAAAGTAATCGCGAGCGCCTTGGCGGCTCGCCCCTGCGATGCAGCATGGATCCCATGGCATACTTACTGCAACGGTCAGGGTGTGAGAAGCCCCGGAATTGCTCCATAAAAAAGGCACCCGAGATGGGTGCCTTTTTCTATGGAATTAACGAGCCATCAGCTTGGAAAAGTTTTGACCGGAAATCGCTTTTTTCGTTTTTCCTACGTTCAGCCCAAGCAAATATAAATCACATTATAATATATTGGAAAAAAACGTTTTATGAAATCCGCTTCGCAATTCAGGAGCCTGTCACATCGCTTGTAAGAGGTCATGGGAAATGAAATACAGCATTCGCGGAATCTTATACAATTATATCATCGTTGCCAGATAATGTGGGAATCTGCAGTGAAGCGAACCGAAGCCTGCCAGCATATTCCCTGCGTGGCAAGAAGTCGGGAAATATCTGTCGCGATGTTCTTATACAGAACAAAGTCCATTTCCTCCCCATCTCCGAAAACAAAGAGAATGTGGGCATTCTCATCTATCCACAGGTCATCATCTTCCCACCATTCTTCCAGACGGACTGGTTCCCCGGCAAGCAGCCGCGTCTCCACGCGAGCTAACCGTTCCAGCTGGAGCTGATTGAGCCGGTGGCGCCTGCGTTCTTCGCGTTTCTGCTGGCCGCGCTGCAGCGGAATGGCGAAAAAATCGAAAATGCTAGCAGCAAAGCACACAAGAATAGCGAGCCATACGATGACATCTGCACCATGCTTGACCGCCAGCGTGGTTAGCAGCAAAGCAAATATCAACAAGCCCCATGGCCTTATGGAACGAAACGAGAACACGATACGGGTATTATAGCAAACCTGAATATACAAGGCAAGTCATTCAACTTTTGTTTCGATAACGACAAACCCTCTTCTGACAGGCTTGAACAAGACGTAACTATATGGTAGAATAATCCCGCTTTTCCGCCGACATGCCGCATGGCGGGTGTCTACGTGCACCGTCAGCGGGAAGTAAGCCAGTCCTTACCGCTGATGGTAACGTAGCCGCAAGGATACGGAACAGCAGCTAACCATGGCTGGTGGAAAGGAGTTCTGTTTCATGAATCTGAGAAATGGAATCGAGCTGTTAGTGCTTATCCTGAAGATAGTCCTCTTCATTATGAGCTTCTAATGGCGAGTACGCACTCCTGCTGCTACAGGGGTGCGTGCGTTCCTTCCGTTTTTTTCTAATTATTAAGGGTGGAAGCTTGACAAAATCAGACAATTTCCTATAATAAGTGCATCCAAGATTCCTCAGATTCATTTTG
>JAFZGW010000030.1 GCA_017555205.1 Akkermansia sp. | reverse complement strand
GTATCGCTCCAGTAATCCGGCGCGAGAGTACACATGCAACATGCCCCGGCTGTATCCCAGCTGCTGTATATCAGCCGCAGTCAACAAGCCTCCCTGGGCTGCCATGTATTCTTTGATGCAGGTATCTAAATCAGTCATGCGCTTGCCTCCTTTCCGTGTTTGTTTACACCACGGAGAAAAGTATCACGCAAGCAAAATTAGACAAAACGCAAGAAGGAGAATTGCTTTTCTTGCGTTTTGTTGAAAAAAACAAACTCCGAGACTTATTGATTGAAGAGCATGAGGAAGTTTGCTGGTCTTACCACCTATACATATCCTTCAGTGTTTGGACGAGCACATCGGTTCTGGCTATAATCTTATCTATCGTCCACGAATCCTCATTCACGACGGACTGATTAAGGTAGAGGCCGTTGCGGTATCCCATATCTTTTCGCTTGTCTTTCGACTTTCGGTCTTTCTTTTGTTCAAAGGGCATATTAGAGAGGTTCTGGTTATATCCCGTGATAGTAAGATTCCCGAGAGTATGAACATAATTAGCGAGGTACTGCTTTGCGAGATCTTTATTGCCGCCAGCAATCATTTCAACCCACGCATTCGGAATATTTTCTCCTTCTGGGAAGATATGCTCAATCGTCCATACATACTTATTCTGGTTATCGCGTGACCAGAGATCTGTATAGATTTCCTTCGTTTGATGCTGTGCCTCTATACTGCACAGAATGAATCTGGTTGCTTCCGGGTTCTCATCATAAATCGGACCTCGCATCTTGCTTTCAAAAGCTTCGTCCGATGCGGAAACAGAAATCAGTTTCTCACGAACAGTAGACACAAGCTCCGCACCCTGCAGAACTTTTACTTCGCTGATAATATCGATGAAAAGTTGCGTGAGCTTGCGTGTATTCGGAACGTCTGTCACATTACGACGCACAAAGAAGGTGATGAGAGTCTTTATGAGTTCATCAAGATTTTCGGGGCTTAAGTTGAGCTTATCCTTATTTGATATAACATACAGCAACAGAATGTACGATGGCGCACCGGATATTCTTTCAAGGTCAGCAAGAGAAGACGTGTAGACACATTCCTCATCGCTGTTGTTCGTAATCAGGGCATAAATCTTCGACTTTTGCAGAAGGTCGTTAATCAGCGATTTATAATCGCTTTTTAAAGTGTGGGCATGTCCCATTCCCGGAGTAGAAAAAGGCGTCGCTTTTGGCGTAAGAGAGAGCAAAAGATACTCAATAGCCCAATAAAAGAATTGAGCATGGAGGACAAAAGTTCTACCATGCCCTATATGCTATTAAGGAACTTCAGAGTACTACAAACGCGTCCCACACTTTTTGGAGTTGACCCAAAAAGTTGCAGCCCCTTGTAAATGGTCATTTGCAAGGGGCTGCGGTGAGCTGTGAAACACTGTATTTCAACGGAGAGAGTGGGATTCGAACCCACGGTGACATCTCTGCCACGCTCGATTTCGAGTCGAGTGCCTTAGACCAACTCAGCCATCTCTCCTTTGCTATCAGCAAGATTGCGGCGAGATTATGCCGCCGGCGGTGGCAGATGTCAAGCTAATTTTGTGAGTATGTATTAATTCGCTTGAGATAAGGGGCGAAATATGGTAAAAAAGGGGGACGGTGCAGTTAGAGCCGAACAATTTTACACCAATTAGGAACATGAATCAATTTTTCAGAACAGTTTGTGGTTATTTGCTGATGGCGAGTGCAGCTGTGGCTTTGGAGGTGAAAGACCTGCCGGTCGAGGGGCTTACGCGCGAATATGCCGATAGGAATTTCGGCAAGAATTACGATTACTATATTTTGGAGGATAATTCGGTTCGCCGCGTGTGGAAGGAAGCTGGGTACACACTGACGCTGGATTTTGATATCCGCAGCAGCAAGTTGCTGAGTTTGAGTGTGGATTACCAGCCGGCAGCTCCTAAGAATGTAGCATTGAAGGATGCGAGGCATTTGTGCGAAGGTCGAAATGAGGGCGTGAAGTGGGTAAAAATTAAGGAGGAGTCTGCTAACAAGGTGGGGCTGAAGGATGCACGCTTGAGCCGACTGACTGATGGTAGTTTCCTTTTCTGGGAATCCGCAGGGAGTAGCGGCGAATGTGAGCGCTTGTGCTGGTTTGCGGAGGCTCCCCGCCAGGATCGCAGCAAGATTGCAGAGGCAAATGCGTACACCGGGAGAACAGCCATGGGCAGCACCGGTTCTATGAGTGGTTCCGTGGCGGTGCTGCAGCAGGATGAAGCTCGCCGTCGCGGGCGTCCCATGCCCACACACCGGCAGTCCGGGCGCCCGAAGTCGGACCCCATCGTGGTGACACCCGCTCCCGACACTGAATCGCAATCGGGGAAGAAGCCGGGTAAAAGCGTCGAGATGACGAATCCGCTTGCGGCACTGGGGATAGAGCTTGATGACGAGATGAAAAAATGGCTCATGATAGGTGGCGGCGTGTTGCTGTTGCTTATCATCTGGAGCCGTATATCTGAGGCTCGCAAGAAGGCTAAGCAGCGTGCGGCGTTTGAGGCACTTTTGCGGGGAGATAAGAAAAATAAGTCTTTAAAATAATGCAAGTGGCTGAATCGTGCCGAGAAAAGGGCTTGACCCCACCGCAGGAAAAGAGTAGAAATATGGTGTTCATGTTCAGAAAAATACTTACCGTCACCGTAGCCGTTGCTGCCCTGTGCCAGTGCAGCTCCCTGAAGTCTGATTGCGAGGCACTGCGCCTGCGCGAGGCGGAAATTGCCAAAGAGCAGACCGGAAATTACTACATAGGTCGCCGCTATTACATACCGTACACTCGTTTTTGGGGGTATATGCGCGAGCCCGGGAAGAGCTGGCGCACGGCGGGGTTGGTGATGATGGATGAGCGAGTATGCCGCACGCCGGACCGCGGTATGGAGCCCCCTGTCGATGGTGCTGTTTTCGGTACGGATAACAATGTGGAGTATATTGTAAAGGGTTCATATACAGGAACAAAAGCCTATGACCCGAGCACTAATCAGGTGTTGCCGGTGTTCCGCCCTACCGGGTTTGAGGTGCGGAACCGTGAGCCCGGGTTCCTTTTTGTGCCGTCGGAGCGGTATGAGGAGGAACGGGTGACCCTGCGTCCTGCGCTCATGCCCACGCCACAGGCGTGCTCGCAATATCGTTGATATGACGCGCATTTGTCGCGCAGTAATTCGTTTTTTGTGCTAGAATAGCACCAGACTATTGTACATATATCAATTTTTCAATTAGATTTAAACTTTCCTGCTCGATATGGCTCAGTCAAAAATTCTCGTAGGACTTGAAATCGGAACCACCAAGACGTGCATGGTGGTGGGTGAGATTCGCCCGGATGCCACGGCAACCATCATTGGCGTGGGTGAGGTGCCCAGTGCCGGCGTGCGAAAGGGTGAGATTGTGGATCAGAGCATGGCTCGCCAGTGCGTGTGCGATGCGTGGCAACTTGCGCAAGACCACGCTGAGGTGGATATTCTTAACGTGGTGCTTTCCGTTACGGGTGAGCATATTATCGGCGAGAATTGCATGGGGTCGTACCGCTTGCCTGATGATGAGAATATCATAGAAGACGTGCATGTGCACCTGGCTAAGGAGAAGGCGGAGAAGGCCGAAATTTCCGCAGACCGCTTTGTTGTGAACCGAGAGCTGGGCGGGTTTTCTATTGATAATCGGGAGACGTCTCGCCACCCAATCGGCCTGGCCGGTCGCACTCTCGACGTGAATTGCCATGTGATGCACGGTATGCGCACTCGCTTGCAGAATTCGTTGCTGTGCGTGCGCCAAGTTCCGTTGGATATTGAAGATTTAGTATTTGCACCGCTTGCAACGGCACAGATGGTGCTCAATCGCCAGCAGAAGGAGGCCGGTGCTCTGTTGATTGATATCGGTGGCGGTACGTCTGACTTTATTTGCTACAGCGGTGGTGATGTGGTGGCCAGTGGCTGCGTGCCTGCCGGTGGCGACACCATTAACAACGATATCGTTAAGTTGACGGAGCAGCGCGTGAGCAAGAAAGCTGCCGAGGTGCTCAAATGCACCGAGGGTAACGCCTTCGGTGATGTTAACGACCGCTCCCTTGCTCAGTATAAGAGCGAACTGGGTATGCACGATGTTTCCATACCCCGCGGCGAGCTTAACCGAATTATCCGCGACCGTATGGCAGATATCTTGGTGCGAGTGGGTAAGCGCGTGCCCGAGGAGGTGTGGAAACAGAGCGGCATGAGTGTGTATTTCTCCGGCGGTTCGAGTTTGATGCGCGGTTTGGATTCTTTGGCTCACCATATTTACAATGTGCCTGTGCACCAGCCTGCACCCACCGGTGACGGTCAGAACTATTCTTACTTGGCTGATCCGAGATATTGCACGGCTATCGGTCTCATTCGCTTTGCTCAGCGCTATGATGATGATGCCATTCGCAATGCTAACCCCGGGTTTGTAAAGCGCCTGCTGCGCCTTTTCCGCCGTCACTGATGAAGTAGCAAAAACGCAAATCTTCCCTGAATATGCTCCCTTATCAGAAAACGCAGCCAAAGGAGGAAGGGATTGCCATAGTGGGTATCGGTGGTGCCGGTGCGCATATATTGCAATGTTTTTCCGGTTCCAGCGCCAATAATGTGCGGCTCTACACCCTCTCTCCCGATGAGCGGGTAGGGCGCTCATGTGGCAGCAATGTAGAGTATGTGCCGCTGGGGGGTGGCCTGAGCCATGGTTTGAGCTGTGGTGGCGACCCTACAGTTGGTGCACGCGCTGCGCATGAGAGCCGAGCTGAATTGCAAGCTATGCTGAAAGATGCCCGCCTGCTGGTCATGGTGGCCGGTCTTGGTGGTGGCACCGGTTCGGGGGTAGCACCTGTATTGGCGCAAATGGCGCGCGAGGCCGGGCTGTTTCTGGTGTCGGTATTGGTTATGCCCTTTGCTTTCGAAGGAGAGCGCCGCCGCACGCAGGCGGAGGCTGCACTGGATGAGATTTCCTGTCTCAGCGATATCGTGTTCTGCTTTGAAAATGATTACATGGAGGAGCTCTTCCGAAATCGCTCGGGTGCCCGAGCTGTGTTTGAGGAGGTAGATCGCCTGTTGGCTCGAGCAACGGCTGCTGTCCCCATGCTGGCGTCCTCTCCCGGTTTCATTAACCTGGGGCTCGATGAGCTCGCCGTCGCCCTCGAGAATAACGATTCCCGCTGCATATTCGGTACAGGTAGCGGCTATGGTCCCGACCGCGCTACGGCAGCTGCCCGCGCTGTGTTGGACTCTCCCTTGGTGGCTCATCGTGGGGCACTCGGCTATGCGCGGACGGTTATCGTGCATGTCGCCGGTGGGGATTCTATGTCCATCACGGAAATTCGCACGGTTATGGAAACCGTGCGCGCAGGGCTTGCCGGTGATGATGTTAATATTTTCTTCGGAGCCACGGTTAAGCCGCACCTTGCGGATGAGATTCGTGTGACGCTCATCGCTTCTGTAGATGCTCGGGAGTTCCATGCAGCCGTTGTGGCCGCCGAGCTTGCAGCTGCAGCTCAGGTAGATGAAGAAGTCGCTGAGGCGCTTGAAGTTGAGCAAGAAGCGCCCGCAGCAGACGAAGAGGAGAATCTTGCCGTCCCGGTAACCGATGAAGACACGCAGGAGGTGCCCGAGGAACAGCCGGAGCAAGTTGAGGAGGAAATGCCGGAAACTCCTGAGGAAGAGCCGGTTGTTGAGCCGGAAGAACCGCAGGGGGAAAATGTGCCCGTGGCGGATGACACGGTGGCTGAGGGCGGTACGGAAGATGAGGACGCTGTGCCTTCCTTTACCATACAGCCCCCCATGCACCAGCCTGAGCTTATGCCTGCCACTGCCGGTATCCTTAACTCTGAGGTAAATGAGGATGAGGAGCCGGAGCCTCAGACCGGCAATCTTTTCGCAGAAGGCGGCGAGGCTTTCATGAGTTTCTCGCGCCGTGGTGCTGCAACGTCTGATGACGATTTGGATACCCCGCCCAGCGTCAATTTTAACCAATTACGCGGTATCTTCCCGCGTCAATAACGCACCGCTCATGCGGTAAAAGATTGCCCGGCGACCTGCACTTGCAGCAGATGGCCGGGCAATTTGTTTTTCCGCTGAAAAGCTCAGCAGGAAGGTGAGGTTACATGTGGCGCAGGGCAAGGAACTCGCGAATGCGGTCGTTTGCCGAATTGCGCAATTCGGCCGGCGTGTCGTCCTCGACCACACAGCCGTCTGCCAAGAAGATGATACGGTCGGCCAGTTCGCAGGCGAATGCAATATCGTGCGAAACGACAATCATGGTCATGCCGTCTTTCGCCAAATCGCGCATAAGAGCCTGAACTTCACCTACCATTTCGGGGTCGAGAGCCGAGGTCGGTTCGTCGAAGAGCAGCACCTCGGGGTTCATGGCGAGGGCGCGCACAATGGCTACGCGTTGTTTCTGCCCACCGGAAAGCTGGGCGGGGTAGGCGCTCGCTTTATCTGCCAGGCCGATACGCTCCAGCAATTCCAAGGCGATTTTACGGGCTTGCTCGGCAGTCATTTGGCCGCTCTTTACCGGCGCGAGGGTGATGTTTTCGACTATATTGAGATGGGGGAATAGGTTGAAGTGCTGGAACACCATACCCACACGGCAGCGGTAGCTGTTGAGCCCTTTATCCGAGCGCTCCGGTTCCTTGTCGTGAAAGAGAACCTGACCGCTATCCGGCGTCTCAAGGAAGTTCATGCAGCGCAGTACAGTACTTTTGCCCGCGCCGGACGGACCTACCAAGAATACTACCTCGCCCTTGTGTACCTGTAGTGAAACTCCCTTTATTACCTGTAGTGAACCGAAGCTTTTTTTCAGGTCGCGTACCTCCAGTATGGTCTTATCTTTCATTTTTCTTGAGTCTCAGTTCGAGTTTTTTCAACAGGTGGCTCAGCAGCATTACCATGCACAGGTAGATGGCTGCCACAGCAAAGAGCGGCAGGAAGGCATCGTACGTTTGGCTACGTATAATATCGCCGCCTTTCGTGAGGTCTTGCAGGGCAATGTAACCACAGATACTCGTCTCCTTCAGCAAGACAATAAACTCATTGCCGAGTGCCGGTAGCACATTTTTGAAGGCTTGGGGCAGAATAACACAGCGCATGGTGGTGCCGTAGCTCATACCAAGGCTGCGCCCGGCCTCCATTTGCCCCCGGTCGACGGACATGATACCCGAGCGGATGATTTCCGCAACATAGGCGGCGGAGTTCAGACCGAACGCCACCATGGCTACCAGTACCTTGCTGATGTCTACCGAGCCGAAGATGACGAAGTAGATGATAAGCAACTGCACCACAATCGGTGTACCGCGCACGACGGTAAGGTATACTCGGCAAATCCAATCGAGCAGGCGCAGCCGCCCGGTCAAATCGGCCGTGCTGCGAATCACCGCAATGAGGAAGCCCAGTACAATGCCAATCAATGCAGCAACCAAGGCTATTTCCACCGTCACGAGCAGGCCGTCCAACAGGTAGTGCCAACGTCCGTTTTTTATGAAATCAGTTTGGAAATCGTCCGCCAATCGGGCGAAGAGCCCCTCTGCCTGTTCTTGCATTTCGGGCTTATTTTCGCGCATGTGTTGCTCGATGATGGCGGCCAGCGTGCCGTCTGCATCCATTTCATCGAGCGTGATATTGAGCATGTTGAGCAGCTTATCGTTGCCTTTGCGCAGAGCCATGGCGTATTGTTCCTCTACCACGGGTTCGGGCAGAATGACGAGACCGTGGCTGCCGGCGACGTGGTTTTCGGCGGGGGCGTTGTCGAGAACGACTGCGTCAACCTTACCGGCATTCATGGCGGATATAGCCAATGCTCCGTTGGTGTAGCGCTCCGGCTCGCGTATGTGCTCGGTCACGTAGGTGTCGCCCGACGAGCCGTGCTGTACACCGATTCTTACGTTCGAAAGGTCGGCTACGCCCTTCACGCTGGAGTTTTCGGGAACGATAATCACCTGTTTGGCGCCGGCGTAGCTGCGGGTGAAGTTCACTTGCTTGCGGCGGTCTTCAGTGACTGTCAGGCCCGAGGCTACCAAATCCACCTTGCCGGTTTGCACCGCCGTGATGATGGAGTCGAAAGCCATGTCCTCCAGCTTAAAACTCACCTTGTTGCGACGCCCGATTTCTTTCAGTATGTCTACGTCGATGCCTACAATTTCCGTGCCACGGTAAAATTCGTAGGGAGGGAAGGTGGCTTCCATGCCTACGGTATAGGTCGGCAGCGCTTCGCTTTCCTGCCGTTCGCAGCCGGTCAGCAGCAGCGTGACCAGCAGCAGAGCCAGCAGAGCGTTTAGTGCTCGTAATCTGTTCATGCGGTTGAGAATATCATATATTTGCCCGAATTCAAGAAAAATTAGAGCATACGGCGGAAGAACTGCCTGTTTGATTGTGTGTGAATGTGGGTGACTTGGGGCGGAATGACGCGATATTCTGTCTATGTAGGCATTTTTGACTGTGCAAGTGCCGGTTAATATGCTAAAGTATAGCCGCATGAGCGAACCCCACATTACCTGCAAACCTACGGCCGATACCTTTGTGCGTTTCGGAATAGTGATGGCTGCCCTCTTCGGATTTGCTATTTATTTCTTTTACGATGGCCATACCGGTTACAGAAAAAAGAATGAGACCATTTGCAGTTACATGGCTTTTGCCGAGTTGGGCAAGCAGGCTTTGGAGTCCACAGCCGATGCTTGGCGCGCCGAGTTGGAATCCCGTCCTCTTATTCAGGCCGAACAGGTGGGCGAAGAGTTGATGGCTGTGCAAGGCGAGCTGCGCTTCCCGCTGCCTAAGCAGTGCGAGGCTGCGAAGAGTTGCCCGCCCGAGGTGTTGGATCATGCAGCCATGAGCCGCAGTTGGAGTGATTGCTGGGCTGCGTACAGTAACCGTTTGCATCTGCCCATCAGCCCCGGTGAGCATGCCTACGATTTGGCGGCTATTCGTGAGCAGTGGATTGCGGGTGGGGTTTTCATCGCTCTCGGTTGTGTATTGTTGTATTTTGCTTTGCGTACTCGTAGTCGGGTTATGGAACTGCGTGGGGATTGCCTGACTGTTGCCGGGCAACAGTTCCGCGTGTCTGATATCAGCCACATTGACCTGCGCCAGTGGGGTGCCGGGTTCAAAGGCTGTGCTACTCTCACCGTTAACGGGCGCAAAGTGAAGGCCGATGGTATGACCTACGGCGGTTTTAACAAGGAAAAAGGCGAACCGGCAGAGCAGTTCATGCAGGCTTTGCTGGCTCAGTATACGGGCGAAATTACGGAATATGCGCTTCCCGAAACCAGTGATTCCGGCGACTGAGTACGTGCTTAAATTGCTGCGGCGTTGTCGACCGACACGCCGTGGCTTTGCCGGTGCGGTCAGTGCGGTGGCGAGAGCTCTGAGCTCCCGCCGCTTTGTGGTGTATGGACTGGGGCTGGTGATTGCACTTGAACTCTGTGTGCTGGGAATAGGGGGTGTGCGTAGGTTGGAGGTGGCGGCAGCCCGTACGGAGCACGCGGCCGAAATTTACATGGCAGCTGTCGAGGCTCAGGCATTCGGGGAACAGATGCTCGCTCGCGATGGTGGTGCTGCGGAAATCAGCGCCACCTCGGGTGAGAAATCTGCCCCCCCGGCAGATGATACGGCCGGTGGTGAACCTCCCCCCTTGCAGCCACGAGATGTCAACACGATTGTATGGGAGGAAACCGGGGTCGATATAACTGACTACAGCACTCCCGCTCGCCCCGAAAAGAATGAGACTGAACCCGCCGACCTGCCGGAACCGATAGATGCCGAGGGTCGCAAATTAAGTGCGGATGATGCCGCAGAGCTCGACCGATTGATTCGCAAGGCAGTGAGCGCCATGGTGGCGGGTGACATGCGCCTGTGTATACTTTGTTTGGAGCAGGGGCGGACCTTTTCGCCTGAGCACCCGGCCTTGCTGTACTACTATGGTATGGCGTACGATAAACTGCTCAACCCCGACAAGGCTCGCGATTTTTACACACAGGTGTTCCGGCTTCGCGACCGAGCAGGTAAATACTTTGAGCGAGCTTCGCACCGTTTGACATACGGGCTGGCACAGCCCTCCGCCATGCGCGGTAAACTGGCGTTCGGGCCACCGCTTGTTCGGCACTCGTTTGAGGAGCAGACCGGCGATAGTGTAACTATGCGCCTGCCTATTATGCTGGCTCCCGGCGAGGAGGTGCGGGTGGAAGATATCCTCATCCGCGTGCGCTTCTTTGTGCTGATTAACAACAGTAAAATCGAATTCTCCGAAAGCTACGCCCCCCAAGTTAAGTGGGAGAACGCCACCCAGACCTTTGAGCAGCAGGAGGAAAATCTGATTGTGAACTATAACCTGCCGCCGCTCAATAGCGAAGAGCAGAATGTGTACGGCTCGCGGCGCTATTACGGTTATACGGCAAAGCTTTATTACCGTGGTGAACCGCTCGACTGCTTAAGCAGCCCCAGCGCACTTATATTGCATGAGCAAATGCTCGATGCCCGTGCCTCACGTGCCCGTATGTATGGAAATGGCAGCTCGGGGCTGTTGCCCGAAGACGGTCAAAATACCGACGATGGTTTGGTGCCCGAGTATATAGATGAAGAGTTGCCCCTGATTGAGGAGGCGGTTCCCGCTGCCGATACTTCCGAAACAGAGAGCAGTGACAGCGATGCGCAAACGCCGTTTTCACGATTTATTGAAGAAATTGACCCCTCGTAATCCCCATTAGCAACCGATAACTGAAATGTCTGAACCTGATTTTGAGAATTTGCCCACCCGCTTAGGTGTGTACACACTCACGGAATTGCTGGGGCATGACGCGTTAACCGATTTGTACCTGGCTCGGCAGCGCCATGTGGAGCGTGGTGTGGTGGTACAAGTGTTGCGCCCCGGGGCGGATAAAGCCGCGACGGATTACTTCTTGAAGACGGTTCGTACCCGTGGTTTGGTAACTTTGCCCGGTATTAGCCATGTGCTCGAATCAAAAAATGTTGGCAACGTCTGGTTTCTGACTCATGAGCGCCCCGGAGGGCATAACCTGGCACAAATGGCTGCCGCCGAAGAACGACTCGGTTCAGCGCAGACTTGCGCGGTTATTGAGACTGTCGCACGAATGTATGCGGCGGCAGAGGAGAAGAATATAGCCATGGAAGGGCTCGAACCCCACTCCATTTATGTGCGGGATGACAACACCGTTCGTGTGCTTTCACCGGTGATATGCGGAGAGCATAATCCCGAGACGGCTGTAGCTCACATGCAGGCGCTCGCAGCTGCAATTCGACTTGTGCAACCAATTAATGTCCCCAGGCAGGGGCGCGTGGCTACTTTGCTGCAGTGGATGGAACAGGGGTACGACGGTCATTATCTGTCGTGGAGTGATATCTCTACAGCAGCGGAACAAATTCGCACGCAAACGGCACCCTTGTTGAACCCCGATGCGGTAGAGAATATCGGCACCGATTCGGTTGGGCGCCGGGTGAGATTGAAGCAGGCTATGCGCCGACAGCGTCGGCGCCTGCTGGCATTGCTGGGTGCTGCACTGTTTGTGGTACTCATGGGCGTAGCGGGAGCCATGCTGTCACCGGATGCAGTAGAACCTTTACCGGCGGTTAGCGGTCGTTATTTGTATGTGAAGGCGGAGCAAGGCGAGCGCCGCGTGATGCTGCGCCCTGTAACCATACGGGAGTACCAGCGCTTTTTGAATGTCTACGAAGACCCCTCCGCCACCAACCAGTTTCGCCGTGCAGCCATTAACAAGGGAGTACCTGCGGATTTTACCTCACATACCCCTGCTGAATGGCAGCAGCAATTGCAGGCTGTTGATAGTGGGGAACCTTGGCACGGTAATCGCTTGACCCCTCGTTCGCCGGTGTGCGGTGTATCGTATTGGGATGCACTTGCTTATGCTAATTTTCAGGGCGGGGAGTTACCCTCTGCCGCGGTGGTTGCCACAGCTCGAGAGCACGCCGCTGGCAACAATTCGCTGCCAGAGGAATGGAGTACCACCGTTCGCCAAGGCGATATGCTGTATGCTGAAGGGGTGGAGGTGCTGCCGGCTACCGGCTGCAATTGGTCGATTGTTGAGCCCAACAAGGCAGCTCGCAATGTGAACCGCGGGTTCCGAATACTTCTTCCCGTCCCGGTTGCCGAGTAATTTTAACATTTCACATATAAAGAAGACTATGAAAAACATCATCACTATTATTCTTGCCGTATTCTGCATGTTGCTGGCCGGGCAGGCCGCAGCTCAGGTGGAGGTGCGTATTCAACCCGTGCGAAAAGAATTCGTTGTGGGTGAGAACGTGGCATTGCAGGTGAAGATAGAGAACTTCACCGACCGAACCGTTACTTTTGTCAATACCACCGGGCGCAGTTGGCTGCATTTCACCGTAACTCGTGGCGGCGAGCCGCAGCCTATTTCGCCGAATGTTATACCGAATTTCCCCCGACTTGAGGTACCGGCCGGCTCCTCCCGCACGGTTACTGCCAATTTGCGACCATACTATAATTTAGGGCGCGATGGTGACTACAAGATAGTAGCCACGGTTCGCATGCCTGATTTGCGCACGACTTATAGCTCAAATCGGGCCTCATTCCTGCTGACGAATGGTGGCACTGTCAAAAACTTCACCGTGCAGAGCCGCGATGAACGCCTCAATATGAGTGTGCGCTTGCTGCGCGTTGGGGGCAAGGATTGCTTGTTCGGGCAAGTGGTCAATGCTGACAGCCGTGTGGTACTGGGTGCTTGCTATATGGGGCAGTTCCTCAATTTTATGCAGCCGCGCATTGTGCTTGATAGCGCTCAGAATTTGCACGTGCTCTGCCAAGCCACGCCTGAGTATTTTTGCTACTCCATTATGGATAATCGCGGTAATCGCCGCCACTACAAGGTCATGAAACGCACCGGCGGCCCCGTGGATTTGGTGAGTGCAGCCGGTGGTATACGCGCTATTGGCCTTGTCCCCTACGAGCGCCCCAAGAGCCCGGCCGATGGTCCTATTCGCACTACGGCCGAACGCCCCGACCGCGATTGATAGTCTCCCCCCCCCCATTTCATTTAACCTTTAACCCATCAAAATTTCCGTGTCCTCACCAACCATAGCCATTGTAGGCCGACCGAATGTCGGCAAGTCCGCCATATTCAACCGCATGGTAGCGCGCCGTATTGCCATTGTGCACGACCAGCCCGGTGTGACTCGTGACCGCCTGAGTGCCCCTTGTCGTATAACTGATTTCGAGGCTCTCGTGGTAGATACGGGTGGTATCGGCTCCACGCTGGATGACGGCTTTGCCGCCCGTGTGCAGCAAGAGGCCGATATTGCGCTCAACGCTGCCGATCTCATCATGTTCGTGTGCGATTGCCGAGATCACCTCACCCCTATCGACAAGACCATTGCAGCTCGCCTGCACAAGGCAGATGTGCCCGTACTGCTCGTGCTCAACAAGGCTGATACGGAGAAACAAGAGCTCAACCTCGGCGAGTTTGCCGGCTTAGGTTTCTCCGAATATGTCTTTACTTCGGCAGCTCACGGTCGCGGATTCGCCCGGTTGGCAGATGTGCTCAATCGCCACCTCAAGTCCCTGGGGGCTACCCCGGTGCAGGCAGAGGCCGCAGCCGATGCCACCCCGGAAGAGGAACCCGACCGCGAGGAGGTCAGCGCGGACTCCCCCATTCGCGTGGCTATTGTAGGGCGCCCGAATGCCGGTAAATCTTCGCTGGTGAATGCTATTCTTAACGATAAACGCACCATCGTTTCCGATATCGCGGGAACAACGAGAGATGCTATCGATATTCCCTACACTCGCGACGAGCAGCCCTATGTGCTGATAGATACCGCCGGCATGCGCCCACGCTCCAAACGCGATACCTCGGTCGAGGTGTTCTCCGCCATGCGCAGTGAGAAGGCAATACGTCGCTGCGATATCTGCCTGTTGGTTATAGATATGGCCGCCGGTGTGACCCAGCAGGACCGCCGTATAGGCTCCATCATTGCAAAGGAGAGCAAACCCTGCATTATTGTGGTCAACAAGTTTGACCTCTACTGTGCCGAGGCGCCGCTCTCCGCCCGTAAAGAAGCTGTAAAGGAGCATATTAAGGAAAACCTCTTCTTCCTCGATTACGCCCCGATTGCCATCGTATCCGCCAAGCTTGGTGAGGGTATGCCCGGTATCTTCAAATCCATTGCCCGCGTGCGACAAGAGGCACTCAATATGCCCGGTACCGGTGAGCTCAACCGCCTGTTGCAGCGTGCTATGGAGATGAACCCGCCCGGTCAGCACCGCGTGCTTAAGAAGCGCCTTAAGCTCTTCTATGCCACTACAGCGGTGAATGAGAAGTACACCACCATACCCGTGCCCACCTATGTACTCTTTGTGAATGACAAGCGTTTGCTTACCGATAGCTACGCCCAGTACCTGCGCAACACGATTCGCTCCCGAATCAAGGCTGCCGGGGTGCCGATTGTGCTGTCTCCGCGTTCACGAGTTCGCAATGACTAAGGCACTTGCCATGTTTCGCTGTATTTGCAGCATCATAGCCCTGCTTGCCTGTACGGTGCAGGGCTATGATTTTGTGCGTTATTGTAATCCGGCTACTCAGTATCTCCATGACGCCGCGCAACAGTATAGCCGGGCTGCGGAACCGCCGACTGCTGCCGGGGGTGGGGCGGTGGCCGCTACTGAGGTGGGGCAACTGTTGTTGCAGCATTTGGCGCTTGGTTTTGCCTTGCCCGGGGATTGGTTTACGAATGCGGATGGTTCGGTAGTGGTGCTGCTCTCCGAGCCGGGCTGCGGCTCTGTTATACGTGAGTTTAAGGTATATCGTTTGCAGAGTGGGCACTACCACCACATAGGTACCTATCGTGTGCTTTCCCGTGCATACCGTTGGCAGCCCGCTGCTACGTGTTTCGATACCATGGGTGCCGGCGGTATGTCTCTGCGTTTTCTTTCTCCGCAGGGGCAGTCGATTGATTGCCGTTTTGATTTTTCTCGCTCTACTCAGATTTATCGCGTGGCTCCTGCGCATGCTCCCATTACCCCGGCTGAGGAGCGCGGGGCTTGTCCGCATAGCTAATATACTTTTGTGAGAAAAAAAGACCGACTGCACGTTGGTGCAGCCGGTCTGAAAATGAGTTAATGCAGGTGGGGGCTTTACTCCCACTCGATGGATGCCGGGGGCTTGGTGCTGATGTCGAAGAGCACGCGGTTGATGCCTTTGACCTCGTTGAGAATGCGGTTGGAAGCCTCGCGCAGCAGGTCGTAGGGCAGCTGTACCCAGTCGGCCGTCATGGCATCCTCCGATACGATGGCGCGCAGATTGGTGGCGAACTCGTAGGAACGCTCATCGCCCTTCACACCCACAGTCTTTACCGGAATGAGACCCGCGTAGGCTTGCCAGCACTTGTCGTACCAATCCCACTTGCGAAGAGTGCCGATGAAGATGGAGTCGCACTCGCGGATGATATCGAGGCGTTCCTTCGTTACCTCGCCCGGGCAGCGTACGGCAAGACCGGGGCCGGGGAAGGGGTGGCGCCACAGAATGTCGTGGGAGATGCCCATGGAGGCGCCCAGCTCACGAACTTCATCTTTGAACAGGAATGCGAGCGGTTCGATGACTTTGCCTTCCTCCTGCATCTTAAGCACGCGCTCTACTCGGTTGTGGTGAGTCTTAATGACGGAGGCCTTGCTCTTGGCATTACTGGCGCTCTCAATTACGTCCGGGTAAAGTGTGCCCTGTGCCAGCATTTCGGCGTCGCCCACGGCGTCCCAGAACACATCGATGAAGAGGTTGCCAATGATGCGGCGCTTCTTTTCGGGGGCGGTTTCGCCGGCCAAGGCTGCCAGGAATCGCTCACTGGCGTCGACCGTCTCAATTTCCACACCCATGCGGGCGAAGTTGGCCTGAACTTCCTTGGCCTCGTCCTTGCGCAGCAGACCGTTGTCTACGAATATGCAGCGTACGTTCACGCCGGCCTCGTGCAGCAGTACGGCGAGCACCGTGCTGTCTACACCGCCGGAGACGCCGCAAACCACCTGCTTGTCGCCGACCTTGGCGCGAATATCGTCGAGGAGCTCGCGCTTGAAGTCACCAATGTCGAAGGGGGCAAGCTCTTTGGCGTGCGAAAGGAAGTTGCGCAGAATGGTACGGCCTTCGTGCGAGTGAGTTACCTCGGGGTGGAACTGAATGCCGAACATAGAGTCGCCCCACTGCAGGGATACAGGTACGCCGTCGCTGTTGCGGGCGATTACCTTGCAGTTGTCGGCTAAGTGGTCTACCGTGTCGGAGTGGCTCATCCACACCTGCGAAGAGGGGGACATATCAGCGTAGAGCCCTTCGAGTTTCTCGGGGATGAGGGCGGCGGGGCCGTACTCGCGCTTGTTGCTGCTGCGCACGGTGCCGCCGGTCTTGATGTTGAGCAGCTGCATGCCATAGCATACGCCCAGCACGGGAACGTTGAAGGATGTGAGCCACTCGAAGTCGATATCCGGAGCATCGGGCTCGGAGGTGCTGCGAGGTCCACCCGACAGGATGATGGCCCCGGGGTTGCTGATTTCGTGCAAGTCCTCCAGTGCGTAGAGCTTGGCCAGATAGCCCAGCTCGCGCACGCGGCGCACGATGAGCTGCGTGTACTGAGAGCCGTAGTCGATGACGGCTACAATGTGTTTCGGCGTCATAAATCTGTGTGAATTAACGTGTGAACACGTAGTGTTGGCGTGATTGTAGCACATTCTGACCGTTATGTGAAGTCCAAAGTGCTAATATTCGCGGTGCCCGTTTTTTAGCGTCCCTCAACTAGGGTAAGTAGAGATAGCGGGGCTATTTATTCTAATTATCTCCAATTATAGTAGCTCTTATGCCTGCAATGACTCCCCATATTGCGCCGAGGACAGCGCCGGCGGGTATCATTCTTGCTGCCCAAAACATGATGAGAGCAAGTACGTTGTCCGAATCATCACTGGAAAAGCCCATGATAAATCCGATGAAAATACCCAGTAGCAGTGCGATGCCGCTACCGATGAAAATTTTGCTGAAGGATTGGCGTATGGAATTGATGGTAGCTCTGAAGATGGTCTTGCTGATATCCCCGATAAGGTTGATGCAATCTTGAATGGTTATGGCAACTTGTCGATCAGAGCCTTGCTTGTTGGGGCTGCCAGTTGCAGTCGGCTTGGCACCTGTTGCATAACCGGTCAGGGTATTTACAGTACCCGGGGCGTACTTGACGGCCAGTGCGCCGGCATCTGTCAGCAGTTGGGCACATTCATCTTGGCTGTTTTGCTGCGCGAGGTAGAGCGGGGTTTCGCCTTGGTTGTTCGGTTGGTTGAGGTTGAGCCCGTTTGCATTGAGTAAGGCTTGCAGGCATGCAGCAAACCCCTCTTTTGCAGCAATGTGCAGGGGGGTATTGCCGTTTCGGTCTATATGATTTATCTCTATTCCCGGTACCGAAAGTAGTACTTTTATACACTCCACATGGTTGGAATTGGTGGCTTTGTGTAGGGGTGTTAGGTTTTCGTTATCAATGCAATTGATGCGAATTTTCGGTGCTTTGATTAGGGCTTGCAAGCAGTCGGGGTAGCCTTTTTCCGCAGCCTCGTGAAGGGGATGCCGCCCCCAAATATTCTTCTTGTGTACGTCAATGCCGGGTGCTTGCAGTAGGGTTCTTATGCTGTCGGTGTGCCCTTGCTCGGCGGCCAGTATCAGGGGGGTGTTTCCGTATGCATCGCCCGCATTGATGTTGGCACCTGCGCTTATGAATATCCCCATCATCTCGACATTACCCTCCTTGGCGGTTTCTCTCAGTTGCTCACTTAATTGGTCACTGAGCCCGGTTAGTTCTTTACGCGCGGCGTCATTGCCTTGGCCGGCGGCTTTGTTGTACCAATATGCAGCTTGCGCATAGTCTTGGGGCACGCCTTGCCCATCTTTGTAGTAGCCAGCCAGTATGTATTGAGCAGGGGCGTAGTTTTGCTCTGCGGCTTTGGTGTACCACCGTACGGCCTGATGATGGTTTTGCTCTATGCCTTGCCCGTTTTCGTAACGCCCGCCCAGATTGAACTGAGCAATGGCGTGCCCATGTTTGGCGGCTTTGCAGTACCACTGTACGGCTTGTGCGTAGTCTTGCGGTACACCGTTGCCATTGTCGTAGCACACGCCCAGGTTACACTGTGCCTCGGCGTGCCCTTGCTCTGCGGCTTTGGTGTACCACTGCACGGCTTGGTTGTAGTCCTGCTCAACGCCCTGACCATTGTCATAGCATACGCCCAGATTGCACTGAGCACCGGCATATCCTTGCTCTGCCGCCTTGGTGTACCACTGCACGGCTTGGTTGTAGTCTTGCTCTACACCCAGACCGTTGTCGTAGCATACGCCAAGGTTACACTGAGCACTGGCGTGCCCTTGCTCAGCGGCTTTGCGGTACCATTGCACGGCTTGGTTGTAGTCTTGCGGCACGCCGCTGCCATTGGCATAGCACCACCCCAGATTGTATTGGGCGGTGGTATCGCCTTGTTCGGCAGATTTGCGGTACCATTGCACGGCTTGGCTATAGTCTTGCAGCACGCCTTTACCGTGAGCGTAGCAGCCGCCCAATATACATTGCGCATCGGCATGTCCTTGTTCGGCGGCTTTACCGTACCAGTGTACGGCTTGCTTGTAATCCAGCGGCACTCCTTTACCATGGGCGTAGCAGCTGCCCAATATGCATTGAGCCTCGGCGTAGCCCCGCTCAGCGGCTTTGCGGTACCATTGCACGGCTTGCTTGTCGTCTTGCGGCACACCTTGCCCGTTGGCGTAGCAGCCACCCAGTATGCATTGTGCCGGGGCATATTCTTTCTCAGCAGCTTTGGTGTACCAGTGTACGGCTTGGCTATAGTCCTGAGGTGCGCCGCTGCCGTTGGCATAGCACACGCCTAAAATGAATTGGGCGGTGGTGTTGCCTTGCATGGCGGCTTTGGTGTACCAGTGTACGGCTTGGGTGTTGTTTTGCTCTACGCCTTGGCCGTTTTTATAGCACAAGCCCAAGATACACTGAGCCGTGGCATCCCCTTGTTCCGCGGCTTTTCGGAACCAGTGAGCTGCCTGCTTATAATTTTGCTCTACACCTTGCCCTTCTTCATAACACCATCCCAGAATATACTGAGCCCTGGCATACCCTTTCTCCGCGGCCTTGGCGTACCAGTGTACGGCTTGCTTATAGTCTTGCGGCACGCCGTTGCCGAATTCATAGCACCATCCCAGATTACACTGGGCGATGGTATCCCCTTTTTCGGCCGCATCTCTCAGCATATCGGGTACGCCATCGTATTGTTTACGGTCTAAGAGTTTTTGGGCTATGTCTACTGTGTCGGTGTAGTTTTGCTCAGGGTGCAGCAGACCGACAGGTACAATAGTGGGACTGTCGACAACTACCGGGCGAGCGTTGCCGGGCAGGGCATCGAGCCATTCTTGCGCGCTTTGCCAGCGATCGTATGGCATGGGGCTCAGAGCGCGGTCTATGCTGCTGAGCAGAGCGGTGGAGAAACGCACTCGCAGTTCCTCCATGCCGCTGAGCGGCTCGTAGGGGTCATTGCCGAACATGCGGTTTTGAGCAACCGGCGGAATGATGCCGGTAATGAGCAGGTAGCAAGTGGCACCCAGTGAGTAGAGGTCACTGGCTGCGACTGCCGTTTGGGCACCTTGTTCGGGCGGAGCAAACCCCGGCGTGCCGGTCTGCAGCGTGATGTTGGGTGCGGCAGAAATTTCGCGCGCCAAGCCGAAGTCGGTAATCAGGGGAGTGCCGTCCGGCATCAGCACAATGTTGCTGGTTTTCAGGTTGCGGTGTAATTGCTCGAACCCGTGCAGGTAGTCGAGCGCTCCCAGTAGGTTACTTAAGATGGGCAGTAGCCATGCCTCATCAATTTCATCGGGAGAGGGGGCTGCTTGCCATAGCTCCTTTGCCCCAACCAGATACGGCATGGTGTAATAGGCTGTACCAAGAGCCTCGAACGTGGTGTACACGCGTACTATGTTGGGGTGCTCAAGGTGGTGGATAACCTGAGCCTCTCTCAGAAAATTACTACGCGTGGAGTGGAAAAAATCTTTCAGTTCATCGTAGGGAGTGAGCACACCGCTTTGGCGATTGCGGCTCGCGGTATCCATCGGGTAATTTTCCTTAATCACTACCAGACGGGTGCGCTTCATAAAGTGCTCTGTAGCCAGATAGGTGATACCGAAACCACTCCTTGCGCTGAGGGTGTTTTCGATGACGTAAACAATCCCGCCCGGCTCTTTGAGTCGGAAACCCTTTGGTAATGGAGGCCGATTGCTGTTTTCTGTGTTATTTTTGCTCATATCTACGCGATATGCTTGGGTCGAGCATCGTTAGATGTCATCTTTTGCTGACGGTCATTCTACCAGTTATATCGTGGAAATAAAAGCAGAAAAATCACTCATGCGGTTCAAAAGTGGAAAACAGGGGCGCTAAAAGTGCAAATTTTGCGGATGAATAGCCTTAACAGCACAGGCATTGTTATTTTTTTGCGATTTTTGGTTCAGTTTACCTCTGTGTGTAGAGCGGTGGGGTAAAAAATACCGACCTGAGTTTTGAACTGAGGTCGGTGGAGTGTTCTGTTGTGGATTTAGCTTAGTTTGGCTTGTAATTCTTGGCCGCAATGATACCCGGGAGCGAGTCAAACTGCTCGAGTACAGCTGCCGGCAACATGTACGAGGTAGAGCACCCGGTACGGCGGTAAACATCCGCATTTTCGGCTTTAATAATGGGCTGGTTAAGCATGAGCTCATCGAGGAGGGCGCCCTCGGCATCCAGAAATTCCAGATTGGCCAAGTAGCGATAGAATGCCGGAGATTTGACACGGTTGCTCAGCCCGTGGCGGCGGCGTTTCCACACATTGCGCTCGGGGAGTGGGGCGCTTTCGAGGTGGGGCATGATGGACTGCAGTTTATCGAGCTCGGCCGGGCTCATGGGGATGATTTCATCTGCTCCGCCGAAACCATGAGTCACCGTTATTCGCACCTGAGCTTTCACGGCGCGTGCAGCAGCCTTGCGCAGGTGAGCTGTGCGAGCGTTCACTCGGTTGAGCATATCGTTGTACTCTCGGTCGAGCGCTCTCTCATCCTGCACGCGGTTGACCAGGTAACAGGTCAGTGCAGTGCCCAGCAGGCCGCCTACCGTAATCCACAGTGCTTTGTTAAAGTCATTTGCCATGCTCACATTCTAGCAAGCTGTGACCGCAATGTCAATTTATTTGTAGAATAAAACACGCCCGCAACATGTAGTTGCGGGCGTGTGAATAGCGGTAAAAGAACCTTGGCTTACTTCTGCGTGAGCGCGGCCTGTGCCGCTGCAATGCGTGCTGTGGGTACTCGGTAGGGGGAGCAGGACACATAGTCGAGCCCAAGGCCGTGGCAGAATTTGACGGAGGCGGGGTCGCCGCCGTGCTCACCGCAGATACCCATCTTCATGCCGGGGCGGGTGGTGCGCCCAAGCTTGACGGCGAGCTGCATGAGCTTGCCTACACCTTCCTGGTCGATGCTGGCGAAGACGTTGGCCTTCACGATTTCGAGGTTGCGGTAGTTGGGGAGGAAGGAGCCGGAGTCATCGCGGCTCATGCCGAGACCGGTTTGGGTAAGGTCATTGGTGCCGAAGGAGAAGAATTCGGCTGTTTCGGCGATTTCATCTGCCGTTACACAGGCACGGGGAATTTCAATCATTGTGCCGACCTTGTAGGAGATGCGGCGTCCCTTTTCACGGAATACCTGCTCTGCTACGCGGTCAATGACTTCCTTCTGCAAATCGAGCTCGCGCTTGAAGGAGACGAGCGGCACCATGATTTCGGGGTGCACGTCGCAGCCTACCTCCTCCTGCACTTCGATAGCAGCCTCGATGATAGCGCGAGCCTGCATCTCGGTGATTTTGGGGTGGGCGATACCCAAGCGGCAACCGCGATGGCCGAGCATGGGGTTGAACTCGTGCAGTTCGCTCACGCGGCGAATGATAACCTCCACCGGTATATTGAACTTTTTGGCGAGGTCGAGTTGCTGTTCCTTGGTGGTGGGCAGGAACTCGTGCAGGGGCGGGTCGAGCAGGCGGATGGTGCCGGGTTTGCCCGCAAGTGCTTTGAATATGCCCTTGAAGTCGCTCTTTTGGAAGGGCAGCAGGTTGGCAACAGCCTCGCGGCTTTCTTCCTCGTGCGTGGCAAGAATCATGCGGCGCATGAAGTCGATGCGGTTGCCGCCGAAGAACATGTGCTCGGTGCGGCACAGGCCGATACCCTGGGCACCGAAGGCGATAGCGGCCTCCACCTGATCGGGGGAGTCGGCATTGGTGCGCACACCCAGCTTGCTGGCGCGGCTGCACCACTCCATTACTCGGGCGAAGTCGCGGTAGGTGTGGCTATCCTCGGGCTTGAGGGTTTTGTTGATGAGAACCTGCACGACCTCTGAGGGGGCAGTGGGCATCTTGCCGGCGTAAACGTAGCCGTTGGTGCCGTCGAGTGACAGGTAGTCGCCTTCCTTGTATTCTGTGCCTGCAATGGTGACGGTGCGATTGTGGTAGTCAATCTCCATGTCGCCGGCACCGCACACGCAGACTTTGCCCATTTGGCGGGCAACAAGGGCAGCGTGGCTGGAGAGCCCGCCGCGGGCTGTGAGAATACCCTCTGCTGCAATCATGCCGCGCAGGTCTTCCGGGGAGGTTTCGAGGCGTACCAGCAGGACTTTCTGACCGCGCTTGTGGGCCTCTTCACAGCGGCTGGCATTCAGGCAAATACGACCGGATGCCGCACCCGGGCCGGCGTTCAGACCGCGTGTAATGGGGGCTACTTTGCCCACGGCGTTGCTGTCGAAAACGGGAGCGAGCACTTGGTCAACCTGATCGGCGGGGATACGCTGCACGGCTGTCTGCCAGTCGATGAGCCCTTCCTTCTCCATATCGCAGGCAATGCGGAATGCGGCGATGCCGGTGCGCTTGCCGTTGCGGGTTTGCAGCATGTAGACTTTGCGGTCCTGAATGGTGAACTCGAAGTCCTGCATGTCGCGGAAGTGGTTCTCGAGGGTCTTGCGGATTTCGCAAAGCTCGGTGTAGGCGCTGGGCATAACCTCTGCCAAGCGGGCTACGGGATCGGGGGTGCGCACGCCGGCTACCACGTCTTCACCCTGAGCATTCATGAGGAATTCACCGTAGAATTCGTTTTTACCGTTAGCGGGGTTGCGGGTGAAGGCCACGCCGGAGCCGGACTCATCGCTGGTGTTGCCGAATACCATGCTTTGCACGTTCACAGCGGTACCCCATTCTCCGGGTATGCCGTATTTCTGGCGGTAGGTGATGGCGCGTTCGTTGTTCCAGGAGCCGAAAACTGCACCGATTGCACCTTGCAGCTGTTCCCACGGGTCGGCGGGGAAGTTGCGGCCACTGCGGGTGAGTACCAGTGTTTTGAAGCGGCGAACCAATTCGCGGCTATCGTCTGCGGTGAGCTCGGAGTCGGCTATGTCTTTGCCGTAGCGCTCGCTCTTGAGTGCATGGATGATGCTCTCGAAGGGTTCGAGGTCTTCGCCGGGTTGTTTCTGCACACCCATTACAACGTCACCGTACATTTGCACGAAACGGCGGTAGCAGTCCCAGGCAAAACGAGGATTGCCGGTAGCTGCTGCCATGGCTTCCACCGTATCATCATTCAGACCGAGGTTCAGGATGGTATCCATCATGCCGGGCATCGATTCGCGGGCACCGGAACGTACGGATACCAGCAACGGCATGGCGGCCGTATCGCCGAATTTGCGGCCTACCAGTGCTTCCATGCGGGCAATCCCCTCGTGTACCAAGCTGTCGAGCTCGGCCGGGTAGCTCAGCTCGTGGGCGTAGTAGTAGGTGCAAACCTCGGTTGTGATGGTGAATCCCGGAGGAACCGGCAGGCCGATTCGGGCCATTTCTGCCAAGTTCGCGCCTTTGCCCCCCAGCAGCGCTTTCATGCTGCCGTCTCCATCGGCGGTTCCTCCGCCGAAATGATATACGATTTTGTCCATATAATTCTGCTTGATTGTGTAAGTTATGAAAATCTGTAGGAGGATGATTGTACTCTTTTTGTTGTCTGGCTGTCAAGCTGCCATTGTGTTAATGACATGGATTTTTACCGTTTGTGAACAGTGTATACAAAACCGCCCCTCACTTGCGGGTGAGGGGCGGTTCCTTCAGTGTAAGTCCGGAGAGATGAGAAAGTGTATTTTACTATCTGAAGGTGGGCTTAAGCCTTGGCTTCGTCCTCGTCTTCCTTCTTACCGGGCATTTTGCCGGTAGTGAAGTACTGCTCAATTTCCTCGAGGGTGCGACCCTTGGTTTCGGGCATGATGCAGGCGGTGATGAAGTAAATCACCGTGAAGCCGGCCAGCCAGAAGAATACGGAGGAGTAGCCGGAGGCGCCTACCCAGGGCAGGAAGGTACCTGCGATGGTGGTGGATACCAGCTGGTTGATGAGCAGGGCAATGGCCATACCATTGGCGCGGATGCGGTTGGGCATGAGCTCGGAGAGTGCAAGCCATACGCACACGCCGGGGCCTGCTGCGTAGAAGGCGATGAATACCACGAAGAAGCCGGCGACCATGTAACCGGTGAAGGCACCGGGCTTCATGCCGATTTCAGCACGGGTAATCTGAACTTCTTTTACGCTGCCTTTCTCGAGAATGGGGGTGCCGAACAGGGCGCTGAACTTGTCCATGAAGTTGGGGTCTGCTTCTACGATGCCCTTCTTCACATCAATGGCGGTACCCGTGGCGTTGGGGTCTTGGGAGACCTCGGCGACATCCTGCTTGTTGTCGTTGCCCTGGGTATAGTTGACGATGAGCTGCATGCCGGGGGCTACGCTTTCGCCCTGCATGAACTCAGGGTAATTCTGGGTGATGGTGGGGTCAGCGGCGATGGCGCTCTTCACGGCATCAACTGTAGAGAGGTTGAGGGAGTTGTCAGCAACGGCGGCTTTTACGATGTCGGTGACATCCACACGCTTGTTCTCAACAGTCAGGAACATGGCGCCTACGCCGGCAAGACCAACGATGATGCCCAGTGTGCCCATCTTGAGCAGGAAGGTACGGCCCTTCTTGTCAACCAGAGTCACGGCAACGATGGTCATGACCATGTTCATGACCTTAATGGCCAAGTCAGCCCAGTTGGCGAAGGAACCCTGCAGACCGGCCTGCTGGAAAATCTTCACGGAATAGTTGAGCACGGAGTTGATGCCGGTTGCCTGTGTGCAGGCCAGTACCACTACGGCTAAGCAGAAGGGAATCACGTACTTGCGCTGCAGCAGGCTGTCGCCCTTGGCGGCTTCGGCCATGGCGGCCTTCTCTGCGGCTTCGCGCTCATCGGCGTCCTTCATCTCCTGCAGAATTTCGCGGGCAGCTACATCGCCGTTGTTGGCGGCAAGGGCGAGCAGAGCCTCGTCCTCACGCTTGTTGCGGTACAGCCAGCGGGGGGATTCTTTGAGTTTGAATGCGCCGATGAAGAGGATGATGCCGGGCAGGGCGGAGCACCAGAAGATAACCTGCCATGCAATCTGCTTGCTCTCGGCGGATACGGTCATGTCGTCCGCAGCACCTACGATTTCGGTGGTTACAAGGCCGATTACGGCAGCAAACACCAAGCCGACGGTGAGCATGAACTGGAACATGCCGGTACCCTTACCACGGGAGTTGGCATCCAGACATTCAGCCAGGTACATGGGAACGACCACGCCGACCAAACCGGCAGAGGCGCCCTGCAGAATACGACCGAACATCAGCATGAAGAAGCTGCCGGAGGAGAAGCAGATAACCGGAATGCTCAAGGTGAAGAGCAGAGCCGAAATGATGATAACTTTACGACGCCCGAGCCACTCTGCCAGCATGCCGGCAAACAGGGAGGAGAGCACGGAACCTGCCAACACGGCCGCAACCACGAGGGAGATTTCCGAGGGGGTGTAAGAGGAGGTCTTTTCAATGTAGGGCAGAGCCGCGGCAATAACGCCTACGTCAATACCATACAAAAGACCGCCAAGACCTGCCATTACCATAAGGTAAAGGGCGTAGCGCTTGACCGATGCTGATAGCTCGGTTGTCGTTGTATCTGTACTCATAACACTGTCATTATACCACTCTCGTTTGTCAGTTCAATCCAAAAATTAGGGTTAGGGCAAGGAAAAATTGACACCGAAGTATAATGGGTTGATAGATAGCGTTTTGTGATTGTGCTGAAAAGTAATTTTTTCGCAGTGCTATGAAATTGTGAGTGATTGCAGGGTGCTGAAAATGTCGGTTGCGGAGCTGTCGTTACAAGGAATGGGGGTAGCCCAAGGTTCCCTGCGCAGCCAGGTGCGCTGCCGCTTGGCGTATTGACGAGTGGCCAGTGCAAGGGCGGCACTGAGGTCGGGGCGCGAAATTTTGCCGGCTAGGTAGTCGCGTATCAGGGCGAGTCCAAGGGTTTTTTCTGCCGTGGCGGAAATTTGCTCGGGTAGGGCGGCGACTTCGTCTATGGCACCTTGTGCAAGCATTTGCTCGGCACGGGTGGCAATGCGCTTGTCGAGCTCGGGGACTTCGCGCATGAGGCAGAACCCCGGCCCGCATGCCCGTGGTTGCCAGTTATTTCTCCAATGAGAGAGTGGTTTGCCACTCAGTATTACGATTTCGAGGTTTCGCACCACATAACGCGGGTTTTGCAGGTTGGTGGCGGCTGCGCCCTCGGGGTCGAGCTCTTGCAGGCGGCGCACGGTTTCCGCTGTCGGAAGTGCCATCAGCTCGGCGCGCAGGGCTGGGTCGCTTGGCGGTGCCGGGGATATGCCGTGGGATATGAATTTTACATAGAGCCCGCTGCCGCCTGTAATGATGGGGACGGCACCGCGCGCCTGAATATCGGCTATGGCTGCCATGGCTCGGCGTGCGTGGGTGGCGGCATCGTTGTTTTCGCTGACTTCCAGATTGCCGATGAGGTGGTGGGGAATGCCTGCCATTTCGGCCGGGGTGGGAGCGGCTGTCAGCACGGGCATGGCGCGGTAGACTTGATAGGCATCCGCGCTCACGATTTCAGCGTGGCCGAGAAGCTGTGCGAGCTGCACGGCAACTTTGCTTTTGCCGCACCCGGTCGGCCCCAATATGAAAATGGGATTCACGTTTGAGGGGTTATTTAGGCGCTGGTCCGTATTCGTTGGGGCCCGGCAGTCGGTGCTGGGTGGCGAGGTAGAGGATGATGCTGCCCACGATGATATCTGCACGCAGGGCAGCCCATGCCCATGCGGCTACGTTTTTGGTGATAAGCTCAGGCTGGTAGCCGGCGCTGTGCATGGCGACTATGGCACCGCCGGCGGCGCCGAGCGCCAAGAAGGTGATGAGTAGCCCCGGACCTTTGCCTAAATCATGCAGTCGGCGTACGGTTAATGTGGCGAACGGGCAGAGTAACAGTGCCGGCAGTATAAGCCACAGCCAAAGCGGGATTGTTGCCAGTGCTCCGTTGCGGTAGCAGTCTGCAAAGAGAATGGCCTCTATCGACAGTAGCAGTGCGGCGGCTAGGGTGAAGGCCCAGAACTCACGGCGCGAGGAACGCCCGCGTACGTCGCAGTAGAGTTTCAGGCAGCGGTGAATGTTGTGCAGCGGGCTGTCCGGTTGGGCTGAGCGCAGGCTGTGGTTGCAGGTGGGGCACAGCAGGGGCAGTTTGCCGCGCTCAGACATAATGGCTTGTCCGCAGTAGGGGCAATCGCCGGCGTAATGGTGTTGGCCGGCAATGGGGGCTTGTGTTGCTTCGTTCATATCCGGAATAAAAAGTGGTTGAAGGTGGGGGTTACTCGAGGGGGTATTTAGCGGAAGGTCCGTACTTGTTGGTGCCGCGCTGGCTGTCCATCAGGCTGAACATAATAATGGCCAGGCTGAATACAGTGGCCATGCCACCCAGTGCCAGTGCTGCTATTGTGCTGTACTCCAAGGCAATGTTCAGGGTGGGAGTTTCGGCAGAGCAGGAATCTGCTCCCGTCAGCAGTGCAATGAGCATGGAGATGCCGCTGACGGAGAAGGCTATAGCTGCTCCGCCCCAGAAAACCAGAGCTGCTGTGAGCCATCGCATGCTGTGGCCTACATCGTGCAGGCGGCGAATGGTGAGGCTTATCAGCGGCAGGGGAAGAGCCAGTACCCATATCAGCATGGCTGCGGCCAGCATGGGGGTGACTATGTACCACAGCATAGGGGGAATGGTCGGTATGGGGGCTATATATTCGCTAATCAGCTCGGCTACGGCACCGCGACACAATATGTCCAGTGCCAGTGCCGGTACCAGCCCCAGCGCGCCCATGATGATGGCAAATCCCCAGAACTCTCGCCGTGTAGCTCGGCCTTTCCATACGAAGGCTTTGCGAAAGGCCAGTCGAAAGTTGTGATTGAGCGCGTGCGGGCGTTGAGCTCGTAAAATGTAGTTGCATGCGGGGCACAGCTCGGGCAATCTTCCGCCTTCCACTGAGAGGGCTGATTGGCAGCGGGGGCAGGGTGGGTCGGTTATGCAGAGTGTGGGTTCCGGGGCGACCGTGTGTGCTGTTGAGGACGGCGGTTCGGCAGCATTCTCAGGCGCAGCTACCTTGTCGGTGGTTGCTTTCAGATCCGGTACTTTGACCGTTGTGGGTGGGGGAATGGTGTTTTCGGGGCTCATGGTATATATCAGCCTATGGGGTATTTCGGGGAGGGACCATATTTGTTCGGGCCGTGCTGGCTGTCAAACAGGGAGAGAATGAACAGGTATATGCTCACAGCAAAAGTCAGCAAAAGTGCCAGTAATAAAATCCCGCCGCCGATGAGTGGCGAAGATGTGCTCTCGGGCGTAAAGAGCCCGGTCAGGACTGCAATTGTGAAGGCAATTGGTGCCGGCAGCAGGGCGACCAGCAACCATTTGCCACTGCGGCCTACATCGTGCAGGCGGCGCACGCTTACGGTTATTTGCGGTATCATGATTGCCAGATTAATCAGGAAGTATACAACGCCCATAATCAGCATGGCTATGGCGGCGGATGAGGGGAGTTCCTCCGGCATGTCGGCTATTTCCGGTGAGTTGAGTGCTGCGAGACTCTCTTCGGGGAGGAGGGCTACCACCGCGATTTGCATGACTGTCATCAGCACGCTGGTGATGATGGTGCTGAAGAGCACAAAGCTCCAGTATTCGATTCGGGGTGCTCGTCCTTTCAGTACGAAAGATTTGCGCAGGGCAAGTATGAAGTTTTGCCACAAGTCGTGAATGTTGAAGGCGCGAAGTCGATAGCCACAGACCGGGCAACGCTCGGGGAGACTTTTCTCTTGTGCGGTTAATTCGTGTTTACAGCCGGGGCATGCGCCGACTGCGGTGGGCGGCGCGGCGGCCGGAACTGTGGGCAGCTTCGTTTGGGGCATGGGCGGGGTGGCCAGCAGCTCGCTCAGGGGGCGCCAAGCTGCGGCACCCTTTGAGGCAGCGTGCGTTTCCGGGCGCAGTTTGCCGGTTGCCACCAGGGCTCGCAGTTCATCGAGCGTGTGTGGCCCCTGCGGCTCATTGTTTTTGTTCAGGTAATAATAGCTGTTCATTGGAGCAGGGGTGAGAGATTATGCGTGGGGGTATTTGCAGCACGGTCCGTATTTGTTCGGTCCCGGTTTGCTGTCCGTTACGAGGAATATGAATATGGTTAGCCCGACTATTGTGGTTACCAAGTAGAGCGCTCCGCATGCACCACCGTAACCAATCAAATTGATTTGATTGCTGATTTCCTCAATCCGTGCATTGAGGGAAGATTCGTCTTCTATTGCGAACAGGAGTCGCCAGTTGATGCTGCTCAGATAGTTTATTAATTCGTAAACGTAAGCCACCTGGTAGCCAATGCTTAGTACCATGGAAATAATTAACCACCATGCGCTCCTGCCGGTATCGTGCAGGCGCCGCGCTGTTGCTGCCCACAGTACCAGTAAAAAATACACGGTTGCCGCCACCAGCAGCCCCAGTGCAACCCATGCCCAAATCATGTTGGGCGCCGCTGCTACAAGCTCGAAATTCAGTTCATTGGCGGGTATTTTGTCTATCGTGAGGAAGGTGAAAGCTGATATCACCGTGAGCGCTACGACAAGAAAAGGTATGTAAGTAAGCAGGTTAAAGAGCCAGCTGCCCCAAAATTCCCGGCGCGGGCTGCGCCCTCGCCATGTAAGAGGGCGCACGAGTGCAGCACGTATGTGCTGCCACATGGTGTCTTTCTCCGGTCGCAGGTATTCCCCACAGTGGGGACAGTTTGGCGGTAACTGGCCGGCCTCGGTTACCAGCTCCTGAGCACAAGCCGGGCAGTGACCTGCCGGTTTATCTGTTTGTATCGCCGTTCGTGTAGGAGTTGGTTCGTAGCCGGGAACGGGGGGTAATTCATCCCGGCTTGCAGCTGTGCTGTTTGGTATAGGTGGGAGTGCTGCCGGTGGGAGGGGTACCTGTGTGAGCAGTTGCCCCAGCGGTACCCAGCGCTTATCTCCTTCTGCTGCTACTTCTGTCGATGTCGACAGCTCACCCTTGAGTACTTTTGTGCTCAATTCGGTAATGGTATGTGGCCCAAGGGGTTCTGTGCGAGCTGGGTTCAGGTAATAGTAGCGCTTCTCCATCATCTGTCAACATTCTGCCTTAGCCTTGCGCCAATGTCAACACAAATTGCTAACAGGTAAATGAAATATCTCTATCTCGTTCGCGTGTGGTTTGGGTACTGCGTTTTTTTTACAATCCGATAAATTTGATTTTTTTTTGATTGAAGCGCGGCGGTTTTTGTGATAAATGATAATCATGAAAACGAAGTTGCTGGCTTTCCGTTGTCCTGTAGAGCTCATGAAACGAGTGGATACCGTGGCAACTATCATGAATACGACCCGCTCGGCTATAGTGCTGGAGTCGCTTCGTATACTGGTCAGCGAGGTGCGGGCTCGTGACGGAAGGCTTGTGCCGCCTTTCAGTGGCGAGTTTAAGTTGCCGGAGGCATTGCGCCGAGCGGAGACCGATTAGGCTCAGCGAGGTTGCAACTCCGCCGGAGATGTGGTGATAAAATTTAATCATACTCCCAAAAGATTATGAACATAATAAACAAAATGATGTTGCTGCCGCTCATGGCTACAGCAGCCTTGGCGTTGCCGGAGGTGGTAACGATGGAGGAAGCCTTGGCCGCAGCCAAGGAGAAGGATTGCCAGGTGTTTGTGGATTTCACCGGTACGGATTGGTGTACGGCTTGCATTCACCTGCGCACAAAGATTGTGGAAAGCCCGGAGTTCGAAGCTGCGCTGGGCGACAAGTTTGTGCTGGTTCCGGTGGATTTCCCGCGTAATCCCAAATTGGTGGCGGCCATTCCTGATGATGTGAAGCGCGAGCGCGAAGCCCTGCTGGCCTCGTACAAGATTGAGGGCTTGCCCGGCGTGGTGCTGATGGATAGCAATGGTTTACCCTTTGAGGTGATTAACGGCACTCGCCGCACCCCTGCTGATTATATACCTTTGGTGCAGGCCGGGTTGGATAAGCTTGCTGCCCGCAATGCCGCACTTGCAGCTGCCGAGGGTAAGAGCGGTCTTGAGCGTGCTCAGGCTCTCGATTCTGCCCTGAAGGCACTGCCCGATGTCTGCCGCGACAAATACAAGGAAATCATAGCTGAAATTAACAGCCTTGATCCGGAAAATACGTTGGGCTATCGCGGCTACGGTGACAATACTCGCCTGCGTATAGAACAAACGGAAGCTTTGCGTGAGATGCTGTCCGGTTTCCGTGGTGCTCCTACGCCTGAAAGATTGAAGGAGAACGTAGATGCGCTCAACAAGTTCCTTGCGCAGCCTGATTTGGTGCCTGAGGTTCGTCAGGATGCCCTGCGTGCTCTGGGTGATACCTATGCCTTCATGCGCGATATTCCCCGTATGATTGAGGCATACAAGGCTGCCTATGAGGCCGCTCCTGAGAGTCGTACCGGCCGTGTGCTTAAGCGTAATTTGGATTATTACGAGAAGATGAACATCCAATAAGGCGATTCCCCTTTTTTAGGTAGATGATGATGCAGTCTGTAAATCCCGAAAGGGGTTTGCAGACTGTTTTTTTGCTTGTGGCAGCCTGCAAATGGAGTTGGTGGGCTGTTACGGGGTAACGGCCGGGGTGGGTAGGGCTAATATGTAGTCCGTTATGCCGTTGAGCACCATTTGCACTGCCAGCAGTACAAGCACTGTGCCCATCAGTCGGGTGAGGGCTGTGGTGCCTTTTTCTCCTAACAGGTTCAACAGGCGGTCGGAGAACCCGAGCATGAGTGCTGTAGCAAGCCATGCAAGCAGTATGGATGTCAGCCCCTCTATGCGCTGAATCGTGGTGGTGCTGAGGGTGGCCTGCATCATGACCAAAGATATGGCGGCAGGCCCCACAATGAGAGGAACTGTTACCGGAACAATGAATATTTCGGTAAGGGTGGGATTGGTGTAGGGGCTGTGCCGTGTGGGGAATACCATACCGATGGCGATAATGAAGAGTAATAGGCCGCCGCTGATGTTCAGGGAGCCGGAGGTCAGCCCCAACCATCCCAGAACTTCTTTTCCGGTGAAGTAGAAAAACAACAGCAGTATCAGCACAAAGCAAAGTTCACGCAGCAGTACCCGGCGGCGGCGTTCGGCCGGTAGTTGTTGCAGTAACCCCTGTACCGGTAGAGCATTGCCGGGGGGATCCAGTACCAGAAATAGGGTGCCGGCCGAAGCGATGATGTGGTTCCAGTCCATAGGCGGTCTTGTATCAGAACTCCTTGTGTATGAAAATCCAAGCGGAAATTAACAGGTGCATGAGCATGTAGGCTGCTGCAATCAGCGCCAGGCTGCCCACCATCCCCCAGCTGAGCGGGGTGCCGGCGGCGGCTGTATCTGCCACGCTGAATAGGCTGAAGTCCGGTAGTAATAGGCTGACTACCTGCTGCACGTGTTGCATGAATGGGCTGGTGCCAGGTTCGCCGGTTGTTGTCAGTGTGGTAAAGAGCTGCCCTTGAAACATGCCGACAAAATAGGCGCCGAGGCCGAATATCATGCTGACTATTGTGCCGCTTGTGAAGCACGAGAAAAGCAGAGTAAGTGTGGTGAGTACCCCATACCCCAGAAACATGCAGATGATAGCACGTTGCGTATCCGCTGAGTTGCCGGCGGCGTGTATTTGCTCAAGGTACGGCGCCATTTCATTTGCTGCTATGCCTTGCTGCAGGAGAGTTGCTTGCAATTCATCGGCCAAATATCCCTCGCGTAACCACAACAGGGAGCTCATGAGAGCATCCATCATGAGCAGCATGACCAGCAGTAGCAATAGTACTCCGCAAGCTTTGCCGGCCAGATAGTCAAAGCGGGGTACCGGTTTGCAGAGGATGGTGTAGAGAATGCGGTCTTCCGTATCGCGGGGGATGAGCAGGGCTGTGGCGCCTACGCAGAATATCAACCCGAAGAGTTGCATGCAGCCTATTGCTATATCTTTGATGAGCTGAAGTTGTTGCACCCCGCGAAACTCTACCCCTAACTGCCCTTGGTAGGGCACAAATTGAAGCGCCAGAAATCCTATGCCGAACACGGCCAATACCATGAACAGCCGCATGCGTACAAGCTGGGTAAAGGTGACGCCCGCTACGGCTGCTATGCGTGCGGGCGTGTGTTTCAGGCTATTGAAAGCTCCAATCATTGAAATGGGGCTCCGATTAGCGGCGGGGTGCGTTCTCGCCGGCATCTATCAGCTGCCAGAAGGAACGGCTTGCGCTCAGAGCGTGGTCTTCGCCACCGCCCATATTGGCGCGGAACATGAAGTCTTTCAGCGAATCTGCATGCAGTACTCGCTGTACGATTACAGAGCCGTTCTCTATCGTGAAGTATATGCGGTAATCTCTGGAACGGTAGCGGAATATGCGGCGGCCATCGCGCTCTACTACGCCAAAGGCCGGGTCTTCCTTTTTACCGGAGAGAAAATCCTCATCAACCTTGAAACCGGAGATGAGGTCCAGCTGCTCCAGCGTGGGAATGGCTGAGACTTCGCTCGCACTTATTTCATTGAATACGATTTGATGCATCGGCTGGAGTTTAGTCTAATTTTTTTTCTTTTGCAAGTCTTAAGTGTGAGCGTAGGACTTTTTTGTAAATGTGGTAGGGAAAGTACGAGCGACCTTGTTGGTCGCTCGTACTTTGGTAAATATTAATTTTCAGCGGCAGCTTTATTGTTGGCCTCGGTTATAATGGAGTTCCACTCAAGGAGTATTTTTCCGTGGCCTTCTTGTACCACCTGCCCGTATTGATCAACAATGATGGCATTGGGATAGTAAGCCGCATTTTTGTAGCCGGGTACTTTAACCAAGGCGCCGGGCATTGCAGCGGGGAACTTCATTTTATACGATTTTATGTAGTTCTCTGCGCTTTCCTCAGAGGAATCGCCGCATGCCAGTATGAGCTCGACTTTCTTGCGCTTCATCTTCTTGTATTCTTTTACAATATCCGGCATGATAGCCCGGCAGGGACCACACCAGCTGGCGGAGTGCAGGAATACGTAGTACTTGGCTTTTAAAGAGGGTTTGGTGGAGGTTAAGAACTTCACCTGCTTCAAAGCGCTTGCGACAGTGGGGCGCTCCTCTTCAGCATTCTCTTCGCTGCTGGTGTCTTGGTCGGCTGCGTCTGTCTGTACACTTGCCTCCTTGTCATCAGCAGATGTCGGCTTTTTCTTCTTTTTCTTTTCCTTTCGGGGGGAGAGGGTAGTGGTGGCGGTGTCATCCGCCTGTGCTTGTTGCAGCGGCAGGCCGCAAACGCTCAGCCCCAGCAGAGCTATGGTCAGAAGGTGTGTGTGTTTCATATCGTCACCATGCTACCACATGCTCATGCCGGGGGCAAGCTTAAACTTTGAATAGCTGATTATTCAAAAGTGAGGGATTTGAACCAACCGTCACGGGGGGTGTGCGTGTTGGGGAAGATGGCTCGGGCAACCTCCCTGAAATCCTTGGGATTGGGCAGGGACGGGCTGTAGTGGGTGAGCCAGAGTTCCTTCACTCCGCCGGCTTGTGCGGCAATGGTTGCGGCTTCGGAGAAGAGCATGTGGCAGTTCTCTTTTGCCTTATCCAGATTTTCGTCTTCACCGTACATGCCTTCGCAGATGAAGAGGTCTGCGTTGGCTGCAGCCCGAGTCAGAGATTCGGTTGGTCGGGAATCTGTGCAGTAGGTGAGTTTGAGACCCTTGCGGGGAGGCCCCAGCACCATGTCGGGTGTGAAGGTCTGCCCTTCGTGTGTTACGGTTTCGCCTTTCTGCAGGACTTTCCAGTACTCGAGGGGAATGCCCTTTTGGCGAGCTACGGCTGCATCGAACTTACCGGCTCGGGGCAGGTGGAAGCTGTAGCCGTAACAGGGAACACCGTGCTGCACGGCAAACGCCTGAATATCGCAGTCCTCGAAGTACATGAGTTCGCTCTCGGTTGTCAGTTCGCTCACTTTAACTTCGAAGGGAAGGAAGGGAGCAATGCAGCGAAGGCTGTTGACAACATGCTCCGTTCCTTCGGGACCCACAATCGACAGGGGCTCGGTGCGCCCCATGTTGCCCATGGTGAGCAGTAGGCCGGGTAGGCCGCTGATGTGGTCGGCGTGCAGGTGGGTGATGAGTATTTTGTCCACCGGCTTGAGACTGAGACCTGCCTTCTGTGCGGCAATTTGGGTGCCCTCGCCACAGTCGATGAGTACAGTATGTCCCTTGTATCGCACCATCAGTGCAGTGAGCCAGCGATTAATCAGCGGCTGGGTGCCGCCGGTTCCTAATAAACAAATATCTAACATATAAATGAAAAATTAAAGGTTGATTGGTTTAGTTAATGATAAATTAACAAATGATACAATTTCCTCACTCCTTGGGTGTTTCAGGAATGACCTTTCAACTGATGCCCGGTCATCTATAAAATCCGGGTTCAAAATAAAAACAATTCGCTGCGGCGATTCTAGCAACTTTTTTATGGCTTGGCAAGCCTTTTTGCGTTTTTTTGTGGAAAAATTATACAGAAACCCGAAGAATCGGCAAGAAAACTGATTCTTCGGGTTGATTTTGTTGAAATAGCTATTAGTTGCCCTTCAGGATTTCGAGCCTGGCGGGGTCGAGTTGCTCCCACGGCAAATCGGCGCGAGAGAAGTGCCCGTAGTTGGTGGAGCGGGCAAAGATGGGGCGACGCAGCCCCAGGGCGCTTTCCATGTCGGCGGGTTTGAAGGAGAATGCACGCAGCACTCGTTCAATGATAACATCTTCGCTGACACCGCCGGTGCCGAAGGTGTCTACATCCACCATGATGGAGACGGGACTGGCCTTGCCGATGGCGTATGCTACTTGCAGCTCGCAACGTTCAGCTAAGCCGGCAGCAACGATGTGCTTGGCTACCCAGCGGCACATGTAGGCACCGGAGCGGTCGACCTTGCTGCAATCCTTGCCGGAGAAGGCACCGCCACCGTGGCGACCCATGCCGCCGTAGGTGTCTACAATAATTTTGCGGCCGGTCAGACCGGAGTCGCCGTGAGGTCCGCCGATGACGAATCGACCGGTGGGGTTGATGAAGAATTCGGTTTCGGGGGTGATGAGTTCGGCCGGGAGGACACGGCGAATCAGATTGGTGCAGAAGTCGCGGATGGTGTCGATGCTTACGTCCTCCGTATGCTGAGTGCTGAGCACAACATTGAGGATTCGGGAGGGCTTGCCGTTTTCGCCGTACTCAACTGCGACTTGGCTCTTGCTGTCGGGGCGCAGCCATGCAACCTCGCCGCTGTGGCGTACGCGTGCCAGCTCAATCATGATACGGTGGGCGAACATGATGGGGGCAGGCATGAGCTCGGGAGTCTCGTTGGCGGCATAGCCAAACATGATTCCTTGGTCGCCGGCACCCTGTTCGGCACCCTCCTTGCCCTCGGCTGCGCGGGCGTCAACACCTTGCGCAATGTCGGGGCTCTGGGTGGAGAGCAGGTTTGTTACGCTCAGGGTTTCGGCGTTGAATACGGGGTCATCCGCAGGGGTCGCGTAACCGATGGCGCGAACGGTGTCTCGCACCAGTGTTTCGTAGTCGATTACGGCCTGCGTGGTGATTTCACCCGCCAAGATGACGTGACCGTCTTTCACCAGCGTTTCACAGGCAACACGGCTGGCGGGGTCTTGTGCCAAGCAGGCATCTACCACGGTGTCGGAGATGAGGTCGGCTACTTTGTCGGGGTGACCTTCGCCTACGGATTCGGAGCTGAATATATGGAGTCTGTTCATAAATCTGTTATTCGTAATTGGTGAACGAAAAATCTTTTAAGCCGCTGGGTAATTCATTTTTTTGCGGGCTGAAGGCGGACATGACGGAGGCGGCAATGAGCGCCGCTTTGTTGCTGAGCTCCGGGCTGTAGTCCAGTGTGCAGGTGAAGATGTCCCAGAGTAGGGTCATTTCGTTGCGGAATTGGTTGCCCTGAACAATGAATGAGCGGAATCCTGCGTTGTAGAGTGCGGTGCTTTCGGCGCGTGTCAGGTTGCAGCTGTGTTTTTGGCGAAGTGTATCGCGCGAGACATCGTGCCAACCATCGCGGGTAACGAGGGAGTTGCGGCGATTGGCCAGCTCGCTGTTGTAGGGGTCGAGCCTGATGTCCGCCAGTAGCCGTAGGTGTTCGCGCCTCAGTGCGCTATTGCGCGGCAGAGGGTCGTTGATGATGATGTCGCAGCGCTCCGGGGCTGAGATGCCGGCCGTGATAGCGGGTTTGGGGGCATCTACCGGGTGCAGGCACACGCGGTTGTATTGTTCGAGTAGTTTGTTGTAAAGGGCTGTGGTTCGTTTGTTTCGCTCGACTATCAACCTGTTGGCGTGGCAGAATACAGGGAGTTTGGGGTAGCGCTTGCGTATGTGCTCTGCCAGTAAATCGCTGGCTACACAAACTGCGTTGCGGTGTACGCGGTCACACTGCCACAGCTTGTCAAGTAGTTCGTTGGCATAGCTGTCGTTCAGTGTTTCAGCTGTTATGAACGGATTGTCGAAGCTGAGTACTACACCGATGCTGAGTGCTGCGTAACCTTCCAAATGTGCAGTATAGGTGGCAACCGGCATGGGGCGGCGCTCGCTGTACCAGTCGAGCGACCACTTACAGGCCGGGGCGCCGGCGACTCGTGCGGGTTTGCGCAGGGGGAAGATGCTGTTGTATTGCTGGCATACCGTGAGCAGTGAGCGGTCAAACCGCAGTGCACCGCCGAATGTCCACACGGCATCAGGCAGGTAGTTCTCTACCATGAACCTGGTGTCCTTTGCTGAGATGTCGATATTTCGATTGCTCATGATGGAATGCGTGGTAAGATGGATTCCCAGAATCGTTGGCCGATGGCGTGCATGGCATTTTCATCTGCTGCATCGTTGCGCATAACCAGTCGCAGCAGGTCGAAGAGGATGGAGGAGGCATTCGCGTGCCCTCGCCCTTGCAGTTTGAAGTGGCGGAATCCCATTTCTCGCAATTTGGCGATTTCGGGTGTGTTGAGCGCCAGTACGCTGTGCTTGGGGTGGGTGAGCAGTGTGCCCAAGCTCCGGCAACCGTTGGTTGCCTGCTTTTTGTCGAATTCACTCCCGTCGTAGCTGAAGTAGTTGAGTGCCATTTTCGAGAGCGTGCTGTAATGAAGGGCTCGCATGGGGCACTCGCGTATGCAATATTCATTAACCAGCAAAATGTAGCGTTCTTTCTCCTCCAGCTTCTCCAGTAGCTCGTAGTTGAGCACATCGTCCGGGTGGACCATGACTTCATCGTACTGCTCTGCCAAATGTTGGTAGGCGCTCAGTTTGCCTTTGCCGCCGCTGTTGGTTATTTTGAGAATGCTTGAGACGGTGCGCAGTTTTGGGAAATTGCTTTTCACATGGTGCAGCAGGGCATCGCTGGCCATGATAACGGCGTTGCGTTCCGTGGGGTTGTGATTGGCGGAGAAAGTGAGCATGGCATTGCCGATAGGGTCGCTCAGGTGCTCTTCTTTCAGGTTGAGATTGGTGAAGGTGTAGTACAGGGCGATATTGCGTTTTTCGTACTCCAACCCGGCAGCGCGGATTTCTTCTGCCGTTCGCATGAGGTGTTGTAGCACTCGGCCGCTGTTCCATGCGCAGAGCGGAGCCCCGTGCACGATGTTGAATGGGCTAAAGCCCAGCAACAGTGTGCAGAAGTCGTGGAAGGCGATGAGCTCGCGATCGTTGACAAACGCTCCCGAGACATCCCACACGGCATCTGCCCAGCCGGGGTTTAGGTATGGTGAGTGCTGCTGCATATGGTTGAAAACTGCGCCGGAGTTTATCAGAATTTAACCGTTTTGGCAAGCGGAATAATGTGCACGCGCGCGTACAATTTACTGTGCGGTTATATTTTAAGTGATGGGGAGAGCTTTTTTTTGCTTGCTAGAACGGCCGATTTGTTGTAAATATGAAGTGTGATGGACACGTTAGACCTTTCTTTAAATTGGCAGCAGCTGGCAGACTTGCCGGATGCTGAGGGCTGGGCCGGTATGTATGCCGGCGTGAACAATGGGGCCCTGATTGTATGCGGTGGTGCTAATTTCCCTGAAAAACCACTGTGGGAGGGCGGACCTAAGCGCTGGACTGACCGAGTGTTTGTGCTGACGGCTGCTGAGGGAAGTTGGCAAGAGGGTACCCCCTTACCCAAGCCGCTGGGGTATGGCGCTACAGCAAGCCTGCCGCAGGGTGTTATGCTGATTGGCGGCAGCAATGCTGACGGTGCGGTGGCTGACTGCTATATGCTCAGCTGGGATGGTGCTGCTATCAGCTGCAAGTCAGTGGCTTCTTTGCCTGTGACTCTGACCGGTCATGCAGCTGTTGTAATGGGTGGAAAGGTTTATGTGCAGGGCGGTAGTATTGCCCCCGGTGAGCAAGACGCCGAGAGCCGTATGTGGATTTATGATCCCGCTGCCGATTGCTGGAGCGAGGGACCGGCTATGCCGGCTCGCGGCCGATTCCTGCAACAGATGGCCACTGTCGGGGATTCCCTGTATGTGCTGGGGGGTATCGGTCTGAAAGATGGCGAAGACGGCCGCAAGGTGCGTGATATGCTGACCGAAGCATGGTGCTACACCGAGGCCGCCGGTTGGGCTCCGCTGGCCGAACTGCCGCATTTCTGCGCAGCCGGTCCTACCCCCGCACCTGTGATTGACGGTCGTATTTACTTGCTGGGTGGTGACGATGCTACCGTGAAGGGATATACCCCGCAGAATCACCCCGGGTTCCACAATTTCACGCTTTGCTATTGCCCCGGTTGCGACAAGTGGGCTCCCGCCGGCGAGATGGCTGTTGCCCGTGCTGTGCTGCCCTGTGCCGAGTGGAATGGGCTTGCTGTCATAGTGAACGGCGAGCAGCGCCCCGGTAAGCGCTCTAACCAGGTGTGGGGTGCTGTTATGAAGTAATAATCTCAATCAGATATGAAACGTACTCTCTTTCTTCTGTCGGCATTGGCACTCGCTGCTCAGGGCGAAATAGAATCTTGTTCCCCTTGGCAGATTGGTGACAAGGTAGGGCGTGCCGGCATGGCTGCTGTGCTGCTTGAGCAGCAAGGTGGTATACTCATGACCGGTGGTGCCAATTTCCCCAATGCCAAACCCGGTGCAAAAACTCCTGCCGAGCGTGGCGCTAAGGCGTATTATGGCGATGTTGCCTTCCTGAGCTTGGCCTCGCAGCAGCAGACTGCTGTAGGTAAGTTGCCAGCTCCTATCGGTTATGCTGCGTTTGCCGCATACGGTAATACCATGGTGATTGCCGGTGGGTGCAATGATGGCGGGCATGTGGCCACTGTAACCGCCAGTGAGTCTGTAGACGGTCAGCTGGAGACTGCGCTTTGGCCTGAATTGCCCATTACTGTAGCATATCCCGCTTTTGCAGTGGTGGGGAGCAAGCTCTATGTGATGGGTGGGCAGGAAAAAGCGGATAGTGTAACTACGCTTTCCCGCTGTTTTGTGCTCGATATGGCTGCACCCAAGGAGGGCTGGAAAGAGCTTTCTCGCATGCCGGAGGCTCGCATGCTGGCCGCTGCCGGTGTGGTTGACGGGCGCATTTATGTGATGGGCGGTTGCTCGTTGCACCCGGATGCTAAAGGAGCTGCCGAGCGCACCTACCTGCATAGTGTGATGTGCTATGACCCTGCTACGGATTCATGGAGCACGGTACAGGCACCTATGCCCGAGCCGCTTGTCGGTGTGGCAAATCCGCTGCCGTCGCACGGCAGTAAGCTCTATGTAGTAGCCGGTGACCCCGGTAATTTCTACCGCGCTTCGCTTTGTGGGCAGGCTCCGGTTGAGCATCCCGGGCAGAACTACACGGTCTATTCCTTCTCTCCCGCAGATATGCAGTGGACTAAGGAGGGGAATAACTCTACCGGGGTGGCTACATGCCCCGCCGTGCAGAGTGGTGAACATGTATACATTATTTCCGGTGAGACTCATCCCGGTATTCGTACTCCGAAAATCTCCAACATACACATAACTAAATAACATAATATGAACGAAACAATAGTACCGTGGTACGTAGAGGCTTGGCAGGCCTGTGCTACTTGGCTTGTCGATTCTCTGCGTGCCTGTTCCGAGGCCGTGGGGGTAACCTTGTGGGGTGCTGTGGCAATTGCAGCCGCAGCCATAGTTCTGGGGCTGAAAAATGGCTTTAAGAACAAACCCGTTTCAAAGACACCTCCTGCCGGTGGTGCCGGTAAATGGGCGTGGGCTTGCGTGGCCGTGCTGTGGGTCGTGGTGATGCTTAACTACTTCGACCGCCAGCTTCTGGCCGTGCTTAACCAGTCCATTACTGAGGGTGCTGATGGCATTCATATGTCGCAGGCTGATTTCGGTATGGTGACATCGGCCTTCCTTATTGTGTACGCAGCATTGAGCCCGGTGGGTGGTTTCCTGGCTGACCGTTTCAGCCGCAAGTTTATCATCCTTTGCTCTTTGGTGGTGTGGTCCGCTGTGACTTACATGACCGGTAAGGCCGGCTCGTACGAGGAACTTATCTTCTGGCGTGCACTTATGGGCGTGAGCGAGGCATTCTACATCCCCGCTGCTCTGGCACTTATTTCTGACTATCACCGTGGTAAGACCCGCTCGATGGCTACCGGTATTCACATGAGCGGTATTTATGCCGGTCAGGTACTTGCCGGCTGCGGTGCTATGATGGCCGGTGACCCCTGCCAGCTGGGCTGGCGCCTGACCTTCGAGACCTTCGGTTTCATCGGCGTGGCGTACGCTCTCATCGTTATCTTCTTCCTTCGTGATCCCGAAGGTGCAACCCCCGAGGAGCTTGCTGCCGAGGCTGCTGCTGCTGAAGGTAAAGAGAAACTGGCTGCTGCCGGTAGCGATTTCACCATTATGGACGTGCTGCGTAACCTCTTCAGTGGCCGTGCATTCCCCATGCTGTTGGTGGCTTATGCCATTGCCGGCTTTGCTAACTGGTTCCTGATGGGGTGGTACCCCCGTCTGCTCATTGATATGTTCAATATCCCCGAGGCTGAGGCCGGTCCTCAGGCTACCAGCTGGATTAACTTTGCCAAGTATGGTGCAGTGCTTATTGCTGCTGTGATTGCAGATATGTGGTATGCCCGCACCAACAACCCGAATGCCCGTGCTTTCGTGCCCGGTATTGGTTTCTGCTTGGCCGGTCCCTGCGTGGTGATTGCTATGTTGCCTGCTCTGGGGCTGCCCATAGAGTTCAGCTTGGCTGCTACCCTTGGTCTGGTGGCTATGCAGGGTGTGGCTCAGGGGTCGCTCGATGCTACCCTCATGCCGGTGCTGCGCTCCCAGATTGATGAGCGTTTCTCTGCTACCGGTTACGGTCTGCTCAACCTTACCTCGGTAGGCGCCGGTGCTCTCATTAGCTGGCTGGGCGGTTACCTGAAGGACGCCAACATTGCTCTGGGTATTCCGCTTAGTGTGGCCGGTGCTCTGATGGTGGTTTGCGGTCTTATATTCTTCTTCCTGCCTCGCAAGAAGCAGGCCTGATTTTCAACCTATCAAAATGATGCAGATGTTTCTGAAAAAACTTCTGCTGCTCCCGGCGGTCATGGTATCCATGGCCGCCGCGGTGTTTGCGGCAGAGGAGTTGCCGACGGAGCGTGCGGTGGATGTCTTCGTGCCGGGAAAGGGGAATCCGTATGTGAGTATACGCATACCGGATGTGGTAAAGGCCGGTAACAGTCTTGTTGCAATTGCTGAGGGACGCTACAAGGATACGGATCAAGGGCAGAATGATCTTATCGTCTCCATGAGCTCCGATGGCGGTAAAAAGTGGTCTGCACCGGTAGTGGCTGCGAAGTCGAATGGGGCTACGTTTAACAATCCCTGCCTGGTGTATGATTGGAAAAACAAACAGCTTGTGCTCTTCTTTCAGCGCTTCCCTGAGGGCGCTAAGGAACGCGACGGTGATTTGGTGCCCGGTGATGCCAAAGGAAAGTGCATTCGTAATTTCGTTTGCTTTTCCAAAAATGGTAAGAAGTGGACTGAGCCTCGCGATGTAACTGCAACTACAAAATCCGCTCAGGCCAAGCTCACCTGTAGTGGCCCCAATCCCGGGGTGATGCTTTCGCGTGGACCGCACAAGGGGCGAATCGTCATTCCGTTCAATGAAGGTAGCTTTAACAACTGGCATATCATTGCGGCATATTCTGATGATGGCGGCAAGACATGGCAGCTTGGTAAACCCTCTGCCTCCGGTTGCGGTGTAAATGAGGTTTCAATGGCCGAGACGGAAGAAGGCGGGCTTATTATCGTATCTCGCGCGTGGCCGCCGTCGGAGTCCGCTCGCCGTGTAGCTTATTCTGCCGATGGTGGCGAGAGCTGGGGTGAGGTTGTGCCGCATACGGCGCTGCCGAGCCCGAATTGTCAGAATGGCTTGTTGCGTTATTCATTTGCCAAGGCCGACAGCAAAGGTGGTAAGAGCAGGTTGCTTTTCTCTTCGCCATCGTCGCGCAATCGTACGAACGGAATTGTAAAGATGAGCTATGATGACGGCAAGACCTGGCCGGTTGAAAAGGCTCTCGGTCCCGGTTCTTTTGCCTATTCTGTGCTTACTCGTGTTAAGCCCGGAGTGGTTGGTATTTTGTACGAAAGTGACGGCAAGATTCGCTTTACCACATTCAGCATAAAGTGGCTGACAAGTGATAAACAATCCGCCCCATTGAGAAGAAAGTAAGAGCAATCTACATAAAATGCAGCCCCGCTTCCTAGTGAAAGGAGCGGGGCTGTGTTTTTGTAAGAGTTTTGCACTTACAGCGTTTGCAGGTAATTCACCATGGTGATGTTTTTGTGTCTTATGGCTATTTGCAGCAGCGTTTCTTGAGTGGAGGCGGAGCGCACGTTGGCGGGGGCACCCTTAGCCAGAGCCTCACGTATGAGTTGCCAAAGTTGCTCCTGCGCGGTGCTCGTTGTACTTACCCGCTCAGCCAGAATTTCCATGCTCTCTCGCTGGGTTGTCAGAGGGGCAGATTTGCTGATGAGCATCTTGAGTAGCTCAAAATGTGCCGGATTTTGTGCCAGGTACTCAGGATCGGTGAATGAGTAAAACGAGGTAACCCACCATGAGAAGCAGTCGGGCTCTATGTTGTCACCGGCTTGTTGAATAAGGACTTGCAGGCACTTGTCTTTATTCTGGCAAAGGGCGGTGATGATACCATTGCGCAGGCTGGCTCCCTTGGCTATGTAGTTGCACATAGCCGGGATATCTTCACTTTTGATGGCGCCGATGAGCTGGGGGACGTATGCTGCCGGTTTACGCTCCCTGAGCGCAGGGCGTGCATAATGTGAAAGCTGGGTGCGCGGCATTGTTTGCTCATGTACTGCTTGCCGTATTGGATTGCTGCAGTAGGGGTGGCGCGGTGCTATTTGCGGTACCGCGTTCATCGCAACGAACGATGTCGCCGGCTGCTGGGCATATGTCTGGGCTATGCCTCCGGGAAGCGGCTCAGATAGCTTGAGGTAGCTCAGGTAGGCGTATTTGTTGATGGTCATGAAGTCAATGTAGGGGAAGCGGTCGCACTTGGGGCGCCGGCTTCGCAGTTCATTGGCTCTCTGTACATCGTCTGTCACTAATATCAGACGATTGTTACCCATGTTTTCTTGCTTCAGGTAGAGCTCACCCAGCAGAGCGTTGGTCTCGCTAAGGCTGGGGTCTGTCATGAGTATCTCTATCAATCTGCCGTACTCATGCAGCAAGGGGGCTATTATGCGCCTGATTTCCGTTGAGAGTGAATTGGTGATTATCTTGACTTTCTTACCCTGAGCCAGCAAGGGGGCTTTCAGGTGCATCAAAAAGGCGGGTAGGTTGACGTTTGCCAGCGCTGTGCTGTCCAAGTAAATGGGGCTTGCTTCTGTCATCTCTTCCAACCTTGTGCGCGCTTGGATATCCTTGCGCTGCTGCATGAGAGAAAAGCTGATGAGGTCGCCGTCGTTCCACAGGGTCATGACTGCTGTGGAGGGTAGGGGCGTGTTTTCTGGGGTAGGGCAGAAGTTCGCTATGTCGGCTGCGAGTTGTTGGTCGTGGGTGATAAGCAGTTGGCGACGTTTGTTGTGGTTGTAGAAGAAGTTGCGAACAAACTCCCCGTCGGCGGTTCCTTCTGCTGCTTCTCCCGGTTCTGTATTGATGTAATCCTGGTATTGTTCGTAGAGCTCCAGGGCTTTTTGGGCGGCTAATTTCAGCGGTGCGCAGTTTCGCAGTTCGTTGAGGACACTCGCAGTTATTGATAGTTTGTGGCCGCTGCTTAGGATATGCGGGGCAGCTTGTTGCAGAAAGCTCCCCATCTCCGGAGACATCCATGTACATGCGTCAACGTAGATGACATCGTAGGCTGATAGGAGATGGTGATTGTGCGCAGATGATGAATCTTTCACGTATTCTGAAAAAAACATGGTGCTTTCGGCGTGCTGTTGATAATGGAATAAAACGAAAAAATATTGATTGCTTTTTATATAAGACGCAATTCCTCCTCGTTTGTTCGCCTTTATTGTAAACTTTGGTGTGGCTGATGTCAATATATATTTGACCTTTAGCGGTATGTTAACGAAAAGAAAAACGGGCAAATCCCTGTAGGATTTGCCCATTGGAAGTATTTGTCAACAAGTTTACCCTGTTACAGGCAAGCTTTAAGCTTGGCTATGATGTTGTCTTTTGACGTAGCGCCGGTAATGCGATCCACCTCAGTGCCGTTTTTAATGAAGATGAGGGTGGGGATGTTTCGCACACCGTAACGAATGGCGAGCTCTCCGGCTTCGTCTACATTTATCTTGCCTACCTTGGCAACGCCGGCCATTTCCGTTGCTACCTGATCCACAATCGGTGAAATCATGCGGCAGGGGCCACACCATGTTGCCCAGAAGTCAATCAATACCGGTACGGGAGAATTGATGACCTCTGCTTCGAAATTGCTTTCTGTAATCTGTAATGCCATAGTTTTTGTTTGATGTATTTGTGGCAAGTTTCGTTCAGAGAAAAATTACTCTTCTTCGTCAGCGTATTCATCCTCGCTGCCGGAATTGGAGCTTTCTTCCGAAGTTTCTTCCTCGTCGTTGGAGCTGTCGCTGCTGTACTCGGCGTCATCGCTTGCTGCTGAGGGAGAACCGAATACGCGCTCTGCGTCAGTTACGCGGCCGGGCAACTGGTCAGTCTGGTACTGTTTGAAGCAGACCAAGCCCATAACGATGAGGGAAAGAATAGCCAAGACGATGATAATCGGGCTGTCCTTCTTGGGTTCCTCGTCCTCTTCGGCTTGCTCGGTCTTCTTGTTGAAGCTGCCGGGCTTGCTGAAGCCGGTGGGTTTGGTGAAACTTGCCGGTTTGCCGATGGGAGCAGTGGCGGAAGGTAAGCTCTTACTGGGTTTGGTTGCCGGTTTGCCCTCCGCTGCAGCCGGAGCCGCAGGAGCTGCAGGAGCAGTAGGTGTGGCCGGAGCTGCAGGTGCTCCGGGGCGAGTCGGGGCTACAGGCGCACTAAGCGGAATAGTAGCGGCCGGGCGCGGGGGTACGGGAGCACCGGGAGCCGTGGGGGCTGTAGGTGCAACAGGGCGCGGGGGTACGGGGGCGCCGGGAGCCGTGGGGGCTGTAGGTGCAACAGGGCGCGGAGGTACGGGGGCGCCGGGAGCCGTGGGGGCTGTAGGTGCAACAGGGCGCGGAGGTACAGGGGCACCGGGAGCCGTGGGAGCTGTAGGTGCAACAGGGCGCGGAGGTACAGGGGCACCGGGAGCCGTGGGAGCGGTAGGTGCAACAGTCCGGGGAGGTACGGGAGCACCGGGAGCCGTGGGAGCGGTAGGTGCAACAGGGCGCGGAGGTACAGGGGCTACCGGACGGGGCGCAGTGGGCGGCACCGGTGCCGCAGGCGGTACCGGTCGAACAGTTGAAGGGGGCGGAGGAGGTGTGCTCATATCAGTCAGTAAAAGTCTGTAACCGCAATGCGGTCTTCTTTTATATTGCACTTTTTTTTTATTATTGCAAGCGGAAAAAGCAATCAGGTGATATTTTTTTGTGATTTCTGTAAGAACGGGTGAAGAAATTGTGGCAAATGCAGTTATTTAGGCGTTTGACTGTAGCGGCTGTAGAGCGCGGGTTTCCCTTCCGGGGTGAGCGGATTTTTCCACGAGTGGTCAGGAGTCGGGTTAATGCTCTTCAGAAGCCCGAGATTTTTTCTGCAATTTTGGTGGAATTTATCTTGGTGCGGTGTAGCACGGGTCCAGAGTCTGAGGCTGGAGTTTTTCACAACAAGTGGATTATAACCGCTTTTTTTGGCAATTTGGTTGACGTAAGATAATAGGGAAAAAGCGCGCCCAAGGTTGCCTTTGTCGAGTTCAGACTGCCCCCAGAAAAGCAGGTTGGTTGAGTAGAAGGTAGCCCATGGGTTAAGGCGTGAGTTGTCGGGACCATCGCCTGGGTAGTAAGTTCGGAAGGCGATTTCAGCATCTTGGTAGCGGGCTTGTCTGGTGAGCGTTTGAGCAATCATGCAGGCGACGATGAGCTGTTTGGGGTTAGCGCTTAAGATGGTGCGCAGTCCCTGTTCGTAGGCTTTCCAGTCCGGGTGAGTGGTGGGTGCAAGGTTAATGTAGTGATCGGCAATGCGATGGTGTGGGTATATTTTGATGATTTGCAGCAGGTAGTCGCGGCGTTGCTGAGTGTCTGCTCCCTGTGCCACCATAGCATCGTAGTGCCATTGTGCAAGCCAAGGTTGGTAAAGTTCAGAGCTGAGTTTGCCCATGAATGCCGCAAGAGCCAGTCCGCCTGCGCAAATGAAGACTTTGCCGAAGTTGCTCTCGGCTCGAACTTGTGTGGTTGGTATGGTGCCGTAGTGTTTCCGGCGGCTGAACAGCATAAGGGGCTTATGCGGGAAGGGGGAGGCCAGTGTACCGCAGGCAAATGCTCCCATGGAGAGTAGGGCTGCGCTGTGCCACTCGTAGTCCACTATGGCGGCCAAGCTCAATGTAAGTAGACACAGCAGTGCCATGGATATGCGCACGCGTCTTTCCGGAGATGTTGACTCCTCGGCCAGTCCTCGAAACGCAGCGATTATGTGCAGAATGAGGATGAGGAGCATAAGCCCCAGCCCGATAAGACCATAGTCAGCCCAAACTTGTATATATTCATTGTGCGCGTAGTTGACTAGGGTGTAATGGTTGCAAGAAGTGATAGATTGCCAAGTACTTCCGGCTGGACCGTAACCGTATAGCGGCGCCTGTTGCGCGATGGAGTTGATCCATTCCCACATGGAGAATCGATCGTGAGATTCGATATCGGTGACGTATTGCATCAAGGTGTAGCCGAAGAAAAGGTCGTAGAGCGCGATGAGTATAGTTACCAGTAGCAGCATGCCGATGCTAATCATGACGATTCCCAGCGGTCGCCCGGAGTACAGTCGCAGAATAAACCACATCAACCAGCCTACTATCAGTATTAAAGGAAGTGTGGCGTAGGGTACTCGTGTGTCGCAGAAACAGCTACCGACAATAGCTCCTACCGCCAGCAGTATTTGCAATAAGGCGCTTATGTTGTATTTACCTCGCCATAAACAGCGCCAGAGCAATAGGCCGCCTCCGAGCACTAAGAACAGGCCGGCAAAGTTTTTGTATGCAAACAGTGTTGTGTTGCGAGTGTTCGGACCGAGCAGACTGATGTCGACTCGGCCAATCAGTTTCAGGCTTATGTTGGGGTCGCGCAACAGCCATAGGCAGAGTAAGTTGAGTATCAGTGCCACACTTATTGTTATAGCTAATCCGCGGCTGCTGTTTGTTTGTCCGCTGTAAAGACCGGCCATATAATAGACGAAGGCAAAAAATATCAGCCCACAGTCTGTCATGTTATCTGTCAATGAAAAACCATGCATGGCACGCACAAGGAAGTACACCCCCGCCCCCAAACCAATCCAGGCTGTGAGCGGCAGGCGTACTACCTTGTATCCTCGCAAAATGCAAAGTACCGTGGCGATGATGATACCGATGAAGCCCCACAGAAAAGGGGTGACTGTGCAGGCGTTCGAATCCACCGCCGACATGGCGGTTATCCACATGGCTGCCATGGCAATGCCTATGGCAAAACCGGGGTAGCTTTCGGTCAGACGACGTATTGGTGTGTCGGTAGAATTTGCCATGATTTTCAGTAGTTAAGCTTAAGTTGAGATATAAAACCCTGACTACTGAGCCTGGGGCTGCTCATGTGGATAAAGCTGTGCAGTCTATGCACTTGCGGTACGATGTTCATACCATACATTTTGCCTGCCGATGCGCCGACTGTCAAGCGTAATGCGTGTAATATGAACATGCTCGGAAATCAGTCGCTCAGAACTTAAATACGCCCTGAAGCTGAAATACAAACTCGCCGCTGCGGTCGGTCTGCTGTACCGGGTTGAAAATGTATTGAATGTCAGGCTGCAGGAAGAAAGTGGGCGTGAGTTGCACAACTGCGCTGAGTTCCAGTCCATATTCGTCTTTGTGGCGGTGAGGTGATAGTGCGGCGCGCTCCCATAGAAAGCCGAAAGCAATCTGGTCGTTGTTGGCGGCACTGCCCCAGCCACTGCTGCTGAAGGGAGCCTGCAAAACCAGGCCGGCTGTAGCCGCTGCGCGAACATTGCTCACGGTTGCTGCATCGGTATCCATTACACCGCAACGCGAGAAAAAGCCGAGTTGTGAACCATGGCCGAGTTGTTGTTGAATGTTGATGGCAGCGCCGTAACCACTCTTGCCTTTGTAGCGTGTAAAGGTGTATTGCAGTCGGTAGGTGCCTTCACCCAATCCCAGAAAGTCATCCGTTATAAAACCAAGCTCTGCAAGATGAACCCAAGCGTTGGAGCTGATGTAGCGGAAGGGCGAGTGGTTAATTTCAGCATTGCACCCGGTTGTCGTATACATGGCATAAAAATTTTTGCAGGGTTGCCAAGCTGTCAGGTACCCCCAGTTGGCCCATTCGAGTGGTAAGCAGGGGTTGGAGCCAAAGGCGGAGTTGGTCAGGTTGCCATTCCAGCTGCCGGCGTAGATATTCTGGTCTAGGTAGCTGGAGGTGTCAATCGTGCCAATCATGCCTACCCACTTGCCGTTAAAGGCGCTGTAGCCCAGTGCGAGGTGTGGTATATACACGCCGTTTCCGCCGCGCAGGCTGCCCTGTGGATTGCTTATGCTGCCAATGGTATTTTGAGCGCTGCTTTTGCGCTCGTTGAAATTGAGTCCCTGTCCCCAGTCGGCCTCGATGCTCAGGAATAAGCCTTGGCTATTGTCACGTTTTTTGAGTAGGAACCAAGTACCGGAGAATGAATTGTTGGTCGACACAAAGTCATTGCGTCCGCCTCGTGAAGTCGGCGCTATGCCTGTATAGTTTGCGCTCAGCGTCAGGTCGTATTGCAGGCCGATGCGTGATAGGCGGCTTTTGAGGTGTTGGGCGGCTGTGGATAAACTATCGTGCGATATCATATTGCAGGGTTGCACACAGGTATTGCCGGGTACGAAGATGGAGTCCAGGTACGGCGCAAAGTGTTGCGGTGAGGAGGGGAAGAACTCCCAACCGCTGATGAACTCTTTTTCAGCTGTCAGATAACTGCGCTCGAGAATTTCTGCCAGGGTGGATATACCCCGGTGACGTTTCGGGTGCTGTTCATCGGCTCTCATGGCAGATTGCAAACTGCCTGTATGGCGCGCATCCATGGTATAGACTTTGCGGCCATAGGCTGTATCCAGATATCCGGGTGGTGTATCTTGTGCGGCGGCACTCAGCGCTGCTGCAATTAGCAGGGTGGCGGAAATGGTGGTTTTCATGGTCACGAAATGTGACATCCCGGCACTTGCTGCTGTTTGATAACAGTTGGCGCGAGTAAATCAGATTTCAGTGAGGAGCTCGTGGATGAATAGCTCGACATCCGCCGGGGTGTAAAGTGCGCGCCCCAGTATTCGCGGGCGGGAGAAGAGCGAACCTTCGAATGTGGTTTCAGCTGCCCCCTGCAATGCCGTCAGAGTGGCGGCGCGGTGGCGGTAGAGCCCCTGCAGGTGGCCGGGCTGGCAGTCGAGGTAGATTTGCAGGTGGGATGCAGTTGGTGCCACAGGCGCTAAGCAAAGGATGAAACTCGGGGCAAAGGGCGTGCCGGTGCTAAGTTCGTGCAGGCGGACATCGCCGTGGTTGGGTATAAGCCACATGCTGCGGTAGTGCTCCCTAAGTTGCGGGCCGGCACTCAGTAGAGCTTGCAGCAGGGGGAGTTCTGCTGCGGTGGGGGCGCAGGTGCTGCGCGCAAACCATTCCGCAGCCGCGAATGGTGCGCCGATTGCGGCAACTTCACCGGCTTCATAGTGACGCTGAATGGTGCGCTCTTGTACGAGTTCGCAGACGGGGGCGGAGTTTAGTACCTGTCTGCCGATGTATCGGAGCCCCGGTCGGGGAAGCTGAGGTTCGAGCTGTTGTAGGGCGCAGCGGGCGATATGGAGTCGCTGCTGCGGGGTGAGCGGGGTGCGTGCGGTGCAGCCGTCTATAGTCACTTGCAAGCCGCCGAGGTAGTGGGGGCTTTCGATGAACTCGCGCAGCGATTTCAACTCCGGGAATAGCCGCCGCAGGTTGTCGTAGCGGTAGTTTTCGCAGCGGTTCAGCGCGGCGCGCAGTAAGTGCAGACCCATGCTTGCCAGCGGTAGTGTGCAGCGCCCCTTGCGCAGCTGCAACGTGGCGCAAATCGGCTCGCGAAGGCGCTCTGCCAAAGGGGAGGTGCCGATGGTTGACAGTTGTTCGCGGCGGTTGAAGTACAGGCGACCGGTACGGTAGAACTCGCTATTTTTGAAATCGGGCTTGAGTGCGGTTTGCACGGTGGCAGTGCCTTGTGGCAGCAAGCCGCTTTGCACGAGGGCGGAGTTGAGTTCCTGCACATAGCTGCTGTTCGAGGCGCTGTGGTAGTGCAGGGTCTCGAGCAGGCGCAGCGGGTTTGCGCAATCATTGTCGTATTTGCGTTGCCCGCAGGGAGCGTGCGGTGCGCTTCGGTCGGTAAAGGGTAGGTAGCGTGCCCCTCGCCCTATGAGCTGAGCCTCTGCCACGGTTTTGCTGCCGGGCTTACCGCTGCTGCCGGCTTTGGTGTCGTATAGCCTCACGATGTCACAGAGGTTGAGTACATCCCACCCTTCGTTGAGCATATCCACGGCGAATATGGCGCGAATCTTGTTGTCGGGGGATTCGAGGCTGTTGAGCAACAACTGTTTGTCCGGGGTGATTTCAGTGTTGTCTACCAGCAGTAATTTTTCCTCCGAAAAGTCCTCCTGTAATTCGGCAATGAGGTTTTCGAGAGAGTAACCGGTAGTCTCCAAATGTTCAAAAATGGCTGCAATATCTCCTGTGGCGGTGCGGCACAGTTGCTCCAGTTCATTCGGCGTCAGCGCTCGCAGTGCTGCGCTGAAATCACGGTAAAAGGCGGCGTTTTCTTTGATGAGGCGCGATTTGAAGAGGATGACCGGCTTGCATTCCAACCCAATCCCGGCGAAAAGTTTGCGCTTGTATTGGCTGAGCAGGGTGGCCAGCAGAGCACGCTGCATGGGGGGCAGGTTGCTTTGTTGCAGGGATATGTTTTTGGAGTAGCCGTCTTGCCGGAAACGGCGTAGCGAATAGTCGAAGAGCAGCTTATTGCGGTACTTTTCGGCTAGGTTGCGGTTGTCAAAATCTATGGTGGCCGAAAACTCCAGCAGCACGTTGGGAAGAGCGGAGCCGGTATCGGCATTGAATAATCGCAGGGCTGTGTTTTCGTAGCTTGGTTCGAAGTCGGGCTCATCGAATGCGAGCTCGAGCTGTTGCGGGGTGAGATTGTGTGGCGCGCGGTTTTTTCGGGTGGCAGCGTTGATGTGGTGGGCTTCGTCTGAGATGAAGACGATGCTCTGCTGGGCGAAATCCTCGTAGCCGCAGCTGCCTTCGCGAGCGGTATTCAGGTCACTGTGCAGTTTTTGGATAGTGGTCAGGCACAGGTTGATGCAGTCGGGCTGCGATTCGCGAAAATTGCTCACCGCACGCACTTGCACCCGTTGCCCGTTCAGTTCGATAACTGGCGCAAATAGGTATTTTCCGGATCTGGGATTCAGGAAATTTTCGCGCGTTTTTTCGATGATGTTGGTTGAGTTGACGAAAAACAGGAAATTGCGGTACCCCTGTGTGTAGAGGTGCAGCATGAGCCCGGCCATAATCAGCGTTTTGCCGCTGCCGGTTGCCATGTGAAAGAGCAGGTGGTGCAGGGCAGCCGGGTCTTGCCCGTAGTGTTGCCAGTAGCGTAGCCATGCGCTAAAACAGTCCGCCTGGTAGGGGCGCAGTGTCAGTGCCGGGTTTAACCCGGCGGTGATGGCTGCGGGGAGTTCCGGCGGCGCTGGTGAAATGCTGCTCATGCTTGCCCGGTGCCGTAGAAGGTGCTGTTGAGGGCCCTGTCGAGCGGGCTCATGCGGAACTCATCGCTCCCTGCTTCACTGAGTGGTACATAGAGCATGTTTTTGTCTAAACTTTCGAGCAACAGGGCCTTTTGTTGGTCTAACGGTAGGTCGCACTTGCCTATGGTCTCCATCAGCGCCTGCTCATTCACCTGCCAGTTCAGGTAGCCGTGGCGGCTTATGGCTGTGAGTATGGGGACGAGTTCATCTGCCGTGGTGGCCGCGGCTATGGCTTGCATATAATGGCTGTTGGCTGCGGCTAGTTCGCAGTAAACGGGGGAGTTGTCGCGGAAGCGGCGGTGCATGATGGCGACCGTGTCTTCCAGTTGTTCCACGAGTATGTAGCGGCGGTTCAGGTAGCTTGCTACATAGCCGGTGGTGCCGCTGCCGGCAAAGAAATCGAGCACCAAATCGCCCTCGTTTGTGCCTTGGCGTATGAGCCGCTCCATGAGCTTGTAGGGTTTTTCGGTCATGTAGCCGGTACGTTGTACACCATCTACTTTTATACGGGCGGCCACGGCGGCTTTGAACCAATCGGCATCGTTGATTTTCTTTTGCTCGTCGCTCAGGCGGCGAATTTCATCAGCCAAATCTTCGGGGGTATGGAATAGTTCCCACCAGTCCTCGGGGATTTTACCTTTTTCGCTGTAGCTGCTGCTGACGTTGGCGCTCATTTCTCCCTTGAATCCGCCGGCGTGAACTTCGGAGCGCAGGCGGATGTCATTGCCGTTGAATATCCATTCATTGGGGTTGCGGGAGTACCAAAGTATGGTATCGTGCTTGCGGTTGAGTTGTTTCATGCCGGGCGAGCCGGGGCCGGTGTAGCACCATATAATCTCGTTGCGGAAGCAATCACGGCCGAAAATCTCGTCCATGAGCACTTTGCAGTAGTGAGCCTCGTTCCAGTCGAGTTGCACATAGATGCTGCCGTCTGGTGTAAGTAGTTCGCGCGCAATTTCGAGGCGGTTGCGCATGAAGGTCAGCCAAGTGCTGTGGTTGAAGGTATCGTTGTAGCCGAAACTGTCGCCACCCGTGTTGTAGGGCGGGTCAATGTAAATCATTTTCACCTGCCCGGCGTAGCGCTTGCGCAGGCTGTAGAGAGCCAACAGGTTGTTGCCGCGTATGATGTAATTGTCGTTTTCGCACAATTCGTTGGCGGGTTGTACTCCCTGAGCGGTTACGCGGTGAAAGTTGCAGAGTGCTTTCGGTTCGGTCAGGCGATTGATTTCATCGGGAGCCAGAGTTTCGTTCCAGAATATCTCTTGCCGCCGTGCTTCTTCGCGGGTTTGACCACCTTCGAGCAGGCAATCTTTGTAGGGCCAGCTGAGCACTACCTGTCGGCGCTCGGCAAGCATGTCGCCCGTGCCGTCTGCAAGGCCGATGCTGTTGCGGTATGCTGTGTAGCTGTCGGGTAGAAAGTTTTTGTTGGCAACAAAACGCAGGAACTTCATCTTGTCAAATACCTGCACCCCCTCAACCACGGTAAAGAAGTAGTTGCGCAGTTCATTGTGCCCCAGCAGCAGACGTAGTAATTCGGGGCGTAGCTCCATGGCCGCCGCCGCAATGCTGTTGCGAATCAGCACCCCCTCATTCGTGCAGAACCCCGGCGTGCGCCGCAGCAGTTGCTCCAATTCCCTGAAAAGTTCCCTGTTGTTCATCCCGGCTCTGCAATGTGTTGATGGCTCATTTCTAGCATATTCAAGCAGCTAAGTCAAGCCGGCACTCTGTTTTCGGTTTACCATTGTATGCTCCCCTCGTGCATGCCGAAGGCGGCACGGTGGTGGTGAATTACGGGTTTCTTTCTGCCGATAAGGCTGACCTCGATGATGTCGAAGCGGGTGGGTATATCATCCCGGTGCAGTAGGTGGAGCCAATTGCGCAATCCATGGCGAAGCAATTCACGCTTGCGGCGATTGACGGCTCGCATGGGTGCGCCGCTTGCCGGGGAGGCTGAGCTTTTAACCTCGCAGGCTACGAGTACATCGCCCTCGCGGCATACAATATCGAGCTCGCCGCGCCTGCCGTAGCGAAAATTGCGGTAGAGTATTTTCAGCCCTTGTGAGCGCAGGTAGGACTCCGCCACCAGTTCGCCGTACTCGCCTAGGTAGGCGCGGTCGGGCGGGCTGTCAGAGCCCCAAGGGCAGCTCCATTTGTGCAACAGGCGCAAACGAGCGGCGATGGTGTGGCGTAATTCCATATTGCTTAATAGCTTGTAGGTGGGCTTTTGTGCCGTAGCCAGCGTGGCGTTCAAAGCCGTATTGCGGGTATTCAGCGGCCAATTTGCACATGTAGCGGTCACGTGTTACCTTGGCCAGTACACTGGCTGCGGCTATGCTCAGGCTGCGCGCATCGCCCTTTACCAGATTGGTTGAGGGTAAGGGGAATCCCGGAACTGGCAGTCCGTCTATCAGGCAGAAATCGGGCTGTGGTTCCAGCCCTTGCGCGGCGCGTGCCATGGCCAAGTGAGTGGCGCGCAGAATGTTGAGTTCATCTATTTCTGCCACGGTGGCGGTAGCAATGCACTTGTGCACCTGCGGGTCGGCCATGAGCTGCTCGAAAAGTTGCTCTCGGCGTCGAGCTGTGAGTTTTTTGGAATCATTGAGTCCCGGTAGCTCATAACCGGTGGGAAGTACAACTGCTGCGGCCACTACTGGTCCGGCCAACGGGCCGCGCCCGGCTTCGTCTATACCGCATACGCGAGCAAAGCCGTCTGCCTGTGCTGTGATTTCTGCACTCAAATCCGGTGCCGGGGGCAGGGTAAATTGCTGTTTGGCTCTCATTGTTGTGTTTTTTGTTGGCGGTATTTGTCGCGGGCTTTGCGCACTTGCTGCATGAGGGAATTCGGTAGTTCATCGCCGGATTTAAGGCCGTAGAGGATTTCGATGTCTTGCAGGTATCGGCTCATGTGGGTATCCGGTCCCGGTTTTTCTTGGCGTAGCATGTGCATGGTTTCCAAGTAGTCGGTAAAGCCTTCCCGATGACTTTTTTCGCCGAGGTGCGTTATTTCGTACCAGTCGAGGTAGTCGCGTGCCCGCAGTGAGGTGGTGATATAGGCCTCTCTGAGTTCGCGCAGCGGGCCGAGTATATTTTGCACGTCGTCAGCTGTGGCTCCCTTCAATAGTTCGCTGTAGGCTCGGCAATACTCGGCAATAATTGCGCGGTAGCCCGGGAAACAATGCAGGTTGAGAGCCATGAGCCGCTCGATGAGCGGGTGAATGTGTGCTCTCCACTCGGGTAAAGCCAGCAATCCATACACGTTGTCAGCACTCAGCTGGCGTGGTAGTTGGGTTTCTTTCTCGTATGTCAGAATTGTCAGAGCCTCGTTGAGCTGCTTTTCCGTTTCCATGGGTGTAAGCATTTCCGTTGCCGGCGCTTTCGAGAGGTTGGCGAGTTCGAGTGCCCACCATTTGCTGAGCATCGTGGCATCTATTCCCAGTTCATGGAAATGCGAGGTTATGATTTCGCGGGGGGAACCGTCTGCGAGTGCGGACTCGGCTATCAGCTCGCGCAATTGGGCAGGGCCGCCCTCGCGGTGCAGCAGGCACATGATGAGTACGCCGCAGGATACATCGTACACTTGCCGTGAGCTGGCATCCAGCCCGTCTGCGTCGTTCGTGCTTACAATCTCCTCGGGGGTTAACATGTCGGCTCGCTCAAAGAGGCTACGGTAAAGTCGGCGGTCGCCCTTACCGCTGCGCCAGAGTACGGCTTGCTGTATGCCGGTTATGAGCCATTGTGGTATGTTAACGCTGTCGGGCAGGGCGTCTGCCCGCTGGTTGCACAGGGCGCGCTCGAAAAGAGTCATGGTGATGATGGCATTCGTAAGCCGCTCCACGTTAATGCCGCCACCGGGGTATATGCGAATCTGAAAATTGGGCTCTCCGCCGATAATGCTGATGCGCGTGCGGATGGGATTGAGTTCGGCCGGATCGGTTGAGTTGCCAATCAGGCGTATGGATATACCGTATTTCCAAGTTGTATCAATTCCCAGCAGTCGGCATACCGAGCCGCGTACTTCATCCGCCTTCGTTGCAATAGCACCCATGCGTAGAGAGTCGCCGCCACTCACGGAGAACATGCGCGATTGCGACACGACGTGTTCATCCGGCTCTTGCAGGGCGGTTTTGCTTTGCCTGAGTTCGGCACGCGTGGGGTCGGGCTGGGTGGTGGCGCCACTTTGCCCGGGGGCGGCTGTTGTAGGCGTATCTTGCGCCGGGGCTGTCAGGCCTACCAGCGCCAGTAGGGTAAACACTGTTACTCTTCTCGGCATGCCGTTCATTCTACCATATTTACCGGCGCTCTGCAAATGACAATCGCGCCTTCGTCTAATTTTTTTGTCTTTTTTTTATAAATTTTACTTGACATCTGCTTGTGCTGTGGTAATATTCCCCCGTTGCCAGTCAACAACACATCTGAAAGTCCCCATCGTCTAGGGGTTAGGACATATGATTCTCAGTCATAGAACCGCGGTTCGAATCCGCGTGGGGATGTGAAATGGAAGCTCCGAGGTGAAAACCCCGGAGCTTTTTTTGTAAAATAGGGTAAATGGCTTGCTTGACGGGCGCGGGGATGGTATAGTGAGGGTATGGATTTATCTGCGTTTCGAGAGGAATATCTGAAGGATACCCTGCATCGCCGGGATTTGGCGGATTCGCCGTTCGAGCAATTTGACCGCTGGTTTAAGCAGGCTTTGCAGGCAGAGGTGCCTGAGCCGAATGCTATCAGCATAGCTACAGCAACGCCGGATGGTCGCCCTTCGTTGCGTACGGTGTTGTTGAAATACTACGATAATAGAGGTTACGTTTTTTTCACCAACTACACTAGCCGCAAGGCGCGCGAGCTGGAAAGTAACCCCGAAATCTGTATGTTGTTGCCTTGGGTTACGCTGGAGCGCCAGATTATTGTTTACGGGCGGGCTGAGAAGATTTCGCGTGCCGAGACGCTTAAATACTTCCTTTCGCGCCCGCGCGAGAGCCAGCTGGGGGCTTGGGTGTCGCACCAAAGCCAAGTGATATCTACCCGCAAATTGCTGATGATGAAATTGCAGGAGCTTAAGCGCAAGTTCTCCGAAGGTCAGGTGCCGTTGCCGGATTTCTGGGGGGGCTATCGCATAGTACCCCACCATGTGGAGTTCTGGCAGGGCGGCCCCGGTCGCGTGCACGACCGGTTTATGTACACCTTGCAGGAGGACGGAACTTGGAGTATAGAGCGCTTGCAGCCCTGAGCTTAATAATCGGTAGGTTTACCGTTGCGTTGCTTTAGGCCGTTGTACATGTTGGAGTACATGATTTTACCCTGTCGGGTATTGCGGCCGTTTTCAACCCAGCTGGGAACGTAGTCATTCCACTTCTTGCCGCTCTTTACGAGCGCCCAGTGTTCGACCGGGTAGGTGTGCTCCTCGGGGTATATCCAACTGAGCAAGGAGGTGGTGGAAGGGCGATCCTCCCAGTTTTCGTCTGCGAGCTCGTCTTGTGTATAGGTTGAAAGTCTGCCGTTGCGGCGCCAGGCATCGAGGGTGACAGCCTGCGGCCAGCTGCTGCCGGCAGCGCAAATATAAACACAGTTGTGCTCCGAGCCCTCGCCACGGTCGCGCACATTGCAGCCCAGCGTGAAGTATTGGAGCTTGCGGCGGCGCAGTTCGCGGTACATATCGTGTTGGTAGTGCCAGCACAGACCGCGTTCGCGGATGTTGAAGGGGGCGTTGACTAAGCGGTTGTTCATCCATGCCGGCCAAAGCAGGGGATTGTTCAACCGTGCTATGCTTGCGGCAGCTTTTTGGGCTGTATCCGCGAGCCAAGCAGCCTCTTTCTGAGCTGCCGGTAGATTGCGCTGCTCTGCAGGCAGCAGCGCCAGTAAATCATCTGTAAGCTCGGTGCGCTGAGCTACTACCGGGGCTGTGGTAACATATTGTGGTAGCGGTGCGCGTTGGCAGGAGGGCAGTAGCACTGCAGCAGCAAATGCAAGGCTGAGTGTTGCCAGAGCCGAGGTTATATCAGATTCCAGATTTGTGGAGAGAATTCGTGCCATTTTGTGCGCGGCATTCTGGCACAGCTCGCGCAAATTTGCAAGTGGAAATTATGCCAGTCATGACACGGAGCCGGGCGCGCCGGTCCATTCGTGATTGGGGGTCAATAACTCGTGGGTTTATCCGGGTGTTCTTCTCTTCCTTTAAGGATGTTTTCGTACATGCGGCTGTATTGTGCCGAGCAACGAGCGTAGTTGGAAGAGGAGATGAGGTAGCTACCGTTATCGCAGCGCACGCTGAACCAGTGTTCTGTGGGGTAGGTATGACCTTCGAAGTAAGTTCGGGAGAGCATATCGCAGATTTCGGGGAGGTCTGCCCAGTCATCTTGCTCCAACTCGGTGGCGTGGTCTGTTTTCAGGCGCCCGTTCCACATCCAGGCATCCAGCACGATGGCCTGCGGCCAAAAATCATTGGCTGCTGCGAGGTATACGCAGTTGTGCTCGGTAAGTTTGGTATGGTCTCGCACACAGCAACCCACGCGGAAGAAGTTGAGCTTGCGGCGGCGCAGTTCGCGGTACATGTCGTGCTGGTAGTGCCAGCAGAGCCCGCGGTCTTGTAGGTAAGCGTTGACGAGAGCATTGCCGGCCCAGCCGGGGAAATTGGAGTCATTCACTCGGGCTATGGCTGCCGCTGCCTGATAGGCGGTGTCGGCCAACCAAGTGGCTTCTGCCTGTGCTGCCGGTAATTTGCGTTGATTCTCCGGGAGCAGTTGCAGCAGGTTTTCCCGCAGGGTGCTGCGGCGCTCAGTTACCAGCTGCGTGTAGGGGTATTGCGGCGGTGGCGGGTAGCAACCCATTAACATCAAAGCAAGTGCTGCCGTAGCGGCGCGGAGTAGGTGGTGCCGGGTGGGAGCTGTAGCCATGGCGGTATGGGGGTCAACTGTGGCGGGTGATTTCGAGTGCTCGCACCATGCACTGGTTGAGTTCACCGTTGGTATTGGTGCAGGTGGTAGGGTTGTAGCGCAGGGCGAAGGTATGTCTTCCGCTCTTAAGTTGCACGGTGATGGGGGCGGTCAGGCTGTAGTGCTCCCAGTTGTCGGCCTCGGTATTATGGGGCAGGGGGACAATGGCGACCGGTTCACCGTCGACCAGTAGTTCGCGTAGTGCGCAGCTGTCGCCATCGCGCAGAGAGGCGGTAGCATTGCAATATTGAAGTCGTAACTGATAGGTGCCTGTGGCTAAGGTGGCCGCTCCGTAGTTGAGCAGTGCTGTGCAGGGTTTGGTATCTAACCAAGCCTGATTGCCTTCCACGCTGTATTCCGCATTTTCGCCCACGCTGAGGGGCTGCAGGGTGTGGCGGTTGCCCTCGGGGCAGCTGAGCCATGGCTTGCTCAGGCAACTGGCGTTGGTGGTACTTACTGCCTGCACTCGGTATTCCGTGCAACAGCCGGAGGGGCGGGTTATGGCAAAGGTGCAGTCGGGAGTGGCTCCCAAAGCTGAGCCGTTGGCAAAGATATAGTAGCTGGTGGCGCCGGGGACGGGGTGCCAGCGCAGTAGGCCGGGGGTGGGGGAGTCCCACACCGGCTCCGGTAGGTCTTCATGGGCAGCCGGGAAATCGCTGTCCGGCTCATCGGCATCATCCGGCAAAAGCTCGATTTCCACTTGCAGGTACCCCTTGGTATTCAGCGGTAGTATGGGGGTGGTGGGTTTGCCGTTCACTCGTACCGTGCATATATTGGTGCCGTAGCCATTTATGCGAACATCGAGCACCATGTCGCGGATTCGAAGCCCGGTCAGCCAGTGACTGCCGGCAAAGCCACGAGGTACGCAAGGGGTGAATACCAAGCTGTCGTGCTCGTAGTGTATGCCAAAGAGCCCATAGTAGAAGAGCCCTAACATGCCGGCCACACTCCAGAGCTGGCGGTCGGAGTTGAGCAGGGTGTCGCTGCTTTCCCCGCTTTCTGCATGGAAATTTTCTTTGTTGGTGCCGAAGGCAAGTGCAGCGCGCAGAATGCTCGCCATGGAGAATGCTGCCCCGGCCGGGTCGCGCAGCTCGGCATGAGCCAGCATGACAAATGCCTCCTCAAACGGCCATACGGCTCGATTGTGGTAGGCCTCCGGGCGGGTGGATTTGTAAGGGGTGAAGACCGGGGTTCCCCAAGGGCTGCTGTGTAGGGTGGCCATGGCGCGCTCGGAGTGGTCGCCGGCCAGGCCGCAGAGTACGGCCAGCGCATTTGCCAGTGCATCTGTTCGCTCATCGGGGCAGCCGTCAGCGGTGCGCATCATGGCGTATTGGCTGTTGGCCTTGCTCCAGAATGCCTGCTCGATGGCTGAGCTCAATTCAGTTGCCCTGTTTTTGTAGATGGCAGCCTCGGTCGGTTGCTCCAGCTCGGTGAGCATGCGCGAGACGATGAGGTTGGCCGTGTAGTGCAGTACGTTGGTGCCGAATGCATAGGCCGCTCCGATGTCTGTCGGTGTCATCCAGTCCGGGTAGCTTTGTTCACGCCAGTCGATGAATGAGGTTTCGCCGGGGCGCAGCGGGGTGTGGGTGGGGAACATGGCGTCATCTTGCGCCAAGGTAGCACGGATGATGCCGCAGCTGTACTCCAACCACTCGCGGTCGCCCTGTGATTGGTACAGGCTCCATGCACCCATGGCCCAAACCACGCGGTCGGTGGATATAGGCCAACCGCCACCGGTGCCGGTATCTTGCAATATGACGCCATTTCGCACGCGCGATTGCAGGCTGGTTCGCACCTCTGCCGGGCTGGCTAGGGCGGCTCCCAGTGTTGCGCTGTAGGCTATGTCGCGGGTCCAGACGCTGCTCCAGTTGGCGCCGGCGAGCATGTGACCATCGGGGCGTATGTTTGCCACCAGTTCGTTGATTGCCATGTTGTACATGGCGGTGAGCACGGGTATGCTGCTGCGCATTCCTGTGTACCCCGTGGGAACCGGGGGAATGTTTACCTCATGCTCAGCCTGTCCTTCTCGGGAGATAATGAGCTTGCTCACCCCCTCCAGCCGGGCAGACAGTCCCTCTTGCTGCAGTCCGTTCGAGCTCAGTCGATAGGCGGCATTTTCAAAGAGAATCTGTTCTTTTGCCTCGGCCATGTGTGGGGGGGTAAGCGGTTTTTGTTTTTTACAGGATTGCACCGGGGGTGTAGCCCACACCGGCGGGGAATTTGTCGGCCAGTTCGGTAACCATGGCACAGAAGGCGTCCACCTGGTCGCCGGCCATACCGGTATCACCTGCGTTGGCATCATAAATCTGCTGAATTTCCTCGCGGCTGAGCTTCAGGCGGCCATCGGCGCCCAAGCGGTCGAGCAGGTCGTTTGTAGCGATGGTGCCGCTGCGCAATTCGTCGGACACGGCCACGGCGTGTTCTTTGATTACCTCGTGAGCTTCTTCGCGACCTACGCCACGCTTCACGGCTGCCATCATGATGGTGGTGGTCATCAGGAAGGGCAGGTAGCGGTTAAGCTCAGTCTGAATAACCGGTTTGTAGATTCCCATCTGATCCATGACGGTCAGGAAGGTTTCAAACAGACCGTCTGCTGCCATGAAGGCATCCGGCAGTACGCAGCGACGTACAACGGAGCAGGAGACGTCGCCCTCGTTCCACTGGTCGCCAACGATGCCGCCAATCATGCTCAGGTGGCCTTTCAGAATGGCGTGGAAACCATTGACTCGCTCGCAGGAGCGGGGATTTTGCTTGTGCGGCATGGCGCTGGAGCCTGTTTGTCCCTTGGCGAAGCCCTCGGTGCAGAGCTCGTGCCCGACCATCAGACGCCAGGTTTTGCAGAAGCTGCTCGGGGCGCAGGAGAGGCCTACCAGGCCGGAGATGATTTCAAAGTCGAGTGAGCGGGGGTAAACCTGACCGACGTTCATCCACTTGGTGGAGATGCCGAGGTGGGCGCAGATACGCCCCTCGAGCTCTCGCACTGTTTCGGGGTTTTTGCCGAAGAGGGAGAGCTGGTCGAGCTGGGTGCCGACAGCTCCTTTGAGGCCGCGCACACGGTAGCGCTCCATCATGCTTACCCAAGCCCAGGTCCAGTGCACCAGTTCTTCGCCGAACATAGCTACTCGCTTGCCCATGGTGGCGGCTTGCGCTGCTACGTTGTGGGTGCGGGCGGCAAATACGACATCGCGCCAATCGGCGGCATGGCGGCTCATGCGGTCGAGCACAGCTACTGCCTTGTCGCGTATAATCTGCATGCTGCGCCATACCTGCAACTGCTCCACGTTTTCGGTGAGGTCGCGGCTGGTCATGCCCTTGTGTATGTGCTGGTGCCCGGCCAAGTCGCAGAATTCTTCGATTCGGGCTTTCACATCGTGGCGGGTGATTCGCTCGCGGTTGTTGATACTTTCGATATTTACGCTGTTCTTTACGCGCTCGTAGGCGTCGATTGCTTCCTGCGGAATGTCCAGCCCAAGGTCTTTCTGGGCTTTCATCACGGCAATCCAGAATTCGCGCTCCAGTACAATGCGGCCCTCTGCGGACCAGATGGACTTCATCGCATCGGACGCATAGCGCCCTGCCAGTACGTTAGGTATAGCGTTCATAATTTGTTTGTATCGGTGAGCGGTCAGTATAGCATGCTAAATGCGGGTTGGCAAGTGTAAAAAACACGCAGCCCATTGGGCTGCGTGTGTGGGTGATTTCTCAGAAGTTGTTTGTGTTAGCGATAGCTGACTAATTGACTGTGAACTCTAACGCCACCGGCGGAGGTCATGGTGTCGTCATTTTGTTGTTCGGTCGGTGTGGGAGCCTCCTCTTGCTCTGCGGGGGCAGGCTGTTGCTGTTCCACAGGGGTAGGTTGTTGCTGGTCAGCGGGGGTTGCCAGTTGCTCCGTAGGTGTGGGCTGTTGCTGGTCAACAGGCGTTGCTAATTGCTCTGCGGGTGCAGGCTGTTGCTGGTCTACGGGTGTTGCTGCCTGCTGTGGCTCAGTAGCGGCGGTGGTTTTTTGCGTGGCTGCGGTTTGTTGGTCGCTTGTCCCTACGAAGGTGGGGTAGCAAGTCTCGACATCTTTTGTGATGGTTACTCGGGTGCGACCGGTCGCCGTGATGTCGAAAAGCTCGCGTGCCATGCGCCCGGGAGTGCGTATGCAGCCGTGCGAGAGTACGCGCCCTGCTCGCACCTTGCCGGTGTGCATACCTATGCCGGAGCTTGTGAGACGCTGCCAGTTGGGCATGGGGGAGCCGATGAATTTACCGCCCTCAGGTACGGTGTCGATAGTTGAATTGGCATCTCGTACTACGCATTTGCCATCGGCATCAACTATTCTGCCCCATGTGCGAGAGCTGTATTCGCGTTTCTTCTCTATTACGCGGAATGAACCGGTGGGAGTGGGGTGATCATCGACCCCGGTGGAAACGGGCCAGTCAGCTGCGACTTTGCCATTTACATACAAGCGCCCTCGTTGCTGGGAAAGGCAAATGTAAATCGGGCAGCTAGGGGTCGCCTGTTTCATGAGCTCATTGTTGCGGTAGATTGACATGGTTTTGGGGTACTTGGGATGCTCTTTTACGAAAATTTCGTAAGCATCCGGCTGTACAACGACCTGCGGAGGCGGGGGCGCCTGATGGGTGCATGAGCTGCTTATAGCCACGGTTATCAACCCGGCAAGGCAGCAAAGTGTGCGAGTTAGTGAGTTCATGGTAATAACCTAGAATTACTTGATGATGACTTTGGTTCCGATGGGGGTATTGTCGAAGAAAATTTTAGCCATATCTCCCGGCAGGCGTATACAGCCGTGGCTTTCGGGGGCGGAGGTCACATAGCCTTCGTGCATCCAAATCCCGGTGTTGGTTATCTGCATGCCGTAATTCATGGAGGCGCCTTGGTAAATGCCGCCGGGGGGCATGGGCTGCCCGACTGTGTAGTCGGCTATCAGTGTGTTGCCGTTGGCGTCCACCACACTACCGTAGAGGGAGGATTTGTGATCTTCGTCTTTGCTCAGAATTTTAAAGGTGCCCGCGGGGGTTCCGTGGCCGGCCTTGCCTGAGGAGATGCTGCTGTTGCCTACGTATTGGTTAGCGATGTAATACTTAGCTTGCTGCAGCTGGGTGTCGATGATAATCAGGTGCTCACCTGTAAGCCCTTCGGGGCGATCCCAATGGCCGTTTGCTACGGCTTTTTGCGGGTCGATTTTAATGCGATTGGGGCGGAATGCGTAACCGCCCGTGGCTATAGCAGCCAAGTCGTTTTGGGTGGAGCATGCTGTCAGCAGAGCTGCCGCAGCAGCTGTCATGGTCAGATATTTCTTCATCAATCTCATGCTGTTGTTTAGATTGCGCTTGCATTCGCGCTGCCCCTTTATGCACATATCATACTATTTTGTCAAGTTATTTCACAGGTTTATCTGAGTCAGCAGATAAAGTGACGCCGGATAGTATGCGCTGCATATCAGATATATTGGTACAGCGGCGCAGGGCGTATTCTTGCTCCGGGGTGAAATAGCCATAGCAAAAGGCGAGATATTTTTTCATTCTGTTGCAGTGGCCAGCCTGTGTGCGCTTGGTGTGGAGTATGCGGTCTGTCTCTTCCGTCAGCACGGCGAAGTAGCGGCGCATGTCATCTGTCGTGGGGGCTGCGCCACCATGCAGCTGGCGGAATATGTAGGGGTTTTGTACAGCTCCGCGACCTATCATTACCCCGGCGGGTGTTACTTGGTTTAACCAATCGTGTGCTTGCTGTAGGGTGGTGATATCGCCATTCCCCAGTACGGGGCAATTCAGTGTGTTGACTGCCAGTTGTGCGGTTTCGGGTTGTACGGTTCCGGGTTTATAGAGGTCTTGGCGCGTGCGGCCGTGCACCATGGCCATATCGGGCTCGGCGGCTGCGATTTCTGCCAATATAGTGGGGAATTCGCTGGCTGTGGTCCAGCCGGTTCGGCACTTTACACTGAATTTCCCGGCCGGTACTACACTGCGCAAACCTTGCAGGCAGGCTCGCAGTGCCGGTAAATCGCGCAGTAAGCCGGCCCCGGCTCCATGGCGGTTTACCAAGGGGGAGGGGCAACCGGCATTCAGATTAATTCCGGCTATCGGCAGTTGTAGCAGGCGTTCGGCGTCTCTCATGAGCGGTGCGGCTTCACTGCCGGCCAGCTGCGCCAGTATGGGGACTCCGGTTTGGTTTTCCTCTATGCAGCGCAGGTTTGCCTCTGCTATGGCACAAGTGGTCGGAGTGCTGCGGAAATAGGCCGTTACGAACAAATCCGGCAGGGAGTCGATGCGTGCCAGGGTTCGCATAAATGCCAAATCCGTGACATCTTGCATGGGGGCCAGCGCTGTGATAGGGGCGGACATGGTTGTTTAAGTGTAGGAAAATCGGTCAGGTGTAAAATAAACGGAGTGGTATAATGTTCGCTGTATATGTGGTGCCGAACTCACCGCTACCTTGCTGTGGTCATGGTTGTATGTAGCGGTTGTCGCTATCGATGATGCCGCGGGTGGTTAAGAAATCCATCATTTTGGCGGCTCTCCCGTAACCGATGGAGAATTTGCGTTGTAACACGGCTGTGCTTACTTTGCCTTCAGCAGCAGCGAATTCTACGCAGCGTTCAAATAGCTCGGTATCTTGGGCGGATAATTCGGGTTGCTCGGGTTCCGGGGAGGCGAAATTTTGTTTTGCCTGAGTTGCGCAATGTTGTACGATGGTGGATATAACTTGCTCTGTAAAGGTGGGGAGGGGTATGTCTTGCATGTGGCAGGCCGGGCGCACGGTTGATGTGCCGGCCTGAAGTGCTTGCTCAACGTGGCTTATTTGGTGATTGTCTGTGTAGATGATGATATGAATGCCGCTGCGCTCGCAGCAATCATTCAGCGCGGTGAGTTGCTCGAGTTGGTCGCGGAGCATGCTGTTGACCCCGTTTTTGTGGTGAGCATCTATCACTGCGATGATGGGGCTGAGCTTGACTGCCGGTGCTGCGGCAGCGTTGTAGTCAATTATGGATTTCGCACCTTGGGTATCCAGCAAGGTGCAGCGGTGCTTAGCCTCATTGATTACCCAGTAAAGGGGGGTAGTCGTTTGGCTAATCGGGCAGAGTAGGTGTGGCAGCTTATGGTACTGCTGCAAGGGGGAATCGAAGGGTGCAAAGAGTAGGAGCTGCAACTCTTCAGGGCTATACCTGCACAACAGAGAGAGCAGGCAAAGATGTAGGGCAGTAGCTGTTTTGTCTGTAGCGGCAGCCGATATTTTCAAAGCGAACGAGAGCGTGTAGGGGGGGCTCTGCGGTGCTGCCCCGAGTGGTAGGGTAATGGGGTGCTTTTTGCTGCTGTCGCCGCAATTCGTCAAGAGCCGGTGCAGTTCTTCGGGGAAGTTTGCTAACAGCTCGGGCGATGGAAGTATATATTCGCTGTGCATGGTCGGGTAGTGGTTTATGAGGGGCGTATTTCGATGGTGCGTTTGCCGTCAGCCAGTTGCAGGGTGGCAGTGCTGCCGGGGGGCAGGTCGGCGGTGGTTCGTGCTAATCGACCGTTTGAGGTATGAACCAAGGCAAATCCGCGCTCTAGGGCACGCTGGGGGCTGGCTGCCTCCAGATTGGTGCTGTGTATTTGCAGTGCGGCACGCGCACCGGTTAGGCGGGCTTGTGCTTTGGTTGTGATTTGTTGTTCTTTGGCACTCAGTGTATTGTGCGCAGCGCTCAGTCGGTGACGAAGCGTTTGGCTGCTTATGCGGGCAGTCAGTACGCTTAAACGGGCTGCGGCTGCGGTTGTTTTGTTTTGGGCTGCGGTTAGTATGTCGTTTTCATACTCATCTGCCTGTTGTGCAAAACGGGCGAGTGCCAGTAGGGGATTTCCCAGCGGGCCTTGGTCTATGAGCCGTAAGCGCAGTTCAGCGGTTTGAAGGGAGCGGCGTATGCTGTTGGTTAACGTGCTTTCGAGCTGTTGCAGTCGTTGCAGCAGAGCCGTTTTGTCGGGGGTGGTCAGCTCGATGGCGGCTGTGGGGGTAGGAGCGCGCAAATCCGCTACAAAGTCGGCTATGGTGAAGTCGGTTTCGTGCCCTACCGCACTCACAATGGGTATTCGACTGGCCGCTATGGCGCGTGCCAGTACTTCTTCGTTGAAACACCACAAATCTTCCATTGAACCGCCGCCACGCGCAAGGATGAGGTAATCCACAGTCGGTAGTCCGTACCGCTCGGGGGTATTCCAGCGGCGTATGGCCTCGGCTAGCCCGTGTTCAGCCCCTTTTCCCTGTACTTGAACGGGGTAAAGGTGAGCCTGTATCCACGGTGCGCGGTTGCTGAGGCGGTGCCGCATGTCCTCTATTACAGCACCTGTTGGCGATGTAATAAGCCCTACGCTTGCCGGGAAGGCCGGAAGGCGTTTTTTGCGAGCGGGTGAGAAAAGCCCCTCGGCTTCCAAGCGGCGCTTCAGTGCTTCGAATTGCGCTTGCAGGTCCCCTTGCCCGGCGGCGCGCACCGAGCTGACGACAAACTGCAGCGAGCCGCGCCCTTCCCATACGGTGGCGCGGCCGGTGAGCTCAACGAGCATGCCCTCCTGCAGTCGTACTCTGCCGGCAAAAGCCTGCTGCCGATAGAGCACGCACTGCAACTGAGCACTGCTATCTTTTAGGGTGAAGTAGATGTGGCCGCTGGATGCCGGCTTGCATGAGCCGATTTCGCCCATTACCTGCTGATAGCCGGTTTGCTGCTCTACTGTTTTGCGCAGCAGGTTTACCAGCTCGCTGACCTTCAGAACCATGGGTTACTCCTCCGGCTGCTGAGGAATCAGCGGGATGTTCGGGTCTTGCCAATCTGAGCTATACCCCTTTGCGTAGCTGAATAGGTCGCGGTGTATGTATTCGTAGTAAAGCTCGCGTTGCTCTTCATCCAGTCGTTCCCAGATGGCAACATTGAGGGCTCGGGCTACTTTTTGCATCATTTTCAGGGTCAGCTGGCGCCCTTGGCGGGCTTTCTGTACTTGCTTGTGGGTCAGCTGCTCAATGGAGACTGTTACCAAATCATGGTTTTCGAGCCCCCAAGCAAGCATTATTTCATCTATGCGCTGCGGTCCGTGATTGCGTTCGTTTTCTTCATTCATATCAAAATTACCATTAGCCATCACCTATAACCAGTCGGTGGAGCTTTCGGTGCGCTTTCATCCGGCTTGGTTATAGGGAATGCTGCATTCGTTTTTTTGTCAATAGCCGGGGATGTGGCGTACGTAAAAACCACCGCACTGGCGTGGTGTGGTGTACCAGCGCGGGCCTATGCCGCGACCGCTGCCGGTGGTGTCGAATCGTAAACCTGCAACCATCACAAACACATGACCTCGCTTGGTGTATACGGTCAGCCATTTGCCGAATCCCGGACGCCCCCAACGCAGGAATGTGTGGCTGGTGGGGTGTACTCCGGCTTTTAATAAGCCGGCTTCTCTCAATACGAATGCTGTGGAGCCGGAGCAATCGTAGGCGGAATCATGATGGCGCCCGTGGCCGCCACCTCTGCGATATGGTTTGTTGACGATTTTGTTACCTGCGGCAATAACGCGCTTAATGCGCGCCGGGGCATGTTGTGGTGCTACGGCCCTACCATTACGCAGCACGTACGCAGTGTAACCTTTGCGGTATACGTAGCGCGGCGTATATGCGTTCTGCTGCATCTGCCGCTGTTGCGAACACCCGAACAGCATAAGCAGCATTGCAGAAAGCAGTAGTGCTGATATATATCTCATACAGTGTGTCGATACGATACGCCGGTATTTTAACACGATTCTATCATTTAGGCAAGCCAAATGCGAAAAACCCTTCTTTTGTGGATGATTTTACGGTGAAAAGTTTGACAATCTGCTCATGTAAAGAGTGTTCTGCTGTGGTAATAAGCGTTTGGTAGGCGAGTTTGCTATAAAAACAACTTGACTATATGGGTTGTTGGTGTATACTATCAGGAGGGTGAGTCGGCGCAATGTATCGTCGAAAAAAAGAAGACCGAAAGGCTAACCATTTTTACAACAATTATGAATAGTTCGATATATGCGATGATTGCAATGGGTGTGACCGCTGTATGCAGCAGCGGTGTGCTGCATGCACAGGCTCCGGCTGTGCCGGCTGCTCGCCCGACGGCCACGGCTGCGGGATATGCTGCGCCGGCGCTGACTCCGCGCCAGCAGCGACGTGCCGCCAGAGCTGCGGCTCGCGCGGCCGCCAGAGCCGCTGCCGCGGAAAGAGCCGCTGAACGTGCTGCGGCAATTGCCGAACTGAATGCTCGCGGTATAAAACCCGCGAGGTATGGGGCGTATTTGTTGCAGGCAATTAACACAGCTAACGAGCATGTGTTGGAGCAGCTTCTGCTCGCCGGGGCTGACCCGAATGTGCGCGACTCGAATGGTGAGTACGCATTGCACTGGGCGGTGAAGACCAATCAGCCTCATTTTATGGATTTACTGTTGGATGCCGGTGCTGATATCGAAGCACGCAATCCCCGTACTCGTGCTACGGCCATGCACTTGGCTGCATGGAATGAGAGCCCGGAGTGCCTGCGTCTGCTGCTCAGTGAAGATGCAGATTGCGATGCTGCAGATGTAGTGGGTGATACCCCCATGCACCGCGCTATTCGTTTGGGGCACACCGAGAATGTGCTGGCCTTGGTTGCTGCCGGGGCAGATGTGAAGCAGGCTAACGACGAGGGTGTTACCCCGCTGCTGGCTGCAGCTCGTGCGGGCAATTACGATTGTATGCAGGCTTTGGTTGCTGCCGGTGCTGTGAATAATTTGTCTGCCGCTGCAGTGGTGGGTGATTTGTACATACTCAATTACTTTATCTCTGCCGGGGTGAAGGTTAATGTGCGCAATGGGATGGGGGAGATTCCGTTGCACCTTGCTGCCGAGTTCGGTCATGTCGAGTGTGTGAGGGCTCTGCTGAAAGCCGGCGCATGGATTCTTGCCAAAAATAAGTTGGGAGCCACTCCTCTGCATGAGGCAGCTGCCGGCGGGCACTTGAATTGCGTGAAGCTGTTGCGTGATGCCGGGGCGGATCTCAATGCTCGCGGCGCCTATGGCACTACCCCCCTCAGTCGAGCGGCAGCCGCAGGTCGTGTTGAGACTGTGCGCTATCTCATTTCCGTGGGGGCGGATGTGAATGCTGCGGATGACTACGGCGTGACTCCGCTCATGTGGGCGGCAACTAATGACCACCCTATCACATTGAAGTTGTTGCTCGATTCCGGCGCGAATAAGAAAGCCGTTGATAAAGCCGGTGAAACAGCATTGCACTGTGCGGTACAAAAAGGGCACGAAGAATGTGCACGACTGCTGCGCTGAGTTTCTGAATGACGGGGCGAAGGTAAATCCTTCGCCTCTTTTTTTATTTTCTTTCGGCTCGTACAAGAGTCATGACTGCTACACGCTGTACCCCAGGAATTTGAAGGAGAGCATGGCAACATGCCCGTGCAGTGGAACCCGTGGTGAATACATCGTCTACCAGCACTATATGGGGCGGTAGTGAACGGCGGTTTTCACTGTAGGCCGGTCGAACCTGAAAGGCGCGGTAGGCATTCAGTCGGCGCTGAGTTGCGCTCAGGCGGGTTTGACTGCCATGCTCGGTGTCGCAGCGTTGCAGAACATGGGCGATGGGTAGTCCCAATATGTTGCCGAGGGCGGTGGCGAGCTCAGCCGCCTGGTTATAGCCGCGCTTCTGTTCGTGCTCGGAACTGGTGGGTACGGGTACCAGACAGGCTCCGGCAAAATCTTGATTCAGCCCGGGGGTGTGGTGCCATACTTCGGCGAGTAACGGGGCAAGGGCTGCTGCCAGGTAAATGGCTTGGTGGTATTTCAGCTTATAAATCAGCTGCATGTTTTGTTCGTTGCCGAGTAGCGCAGAGCGAGCTAAGGTAAAAGGTCGTGGTTGCCGTTCACAAAACGGGCAGCCCGCAGTAGTTGCCGGGGTGATTTTCAGTGGGGCTCCGCAATACAGGCAAATAGGGCGCGGTACTCGCTCCAGCCCGGCCAGGCAGTCAGGGCACAGGCTTAGCTCGGCGCTTTCGTGGCAGAGCTCGCAGGTGGTGGGGTAAATCCAGCTCAGCATGGCGGGCAGGGGTGCCCCCTACCGCAATCAGCGGTGGCGACTCAGGAATTCCTTGGCTGCGTTTTGGTAGGCGAGTGAGGCCTGCCCATACGGGTCGTGCTCAATGACGGTTTTACCGAAGCTGGGTGCCTCTGCCACACGAACGGAGCGGGGGATGATGGTGTTGTACATTTTGTTCGGCAGCACTTCCTTCACCTGTGCAATGACTTGGTTGGCTAAGTTGGTGTTGCTGTACATGGTCATGAGCACTCCCTCGTGCTTAAGGTGCGGATTGGCGCCGCTTTCGCGAATCTGCTCAACAACGTACAGAATTTTTGAGAGACCGTCCAAGCTCAGGAACTCGCACTGCATGGGGGTGAGCACTTCATCGCAAGCGCAGAGTGATGAGGTCATGAGCACGCCGAGAGACGGCGGGGTGTCGAGAAATACATAGTCGTAGTAATTGCTGCTGCGCAGCCCTTCCATAGCATCTCTCATGCAGGTAATGTGGGTGCCGTTCTGTGTGAGTTCAACCTCCACACCGGAGAGGTCCATGTGAGCGGGAATGATGGAGAGGTTACGGCGATTGGCCGGCATGATTAAGTCTTCCATCAGCTTGTGGCCGATGAGTGCCTGGTAAAGACTTTGCCCGCTGCTGGCTTCGATACCCAGTGCAGACGATGCGTTCGCCTGCGAGTCTACATCGATGAGCAGCACCCGGCGACCGCGCTTGGCTAGTGCGGCTGCAAGGTTAACGGTGGTTGTGGTTTTGCCCACACCGCCCTTTTGGTTGGCAATGGCTATGACTTTCACGCGCGCCATTCTAGCGTATTCGCTGACCGATTTCAAGTGATATTTGTTGCCACAGGGGCGAGACTGTGCTAAACTCATGTCATGCAGGCAGAACAGCTCATCGCCGCAGCGCGGCAATTGTGTGACGAGATGGAGTCGCTCACTTTCTCCGCCCCCGTGGCATATACTTACAACCCGCTTACCTATGCTTGGGCAGGGCACGAGCAGTACATTCGCCGTTTCGGTAACAGTGCTAAAGATGTGCTCTACCTTGGTATGAATCCCGGGCCGTTCGGTATGGCCCAGACGGGGGTGCCCTTTGGCGAGATTGCCGCGGTGACGCTGTGGATGGGAATCAGCGCTGCTGTCGGGCAACCGCCGGCGATGCACCCCAAGCGCCCGGTGCAGGGGTTTAGTTGTCCGCGTTCGGAGGTGAGCGGGCGCCGCCTGTGGGGGCTTTTTGAGTCTATGTATGGTACGGCGGAGAATTTCTTTGCCCGTTCGTATGTGGCGAATTATTGCCCGTTGATATGGATGAGTGAGAGCGGTGCCAATATCACCCCTACTCAGCTGCCTAAAGAGCAGGTTGCGCAAATAGATGCTGCCTGTCAGCGCCACCTTGTGCGGCTTATCGAAGTGCTGCAGCCGCGGTGTCTCGTCGGTGTGGGTGGGTATGCGCTCAAACAGTTACAGCTTGCGGCAGCGGCTCTTCCGGGGCATTCGTTTACACTCGGCACAATGCTGCACCCCAGCCCGGCCAGTCCGGCATCCAATAAATTCTGGCCTGAGCGTCCTCAGCAACAATTGCTCGACATCTTTGCACAGGCCGGGCTGCCGCAACCCGTCAGGGTGGATTGAGGGTGTTTTTTACCGGAGCTTAAGTAGCGCACGGTAGGCCAGAGGGTGTTTGAGCGCAGCAGCTTTGCGGTACCAATAGGCAGCCAGTATCGTGCTGCGCGGGGCGCCCACCCCGTTTTCGAAGCACTCGCCCAAACGATAGGCCGCTGCGGCGTGCCCGGTGAAGGCAGCGCGCTCCAGGCAGCTGACGCCGCCCGACGGGTCTTTGCGGCAGCCGATTCCCTTCAGGTAGCATTTACCGAGCTGGTAGAGGGCATCTGCACTGCCTAGCTGCACAGCGCGATCGAGCAGGGCTACAGCGCCTTCGTAGTCGCGCTCGCAACCGCGTCCGCGCAGCAGCCGCTTGGCTTGGTTCAGGCAGTCTTCCGCGCTGCCGGGTGGTGGGGAAAGTGGGGAGTCGCTCATGCCAGGGGGCTCAGGTCGGTACCATCGGGGAGTTCTGCCAGCTTAATGCGGCCCGATGCGCCGTGGGCTATGCTTACGGCACTTTTGGGGAGTGATAAAACTTTTGCCAGGTAGGCTTCTATTTCTTTATTTGCCTTGCCGTCGATGGGGGGCGCGGCAATTTTAAGTTTGAGCACGCGGCCTACTTGCGGGTAATCTTCCTCCCAGCCCAGTATTTCGTTTTTACGGGCGCCGGGGGTAACTTTGAGTGCTAGTTTCATGGTTCGGCTGGGGGTTCATGTGAGTGTAGCAGAGCTGCGACCACCGGTAGGCGCAGCAGGGTTTTGCCGCAGGCCTCAGCTGCTTGCGGGGTGGGCAAATCTCGGGTGGTGTGTAGCCCTTCCGTCAGCAGGAACGGTAGCAATAGCACATGTTCAGCTTGCATGGAGCGCAGTACTGCGCTGCATTCCGGTTGTTGGCTGAAGTACCCGAGTGCTACCTCGGTTCCGGGCAGCAGCTCGCGCAGTCGGCGGCAGAAGAGTGCCGGCTCCGGCGGGGGCTCCGATAATTTGGAGCCGTGAGCCACTACCAGAACCCCGCTCTTGTGCTGTAACAGGGGGCGTATGTGTGCTGCGGCTGCTTTTGCCAGCCACGGACTGGCACCGAGTACGGGCTGAAAGTATAGGTTCGGGTTGCTGTGACCCTGTGCTGCAAAGGCCGCAGCCAGTGCGCTCTCAAGCTTGGTTCCGCTGGAATGCCCGCTGAGCATAAACATGGGGTACACCAGTACGGGGGCTTCCGGTGGGGGAAGTTCCGAGCTGCTTAAGTTGCCTAAATGGCAGCGGTATACCCTGGCTGAGGGCATGCGTATGCCGGGCGGGTTTAATTGCAAGCCGCGCTCGTTGTAGCTTACCAGTAGGTAGTAGCGCCGCCACCGGCGGTGCCGTAGGTACAGTATGGCGGCTATGCAAAGTATAGCGGCCTGCGCTACTGCAAAGTGAAAATATATCAGCAATCGCAGGTGTGCCTCGCGCTCGGCGGGCAGCGTGGGCTCGCTCAGTTTGATGCCGCAGTATACAGAGCCTGTCAACGCGCAGATAAACATGAGCGCGCCTATCAACAGGAGCGGGCGGGTGAGGGGGCGGCGCATTATGAGTTCGATTGCTTTATTGTATTTCGGGCGCGGCTGATTGCCGCGCCCGTGGTTTTGGATTGCTTGAAAACGGTGTGCTTATCAGGCTCCGACTTCATCGGCCTTCTGCAGTTCCTCGCGCAGGCTGTTCTTCTTGTCGAAGGCCAGCACCACGGGGGCGGCGATGAAGATGGATGAGTAGGTACCCACGAAGATACCCAGCATCATGGCGACGGAGAAGTCTTTCATGGCAGGGCCGCCCAGCGCAATGAGGGCAATAAGCACGGCTATGGTTGAACCGGAGGTCAACAGAGTACGAGACAGTGTGGTGTTGATTGCCTCGTTCATGATGTCCACCAGTTTTTCGCTCGGTTCAGCCAAGCGCAGACGCTCACGAATGCGGTCGAAGATAACGATGGTATCGTTAATCGAGTAACCAGCCACAGTCAGGAATGCACCGATGTGGATGATGCTCAGCTCCGTGCCCATGAGTACGACCAGCGCGATGACTGCCGCAACGTCGTGGGCGGTGGATACCAGCGCACCCATAGCGAAACTCCATTCGAAGCGTATGGCCAGATAGAGCGTGATACCCAGCATGCCGGCCAGTAGAGCCCAGCAAGCTGTGCGGAAGAAGGTGCTGCCCAGAGAGGAGCTTACATCCTCCACCGAGGCGGGGGGAAGTGCTGCCATGCCGGGGATATCCTTACGCAGAGTTGCATCAATCATCTCAGCTTCTTCCTTCGTAGCTACGCGAATCTTGATGTTGTGGTCGGTTGTGTTGCCGAACTGCTGTACGGTGGGCTGTTTGGAGAGTTTCATGGCGTATACGGCCTCTTCCGCTTTCTTGTAGTCTACCTCAGCATCACCCGGAATGACGTAGGTGATGGTTGAACCACCGGTGAAGTCGATACCCAGCGCCTTGTCGCCGCGCACGAATATGCCGTATGCTGTGGCAAGCACAATCACAGCTACGGAAGCCCATGCGCAGGCCTTGCGGTGCTTCATGAAGTCGAATACCTTACCCTCAAGCGGTGCCTTTGCAAACTGGGCGTCTTTCAGCAGGCCTAAGCGCTCCATCCAGAAATAGAGCACGCGGGTAACAACTACGGCGCCAATGAGTGAAGTGATGATACCTACGCTCGTGGTGACGGCGAAGCCTTTAATTGAACCGCTGGCAAGCCAGAAGAGGATGATGGCGGTGATGAGGGAGGTGATGTTCGAGTCCCAAATGGCGGAGAATGCCTTCTCGTAAGCGCTGCGCAGGCAAATGATGAAGGGCTTGCCCAGTGCTTTTTCTTCGCGCATACGCTCGTTGATAAGCACGTTCGCGTCCACCGCCATACCCATGGTCAGCACGATACCGGCTATACCGGGCAGGGTGAGCACAAAGCCGAACAGGCTCATCAGGCCAATGAGTGCCAGCGCATTGAAGGAAAGACCTACCATGGCAACAATGCCCGATGTGCGGTAGTACCAGAAACAGAAGACGAAAATACCAACCATGCCGATGAGGCCGGAAAGGATACCCTGCTCAAGAGCACTTTGACCCAGCTGGGCGGATACATCTTTACGACCTTCCACCTTCAGGTCGCTGGAGAGCGGGTTGGAAAGTGCTTTCGAAATATCCTCCGGCTCGCCCTTGCCGTTAAGACCGGAGATGTTGAAGTCTTTACTCAGCACGCTCTGCACCACAGGGGCGCATTTCACTTGCCCGTTGAGTACCACGGCCAGCATGTCGCGGCCCAAAGTCATGCCGCTGGTCAGTTTACCCATGCGCACGGCGCCCTCGCGGTTGAGGGATACGTTTACATAACCCTTGCGTGCGTAGTCCGGGCTGGAGGCAGCTACATGTTCGCCGGCAATGTAGATGCCCTGCTGCTTGGCTGCAATGGGTTTTTGAATCACATAGTAACGGATTTCCTGATTGCCGTTGCGGTCAAGTATCGGCTGCCCGGTTTTTTCGTCCACCAACGGCTGGGGCAGTATCATGTAGTCCTGAAGCCCCATGCGATCCGGTATACGCGGGGGAACAGGGGCGCGCAGGGTAGCGTCGCCGGCCGCCAATTTCTTTTTGTAGTCATTCAGGCGCTCCTCGTATTTAACCAAGCCTTCCTGAATTTCAGGGGCAGAGAGTACGGCGGCGGAATCCGGATAGACGGACAGGAGCTCGAGCTTCACCATCTTGGTGAGCATCTTTACCATCGCGTCGATTTTTTCCTTATTCTTAGCGTCGTCGTTGCTGTCCTGTCGCGGAATTTGGATGAGAATTTTGTTGTTGGAGTGCAGGATTTGCACTTCGCTGGTGCCGGTGGAGTTCAGTCGCTCCCCGAGTATAGCGCAGGCTTGCTCCATGTCTTGTTCCGACGGCGGAGCCATGTTGCCATTGTCATCCATCGACGGCTGTACCTCGAGCGTCAGCTCTACACCGCCTTTGATGTCAATGCCGTACTGCATCCCGTTTACAAACAGGGAGAGCAGCGAAAAGCCGGCAAAGCCAACAATGAAGAATGTACCGGCGTTGCGCTTTGCTTTATCATTTTCTGACGCCAGATACCAGAAAAAGAGCACCAGTAGCAGTATCCCCATTGCAAAATAGAAGAACGGGGAACCTGTAATTGCTGTTAGGAACTGTGGCATGTTACGTTGTGCTTGAAGTTTAACTGCTTTATTTTGCCATCTTTCAATCTCACGTCAAGCTTGCATCGTGGCATAAATGATTCATTGGCACCTTTCGCTTCGCTTCGCTCGGATTCGTGCTGTTGTAATGCGCTCTAAAAATCTAAATCTTGAGCTTTTTCAGCTTGACTTCCAAGGGCGTTTTGCTATCATGATAAGGTAAATTAATGGGGGACTGTACCCTGTACGTCCGCAAATAACCTTTTATTCTTACACCTCAAAATTATGAAACTACATCTCCCTAAGGGGCTTAGAAGTGCTGTTCTCGCTTGCATGGCAGTCGTGGGCGGTATTGCTACAACAGTTGGTACCGGTTTCGTTGCCGGTGGTTCCGTTGCGATTGCATTCGTGGCGGCTCAAGCTCAGGCCGCGACTTACGAAATCACGTCAAGTGGTGATGGTAACCTGACATCTGCCACAGCGGATGATCAGATTATCCTGAATCTGACCGGTTGGTTGACACCGAACGGTGAGCTAAATGTCAATGCCCCGGTTGAAATTGTAAAGGGCGAAATTAACGATGGTTCGTCCAATCGTACTTACACTTTCAAGAATACCATCACCGGTTCGGGTGATTTTAGCTATTGCCCGCAGTCCGGTCGAGGTGCTAATAATCAGACCTATGTCTTCGAGGGGGATATGAGTGCATACAGTGGCAATATGAGTGTTGTCGCTGATAAGAAGGGTACCTTCACGTTCAAAGGTACGACCGGTACCGGTTCCGTCACTGCGCTCAATGCAGAAAGTGTTGTCAATATCGAAGGCGCAACGGTTAACAATAGCTCTATCGATGCCGCTACTATCAACATCAGCGGTGCGGCCAGCTTTAGGTCCGGTATCTCGCTGAATGCCAGCAGAGCTATCAATAACAGCGCTACTATCACTCTGGACTCGGTGACTCTCGGTCGTACTATTACCAATACCGGTGCTATCACTTTGAGCGGTGAAGTGAGTCTGTCCGAGTCTATGCTCGGGGAAGCTGCTATCTCGGGCAATGGTTTTGCGGCTGAAGGTTATATTATTGCATCCGGCACTGGTGCTATTGCTCTGACTGAAGGTGCTAAGCTGATGGTTAACGGTGTGGATGTCACGAGCGACTATGTAGATGGTGTGGTTGTAACATCACAGTCTACCACATATTATGTTTCTGAGGCAGATAGCACGGTGGATTCCTCTACGGTCGAGGGCGAGACCGGTTATATTATTACCGGCAATAATGCTTCTCTGGTTTTGACTGATTTGAGCGGTAGCATTGCGGAGAGTCTGCCCGGTGGTGTAACGGTGAATGTTGGCAACGGTAACAGTGCAACCGTGGAAATTGCCGGCGCTGAGATGACATTTAATGCCAACGATATTACTCGCAATTCCGGTACTCTCAATGTAACGGTGGGCGATGGCACTACCTTGGAGCTGACGCAGAATACCGGTTCTCCCAGGATTAACGGGGATTTGACTATTAAAGCCGGTGGCGTGGTCAATGGTACTACGGGTGATGTATTCGGCTGGGGCGGCAGTGCTACCAAGAACGTGATTTTGCTGGGCGAAGAAGGCAAGCTTGCGACACTGAATCTGTCGAATCGCGTAACTCAGTCTACTAATTTTGTGCTGGGTGGTAATGCTCAGATTTTGAGCACCTCTGCCGCAGATGCCTCAGACCCCGCCTCATTGGATACCTTCGATGGTAAAATTACTGCCACGGGTACAAATAATACGATTGGGGTTGCTATTCGCGAGCGTAAGGCTCTTACCATTGAGGTGACAGGTGCGGAAGATAACTTGGATATCACAGGACGTATATACCGTTCTGTCAGTACGGATGGTGCCGGTTCGATTACCAAAACCGGTGCCGGTACGCTGACTCTTTCCTACAGCTCGGAAGATAACACCAACGAAATTACCGGTTTGGTGAATGTGGAAGCCGGTACCTTGAAGTTTGCCGGCGATACAAAGCTGCGTCTCGGTATTAAGGTGGCAGCCGATGCTTCTTTGGTGAACGAAGGTATCATTACCCTGACATCTCTTGATTTGTTGAATGTGGTGGTGGGTGATTCGTACCAAGATGCTAACGGTGTTGAATCCGAAAACGGCTATCTTGCCGGTCGTTTTGCCGTGATTGAGGCTCAGGCCGGTGCTACTATTACCGGTGTCGATAGTGTAGTGCTGGGTGGGGAAACCCTGACGACCGGAGTGGATGAAGCTACCGGTAGCATCTATATAGCCGGCGTTGATAAGAGCACTTACTGGGTGAATACGCAGGTGGCTTATGATGCCGAGACGATGGCTGAAGTAGGTAGTTTCTCTGTGGCTGCCGGAGCCACCCTGACGACCACCGATGCTACAATGCTCAACAAGGTTACATTGGCCGATGCTACCTCTTCTCTCTATCTCACCAACAGTGAGGGGACGAATGTATTGAAGTTCACCGGTGCTCAGGGAGGCGCTGGCTTGCCCTTGGATGTAGCCGCCGAAGTTGATGAGGATGGCTATCTGGTTGTCAACAGCAGCGCCGGTAATAATGTTGACTACCGTGGCACAATTGTGGTACTCAACGGCACCAAATTGGTAGCGGCTTCTAATCCCGATTCTTTCGGTAAGAACTATTTAACTGATACCTCTCGTACCATTACGGTACAGGGCGGCGCTGTGGTGGATCTTAATGGTATGGAATCATACTATCATTATGTACTCGAAGCTGGTGCTGTTGTTACCAATAGTAGTGGTGCTATTGATACCGGCAAGCGCAATATGCCGATTGTTGACTTGCTTGGAGACGCCGAGTTCCGCTTTGATAACCGTGCCGGTATAATTGGTAGCGGTTATGGTGATACGCAGTTGAATCTTAATGGCCATACCCTTACTAAGGTAGGTGCCGGTGTATTCCACCTGCGCAATACTGATGTATCTGCCGGTACCCTCAATGTACAGGAAGGTACGCTTGAGTGGTTGGCAGACTCGACGATGACCAATACCACTCTTCAGTTGGGAGGCGGGGCGTTGCTGAACCATGATGGAGGTAGCCAAAACTTGGGTTCGCTGGTGATTGCCACGACAGTTGGCAGTGGAACCGGCGCAACTATAGATGTGTACGGTGGTAGAGGTCCGCTGACGGTGACCGGTGCTACCAAGGCCGATGAGCTACTCACCAAGAAGGGAACCGGCCAGCTGAACCTGAATGGTTCGACTGTGTTGAATGCCGGCCTGACCATAGAAAACGGTACTGTTGCGCTGAATTCCGCGACGACTATCGGTGGGGTAATTACGCTTACCGGCGGTACTCTTACGGTAGGTACTAACGGCAGCATATCCATTGGCAGCTTGGCGGATTTTGCCGGTACTGACACCGAGGTAACAGTTCCCGAAACCAATGGCTTGGTGACTATAGCAGGTGCTACATATAAGGTGCTCGATAAGGCTGAGGGTGCAACCGTAAATAATTTCACTGCTGTCAATTATGGTGGTACGGCTTACACGCTCAGTGCGGATGGCAGTATTACTATCGATGGCGGTAAGATTTATTACGCTGTAGAAGCTGGTTCTGTAGTGACCGTAGGTGGCGATTCTGCTACTGCCGGCACTGCTGATGCTACCGAATTCTATGTGAAGGATGGCGCTACGTTGGCTTTTGCCGGTACTCAGAGTGGTAGCTTTACTCCGGCCAAGACAGTCAATGGCGATGGTACTGTGCGCATCGCTTTCGCAGATGGAAATCACGATAAGGGCGTTTCGATGTCCTCCTTTGCCGGTACTGTTGAGATAGCCGGTGGTAATTCCAACATTACCACTTACAGGCTTGGCGAAGGAGCTACACTCAAGCTGACTGCCGGTGAGCACTGGAGCAATGGCGGGACATCGAACTTGGATATCCTGCTTTCCGATACGAAGAATGCTTATGTATTCCGCCAGTCTTATGAGCTGACTCTGACCGGTAAGGTGAGCGGTCAGTACCTCGACCTTGGTACGACGAACTCCAATGGCGGTACTATGACGCTGACCAATAGCGCCAATGATATTAAGCACGTTACTGTTGGTACGGCAAACAATACCGCTAAACTGACTCTGGCTGCTGATATGGGCTTCACGACCATCAATGCCGCCAAGGCTGATTCGGTAGTAACGCTCAACGATGGTGTAACGCTCACCCTCGGCACCGGCACCGCGGCTGAGACCTCTGCTGTGACCACCATGGCTCTTGCCGGTAACGGCGGTCTGAATATCAGCGAACAGGCAGCTCTTACCATTACAACCCAGCAGGGCGGCGGCACACTTACCAAGGATGGTGCCGGTAGCTTGACCATCACCGGTAACTCTGCTGCAGGTGCTCTGGTTATCAATGGCGGTGAACTCGTGGTGAACGGTGCTACCATGGCTGCTACGACTGTTAGCGGTGACGGTACCCTGAAGCTGGCTGGTGATACCAACACCTTCTCCAACGGCGTGACATTGTCCGGCAAGGTCGACTTCAACGGTAAGGGTATTACCGGTGACCTGACTTTGGCCGATACCGCTACGGTGACCGGTGTGGTCTCCGCCTCCAATATCGCAGTTGGTACCTATACCAACGCTACGGGTATGGCAACAGCCGGCGATATTACCGTGGGTACAGCTCTTAATTCCTCCGCTGAACTTACCGCAACCAAGATTGCCGGTGCGGGTAATGTAAACATCACCGGCGGTAAAGTGACACTGACCGACACGACAGATGCCTTTGCCAACACGGGCTCGACCACCATCTCCGGTGCAGAATTGGCCGGTACATGGAATGCCGATGGCGTGACTATCGGTTCCGGTACAACGGTGAGCGGCACAATCGGTCTGGCAAACAGCACTATCAATGGCACTATCACGGCTACGGGTACTGTGAACCTGAGTGGTACTGTTGTTATCAGTGATGGTGTAAGCAGGACTGAAGGTACTGTTGTTTACAGCGGCGGCGCCAACGGTTACAAGACCGCAACTACGGAGTATGCTGTTGTGAGCGGCGGTACCGCCACGGCAGCCGATGGTACTCAGTGGTTTGATGGTACTACCGCACTGACCGGTACTTACACCAATGGCGTATTCAGCGCAGAAGGTTCGGCAGGTACAGTTTACTATGCCAATAGCGGTACCGTGCAATATAACGGTGGTTCAGAATTCAGCAAGGCCACCGGGCTCTGCATCAACGGTGGCACGCTGCAACTCGCCACCTCGACGCTGGCTGATGGCTTCATTACCTCTGCTGCCGGTGGTACACTCGACCTCAACGGTCAGAGCATCTCCCAGAGTGCTTTCGGTACACTTAGCGGTGCTGTGGCTGTGAGCGGTAGCGGTACATACGATTTGGCCGGCGCAGCAGCCCTTGCTTCTAATGTAACCTTGGGCGAAGGTTGGACCGGTACGGTGAAGCTGAGCAATGCCGCCGTAAGCAACTTCAATGTCGACACCTTGGCCAACGGTGCTAGCTCCACTGTTGAAATCAGCGGTGTAACCGGTTATCTGAGTCAAGCCAATTCCACTGCTCAGACCTACGCTGCTAATGTTAAGTTGACGAATGCCGATGGCGCAGCTGCTCTGACGTTCAACAACGGCTGGAACGGTGATACCCGTACCTTTGCCGGTGCTGTGAGCGGCAGCGGTGATATGGTGCGCGCCGGAGATAAGGGATCAACTCAGAACTACATCTTTGCCGGTGATACTTCCGGCTGGACCGGTAAGTTTGACAATGCTCTGACCAGAGACTTCACCACTAACTTGACCTTCAGTGGTTCCGCGGCGATTAATGCCTCTCTGATTAACTCCGGTGCCGGTATTCTCAATGTAACCATTGATGATGCCAACTTGGGTGCATCCACCACCGTAATGGTCAATGGTGCTATTACTGCCACCTCTCTGGCTGTAACGGAGGGTACTACGGCCAAGTTCGCGGCTCCGGTTGTTGTGAACACCGTCAATGCAGCCGGTTCTACGGTTACGGCCTCCACTCTCACGCTGAATGCCGGCACGGGTAGCTTCGGCAGCTTGGCTATCGGCACGGCGGGCTCTCAGGGTACACTGACGCTGGGTGCTCTTGTGAATGGCGGCATCACTCTTTCCGGAGCTCTTACCGGTAACTTCCTGCTTGATATCTCTACGGATATGCTGACCACGGCACTCGTGGAGAATCCGGTGACATTGATTACCGCCGGCAGTATCAGCGCAGATATTGCCTTCGGTGATGGTACATCCCTGAGAAAGGATGGTTACCTGTACGAACTGGTAAATCAGGGTGGTTCTCTGGTGCTCTCCGCCGCACTTGCGGGTAATCCCTGGGATGGTTCCGAGGGAAGCCAGTGGAGCGAGAACGAGGGTGATTCCTGGGGCGGCGGTGCTGAACCCGGTTCCCAGGGCGAGTCTGCACTCTTCAATGGTAGCGGCGATTCTCAGGTAGGCATCGCCGGCACTGTGACGCCCGATGAGGTGACAATCAGCGTATCTCCCGATTCAACCGTTTCTGAATACACATTCAGCGATGGTAGCAAGACCGTTATTGACGAAGCAGGCAATGAGACGACTGAGCCGGTTATCGGCGTGGTAGAGGCCTCCGGTGTGCTGAATGCAAATGCCGGTAGCCTGACTATCAACAACGCCAGCACTTCATTCGCCGGTGAAGAATCCGTAGTGAGGGAGGGCTTTGTGCTCCAAGTCGGTGACGGTGTGGCAGACGAGATTATTGATCCTGAACAGCAGGACGATAGCTTGCGCCATTTGACCTTCAACTCTAACCTTACCAATAATGGTGAGCTGAGTGTGAACTCCGATGGTCAGTTGACTGTGGTGGGTGCAGTGGCGAACTCCAACAGCCTGAATGTCGGTTCGGAAACAGACAACGGCGGTAAGCTGGTGGTTGAAGAAGGTATGGCCAATAGTGGTTCTCTTTCTGCAACCGGTGGTTCGATTACCATTGGTGCTGAATTGACCAACAGTGCCCACGAAAGCTCCATCGAGTTGAAAGATGCCAGTCTGACTGTGGCCGGTGATGTTCAGAACGAGGGTTCTATCGTCATCAGTGGTTCTTCTATCATGAAGGTAGGTAACTCCCTGCTCAACTCCGGCTCCATTACGGTGGACGCTCAGGATGTTCAGATGGCCAGAACCGAAACTCCCGGCGGTCTCGATATCGTGGGTGATTTCAACAACTCCGGCGATATTGTCCTTAACAATGGTGCCATTTCCATTACCGGTGACTTCTCCGCAACCACCAAGCTTACCAGAAATACGGAGGAACAGGGCAGCCTTACTCTGAACAAGGGTAAGTTGACCGTTGGCGGTACTCTCAGCGGTGTTGATTTGGGTGAAGTGGGCGAAGGTCTCGACATCTCTGTTGGTCGATATGACGCCGTCTCTCTCAATGTGAAGGGCTCCTACACTGTGACCGGTACCGGTAGCACAATCGGAACACTCACAACCGAGGGTAATGGTACTGTTTCGCTTGCAGAAAATGCCGAGATTAATCTCACCGGCGATTCCTCTATCGCGATTAACGAGAGCAATGGCCACATCAATGCCGCCGGTCAAACGCTGACCCTTACCGCTGCCAGCGCAGCCGCCGGTGACTTGACCGCGAAGACACTCGACCTGACCTCCGCCACCGGCACTCAGGCCGGCAAGGTTCTTGCTGACAGCATTGTATTCGACGGCGGCCTTACCGCGCTGGGCGATTCCGACGATGTGACCCCCGTGCTGACGGTAACAAGCATGGGAACGGCTGAGACGGAAATTAACTTCTCCGGCATGCTGGAGAATGGTGAATACCTGCTGGTGAGCAGTGACGAAGGGGTTGATGTAGTTGTCAATAACGATTACAGTCAGGAGATGCTGCTCGATGCTCGAACCATCGAGCTGAGCGAGGTCTCCCGTCTCTCTGCCCATCTGAGCTCGGCTACGTTGGTATACGCCGGCGTGCGTGACCTGACGGAAGGTGAGCGTACTTGGTACACCTCCAAGAGCGAGTCTGAAGGTGGTCTCTACATTACCGATACGACTGACGACAGCTCACTGGTATACGGCTACGAGACTCTGAACACCATCAATCACGTGGTGGTGGATGAAGATCAGGTTATCGACCTGAGCACTATCAGCCCGACAACGGACAATCCCAGTCTCATGCTGCGTGACCTCAGCGGCGACAAGACCCTTACCCTCGAAGGTGATGGCGACGATAGCGTAACCATCGAAGGCGGTGAGATGACCGGTGGAATTGCAGTTGGTAATGTAAACGTGCAGGCGACTGACCTCACCGTTGCTACCTTGACCGGTACATCGGAGTCTACCCTCAGCGGTGCTATTACCGTAACCGGTACGGCTGATTGGGACGGTTTGTACGGTGGCGCTACAATCGCCGTGACAAAGGGAGCCGTTGCAGCCTTGACCGTTGGCGAAGGTCTGACGGTGAAGGGCAGCGCCGGTACCATTGAATTGGAATACGCTGATGATGCTACCATGGATGCCATCCGCACGACCGGTGCTGATGTAGAGCTGGCCGGTGCTGCCGGTAAGACTCTGACACTTGCTGAGAATTCCTCTATGGTAGGTGGTAGCTTGAACTTGGGCGTAAATACCTCCACCTTGGGGGCTGGTATCGTGCCGGATAAGCACATTGCCGGCAAGCTCAGTCTGACCAATACCTCTATCAACGTAGAACAGGCAGATGATGCTCTTGTCATCAACGTCGGTTCCGGTACAACAGTGATTGCCGATTTGGATAAGACCACCGGCAGTGCAACAGTTACTCTCAGCGGTAAGGGCTTCGATAAGTACTTCATCAATGAACGCCTGGAGGGCGGCATGGTAGTTGCTGATCGTCGCACTGACTATGTGAAGAGCACAGTGAAGCCGGAGAGCGAAAATGGTGCTGCAGGTACAACCCTGCTGGATGACAGCTTGGTCAACATCAACCCGCAGGCTGCTCCCGATTTGGCTCCCACGCAGGCTGAACTGCTCGATGCCGTGGATTCCGGCTACATTACCGATAAGGATGCCGCAGCCGTGGCCGGTGCCTCCATCGCGACAATGGGCATGGCTCTGAGCGGCGATGTGGAGCGCCAGTTGCGCGCTATTCGTAACCGCACCACCTCCATGGGCGTCAACGAGTGCGTGGTCAACGAGGGTATGCCCTACTTCAATGCTTGGGTGAATGCCGAGGGCAACCGTGGCGACCTCGACCGTAGCGGTACTAACGCCGGCTACACCATCGACAGCTGGGGTGGTACCGTGGGCTTCGATGTAGACTTCGACCCGAACTTCAGCGCCGGTATGGCCATTACGGCTATGTACGGTAACCTGACCGCCAATGGCCCCGAGGCTAAGGCCGAGGGTGATATGGATACCTACTACGTGAGCTTGTTTGCCCGCTATGCCGAGTACGCATGGACTCACACCTTCGTGGCTACCGTAGGTATGATGGATGGCTCCTTCGACCGCACGGTCAACGCCGGTGGTGCAGGCTACCAGACTGAGGGCAGCACCGACGGTATGAGCTTCGGCTTGATGTATGAGGTAGGCCATGTAATGCCGCTGGATGAAGATGCAACTGCTTGCTTGCAGCCTGTATTCAATGTCATGCTGCGCCACAGCTCCGTGGGTAGCTACACGGAACGCGGCAGCGACGCCGGGCTTGATGTCGGCAGCCAGAGCATGACCGTCCTTACCTTCGGTCTGGGTGCTCGCTTGCAGGCAGTCGTTGGTGAGAGCCTGTACAACCGTGCCTCTATCTTCGAGGCTCGCGCTCTCGCTAAGTTCGATGTCGGCGACCGCAGCAGCGAGGCCGACGTAGCCTTCATTGGCGGTAAGGCCACCTCCGCTGTAGAGAGTGCTGAGCTGGGCGCCTTCGGCGTAGAGCTTGGTGCCGGTCTCACCATTCCCGTGGGTGATGACGATGGCGCAATCTTCATCGATGGCTCGCTTGAACTGCGCAGCGGTTACTCGAACGTCAACGGCACGGTCGGCTATCGCATCAACTTCTGATGCAAGCCTGACCTTGCGAAACAAAAAAATCCCCCGAGCTTTTGCCCGGGGGATTTTTTTGTGAAAACAACTCGATTTGAGCAAAGCTCAGATTTTACCCAAATAAATATAAGACAACGCGGAGCCCCGGCTAAAAGAGCGAGAGACTGGTAGTGGCACCTCAGCGTTTGAGGAAATAGCCGCGCTGTTTATCGCTGATAGGCAGCCCCGTCAGCTCCATAACCTTAAGCATTTCTTCCCACAGGCGGCGGCGTTCCGTCAGGTCATTGGTACGGAGCAGGTAGCTGGGATGGTGGCTGACCACAACCGGTACTCCGCAGAATACGGAGCTTTGCTGCTGATAGGCTGCAAGCGGGAGCTCGCCCTGCTGCAGTAAGCCCCGCGCGGCAATCACGCCAAGCGCAACAATAACGCGCGGCTGTACCAAGCGCACTTCCAGCTCTACAATCGAGCGGGAAAAAAGCATTTCTTTTTCGTTGGGCGGGCGGTTGTTGGTAGTTTGTCGCGGCATGGCCGGGCGGAACTTTACCAAATGGGTAATATAAACCTGCTCGCGCGTAAGCCCCATGGCGCGCAGCATGCCATCCAACTTCTCACCGGCTGCACCTGCAAAACTGCGGCGCTCGCATTCATCCGGGTATGTTGGGGCATCTCCCACGAACATAATATCCGCTTGGCGATTGCCCATCGGTGGCACGTAAACGCTACGCAAGGTGCCCAATTCCTTCAATGGGCGCCAACCGGGCAGCATGCGCTCGAAGTTGGCCCACACCTCTTCAGCTGTGTTGCCGCCGGGGCGGAAGAAGGGAACTGCCTCCTCCTGTTGCTCCGGTTCTTCGGGTGTCTCTTCGTGCACAGCCTCGCGCAAGTATTTGGCTACGGTGGCTACATCGTGGTCAGCCTCCGGTACAGTCGCCTGCGGGGCAACTGCCGGTTCAATCTGCTGCGCTGAGCTTGCCGGTAGTACAGCCGGCGCCGCTATCGGCCTGCGAATACCGCGCTTGGCGGCGAGCATCCACTCGCGCAATATCGCGCGCGCATTGTCATCGACAGCCAGCTGCTGCGTGCCCGCTTCTTGCAGAGTACGCAGATAATTCACTACCAGTTCAGCCGTCGTCATCTCGTGCTCCATACTACCATATTCACTCTTTTTGTCAATCTTGAACCTCCGGGCGCAAAAAATTAGCTTTTCTTAGCCAAAATTTGCCTTTTCTTGAAAAATTGCAAAAAAAGTGATTTTTGAAAACATTGATTTTTCAATGTTTTTGAAATTTTCTTGCAAAAAAATGCAAAATTTTTGAAAAATGTGCTTGACGTTCGGCGATGATTCATGTATACTTCTCGGCACACCGACACGGTGAAGCCCGAAAGAGCTGAACGAGCCGCTGAAATAAGCAGCTGAGCAGCGACGGCCGGGCGAGGCAGTTTTCAGTTCACGGACTTTCCGTGGCACCACGGCAGAGCAGCGATGCTCGCCACCGGATTACCTTCCGGGCGGGGTGCCGGAGAGGATAAAGAGAGGGAAGGAAAAGGTCGTGACGCGTATCGTGGCCTGCGCCGAGATGAAGTTCTAAGGAACTTCGGAGCGAGGTTACACGGTACTGATGAACGAAAGTTCATCGGTCCAGCAATTTCTT
>JAFZGW010000029.1 GCA_017555205.1 Akkermansia sp. | reverse complement strand
CTCCTCCAACTGGCCTCAACCGATTCCAACCTTGTCCTGAATATCGTCTACTTCGTCCCGGACACACGCAAAGCTGGCGGCAGCTACATGGAGATCACCGGGCGCATCAAGAAGCTTATACCGCACGAGAAGCTGCTTATCATGGACACCGGCACCCGCATCCCGGTGGAGGATGTTGTGGCAGTTACAGTTTGTGATATAACATCTCCATGCGCCAGACAAACACAGGAACGTGACGGACTAAATTAGACGTCTAATTGTCGAATGAAGAGATTCTGCTTAATCAGAATCCCTTTATCCCTCATATGTATGAGTGTCTTCTATATGTTTGACGAGGATATAGATTTCGACAAGTAAAATCAGCTCTAACCACGAATGAACTAGATTTTTCTTAGTTCCGTATTCCAAAGAATCGGGGTGCCCGTGTAAAATACGGTCTCTGAACTTATTATGTTTGTCTTTGTCTGCTAATTGCTCTATATCATTCCAATTGCTATGAAATGTACGGCATAATATTTCTTTTGCTCCAGAATATACATTGGGACTTGCGACTTGAATGGATAAGCGGCCAAGGTAGGCAACAATTAATTTAACATCGCTAATTTTATGTAACTTGGTTGATTGAGCATTCTTCAATGCTTGTTTGTGCGCATCCTTTGCACTGACTCCTTTTAAACGCAATTCATCCGTCAATTTAGAAATAGTATGCTGTAATCTAATTTTTTTAACTACTTCGTCTGGAATAAGGTTTCTTATTTCTGTTTTTAATCCATCTTCTTGGGCTAATAGAAGAGGGATTATTGCATTATACGAGTCGGAATCATCTTGCCTATCGAGTATACTTAAAGCAGAATTGATTATTGGAACCCTATTAGTAATAATTCCATTTTCTTGCCAATATTTTACGTGTTTCTTTATATTCTCATAATGATTCTGGGAATAGTATTCAATAACAATACCATCGATTTCTTCTTTTGTATATTCTGTTTTAAGACCTATCTTTTGCCTCAAATCATCATCAAAAACACACCAATAAAACCCTAGCAAAATATCATCGATTCGCAACTCATTGAATCGACGTTCTACACTCTTACCTATGGCAATAATTGAATCTAATGCGGAAAACCGGGTCCAAAGTTCACGCATTTTACCGAATGCAATTCGCTGTTCTTCAAACAATCGAAAATGCTGAGTGTAAAAAAGAGTAAAAAGCTGATTTATTCCCTGAAAATTTTGTGCATCGAACGATACTAACGCATCTTTCCAATGAGAGTTTTCATTTATAGCTGCTGCATTCTTTTGAAGTAGAGAAGATATTTCAGATGCATTCTTTATCGCAGGAAGATTACTAATCTCTATTGTTTTTTTTATTGCTGGATTATCAAAAGTTATTCTACATGACTTTTGATAATCAAATAATTTTAGAACCGCAGGACTCGGCATAGCAGCCTTAGCAAGTTCTGTCCACAATTTTGACATTCTTTCGAACGAATCGCCCAATGATGCACCCTTACTCATTGCTCACATTATTTTCAAACGTCGACAAACACGCATATATCCCATGCACATCCGACGAAATCCTATTTTCTATAAGAACTCCCACTATTTCTCCTGCAATCATTACGCCGCAATCCATCCATAGCCCTGAATTGCCATGTCGATGAAGTGATTGAGCAGCAGGCTGATTTTTGACTCGAATGACTCCTTGTCGTAGCAAGTCGGCAGGTCTTCATCCAGGGAATCCTCTATGGCTGTCTTTACCTTCAGCATAGGCTGCTCATCCTTGTACCAGTCTACCACCAGCAGTTCATCGCGATGCTCGGTCAGCTTTTTGTACAGGTTCTTGGCAGCCAGCTTTACCTTCTGCTCTTCTGCTTTGGTGAGTTTGCGCCCGCGTGTCAGCAGATCATACAGCTCCAGCTCCTCTTCAGTCAGCCCCTCTGTATTGGGTCGCTGCTGTTCCTTCTGCAAGTCCTCCAGAAGCTTGATCAGCTGCTCGTAATAATCCTCATTTTCGGAGGCGCCGGCGTTGTAGCGGTCAATGATATTCCTGAAGCGATTGGAGAAAGAATCCCGGGTGCAGTTGCGGGAAAGCATATCCTGCAATGTTTTTTCAAGGAACGCCTTGAGGTCATCGATTTCGATGGCCTTGTACGGCGCCTGTTTGATCTCCTTGCGCAGTTCCTCTGCATCAATCTTGGAAAGGTCGATAACCTTGGTGCCGTGTATAGCGTACTCTTTCAGTTGATCTTCCGCCTTATCAGAGGTCACGCTGTAATCCAGCACCTGAGCCATGCGCAGCTTAGCCTTGCGAATCTTCTCGTCATCGATACGATTCACCATCAGCCCATGCAGGTACGCCAGAGGAAGATATTTACTGTTCTCCCAATGCCGCTCAAAAATCTCCGGCTTCGAGGCATCATGCAGGTTGTTCATCGCATTGGCGATAACCTTGAACTTCTCCTTGTAGTTATCATTCGACACGATGACATCGTATGCCAGGCGCAAGGCATCCAGCTGATCAAACGTGGAGCTTTCGCCGATGATAGCATCCAGCGATATCCCAATCGTCTGCAAGAAGGCATCGCCCTCACCAATGCAGGCATCCAGATACCCAATGAGCGCATCCACGTCCTTGGCGGGCATCATGGTATCATCATCGGGCACAGCATAATCAGCCAAGGCTCGCTTCATGTGCATAAACACATTCACATAGTCCACAATAATGCCACAGGGTTTGCCCGGGTATACACGGTTCGCACGGGCTATGGCCTGCATGAGTGTGTGCGACTTCATCGGCTTGTCCAGATACAGCGTGGAAAGATTCTTCACGTCGAAGCCGGTAAGCCACATGGCACAGACAAACACCAGATGCAGCTTGTCGTGGGGATCTTTGTATCTGTCCTCAATGTCCTTGCCGTCCGCTGTGATTTCCTCCATCTTTGCACGATGCATGGTAATATCCAGCCCCTTGGCAGCAAATTTTTCGACCTCTCCTTCTTCCTTGGAGATGACCACCGCCATCTCCACGTTGTTCATGTAGTCAAGAATCGTAGAGAACTTGTCTCTCTCTTCTTTTGTCTTGGCGGCGTTGCGCTCAGCCATGATGGATTTCTTCTCCTCTGCCCAGTAATGCTGCACCTTATTGTACATGTTCACGGCGGTGTATTTATCCACCGATACCACCATACCCTTGCCAAGGAAGCCACGGCGGGGGAAATGATGCGCAATGTCGCGGGCTATCTTATCAAGGCGGTCTTCACGCTTGATGACTTCCAGAATCCGGGAGGAAGAGTTTTCCAGCAGTCGCGCCTCTTCCTCGTTGAGGTTTTCCTGTTCGATGATTTCCACCACATCATCATCCAGGAAATCATTTTTCAACCACGCCCCCGGCACGCGGCGGCTGTAGAACAGCGGCACAGTAGAACCATCTTCCACAGACTGGGCAAAGTTGTACTCGGAAACGTAGTTACCAAACCATTGGTTAGTCAGGCGCTTGGAGCCCAGCAGCGGTGTGCCCGTAAAGGCCACAAAATTGGCGTTCGGCAAAGCGGCTCGCATATTCTCCGCCAAATCTTTGTACTGCGTGCGGTGTGCCTCATCCACCAACACAAAGATGTCATCCCGGATTGTCAGGATGGGGTATTTCTTCGTCTTATCGTAGCGGAACTTGTGAATCAGAGTGAAGATGAATTCCTTGTTCTTGGTCAGGTATTCACGCAGCTGCTTGCCGTCCTTGGGGTGGCATTCATCCTGGTTGCCGATAACTTCCGTGCGCAGGAAGTTCTTGTGAATCTGGGTGTCCAGGTCTTCGCGGTCGGTGATAATCAGGAAGGTGAAGTTTCCTTCCATTTTGCGTTTCACCTTGCGGGCAAACAACACCATGGAATAGGACTTGCCGCTGCCCTGCGTGTGCCAGAACACGCCCAGCTTGCCTTTCAGCTCATCGCGGCGTGCCACGGCATCCATCAGATTGTTCACGCCCAGATACTGGTGATTCTTGGCTATAATCTTGTACTTCTGACTCTCAAAGAGGATGAAGTTCTCGATATAGTCAATCAGACGATCTTTCCGCAGCAGACCGTTTATAAAATGGGTAATAGAAAGTCCGGTCTCGCGGATTTCACCGCGCTTCGGCTTTTCTTTTTCGCTGTCTACCTTCAGCCATTCAAAGAAGAAATCATAGCTGGCGTTGAATGCCCCAAGCTTGGTTTCCAACCCGTTTGAGATCACACAAATCTGATTAAAGGCGAACAGATTGGGGATATCCCTGCGGTAGTTTTGCAGATTACTGTTGTAGGCCTCCTCCACCTTCACCACGCTGTTCTTCAGCTCGATGAACACCATGGGCAGGCCGTTCACGAAGATGAGTACGTCAGGCCGGCGGGGGTACACCTTGCCCTGTATCCACATCTGCGATACGGCAGTAAAGGTATTGTTCTGCGGATTATTGAAATCCACCAGCTGCACAAAATCAAAATCCTCCTTGCCGTTGCGGCGCAGTGTCACCTTGATACCGTTGCGAATCTTATTGTACAGCTCATAGTTGGTGGCTACCATGTCGGTGCCGGTGTAGTCCCGGCGCAGTGTCTGCACTACTTCTTCGATGATGTTTTCCGGGATGTGCGGATTGATGCGCAGCAAGGACTCCTTCAGCACCTCCGGCAAAACACATTCTTTCTTGGATGCACGCCCGGTACCGTCGTTCAGATCCTCACGCTTGCTGGGATCCGGGTCGCAATATATCCGCGTGTAGTTGAATTCCGGCTGACCAAGCCGCTCCATGACGGCTTGCTCTATATCATCCTCTGTGATGTATTTTGCCATATCGATTCTCCATAGGGATTATACTTCCAGCTTGCCGCTCATCAGGCGGGGTAACAGCATGTCTCGCTGCTTGGTAAGGTTCTGGTTTTGAATGAACAAATTCTGCTTTTGTTTCTGCATGAAGATACTAAACTCCGCAAATTTATTTTGTAAACATTGGCTCGGCTTCAGAATTTTCATATTTATTAACCTGTTCCAATGCCTCTTATATTCTTCCGTGTTAATTAATTTATGAACGGCATAATAAAGAAAGTACGTATTATCTTTCTCCTGATTTAAAACGGTAAAAGGTATAACATTTTCGCCAAGAGAAAAGTTAGAACACATAAGTTTAAATTTACAAGAATGATCACCAAACAGTATTATCGGTAAATCATAGCTAGCAGAATGAGAAGGCTCATTATCATGATACCCTAAATATTCAGCGGTTGATTGGTCAATTACTATCACCTTTCCTTCAGATTTCAACTCACTTGCTTTATATAATCGGTTGTAAGGAAGGCGTTTAATGCAATCCTTTATCTTTCTTATCTCCCACCCCTTCGGTATACCATTCTCGAACTCAATTTGCTCATACCCCGGGAAACGGAAACGGACAAACCACTCCTTGTACAGATTCTCGGTCATCTGCTCCAGAATCTTGATGCGCCTGTTGTTGTTTTCAATCAGGTCATCGTACGCGGAGAGGATGGAGGAAATACATCGTTGTACATCTATACGGCGATACTCAATATTGATATTATCCAATATCGGCTTTGTTAAAAATTTGGTTGCAGTACCGGATGCATTACTCCTCATTTGATTGAGCTTTAGCTGAACTGCATAATATAGATATTTTGTATCAATATTATCGGAGGTTGGCTGGATCAAGTAAGTTCTTTGATACGCGTTAAACTTTCCCTTGTAGTAAAACACAGGAAAATTACCATTGGCGTTGTTCCCTCCTAATAAGACGTACTCACCATCGTAAGCAAAGGTATCTATTGCAGCCGCAGTTTGAGCACACGTAAAAAATGGATATTGACCACCTTCAACTGCCGCATTTGAGTCAAGTTTTCCGGTTGGATATTTCGCAATATTCTTTAATTTAACATACTCCATATCAGTAACCGAATAAAGATTTCAATCTCTCTGATATTTGCATCTCAAGCGTACGCGCTTCAGAGTTGAGTCCCGCTAACTCCTCATTCAAGGCCAGCATCTCAGCCCTAAACTCCTCAGCCGTCATACCATCGTCCTCAATCACCACGCCGACATAACGCCCGGCATTGAGTGAATAATCCTGGTCGATGATGCCGTCCTCGCCATCAAGCTTGGCAACCTTGCACAGACCGACGACATCACAGTACACGCCATCCGGGAAGCGCTCAGTAAGCCAGTCGATTTGAGCTTGGTAGTAAGCCTTGGTCTTTTCCTCCTTATCCTCGGACGTTTCCGGGGCGGTGGTCATGGCATCACGATATTCCGCAAGCAGGTCGGCGTATGCCTGGGTATCGCCCTCATACAAGCGGGAGATGATGCCGAGGTTCTTAATCTGCTCATCGCTGAACTTGCGGTGAGCGCGGTCTACCTGGGTGAATACATTGCGGGCATCGATAAAGAGAATTTCGTCCTTTCTGTTGGTGGCAGCCTTGGCTTTATCGAAGAACCAGAGCGTGGCGGGCAAGGTGACAGAGGCGAACATATTGGAGGGAAGCGTCACCATCTGGCTGATGATACCCTCCTCAATCATCTTCTTGCGGATCTCGTACTCGCTCTTTCCTGCATCGGAAGCAGAGTTAGCCATGACCAGCGCGGCCTTGCCGGATTCATTGAGAGCAGAGGCAAAGTAGGAAATCCAGAGGTAGTTGGCATTCGGTACCGTCTCCTTCTTATCGCTTTCCTTCTTGCCGGTGGCTTTGGTCTTGTTTCTGGGGATGCCGTAGGTATTGAACCGGGCATCATCCTTCACTTTATCATACACCACCTCGTCCACATTGAAGGGAGGGTTAGCCATCACATAGTCGAAGTTACCCACGGCATCGTGGGGGTCGGAATAGAAGGAGTTAGCCTCGATAATGTCACCGCGCACGTTATTGAGCAGCAGGTTCATCTTGGCCAGCTTCACCGTGTCCGGCTCCTTTTCCACGCCGTAGCAGCGGAACTTGAGCGTATCTGCCGCGCCGGCGTTGTGCTGGTGCATGAAGCGGGCTGCCTGCACGAACATACCGCCGGAACCACAGGCCGGGTCAAGAATCTTCTTGTCGCCACCGGATGTAGGCTGTAACACCTCCACCATGTATCGCACCACGGAGGCGGGGGTATAGAACGTACCGCCGTCCTTACCCTCTGCAAGAGCAAAGCTGCCGAGGAAGAACTCGTAGATTTCACCAAAGAGGTCGATACCGATATCCTCCGGGATATCCTTGAACACACGCACAATCTTGGAAAGCAGCTCCGGTTCCTCCTCCGGCACAAGCTGTCCGTATACCTCCTTGGGCAGCACCCCGGCCATCTTCTCGTTATTGTCCTCGATAGCCTGCATGGCATTCTTCACCAGAATAGCCTTGTTGGCATCGTCCGGGGCATCGTTAATGGCATCGAAATACGCTTCCGGTGGCAGGTAGAACCCACAGACCTCAATGGAAATTTCCTTGAGAGACTTCTCCTTGCGCGTACCCTTGCGCTCATTGTACTTAGCCTCAATCTCTGCCTTGTGCTGCTTATAGCGAATATCTGCATAGCGCAGGAAAATCAGGCCGAGAATAGGCTGCCCGTACTTATTGGCAGCCAGATGGGCACCGGCACGCAGCATATCTGCTGAATGCCAGAGATCGTCTTTTAACTTCTTTAACTCCTTGTCGGTCATGTGTGTAAAATCTCTTTTCCGGGATGCAGAGGATAGCGGGCATACCGCTATCCTCACCCCATAATTCGCTTTCTTAGTGTAGCATTTTTAGGCAGCTGAGTCAAACCCATAGCCCCGTTTCAGCGCGTAATAGCGGCTTTTATGGCAGTTATTTCCACTCACGCTTTCTCTCCTCGTAAAACTGGATGGTTTCATCCCCATACAGTTCATGAACAGTATTCTGACAACGGATGAAAAGTCTACGTCCATTCAACCAGACCAGTTGAGATCTGGGTGTTACTACAAGCTTACAGATAAGCTTACCGCTGCGTTCATCCTTTTTCACGCGTACGCTCACGTTACGGCTTGCAAGAGAGCCGAGCACCCGGGATATCGTATTCTGGAACTTCAGAGTAATACCATCGATGGTCAGTTTATATGTAAACCGATCCGAGGTGTCATCATTGATGAACTCCAGGTCTTTTTCGATGCCGCATACGGTACCGTCATCACGGTAGCCGATGTAAATGGTGCCTCCGTTACAATTCATGAAAGCTGCAACCTGACGCATGATTTCCTGGCCGAGCTGCTTTTCGATATCCGCAATACCATCGCAGGTGAAGACAAAAGAGCTCTTGTATTCAACGGTCTGTCCTTCCTCCCCGATATGATCGCTTTCAATCGTTTCCACCTTGGCTGCGATATCCGCAATAGACTGCGTTTTGCTAGGAGCAAGAGACAGACGACCGTTAACGATGTTGCGAACCTTGAGCTGGATCATTGAACCCACCGTGTGCTTATTTCTTCCGGAAGCACGGTAACGATGAAGGATGCCAACAATGTTATCTTTCACTGTGAGGTTGTTCTCCTCGATTTTGACTACCTCAAAATCGTACTGCTCGCCAACATTGAACGTCTTGGCAATAGTAGCAACATCGGGATGAACAAACTTCAGGCAGACTGGGCCAATGTCCTTGATTTCGAGCTGGATTCGCTCGCCGACACTATATTGTTTCCCCTCGTGGGGGAGGTAATGTTTGATGCCGTAGTGATCACGAAGAATATTCTTAGCCAGGACTTCTCCGTTGTCCATAAGAGTACCTTGGGGAACCTCCACGGAGAAAGTATATTCCTGACCGATAACGTAGTGTTCCTGCAACAGGGTGGAAATGTCCTGCACCAGCACAGGAAACTCTGTAGGTATGTTCCCAATGCGGTTAAAATCCTGAACATAGCACATCAGAACACGGGTGTCGTAATCATCCTGTTCCCAATCCTGCTGGAAAGGGAGTACACGAGTGCGGAAACACAGGTGCTCATAGCCGCGCATGGTTTCCTTACCCTTATAACGCAGGACGAAATAATCTGCACCGTTCCAGGTCTGCTTACGGCTAATGCGGAAAGGATATACTTTGTGGAGAATAAACATGGAAGAAAAAGGAAGAGAGAAAAGTTAACGGGTGAGAGATTTACTTACGCAGCTTTTTGAGGAGTTCATCAAGCTTCTGCTGCTTAATCTTGATGAGAGCTTCAAGCTCGTTGATTTCCTGAGCCAAGGCCTGAGCGTCTACCTGCTCCACAGCCGGGGGCGGACAGGTATACACATCAGGAGAAAGGTCATTTCCCTTCTCAGCAACCTCAGCAACGGTTGCCACGTATGAGAATTCCTGTTCTACGGTACGATTGGTATAGCAGGACACAATGCGTTCAATAGAAGCAGCACTCAATTCTGCGCGTCCTCGCTTTGTTTCGCTGAGGTTAGCAGCATTGATGAATAAGATATCCTTGCGATTCTCCAACTCGGCACCGGGCTCACGGCGCTTGTCAATAACGAGCAACGCCGTTGCGATATTGGTATTGTAAAGCATCTTGGGTGGCAGCGCGATAACGGCATCGATAAGATTCTTCTCGACTAGCTGAGCTCTCAGGTTGCTCTCGTTACCCGTGGCGTACAGCATACCCAGAGGAACCATAATAACGAGCTTACCCTGTTTCTCCCGGCAGTGAGCCAGCATATCGAATAAGAACAACCACTCCGAGCGACTGCGAGCCGTCAACCCCCAGTTAAAGCGATTATGAGCATCCTTCTCCAGTGTCTCAACAGGCATACGCATACCCATGGGAGGCTCCGTCAGGCACTTATCGAATCGCATCAGAGAACCGTCCTCTGCAAGAATGGGATCTGCAATGGAGTCGCCACAACTAATGCGAGCCGTCATATTGCCGTGCAGCATGCAGTTCATCAGCGCCAGAGTATAGCTGCAATTGTTCAGCTCCTGACCATATAACCGCAACGAGTCGTTTCCCCGGGTTGTGTTGATAAGCAGAGAAGCAAAACCAGCGCAAGGATCGTATACCGTATCTCCAGATTGAGGAGCAAGGAGCTTTGCCTTCAACTCAGCTACATCCAAAGGAGTAGACGGACAGACATTCTTGCAATTTTCAGACAAGAACTTAATCCAAGCTTCCATGAATACGGCAGAGGAGTTTTCCTCGGTAGCGGCATCAATACGCAGCGTTACCGATTTCATGGACTCAATCAGCGACACCAGGAATTTCGTAGCGATATTGGCTGAGACCGGCTGGAAGATTGCCCACTTCGGCAGCAATATGTCGTTCCATGATTTGAATAAGCTATTCAACTCTTCCGACAGAGCTTCCGGGCGAGCATTCGCACATTCGATAATCTTGTCGAATGATATAGCAGAGGCTGTGTGATCCTTCAGGATTTCCGAGAGAGCAGCAGCATTTGCTGAATGCGTATCAGAAAGAGCTTTAGCGGTGACAATCTGAGAACACAGGAGAATGTTATCCGCCGTGGAAGATGCGCCGTTGTAGCTAATGAGGTGATGAGCAGCAGTATAAAAGATATCTGACATAAAGGTGAGAGTATTAGTTAAGGGTTGAAATAACGAGCTGGTGTTTCTTTTCGGCCAGATCGCATGCGAGCTGTTTAAGTTCCTGCGAAAGAGTTGCAATTTCTACGATGCTAGCCTGTTCTTCGTAGGGATGAAACTCCAATTCCAGATTGATGATATCCTGCCCTTTGATCATAGGAATCGATGTTCCCTTCGCGGCGTGCTGAAGAGCAAGCTGGCATTCCTTCTGATTCATTAGCCAGGAAAGATAGGCGGGAATAACCTTTGCATCTTCGTTCACGCGGATAACCATAAGCGGTGCCGCGAGACAGGTAGGGCGTTCTGGTTCCGCCTGAATATAGGTTGTGGTGAGTGATTTTCCACGAGTGCGGATGATAATATCACCGGCATGAATCAGGCTGCGGCTCTTACTTGTATCAAGTTCAATTCTCGTAAGCGTCGGCATTTTCCGAATCACCTCGCAGGTTAAATCCTTCATTTGGAGAAGATCGGTAGAACCGTTCTCGACCTCTTCTACCTGCCCACGGGCATTGAACCCCATGTGGACGGTAACAACATCTTTGAGCGCGTGTGCGGTTTTCATAAAATGTAGTAATCTTATTTTTACTTGCTGAGGCAATATTATCACCAACCCAGCAGGAAGTCAATAGAATTTTGCGTAAAAATCACATTACTACACATTTTTTTTATTCAAAAGGGCCATTGAGGGGTAAAATAGATAGTTTTTGCCCCGATTTGATGTAGAAAGCGCGGCATCGGGTATAGGTTAGTGGCGAAAAAATAATTCTACGCCTTACGAATCGTGTGTCCTAAATTCGGAATTTCCTGATTTGCTACAAAGTTATACTAGGACACATATCTTCTCCGTTTGAACACGCGAGCATCAGAATAAGCTCTTGCATAGATATTTCAACTTGTGCAAAATTTGCACAAGTTGAACCATGCGACAATGAAAACAGCTGGTCTTAGATACCGTGGAAAGTGGGGGCTCTACTAAGCCGGTGAGCAGCTGTAGTTACCACCGGGGCATCGCGATACTCGACACAATTTTTCCCTGTACGCTTACACTTGTGGCATATGAAAGTTGACAATGTAACATTTTCCGCTTTTCCGCTCCAACTTGACAGTGATTTTTCCCTCATACTGCGCATACACCTTGG
>JAFZGW010000028.1 GCA_017555205.1 Akkermansia sp. | reverse complement strand
TACGAAGTATAAGAAACGGGGTGTTAGAATGTTAAACAGTTGTGGATTTTATGTCCTAGATTTTGGTACATGTTGGAGGGTTAGTCAAAAAGGTATTCATTGGCGGTTTCGATGGTTGATTCCAAGGTTGCCTCCGCTTTGCTTTTGAGGCGGCGGCGGCGCTTGGTGCGGCGGTCTTTGCTTTGTTCTCCTGTGGCCCATTCGGTGATGGTGTTTGCGGCTGGGAGGAGTACGTTGACGGTGTTTGCTACGGTGGTGAGGCTGCTGAGTACGGAGCTGACGGTGCTGAACCATTGCCACGGGGCGTAGGTGCCGCCCAGGTAGCCGCTGATGGCGCTGGTCTCGCGCATGAAGTTGGTGATGGCTTTGTTCCATTGCTCGGCGCTGTAGGTCTTGTTGTCGGCGAGCATGGTGTGGAGCTTGCTGGTGCGGGTGTTGATGTTCTTGCCGGGAATGGTTACGCCGCTGTCTCCAAAGCGGGCGTAGGGGCTGAGCCATGCGTTGGTGAAGCTGCCCAGTACGGGCATGGCATCGGTGTGCTGGCCTACGGTTCCCCAGAGCCATTGGTACATGGCCCATGCGGCGAGGTTGTCATCGTCATCAGGGGTGTTGCCTGCGAGTAGGTCAATGAGGGCGTTGATTGCTGCGCTGGCAAGGCCTACGGTGAGTCCCATCTTGGCGAGGAGCATGCCTGTGTTTTTGGCTGCGCCGGTTCCGTTGTTCCGGTTGATGATGTAGTTGAGGCGGAGCATGCCCAGTTTGTTGATGGATTCGCTGCCCATGTAGAGGATTGAGCGGCCAAGGGCGGACTGGGAGAGTTGCCAGTAGAGGGCTGATTTGTCTACGCGGTTGAGGGGCTGGGCGGCGAGTCGGAGGTATTGGGAGACTTCGGCTTCGGCTCGGGCGCGGAGTTGTTCTTCTGTGTAGCGTCCTGTGGCTTTGAGCTGGTCGTATTTGTGGTTGTAGACGATGGCGGCAGATACGGCGTTGGCAAGGACGTCTGCTTTGTCCATGAGGTTCATGCCGGCTTTTGTCCAGTTGAGGAGTGTGGAGTATTTGGCATCTGCTCCCATGGCGGCTAGTTCGTTGACGTAGGCGTTGTCGCGGCGGCGTATGGCGAAGCAGTCGAGTTTGAGTACGTCGGTGATGCCGATGTTGGTGTTGTTGTCGCGCACGAGGATGGCGTACTTGTAGTAGTCTACGGGGCTGATGCCGGGCATGAGTCCTGCGTTGGCTGCTGCAGATGCCTGACGGACAATGGAGTTGATGTTGCCAGCAAGGGCGGCGAGGGTGGCGTGCGAGAGGGCGTTGCCGAATTTGTTGTTGCCGCCTATGTCCTGGAGAGAGGTTTCGTTGTGTCCTGCGCCTACTATTTCGTTGATGGTGGTTTTGAGTTGGTTGGTGAGGCTGGGTCCGATGAGGGCGGTGAGTCTGTTGGCGAACTGGTCGCGGGCGAGGAGTGAGCGCAGAGGGGCTGTTACGGGGTCGAGGTAGATGTAGTTGGCTCGCTGTGCGATGGCTGAGCGGAACTTGGAGTATGCGTTCTGCGGACGGAGTTCTTTGAGGTTGCGGACGCGGGATTTGAGGAAGTCATAGCTGCCAGCGGGGTGGTAGGGGTTGACGAGTGGTTCTTCTCGCGTGGTGTTGAGGGTGTTGATGTTGACGGAGCCCGGCCAGTAGAGGGGATTGTGGCGCATGGGGATGCCTTCGCGTTCTTCGTAGACGGGGATGGTGCCGTCTCCGATGATGATTTGCTGGATGGCGTTTCCGTAGTCCATGAGTTGCTGCCCGATGTGTTTCTCTATCTGGGTGAGGATTTCGGGGGTAAAGCCGTGGAGTTCTGCGTTTGCCTGGTAGTGTTCCTGACGGTACATGAGGAGCAGGTCGAGGAGTTCCCAGTTGGTGCATTCCAGTTCTTCGCTGTAGGTTTTGAGTTTGCCGTCCTGGTTTTCTGCTTGCCAGGTGACGGTGATGCCTGTGTTGTGGGTGGTGTTGTTTTCCACATAGAAGGCATCGAATTGGTCGGAGAGTTGCTGGAGTTGCTTGCTGGTGTAGCCTGCGGCGGTTTCGGGTTTGATGCCGAGGAGACGGCCAAAGGCTGCGAGTTCCTGCTCTCTGATTTCGTTGAGGTGTTTCTGGCGTGTATCGAGGGAGAGGCTGAGCTGGTAGCGCAGGTGCTCAAAGAGGGGACGCAGGGGTTCATAACTGGCCAGAGCGGTGAAGAGCTGGGTGGAGTTCATGAACTTGTCGAGCACGGAGCCGTTGAGGATTTTCTTTGCTTCTTCTGCGGTGGCTTTGTTCTTTGCGTTGGCGCGTCCTGATTCAGCGGTGGTGTTGGCAAGGAAGTGCTGGAGGTATTGCTGGATTTCAGCTTCTCGCTGTGCCTGCCGGTCTGCCCATTTGTTGCGTCCGTACTGGATGAGGTGGAACAGGGCGTTGGCGGCAAGGCGGGTTTGTTCGTAGTTTTTGGATTCGATGTCGCCGTAGATGGCAAGGGCGTTGCTGTAGTCTGTGAAGGCGGCGGTGAGGGTCTGCGGGGTGACTTTGATGCCGTCCTGTGTGAGCTGGTCTGCCAGCTGAGTGAGGAGTGCGTTGCCGCCTGTGAGGTTCTTGTCGCCGTTGTTAATGGCTGTGGCGAGTGTTTCCTGAGCGGTGAAGACATCGTCTATTGCAGTTTCGAGGGCACGGGGGCTGAGTGCCATGAACTGGATGGCTTGTTCGAGCTTGCGGTAGATGGTGGCGGTCATTTTGCCCTTGAGTCTGCCGCTGGCAGTGCGCTTGATTTTGACGGGTGCGGTGATGCGGTTGATATCCACCAGGATTTCGTTTTTGAGGTGAGTATCAAGTGCATCGGCTGCGGCTTCGAGCATGGCTGCAAGGGTGGCGTAGACGCGGCCTTTGGCGGCTTCGCGGAGTATGGTGCGGTCATGCTCTTTCTGGCGGGCGGTACGCTCTTTCTTGGTGAGACGGTCGCTATCGGTGAGGAGTTTGTCGGCTTCGGTAATGGCGGCTTCCTGTTCCTGCTGCTGGAGGTCTGCAATGGCGGCCTGGAGTTCTGCCTGTTCCTGCGGGGCAAGTTTCTTGAAGCTGCGGGTGCGGCCTGTGGCGATTATCTGGGCGTATTTCTCGGCTACTTTCTGGAGGTGCTGGAGGCGGCGGCGGATGCTCTGCGGCACGGGTTTGCTTTCGGTGCCTGTGCGCTGGAGGTATTTGTCTACTCCGGCGATGATGGCGGCAGCGGATTGTGCAGCGTTGACGGCTTGTTCGTGCGGGGATTTGTCTCCGAAGATGCGGGCGTAGCGGCGTGCTTCGTTGCGGATAAAGTAGAGCATGTTGTGCCCAAGGGGGGATGCTTTGAAGCGGTCTGCCGTGGGCCGTGCGGCTTTGATGGAGAAGTTGATATCCGGATTGCTTCCGTCAAAAGTGCCGCGGTTATTAGTGGCGGACTTTATCTGGGTATTATTGAAACAGACATAATTTGTACCAGGTGTAAGGCTTTGACCTTTGGAGTATTCTGCTGGGTCAACAACATTTTTCATTATGACTCCATCATATCCATCCAGCATTGCTTTCCCTGCAATAGTATCGCCTGTTTCCTCTATTGCGTATGCTCTTTCAAGATTGTTTTCCCTAGCGTATTTTCTTGCTTCGGTAGTGCTTTTGAAATACGAACCACCCGGAGCAAGTATCCGCTTCCCGCCCTGTTGAAGGTATACCCTTTTGCCGCCAAAGTTCCAACGATTCCCTTCAAAGTCAACAATGAGGGGATTTTTCATATTAAGAAATACGCTGTATATTTGAGAACCTGAAATCCAATAACCATATTCAGAGGCGTAATCTTTTGCAAGAGCCTGCTTGTCGGTAAAGAAGAAAGACCCATCCGGAGCATCACTATTTTTCTCATTGGCGTAGTCATCAAATATGGTAAACCCGCCATTGCGTGTTCCATGATACACCACCAGCGGCTCGCCGTTCTCGTCTACCACCTTGCTGGCATTAGCTGGGGCATTCTCCCAGTCACCGAACCAGTTTTTGAATGCGGCGGTTCGGACGGTGAGCCATTGTTTTTCATCGAGATTGGTTGGCTTGCCGTTGGGTGCAAGCATAAAAGTACCATCTTCCTGTGCTTTTTTCTTAATGATGGACATTTCTTTCTCGACAAAAGAGCGATAAGCTGCTAATCTGCTTCCAGATGAACCCTCCGAGCGTAAAGCACGCCCCCTTTGAGAAAGGGTGTCGCCGCTGACGCCGGAGGGGTTTTCTATTGTAAGCTCAAGAGAGAACAGCGGATTGGCGTCTGATTCTTTTTCTGTTTTGATTGCAGTTACATTGACATCAAATTCACCGTAGCCTTCAACTTCTACCACGCCAAAGTAATGCCATGCACCTGCGCGCCCTTTTTTGCTGCTCTGGTCGTAGTTGGGTTCAAAGAAACCGTAGGGAGAGGATTCAAAAATTTCGTGAATCTTAGTGCAAGCAGAGTAGTGTATTTTGCGAGCTTCTTCTTCACTATACCCAAGAGCTGTCAGGTTGCGGACAGACATTTGAGCGGCGTGTGTTTTGCCGATTGTTTGTCCTGATACTACTGCGTGAACTTTTCCGTTGATGAATGTTTGCCCCTGTATTTTTTTGAGTTCCGCTTTAGCGGCTTTTATATCAGAGAACAGAGGTGTCTGCACTGCCTTGATGGACATGGAGGGGGTGGAGGAGGCTTGCGCTTCCTGACGGCCTTTGATGTAGGCAGCGGAGGGCTGGCCGTCCTGCGTGATGGGTACGAGGCCCTGCTCAATTGCGGCGGCGTGGGTGATGGGGTGTTTTGTGAAGAATTCGGCGAAGTCTTTTTCTGTGGCTTTGCCCTGCGCGATGAGGTTGCGGAGATTGGCGGCGGGGTCTGGTTCAATGGAGACTAAAGTCTCCTGCTCCGACACAGGGTCGATGGTGATTTCCTTGCCTGTGATGGATTCAGCGGCGGGGATGGTGGTGGGTTCTGCGGCTTGCCTGGCGTTGATGTCTGCGAGTTGCTGTTCTGCTTCTGCGCGGTTGATGAGGGCTTTTACTTCCTGCGCGGGGTCTGGCTGGAAGTTGCGGCCTTCGATGACTTTCTGGGTCTGCTCAGCGGTGGCGCGGGCTTGTGCTACGAGGGAGCCGATTTTGAAGCCAGCGTTGGTGAGGAGGTCTGCAAAGGTCTGGCCTCCGTTGGCGAGGTTAGTCTTGCCTTGTTCTGAGTTGGCGTAGGTGAACCAGGCATCGCCAATGGCTTTGTAGAGGCGTGCGGTGTCTACTACGCGGCCGATTTCGCGGAGGGGGCGGTGGCCGCCTTGTGTGAGGGGGAGGTATTGTTCGTTGTAGAGGTAGTTGGCAAGGGCGAGCTTGGAGTATGCCTCGATGATGTTCTGCTGGGTGTATTCTGTTTTGCCCGCGGGGAGGAGGGTGAGTTTCTGGACTTTGCCGTCCGGCATGGTGACGGGGGGCAGGTGTTTTTCTATTTCCTTGATGGTGTTGCCGAGCTGGGTATAGGTGAGGCCTGTGGTGGCAACGGTGTGTTTGATGTGTGCTTCGATGAGGTCTTCGAGGATATCGTTGACGTCTGCGCGGCCAGCAACGTAGGCAATGAGGATGGAGCCGTCTGCGCGGGTGATGTTGAATGCGCCGTATTCTACGGACTGGCCTTTGGTGATGCCCTTGGCTTTACCTTCGGTGGTGTCGGCAGCGGAGTCGCGGCGTTCTTCTGCGGCACCCTGGAGGGCGAGGAGTTCGCCGAGAGAGAGGCCGGGCAGGAAGTTGGAGGGCTGGGCTTCTGCTTCTGCGCGGGTCATGCCAGCGGATTCATGCTGGGCGATGTTGGCGCGGACGAGGGAGATAAGCTCTGCGATGTATTCGGTGGTGATGCCCTGGTGCTTTTTGAGGGAGGCGTATGCTTCGTAGGGGATTTCACGGAGTTCCTGAAGCTGGACTTTCAGTCCGTCGATATCGGTGATGGTCTGAGCGGCAGCGTGTGCCTGGACAAGCCCCTGGAAGCCACGGAGGGAGTGCGTGAGGATTTTATTGTGCTGAATCTGGAAATAGTTTACAAGCTGGTTGCGTGTCCATTCCTGCTGCACGAGTTTGTCGGGGGCTTTGGAGTCGTCCTCGTTGGTGCCGCCCTTTTCAATAAGAGTGACTGCAAACTTATCACCGGGCTGGGCAGTTGCATCAATGATGCCAGCATCCTTGGCAATGCGGAGGTCGATTTCCCCCTGAATAGCGAGGGCTAGTTCTGCTTTGGTGAGGGTTTTCTTTTTCTGAGCTTCGAGACGCTGGCGTACAATTTCGGGGTCGGCATCGTAGATATCGGTCTGGGCTTTATCTTTCTGGTACTGGTTGACGCTTTCCCAGAGTTTGTCTACCTGGTCTTGTTTCTGCTCCTTGGTAAGCTTGGGGTCGGAGTAGATTTCGGTGGCTTTGTCCTGAGCGTTGAGAATATGAGACTGGATATCGCGGACGGCTTCGGGTGAATGGCCAGCGTTGAGGAGGTTATCTGTATTCAGAGCGAAGGTGCGGGCGGATTTGAAGTCAGCCGGGATGCCCAGCATGCCGAGGGCGTAGGAGTAGCCGAAGAGTGCGGCTACTTCATAAGACTGCATGGAAGAGAGAGCCTGTCCTAATTTGTATTGCTGTGGAGAGAGCTGCACGCCAGCCTTGCGGGCGAGAGCGTTGAAAGCTGAGCCGAGAGCGGCACCGATTTCTTCTTCTGCCAGTTCACCAATGCCCTGTACTGCACCTGCTGTAAGGTAATTCAGCGTGGTGCGGGCGTAGAGGTTGCCGAATACGCGGGAGGTTGCAGTGGCTGCGGCCAGCTTGTTGGTTCCCTTGCCGACGAGTTTACCAACAAGGGGGAGCGAGGTACCTGCATCTATGGCACCTTCCGAGAGAGCCTGTGTGCCGCCTTCGATACGCCCGTGGATTTCAGGGTTGACCTTACCCTGGAGGTAGGCATCTGCCACGGCGGCATTGATGAGGGCGTCTGCGTTCACCGCTACGTTTGCGGTGTAGGCAGATGCAGCAGAAGAGACTGCCCCGAAGCCACGCCCGCGAGTAAGGGCTGTTACTCCCATGGAAACGAGAGAGGGAACTACGGATTCGCCCACCATTTTTGCAGCGGAAGCAATGGCTTTTGCGTGCCATTCTGCTTTTTCGGATGCAGACATGGAAGTATTGAGAGCATGCTGTAACAGGCCGTACAGGGTTTCGACTTCTTGCGAATTGAAGCGATTATCCCTGAATCGGTTGATTTCTTCCTGAGAGATTCCGGCGGCTGCCCAGTTGTCTACCATTTCGTTCCACTGAGTAGCGCGATTTTTGAGTTCCTGGTCATTGCTGCGTGCTGCCCAGTTCTGGAGACTGTCAGAGAAAATGGCCCATGCTTCCGGGTTTTCGGACTGCATAGCAGTAGCGCGGCGGTCTACCAGGAGGGAAAGCACAGCGGTGGCCAGAGCATCCGGCTTGCCGTCCTTATCATTCAGGATGGCGGCGATATCGCGCAGGTCTTCGCGCTTCATGGATTGCAGTGAGTCTACGCTGTGCATGAAGCCGGAGAAGGAAGTCCACGCGGTAAGGGCACGCTGGTATGATTCCTGCGCATTTTCCTTATCGTAGAACTTGGAGATGCGCTCCAGGTCATCAGGGGTGAGTGCTTTTGCTTTGAACAAAGCATCTGCCCCGAGGGCATTTGCAGAGTAGATGGAGTCTGTGATAAGGGTTGGAAGATTAGCGAGATTCTGGCGGGCTTCTTCGAGGCGTTTCTGTTCAGCATCGTAGAGGGTGCGCATTTCGTAGAGGGTGCGGGCGCCGAGGTCGCGGAGGAGGTTGTTTCGGGAGCCGTAGCCTGTGGGCATAGTCCACCCTTTTGCTTTGTAGTAGGCGGCGGGGTTGCCGGAGAAGCCGGACTGTTCGATGATGGCGCTGCCGATGGCGAATTCTGACAGGGTTGTATCGTCCGGGTCAATCAGGTTGCTGCCGAAGATGCGGTTAGCTGCGGCGGCGCAGGCGGCATCACGCTTGGAGTTGGCGTAGTTGTAGATGCCTTCTGCGAGCAGGGAGCCAGAATCTCTCTGGATGTACTGGCCGAGGTTGTAGCTTTTGATGCCAGAGTCTGTGATACTGTCGCTCTGGGTGAGAGGGGCTGAATGCTGGTTGAGAGGGGCTGAATGCTGGGGGATGAAGGCGGTGTTGGAGTACATGGGGAGTGAATAGTGAATAATGAATAATGAATAGTGGCAGGTCAGATGGGGAGGTCACCTGTGGGGTAAGCGTAGGAAACGGGAGTGGCTTCTTCTGTGGTGTCGTCTACCATCTGAGATTCTGCCCACGCCGGGAGGCGTTGGTTGTTCTGTGATACTTCTCCGTATGTGGGAGTGGGGGCTTGTTCTTCGCTGGAGGGGGAGTCCTGATATTTGCGGGTGATGAAGAGTTTTCCTTGATGGAGCGAGATATTGAGGGTGGGCGGGGTTTCGTAGTCGAATATCAGGCAATGCTGGTAGAGGCAGGAAGAGAGATGCGGGTGGTCGATGTCGTCCACTTCCATGATGTCTATCTTGTTGATTTTGCCTGTGGCAGGGTTGACAAGCTGTGCGCTGCCCGGTTTGCCAAGTTTGGTGTAGCCTTTTGGCACATAGACGATGGCTGCTTGTTCTGTGTTCGGGAGGGTGGCTGTTTTCTCCGGTGCGTATGTGAGTTGCGCGAATTCAGGGGTGGCAGGATGTGCTGCGAGGTCGCGGCGGGCGTATGCTCTGCCCTGAGTTATGGCATTGTCGATGGTTTGCTGGTGTTTTACGGCCTTGACGTTGGCGATGCGCTCCAGTTCCTGCTGACGGGCGATATCGAGATAAGGCTGCATGGCTTTCTGCGCATGCGGCAGGGTCTTGGCGTTTGTGTATTTGGTGATGATTTTATTGAGATGGCCTAGCTTTGTTTCGTAGTCTGCTCTGGTGTTGCCGCTAATGGAGAGCCATGCGGAATACTCTGCGGATATAAGGTCGCGCCTGGCATTTGCCATGGCATTATGGTATTCCATAGGGGAAAGGCCTGAGTCAAGGAAGCGCTGTGCTTCTTCCTGCGAGATTTCCAGCCGGAGATATGCTTCGTAGAGGTCGCGGCCAGCGGCGGCTTTAGCTTCTTTTTCGTCCAGGTCTTTGTATTTATTGTCCGTGTAATGCTGCTGCGCGTAGTTTTTGATACGACCGGCGGTCATGGACGGCAGGAGAGCGGAAGCGTTCAGCTCGTTGATGGCGCTGGTGATATTTAGAGCGGTGGTGTCTGACAGGCCTTTGCGAGCTTCCTCCAGCGCGGCAGATACGGCGCCTTCTGACTGCCCGAATGCTTTTGCCTGAACACGAAATACGGCTTCGTCTTCTGTGTTGTAGGGGGCTTCCGGGTTGATGGCATGGGCAGCCCAGCGGACGAGGTTCTGAGCGGCGAGGGCGCGGGCGTTGGGGTTCTTTTCGGAGAAGTCACCACCTGCGGTATCGTAGATGTCTTCCATGAACCAGGGGAGCCCGGCGGGAGCAAGAGGGGCGGTTTTGGTGTAGTCCTGCGGGTTGGTGGAGCCTGCTTTGCTGCCGCTTTTGAGGATGACGGCTGGCGGGGTTTCGCGAGCGGAGAGGTATTTGCGGAGGTTGCGGAGGTATTGCTGCTGGTTGGTGGTGCAGCTGCCGAAGAATGCCGGGTTGTTGATGAGTTTGTCTGCCTCCGCGAAGGAGGAGATGTGATTAAGCTGGTAGCTTACGCCTTTTTCCATGGCGTCGATTTCGTAGAGCGCGAGTTCCTGGGGGGAGGCAAAGCCGCGTTCGTAGAGGTTGCGTGCGGCGGCGATGGCGTCTTCTGTTTTGCCTGTGGCAATGGCGAGGTCGTAATTCTGCCTGAAGGCGGAGATGGCGCGGGGTTTGAGGGAAGCGGTGAGTGAGGCGCGGATGGTGTTCGTGAATCCTGCGCTGGCTTGTTGCTGGGCGAGGGTGGCCTGTTGTTTGGAGTGGGGCGTGATGAAGGCGCGGCTCCAGTTGGCTATGCGTGCGTTGAATGGGGCGACCAGGTTTTTGATAGCGGCTTCGTTAGGCAGGCCGCTTTTATCGAAGAGGGCGCCGGGGGCACCGTTGGCGAGGGCGAGTTTCTGCTCCAGCTGGTTTTTGAGGTCTGCGTTGAGTTGCTGCTGCTGGTATTCGAGTTCCTGCTCGCTGGCGTATTCGATGCGGTCTACGATGGCGTCTTCGAGAGCGTAGGCGTTCTGTGTAGCGCGTGCAGCATTCTGGTTCCATGTCTGCTGCATGGGGTTGGTGGTGGAAATCTGTGCGAGGGGGACGCGGGAGATAGTGGGAGCTTCGCCCTGGTAGAGAGGAGCGTTCATATTGACGATTTACGAATTACGATTTACGAATGAGAGTAGCTGATTACTCGATGATGAAGGTGAGGGTTTTTGCGGTGGCTTTGTCGCGGATGAAGTCCACGCCACGGAGACGGAGGGTTTTATCGTTGATTTGAAGGGCGTCGCAGATGCCGTCTTTGTAGGATTTGATGCGTGCTACTACGTTGTCATCGTCGGGCTGGGTGGTTCCCCAGTGGTTCCAGACGATGCGGTAGATGGTTGGGGTGCGGTGGCGCGTGGTGTAGATGGCGGGGATTTCTGCAGGGGTGAGGGCGCATCCTGTTTCCTGCTCCAGCTGTTTGATGGTGGCAGCGCAGGCGATGTCCCGGCATTTTTTGCGGGCGTTGGAGACGGCCATGAAGTGGGAGTGGTTGCCGTTAGGGGAGAGCGCGCTGGGGGGATGGGGAAGGAGGAGTTGCACGGGAATTGACTATTGACTATTGACTATTGACTATTGACGATTAGATTTTTTCGGTGTCTGCTTCTTCCGGCTGGCGTTTATCGCGGGGGCGAAGGTCTATTTCGTTGAAGTGGAGTGCTTCGAGGTGGTATTTGTGTTTGTAGCGTTTTTCGCCTGTGTATTTGTCGTCCCAGGAATCGTTGTAGGGAGTGCAGAAGCAGGTGACGGATGCGCCTTTGGCGAGGTATTTCACCAGGCGGGTGAATTTGGAGTTGAATCCTATTTCGTGTCGCTGGATTTTGCCCCATGGAAATTTGCTGCCGAGGTTGACGGCGAGGGTGAAGAGGCCGTAGCCGGAAGGGTTGACGGTGATTTCGGAGACGATTTGCCCGGTGAGTGTGGTGTGTGCGTTTGCGTAAATCATGCGGGGTGTCAGATGTAGGAAAATACGTTGGCTGCTTGCGGTACGTTGGTGGGGGTGCGCCCGAGGAGCACGGAGAGGTTGCCGCCCCAGTTGTTTTTACGGTTGTTGGCGGCGGGGGTCATGGTGGCTGTCCATGGGTTGAATGCGTTGGCGAGTCCGGCTGCGGTGTTGAGGCCTGTGTATGCGCCAGAGAGCCAGGAACCGCCTTGCATGCTGCCGAGGTAGGCGGCGGTGGCATCCTGCTGGAATTGGGCAAACCGGGTTGGATTGAGGGTCTTGGATGCTTCGCCGAGGATGTTCTGGAAGTCGCTGGCGGCGGCGGCGTTTGCGGTGTAGTCCGCATAGGCTCCGGCTGCGGCACCGCCGATGGCACTGACGGCACCCGCAAGGCCTGTGTAGAGCATGGATTCACGGGTGGCCTTGGCGGCTATGTTGTATTGTTCTGCCTGCGCTTCATGCTGCATGGCGGCGATGCGGCCTTGCTTGATGGTGTCACGCGCGGTTTGCCATGCGTTGTGAGAAGCGATGGATGCGGAGATTTCCATGTTGGCGATTTCGGCATCGAGAGCTTGCTGGGTCTGGCGAGCGAGGGAGGAGCCGGTGCCTTCGGAGGTGAAGCCGGAGGTGGCTTGCAGGGTGCGTGCGGTGGCTGTTTCCTGCCGCTGGTTTTCGCGGGCGGTGCGGAGGTTGCGGTTTGCGATTTCCATTTGCTGCTGCCCCTGTAGTTCGATGAGGTCGGCTTGTGCGTTAGCCTGCTGGGTGGCGGCTTTGGCGTTGATGGTATGGAGCCTGGCTTGGTGTTTGTAGGATTTTGCCTGGCTGCGCATTTGGTTCAGGCTGGAGATAAAACCGAGCATAATCAAGGTATTGACTATTGACTATTGACGATTGACTATTGTTTATAGCCGGACGGAGGAGTTGAGGTTGAGGTAGGTGCGGAGGGGGTGAGCATCGTCATTGGATGCGTATTGCTGGGCGTCTCTGGTGCGTGCTTCGGAGAGGTGGAGGGAGGCTTCCTGCAAGAGGGTGTGAGAAAGAGAAATGCCCTGCTCGCCACCAAGGATGCAGGGGGCTATCCTGGAGGCAAGCAGGGCGATGAAGTAGTCTGTGAAGATGGGGTCGGAGTCCGGCAGGGTGTCTGCACAGGTGAGGGTGTTGTTATTGTAGATGCAGGTGGGTGTGATGGTGCTGGGGTTGATGGTGAGGATGGTGTTCTGGGAGTAGGGGCGCCAGGTGATGCGGCGGTTTGCAGAGTCTGTGAGCTGAATGATAGAGAGGCAGTCTGCGGGGTAGTGGTAGATGTAGGGCGGTGTGTTGCTGATGGGTTGGAGGGTGGTGACGGAGCGGGTGAAGGTCCAGTGGTGAGCGGCGCTGGCTGTGAGGAGTGCGTGTTTCCACTCTTCCATGACGGGGGAGTGGGTGGCGGTTTGTGCTGTGAAGTTTCGCTCGCCGAGTTTATTGAGAGCGGCGCGGATGGCGGTTGCTTTGTCCATTTGCTTGTATTGTATCAGGCAAATGGTGTTTGGTGGAGTTGCGTTTTATCAACTTGGGGAGTTAGATGTGCGGAGCATGGCACGGATTTGGTCGCATGCGTCTTCTCCTGCGGGGGTGAGGATGTATTCATGTGGGTTCTGTGGGTTGCGCTGAATGAGTTTATCCTGGTCGCGCAGTTCGCGGATGGCGTGGGAGATGCGGTCTGTGGAGTAGCTGGAGAGTGCGGTGAGGGCTTCTCGGTGGCAGTGGTCGAGGAATCCTATAAGGCAGAGGATTTCGAGTTTGGAGTCTGAGAAGTTGGTGCGGAAGAGGCTTTTGGCTTTGACCGCGCAGAGGATTTGAGAGAGTTCCGGGCGCATGGGAGGGGGGATTAGGGATTAGGGATTAGGGATTAAGGATTAAGGATTAATGGTGGTTTCGGGGAATGTAGCGGGTGCAGGCGCGGTGGTGTGGGCCTTTGGTGCAGTCTCCAGCGGAGCATTCTGGTCTGCCGGGCTGGATGGGGTCTGCTGCGTTTTCGTAGTAGTGGATGCAGGTGGCGCAGATGCGGGGTTCCTGCCAGTAGTATTCAGGGGTGTTCTGGTTCATTAGCTGGGGTGTGGAGGTCGCAGGCGTTATACTGGGGGAGGCGCACGCACCCCCAGATGGTGCAGAAGTCTGGGGGTAGTGCCCGGCTGAGGCGTTCCGCGTGGTGGTATGCGCAGGTGCCGCATTTCGGGGAACCGTCAAGGTTTGCTTGACTGTTGGGCGAGGGATTGGAGGGTTGCATAGAATTCAGGTTGGGTTTTATTGAGGTTGAGATGCTTTGCTGTTTCGGCGGCACCCATGTACTGGCCGTCCCTTATATCGTAACAGAGGTTACGCAGGGCGAGGTAGTGAAAGTATGCAGCATCGTGTAAAACGCGGACGGTGTTTAGGATTTCGGTCTGGCGTGGGGTTTCGGGTGATTTATCTGGCATTTCGGTATTTTTTTTATGCGGTTTGTGGATTTGTCGGGACTGAAGTCCCGTGCTTCGATTGAGGGGGTCATGGGAGGCGTCAAAATATGTATTTATCCATTGCTTTGCGCCAGTGCACGAAATGTCGGCATTTGAGAGCGCGGGCGCGTGGGTTGCGGGCGGGGTCGTCATAGCCGTAGATGATACACCCGCACTTGAAGTCGCTCCTGCATTTCAGGTTGTCGCAGTTGCGGCAGGTGCGCCCGAGGCGGTCGCGCTTGTGGGGCTTGTGCGGCAGGTCAATGTACACTTCGGGGCCGTGTAGGCTGATAATGCCCTCGCCCGTGTTGAGCGGGTGGTCGGCGGGCAGGTCAGGAAAGGTGATGTTTGTGTTCATGGGTGGGTGGTTTCTTGTTCAGGTGTGTAGCTGATTTTGATTTTCATGGTGCCGCCATTGTAGAAAATGGTTTTAATGGTTGCGCCGTTGGGTCTTTCGATAAGCTCGCAGTATGCGTTGCCTCCCTTGTCGATAATGCGGCTGGCAAGGAATGATATATCTGCTGCGATTTGGTATTTGTTTTGCATGGGTGGGTGTGGTGGTTAGTCCTCGAGCACGGCTAACATGGCGTCTCTGCGGTTGTATAGGAGCATGGGGTGACCGCCTGCATTGCCGCTGCCTGAGCCTCGTCTGGAGAGCGTGCCAACGGGTTTTATTCCTGCTTTGTCGAGTCGGTATTTTATCGAGTTTTTTTTCATTTCGGCAAGCTCTGCGAGCTCCGTCAGCGATATGGTGTCAGGCGGGAGTTGTATACCTTTAGGAGCGGCGGCGGCGAGTGCTTGTTCCCGCGGGTAGTGGTTAAAGCGGCCTCGGCGTATGTAGGGTGTTCCGGCTAGGCGTAGTCGCTGGTGGATTGTGTTTACTCGCTCGCCGTATATCTCGGCGAGCTCTTGCATGGTTATCGTTTGGCGTTGCATGAATCGGGGGATTTGCATGGAGAACCGGGGCGGGGTGCTATCCCGCAAGCGGCTGAGGGTTATTCTGATTCTGCTACAATTATGATTCGGCGGTCGTAGAAAACCTTTTCTACGCCAACACGGCAATCGCAGCCCTCGTAATCAAGGCATTCGATTCTCACTTCTTCATCATCGCGGTACTGCTTGAGCAGGTCTTGGAGTTCGCGGTTGGTCATGGTTAAAATGGGTCGTCTCCTGGTTCTAATTCGTCCATTGCAATACATGCGGCCTGAATGGCTTTATACGCCTCGTATTCCATGCCGGGGTCGCCCTCGTATTCGTGCGCGTAGATGCTGTGAGTCTTGATGCCGTGGGCATTTCCAAAGCGGGTGAGCAGGTCATACAGCTCCTTGCTGAATTGGTCTTTTTGTTCGTTGGTCATGGTTTAGTTTTCGCTGATGATATAGTTTTCTTTGGCTACATGCTGCTTTCCTGCAGCGCGGAAATAAAGGATTCCATTTTCGATGCGGTAGTCTCCTTTTTTTACGTAGTGGATTTCATAGGAGCGTCCACTCGTGATTTTGATAGTGTAGGCATGGGCGGCGAGTATGGCTGCGTATTCTTTGTCATCTTGAGCCTTGGAGTAAAAGGCTAATGCTGACAAGGTTAATACAAGGACAAATGCTCCACCCGCAAAACATGCGGCTTGTTGGTCTGTGGTCATGGTCAGATTTTGTTGTTGAGTGAGAGCCAGCAGGCGGTGTAGCCGATAGCGAAGATAAGGAAGAGCGGCAAGGTGCCTGCGATTTGGGCTCGGTTCATCCAGTGCGAGGATTCGGGCATGATGGCGTGCCAGATGAGAGGCCCGCCAAGGATGGTTGTTAGCGTGGCGAGTATGCGTGCGAGGGCTTTCATGGTTGGTCGGTGGGGGTGATGTAGAGGGTGATGCCGGTTTCGCCGCAGGCCACCCATGTGATTTTGTAGGTTTTGTCGGCTTCAGCATCTATCAATTTCAAAGGGACGCTTGAATCTCCGAAGAGGGAGACTTTGTTGTAGATATCAGCGAGAGTGGTCATGGTTGGTTTTCTTCTAGTATTTGCTTAAGGGTGAGGAATGCTGTTGCAGCCACGAGTGGTACTTGTCCATTGCCAATGGCTCTAAGTCTGTCCACCCTGGCGGCCACCCCATGAGCCACTCTGTCCAGGTCGGGTTCAATGGCCCAGGGGTTCCGAGGGAACCTGTGGCGGCTAGAGTGCCGAGGCCGGGTGATTTCCTGCGCTGGTCTGAGGGACAGCCCATTTCCTGTGCGTTGTGGGCTATGGGTGTGGGAAGCATGCCGAGCGAGAATCCAGATGCGTTTGCGGTGATGGGGTGCACCGAGGTCTGAAGCTCCGAGCACGAGCCATGCAGCATGATACCCTGACGAGGCCAGGTCTGCGAGAACGTGTCCAAGTCCGCGAGTAGTGAGCATTGGGGAGTTTTCCATGAATGCGTAGCGGGGTTGTATTTCGCAAATGATTCTGTGCATTTCTGACCAGAGGCCGGAGCGGGTGCCGGTGATGCCTGCGCCTTTTCCTGCGGCTGAGATATCCTGACAGGGAAAGCCGCCTGTGATGAGGTCGACGTGGCCTCTGAATGGTGTGCCGTCGAGGGTGCGGATATCGTCCCAGATTGGGAAGAGCGGGAGGATGCCGTCCCGCTGGCGGGCGAGGAGGACGGAGCGGGGGTAAGGCTCAATCTCGCATGCTGCAACTGTGTGGATTCCAAGTAGTTGCGAAGCGAGAACGCCCCCCCCCCTGCTCCTGCAAATAGTGCCAGCTCATTCATTTAATGGGGTGGAGTGGGGTATGTTCCTGGCGTTCGTTGTGGTCGAGATGGGTGTCTTCGCGGGCGATGAGCTTGTTGTAGAATTGCACCCATTCGTTTGTATCGTAAACGGGCATGAGTTCCTTGCGGTCTTCGTAGATGTTGAGCACATCGTTGTAGTGTTCGCGGATATCGCGGAGGATGCACCAGTGCATTTTGCTGAGGCGTGGCCAGTGCCGCCATGCGTATTCTCGTGTGAGGGATGGCATGTAGGAGTGGCGGGGGAGTGCGTAGCGGATGGCTGAGACTACGATGTTGCAGAAGTCTTTGTCCAGCGCGGGGGCGGCGAGGGACTCCAGCTCTGCTACGCGGGCGGTGAGTTGGGATTTAGTCATGGGCGTGTTCCTTTCTATACTCAGCGTTCAGGCGGTCGCACAGCTCCTGTGCTTCGTCGTCATCTTCAAAGGTTGCGAATTTTAAACCATACTTGAATAGTACGTTTGTATTTGCCTTGTCGATGCTATACGGCTCCAGCTCTTCCACGGGAGTGACGAGTTCAAGAAAGCAGGGCGGAATGTCTATAATATGACCTTCTTTGTCGTCTTCGTAAAACAGCGAAACTAAAATGCTTTCGTGAGCGATGCCTCCATCCCGTTCATTTCTGTTCACTGTCCAAACAGCACCGTTTATAGGGTCGTGAACTTTACGCCCATTCCACTCCACCACGCGCACCTTGTCTCCCTTTTTGAACAGGCGGGTGGGGTCGTACTTGGGGATCGGGACTAAAGTCCCGTGCTCCGATGGGAGGGAGAGGCTAGAGGGGTGGAAGAAAATGAGTTCGTTGATAGAAGCTTCCCACACCTTAATGAAGAGGCTCACAAGGATGCTGCCGTTGTCATGCGCTTTGACAAACTTGCCATGAACGAGAAGTTTGTCGTCTGTTTTTAGTTTTTTGATTTGTTCTTGTGTGAGCATGGTGGTTATGGTTCGGTGGTGGTGGTGTTTTTGATGAGGGTGTAGAGGGTTTTATATTCCTCGATGAGGTAGAGGTCGCGGAGTTGGCGGGGTTCGGGGTGGTTGTTTCGCTGGCGGGTTTTGATGGTGTCTATCTGGTTGGAGATTGCGCGGAGGAGGAGCGTGGTTTGCGCTGGGGTGAAAGGAAGCATTTGGAAGTACGAATTACGAGTTACGAATTGTGAGTTACGAATTGTGAGTTACGGGGCGATGATGGCGCGGGTGATGAGTATGATGGCCCACGCGATTCCGAATGGGACTGAGGCGATGGCGGCGAGGAAGAGGCAGCCAGCCATGCCGCGGAGTTCAATGTGTGTCTTTTTCATAGCGGAGGAGTTCGTTGTGTATGCGCTGGAGGATGGCGGGGAGTTTGTCTGCGTTTTTGGGGCGGAATGTTTCTGCGGGGATGTGGTTGCGGATGTATTTGAGGGTGCGGCGTGCGCGGCTCAGCTCTCTGTGGAGCTGGGCGTGGGGGTCGGCGGTGATGTCTGGGTGGTTGTGGTGGGAGAGCATGGGGAATTAGGAATTACGAAGTACGAATTAGGAATTAGGAAGTGCGATTTGCGGTGGAGCCGAAGCCGCCGTCTGCGCGGGTGGTTTCAGGGAGTGCATTTACCTGGGTGAAGGTGGTGGAGAGGTAGGGACGGAGGATGAGCTGGCCTACTACGTTGCCGGGGAGGAAGCGGGCAAGGTCTTTGTACATTGCGTGTTTGATGATGATTTTGATGGAGCCGGTGTAGGAGGGGTCGATGATGCCGATGGAGTTGTTCCAGCAGACGGTGGTTTTGGATTGGCGGGAGTTGGGGACGAGCTCGAAGTAGTAGCCAGGGGGCGGGGTGAGGTGTACGCCCGTGTCTACGACATAGTAGTCGATGGAGTATTTTCTGTCATGAAAGGAGGCGCAGGTAAAGTCTGGGATTTGGTCTATGTTGTCGATGATGACGCGCGCGCCGTCTAGCAGTACGGCTGTTAAGCTGATGGAGGTGACATCGTAGCCGACATCTGTATCATGGGCGCGGGTGGGGATGGTGGCGCCGGGGTCGAGCTGGATGAGGGTATTGAGGATTGTGGATTGTGAGTTCATGGTGTTCATGCTGGGATTTCGTAGTTTTCAGGGGTGGTGTTGAGGTTCAGGGTATTTTCTACGGTATCAAAGGTGATGGATTTAATGTCGGAGGTTTCCCACTGGTGGTTTTCTTCGCGGGTGACGTGGTGGAGTCTTCCGTTTTTATCTCGGAAGTGTTCAACCTTTGTTGGAACCAGGTAGTGAAGGGCGATTTCTGTGCCGGGCGGGTATTGGCTGCAGATGTTGATTAGTTGTTCCACGGTCATGGCTTCAGCGGATGGAGGTGATGGGTGTGAGAAAGAGGTGCGGGGCGAGCTGGAGAGGGGTGGGCATGCCGGGGAGGCAGGGGTTCATGCGGATGCAGAGGCGTATCATATTGAGGTGGAATGTAGTGCTGTATTTCATGGTTTTTTGTGGGTTAGTGGTGGAGTTTTTTGCGGAGGGTGGAGAGTTCTGCCATGCGTTTTTCCTGCCACTGGAGGAGGGCGCAGACTGGCTGGAAGGGTGCGGTGGCTTGCTCTGGTGTGAGTGGGTAGCGGGTTTCTGCTACCACGGGGGTGGGGATGTGTTCTGAGTTTGACATGGGTTATTCCTGGATGTAGTCTGATGGGGGCTTGGTGGATTCGGCCATTTCGCGAAGACAGGAGCGGAAGTCTGTGAAGAAGTCTGCGATGTCTTGGTCGGTGGCGATTTCCTGGGGCTGGGGTTGCGGGGAGGTAGGGACAGAAGGCCCGTGCTCCGATTTGGGGGGGCGCTTAGGTTTCCAGCGGGTTTCTTTTGCCCATTGGCGAGCGGAGACGATGATGTCTGCGAGGTCTACGAGGTACCAGCGGAGTTCCATTGGCTTTTTGAAGGGGCGGCCTGTGGTGGAGAGCTGGAGGTTGGAGTCGTAGAAGGCGCGGAGGAGGTCTGCCTGCTGATGGGCGGTGGGTACGGAGCGGAAGGCTGCGATGGCTACGGTGTGGAGCTGGGAGTCCAGAGTGGCGCGTTCGCGGCCAGCGGGGTGCGCGGCTTTGATGGCGCTGAGCCAGGTTTTGTAGGCGGCGCGTTCTTCTGCTGAGCGAAAGATGGAGGGGGTTGGTGCTTGTGCGGGCGGCGTGTTATAGCGTGGCATATCGTATAAGCTCTCTCTCTCTTTTTCTTTCTCTATCTCTTTCTCATACTCTATCTCGTGCGGCAGGTTGTCAGCAGACTGCGGCAGGTTGCTGACAGGTTGCGGCAGGTTGTCAGCAGGTTGCTGACAGGTTGCGGCAGGTTGCGGACAGATTGCGGCAGGTTGCTGCAGGTTGTCAGCAGAGTGCGGACAAGTTGCGGCGGGTTGCGGCGGGGTGTCGTCAAGCTGCGGCGGGGGTGCCGGATATTTGGGGTTGGTGCGGAGGCGCTGGCCAAAACGGAGGATTTGGAGGTATGGCTTGTGGTCGACTGAGTAGAGGCGTATAAGCCCGGCTTTCTCGCACTCGGCAAGTAGGCGTGGCATATCGGCTTCTCGCATGCGGTCGAGGCGGAGGCCATAGAGACGGACGCGCAGGATGGATGGTCGCGCGTCCATGAGTCCGTGAGCATCTGCTGCGCACATGAGGCGCAGGTAGAAGATTTCTGCTGCGCCGGAGAGTGAGTTTATTCGCTCGGATTCGAGGTATGAGTCGCCCCTGAATATGAAGGAGGCGGGCATGGGTCAGAAGGGGATATCGAGGTCTGCTTCCTGCGGTTGCCAGTGGTTCTGCTGGGGCTGGTAGCCGTTCTGCTTGGCTTGCTGGTGCTGACGATTGACTATTGACGATTGTCTATTGACGATTGGGGTTTGGTTATTGGGGGCATCCTGTGGCTTGGAGTCGAGGAATTGGAGCTGGTCGGCTATGATGTAGGTTTTGTGGCGGGGCTGGCCTGTTTTCTGGTCTTGCCAGGATTCCTGCCTGATGCTGCCCTGCACGAGAATCTTGCGGCCTTTGGTGAGGTAGCGCATGGCGAAGTCTGCGGTGTGCTTGAAGGCGGTGACGAAGAGGTAGCTGGCTTTTTCGATGCGGTCGCCCTGGGCGTTTTTGGAGGTGGTGTTGTGGGCGAGGGTGAGGTCTGCAATGGGCACGCCAGAGGGGGTGGTGCGAGAGACGGGGTCCTGTGTGAGACGGCCGGATATGATGATGGTGTTGATATCGGACATGGGGAATTACGAATTACGAATTACGAATTACGAGTTATGAGCGGCGCGATAGAGGGCGATTTCTTTCTGCGTGGCGGGGCGGCAGCCGTAGGGGAAGCAGAGTTCCCTATGCCAGACGGCGGGGGCTACTTCGCCTGTGGGGTGGGCTATCCAGACTATATCGAAGCTGGTGGCGATGAGGTCTGATATTCCAGAGATGGGGAGGCAGAATTCTTCTCGCGCGGCGGCGGCTGACATGCGGGTGCGTGGGTAGAAGTCCCTGCGGGAGAATGCGCGGTGCATGGCGGTATGGGGATGCCCCCGCCGAGGGGCGGGGGCTGGTAGTAGGTTAGTCTATGAGGTCAGAGAGGGGTTCTGCTGCGGCTTCTGCTGCGGCTGCTTCGGCTTTGGCGGCTTCGCGTTCGAGGATTTCTTCACGTTCCTTAGCTTCGCAGTAGTCCTCCAGCTGAGTGCGGAGAGCGAGGACTGCGGTTTCGATATTGAACAGGTAGGATTCCCAAATGGCTGCGTTTTCTTCGTAGGGTGTGAAGGCTACGGTGCGGTTCATGAGGGCGTAGTGGGTGTGGGCAAGGATGCGCTGGCGTGTGTGGGAGGAAGTCATAATTAAGGATTAAGGATTAGGGATTAAGGATTAGGGATTAGTGATTAGTGATTAGTGATTAGTGGGAGGATTGTGCTTGCGAGGTGTAAGGCGGAGTCCTTGTCTCGCATGGCTACGTTTGGCGAGGGGCGCAGAGTGGAGCGGTAGGGGATGGAGAGGATTGTTTCATCCCGGCTGGTGCTGGATGGTGGAATGAGCGCACCGATTCCGCTAGAGCGGGTGGTGGTGCGCTTGATTATTTCCACGCAGGAGTACATGGCCGATTCTTCTATGTGGTAGGTGGGTTCAGTCATGGTAAGCTTGCTGGGTGGGCTGTTCGGGCTCTGCGGGGAAGAGTTCGTCCCGCTGGGGTTGCTGTTCGAGGAGCTGGGCCTTGCGGTATGCGCAGAGGTCTGCTATGTAGCCTTTGGCGCAGCCTGCGTTTAGAAGAGCTTTGTAGGTGCCGATGAGTTCGTCCACGGTGGCGGCGGCGCAGATGCGGGTGAGTTCTGCGGGGGTTGGGAGGCGTTTGTCGTGGTCGTTTGTGGCGTCGGGGTCGTCTGCGGAGTCGTCAATAGCGAGGAGGTTGCAGAGGGCGTATTTGCCAGCGTAGGAGCTGGTGGCGCCGGTTATCTGGGCTTCGTCCATGCCTTTTTTGGTGGCGGCTTCGCGGGCGTAGCCGTGGGCGGTGTGGGTGGTGCCGTCCTGTGCGGTGAGGGTGGCGGCGGCGTGGATGTAGTAGCGTTCGCCTATGAGCTCCAGGGTGTCGGTGATGGTGATGGTGGCCTGTTCTTCGTGGAGGAGTGGTTTGACGGCCTCCAGGATGCCTTCTTTGTTTCGGTATTGGTAGCCGCCAAAGTCGTTGCGCTTGTTTTTGGTGGCGATGAGTTTGTGCTGGATGCGGGCTAGTGTCTGGGTTGCGGTGTTCATGGTTTATTTATCGTCTGAGGTGATTTTTTCTGCGAAGTCGGCAAAGATTTTGTCTACCATGTCAACGAATTCTTTGTTGTTTTTAATGAATAAAAACATTTGGCGCCTGCCGTTCTGGAGACCCCAGCGGTAGGCAGCGAATCCGATTATGGCGTTTGTGACGAGGCCCGCGAGGATGAAGCGGGTGGCGGGGTGGAGTAGTACGTCTAACATGGTTTTGGTGTTTAGGTTATGGGAAGGTGGAATAGTGCGCGTTGGTGACCGAGGCGCGCACCTCGGCTGCTTAATTCCAACTATGAAAAAAAGGGGAGTGCCGCGCTTTCGTATAACAGGTGCGCGGCGACCTGCGACCGGGTATCCGCACCTGCGGTCCGCCGGACTCGGATATATCATCTCCGCGATGAAAGGGGGTGCGCTGGGGGCGGCATGCTCCCACAGGGCAACTGAACATTGGCTTTCCATACAAAGGAGTTAATCTTGGTAAAGGTGTTCTCGTTCCCTGGCCAACGTGGCACGCGATGCCGCAGGCAGGATTTGAACCTGCATCCCGGGATTATTAGTCCCGTTTCTACCGTTGAACTACTGCGGTGTTTGCCCCGCTTTTTATGACCACGGCGGGGGCGGGCCGTGCTGCGGTTTACCCATGAATAGCCCTCCGCAGAAGGGCACACTTCCCATTCTATTGCAGGTGAAAATTGTAGGTTTGTGCAATACGGTGTGGGTGTGTGGGTGTGTGTCAGTGGTTAGGGGTTTTCCAGCTTTTGGTTCAGGGCTGGCTTTAACTGCGGGGTGGTGTGAAGTTGCGTGGCACAGCGTGCGGGGGCTTGCTGTGGGAGCGTGTGGCTCCAAGGGGTTGACGATTGACTATTGACGATTGACTATCGGCTTTAGTCGGATGCCGCGAGGGGGATTTGAACCCCCAATTCTCCCGCGGAGTATGCACCTTTTTGGGAGAGTGTTACCGTTACACTATCGGCGGCTGGTTTTTCCGGTATTTCAGACGCGACCGGGGGCGCGGTTGCTATATTGGTTCAGACGCGAAGCGAAATTTATTCTGCCAGCGCACCGATGAGGTGGAGGGCGGCGCGGACATCTGCAAAGGGGTATGTTATTTTGCGGGTGGTGCCGGGGGCGGTTTTGCCGCGCACGCGGGCGGTGCTGAGGGCTTTCTGGACGGTGTATTTGCTGACGTTGAAGTGGCGGGCGAGCTGGGTGACGTTGCCGGAGTGGGCTTCGTGGGGCTCTATGCCGAGCTTGTCGAGCATGTGGAGGATTCCGGCGGCGAGTCCTTCTGCCATCTGGCGGGGGGAGACGTACATGGAGTTCTGGCAGCCCATGGAGGAGAAGATGCGGTCTGAGAGTTCGCTGTGGACAGCGTTTTTCTGGTGTGCGGTTGCCATGGCGGTGTTTAGTGGGAGGGGTAGATTTCCGAGAGCTCTTCGGGGGTGTAGCCGGTGGCGGCGGGGGAGACTACCTGCAGGGGGCGTGTGGTGGGGCGGGGCTGGTAGCCGTTTTCCCAGTTGAGGAGGTTGACGAATGGGAGACGCTGTACGCGGTGAATGGTGCGCTGAATGGCGGGGGTGGCGGTGTGCTGCATCCACTGGTCGGCAGCGGTGCCGGGGGTGGATATGCATTTGAAGCCGATGCCAGCGGCGCAGGCGAGGATGATTCCAGCTATGGGGAGGGCGTTTGTCATGGTTTTTCGGGGGGGTGGTTTTGGGGCGGTTAAATAGAATCAGGAAGAGAGGCGATGACATCTGCTGCAATGCCGTTGACAAGGCCCAGGTCTACGGGGCGGTGCTGCATCAGTTCCTGATACTTCCGCATAGCCTCCTGGTCCCCGTTCATGTGCGCCAGCGCATCCGCGAAAGTGTCTTCCCAGCGGCGCCCCACGTACAAGCGCACGGACTCCAGGTCACACGGCTGCCAGTGCAGCTCATGTACAGAAACGCGGCGGTGCAGAACGGCTGATGCGTACTGCTCAAGCAGCTCTGCAGTGTTGAGAATTGGTAGGCCGTTATGGTCATTCTTCCACGGCCAGGATGGGGCGGTATAAGGCTTAATCATGGCTTAGTTTTCAGAGTTGCAAGAAAGGTTATCGGTCGCGGTGTCTACAAGGTACTGTATGGCGCGGAGGTAACAACGGGCGGCCTTGCTGTCGCCGTGTCTTTCTGCAACGGCTTCGGTAAGCTCGGCGCGAGTGCCACGGAAGCACCCGGTGAAGAATAGCCATTCTTCCGGCTCGCCCTTGGCTAGGAGGGTCAGTGTGGCATCTCGTGAGCAAAAACCACGGCATGCCTGGTACACAGGAGCTCCATAAGAGCCGCCGAAGAAGCAATTAAAGCTCAGGTTGGCGCCGCTCAGGTCGGCGCCGCTCAGGTTGGCTTCGCTCAGGTTGGCGTAGCACAGGTTGGCACCGCGCAGGTTGGCTTCGCGCAGGTTGGCGCCGCTCAGGTCGGCATCGCTCAGGTTGGCGCCGCTCAGGTTGGCGCCGCGCAGGTTGGCGCCGCTCAGGTCGGCATCGCTCAGGTTGGCGCCGCTCAGGTTGGCGCCGCTCAGGTTGGCTTCGCTCAGGTTGGCGCC
>JAFZGW010000027.1 GCA_017555205.1 Akkermansia sp. | reverse complement strand
GCAGTCCAGCCCTTCTGTTTGTATATTTGTTTAATCATCAACTCTTTGTAACGGGTGTTACAAAGACAAGCAAGACTGGATTGCCACTTTTTTTGTCATCGAGGGGGCTACTTGGGCATCAGCAAATCTGAAACAGACCCGATTTTTTTTGAAGGGAGGTAAAAATACACCCCGCAGCCGGGGTGGGATAAATGGGCTGCGGGGTGTTGTTGTGGGTTGGTGATGAGTGAAATCAGAAATTAAATCGGTAGCCAAGGGTTCCGTTGACGGAATTTTGGTCTTGATAGAATTCTGCGGTGAAGTCGGTAAAAATGGTGCCGAGGTTGGAGCCGAGGGGGATATTGAAGCCCATACCGAGTTCTAAGCCGATGGCACTGGGCTCAGCGCCGCGGACTGTGGATTGAGCGGCTACACCGGGGATGGAGACGTGAGCCTTGCCGGCGCGAGCACCAACGAGGGCTTTGCCGAGAATGCGTGCCTCCATAATAGCGGGGGTGTTCAGCCACTGCTCACCAACGATTCCTTGCATTCGAGCGCCGAAGCCGAAGATGACGTTGTTGCTGTCTTGCTTGCCAATGCGGAGTGCGGCATCTGAGCCGGATTCGGTGTAGGCGTCCATTTGGCTATGGATGTATGAAACGTTGATGACCGGTTGCCACCAGGCGCTTTTCATGGTATCCTCCGAAATTTGGTAGGAGTAGGCCAACTCGTACATGAGGCCGAAAGCGAGCCCATCCGTTGAGCCGTGGGTGGAGTAATTACCACCGGGGAAGTTGACTCGGCGGTTGAATTTGACGTCTGCCCAGCCAACGGAACCGATAAGTGAGTGCTGCCAGCAGTTGGTATCCATGCGCATAAAAAAATTGGCATAATAGGCATCCAAATCGCCGGAGGCATCGGAGCCGAAACCTTTGGAGCTGAGCCTGCCGGCCATTCCGGTGAAGGCAGCGCCGATGGTAAGGTCGCGCGAGGCGAACATGGCGAAGCCGGCAGTGCCGCCTATGCTGTTGAGTTTGTACCCGGGTAATGAGTTGTTGCCGCCCTGATTTTGATAGTCAATTTCGGCATTGGCCCACATGGTGTAGGAGAAATGGTGTGCCAAGGGAGCCTTGGGGTTGGGGCTGCTGTAGCAGGATATACCTCCCTGCATGCCGGTTATGCGGTTGCGAATGGCGTTCAGCTGCCGTTCCATTTGTCCGCGCCAAGCGGAGTTGAGGTTGGCCAGGCCGGCACCGGCTACGTTGGCTGCCAGTTTATCCGCCGCATGGCGGTTATTGTCGGCAAGGTAGGCATCCATAGCATTGAGCACAAGGGCCAGGTCGGTGTATTGCCTGCTGTTGGCTTGGGGGTCGAGGGTGCCGAAGGCTTGGTCGAGCAGTATGGCACCGGCTTTTCCATTGGGGCTGTAGACGTTTCGGGTGTAGTATCCATTGTTGAATGCTGCGAGGGTGAGCACCAGCCCGTCTGCGGTTCTTTGCATGTTGGTTTGGTAGCCGATGTTGCGGTAGCGTTCCACGGTTTCATCTGCAAGTGTGTAGGTTGCGGTGCCGAGGCTTTGAGTACTTACCAGTAGGTAGTCACCGGAGCCGTGAACCGTGCTTGCTACATCTACCTGCACGTTCTCACCGTTGAGCACACCAAGACTTTGCGTTGTTACGGCGGGGGCAGTTGTAGTTATTTCGTTGCCGATGACCAGATTATTCGTTTGAATGGTGTTGAAGTTACCGCCATTATTGAGAATAAGGCGTGTGGCGCTCACCTTGCCACCATTATCCACAGGGTTTTCTATCAATAGGTTACCGCTTGCGTTGAGGGTTCCGGCGTTGCTGAGCGTGCCGATTTCGCTGTCGGCACTTAAGCTGAGGATGGCGGCCTCCTGCAAGCTGAGGGTGCCCGAGCCGGCGATGGTGTTCAGGGAACAAGGCCCCTCATCAAACTGCATGTTGCCTTGGAGTACGACGTCGGAACCGGTGGAGGCGTTAGCAAAGGTGATATCAGCTCCCTCGACGATTTGAATTTGCGTATCATCCGCCATAGAGCTGAGTTCCCGGTAGGTTGCAGTACCGCTGAGGGCGAGGTTGCCGGCCGCTACGGCAAGGGCAGGGCCGTTGGTTGAGTTTTCGGCAGCGTGCAGGCTCAGCATGTACTCGCCGCTTTTGGTCAGGGTGCCGGTACCGCTCATGGTGGCGCTGATGCTGCTTTCTGCCGTGGTTTGGACGGTGTAATTGCTATCTACGGTCATGGTGCCGGCTTGCAGGGAGTCTGCGACTTGTACAGTGGTACTTTCGGTGCCTGCGGGTATGGCAAAGGTTACGTTGTCACCTGAAACAAACGGGGCAGCACTTCCTGCGTTTAGCCAGTTGGTGTTGGTAGTCTGAGTGTTCCATGTATTGGAATCTGCCTGACCGTTCCATGTTAAATCTGCGGCGTGCGTGAAGGCACTACCGGCTGCGGCAACTATTAATATACGCTGCAGTGAGCGTGTGAGTCGTGGTTTCATACACACTCATAGACCAATCCGATTGACTGAACGGTGAAAAACAATCAGAGAAATCGGCTTTATGCGCAATTTGCGGGTGGCGGAAAAAGGAGAACCCTGCTGCTCTGAATGGCAGCAGGGTTCCGTAAGCAATGAGGGCGATTGCCGGTGAGTTATTGTGCTGAGTACGGCACCGCAGGCAGACCGTCGGAATTAACCAGATTGGGTTCCATATAGGTATACCAGCCGTAGCGTGCATATTTAGGTTTCTTTACCTGAGGCGAGGTCAGCTCTATATATTTTTTGTTTTTTATTTTTGCTGTGGCGGGGTAATAGGTTATACCATCGTCAGAAATATCGAAGCCGACGGGGGCTGCGTCATTGGTGGTTTTCAGCCCCTTTGCATGTGCCATCGTGAGTTTGAGTTTGTTGCCGAGCGCTTTTACCTCGGTAATGACCGGTCCGGAACAGGGGACTGATTTGCCGTAGATTTTTGCGGCGGCAAGGTCTGCCAGTCGGGTTCCTACTTCCAATTTGCGAGGCGGGTGGACATCGCTGTTTTTGGAACCGAGGTCGATGGTGGTGAGGGAGTAAACGGCGGGGATTTCATTTGCTGCGCGTCGCTGCACCGTGCGGAACTCCGGCCAGTATGCGCGCAGGGGCGACCTGTCGTTGATGCGGGGTAATTCTACCTGCAGGAAGGGCAGTTCGGGGCTGTTGAAAGCGCTTCTCCACCCGGCAATGAGATCGCTGAGCAGGGCGTAATTCTGCTCCATATCCTGAATCTCCGCATCGCTTTCACCCTGGTACCAAATGACACCGGCAATGGGGAAGTTTTTCCATGGCTCTATGCCATTTGTGAAAAGATAGGCGGGTTTGTAGGGGTGGGGAGCATTCAGGTCGGCACCGATATTGTAGCGAGCTCTGCCGCGAACCCAGGCCGACATGAACTTGCTCTCAAGCCACTTTTCGCTGGTACATTCGGGGTATTTGCTGTTCAGAACGTTCGTGGGCATCCATGCCATCATTTCTGAGCCGCCGAGAGCTGCATGAATAACACCGACCGGAGCATTGATGTGCTTTTGCAGTTCTCTGCCGAAGTAGTAGCCAACGGCGCTCATGCGAGCACGGGTTTGCGGGGTGTTACTGCTCCAGCTGCCTTTGTACAGTTCATTGTTTGCAAGAATTATTTTTTCTCGCTCTTTGTAGACTTGCGGGGAGGTGTGAACCTGAGGTTCAGAGTGCCAGAATCGGAAGTTGGGGTTGGCTGCTTCTTTCAGCGTATTGGTGTCGCCGGTCTGGTTCAGACGCCACAGCATATTACTTTGGCCGGAGGCTACCCAGACTTCGCCCACCACCACGTCGTTGATTTTCAGGGTGTCGCTCCCCTGGGTAATTGTGATGGTTTCGCCGTCCGCGTTTACGGGCATAGGTGCAAGCTGAGCGCACCAGCGACCGTTTTCCACGGTGGCTTGCACGGTTTGACCGCTGAAGCTCACGGTTATGGCATCGTTACTATCGCTGCTGCCGCATACCGGGATTGTGCGCCCCTGTTGCAGAACCATGTGGTCAGCGTAAATTTTGTCTACGCTTATACCGGCAATAGCGCAAGCAGGTGTAAGTGCCAGTATGGATAAAATGAGTGTGTTTTTCATTAATATTAGTGAATACGGTTATTTGGTATAATAGGCGTGCGTGGGGGAATGTTTGAGCGTGGTTGTGGGTGCAGTGGGAGCCGGCGCCCAGCGCACGGCGTTCACTGTGCCTTTATCTGCATTGGTGGAGATGCTGATACCGTTGGCAACCCCGTTTGTCGGCTGTAAACCTTGGCCGATGAGCATGTCGCCAACCCAGACATAGAACCCGGGCAGAATGTTGTGCATTTCGTTGCCTTGATGGCGGGTAATGCGCACCGGCTCGCTGAGCGCTGATATGTCGCCGCAGTACAGCGGTGTATTTCCCCAGCAGATGGTGCTTTCCGTCAGGCGCAGAGTACCGCCGTCGGTTCCGTCGCCCACGGTGATGCTCATGCTGTCGCCAGCGGATTTCCAGCCATCCTTTGCGCCATTGCCGAATGTTGCCATCACTTCAACCGAGTATCCCGTTCCGGGCGTGAACTCGCCGACAGCGTGATTGCCGGGGCGACCGGGGTTCATAACACCCGGTGTGGCTGTGCTCCAATTTGCCGTTGCTGTGCGGGGAAGCCCTGCGGTACGCCCGGCGATTCCCATGGCGCGTGCAAGGTTGCCGGCGATGATGAGCGAGCCTTGTTCATTCGGGTGCAGTCCATCTCCGCCCGGTCGGTTCGACATGGAGTCCGGCCATGAGAACGGCGTTTTCAATGCCTGGTCTACCAAGCCTGTATTGATATCTGCAAACTGCACATTCATGCCGTGGCTCCGGCTGAAAGATTCCGTCCATTGGCGGAGCAGGGGTGAATAGGCTTGCACGGCCTCGTGCCGATTAGCCTCGTTATTGTTGCGGTGACGACCCCAGCAGGGTACGCTCATCAGGTATAGAACGTCATCTTTGTCGCGCAGAATATCCGTTGCAAGTTTGCCTAATGTGCCCCATTCTTCGCCGGGTGTCCAAGTGAATTGCTTACCTTCGACCGTGACTTTGCCGCCAAGCATACGCTGCATTTTTGCTGCAAAATCGGCCGCTGTGTAGCCATGGTCGGAAATCAGGTCGTTCGTGCCCATCATGCAGCACCAAGTGTCGCAGTTGAATGTGTTGGCCGAGCTGCCGGTGGAGTGGCCGCCATAGTTTACACCGGTCATGCCGGCATTGGAGCCGGTGATGATATTGTGCGTGCGACCCGAAGATTGTGCCAAGTGAACGTTGGGGAATTTTACGCCGCCGTAGTTTTCTGCCTGGTCTTTTGTGGTCAATCGGGTGTAACCGGTGGTGTACCCACTGCGCGGGCCCACAATTTCGGCTTCAATCCCGTTGTCCACCAGAATTTTGAATAACTGCCAGCGCCAAGTCTTGTCATTTACGCCATGAGTGATGGAATCGCCGAGAAACATCACGCGTTTCAGGCTGGTGTTGTCCGCGCGACTGCTCTTGAAGGGTATGGTGTAGTCCGGCGGCGGGGTGTAGGTTGATGTGTCGAGGGTGGAGGGTGTGAGCAGGGAAACGCTGCTCACATAGTTGAGGTTGACTTGGTACGAACTCACCTTTTTATTGGCCGCGGCCTTCAGTGCCGGCGCTTTGTAAAGGGTGACGGTGCTGCTATCTGCGGCCTGCGTGGTAATGGTGACGCCGTTTTTGCTGCTGCCATTTATGCGGAGCGTTACTTTACCGGTGCTATCAGCATACTTTTGCAGGGTGTCGTATTCAATCTTTCCGCCTTTGGTCCAAGCTTTTCCTAAGCACCAACCGGTGATTGCCGGTTTGCGTGTGCCGGTGGGCATGCGCGTGTCGGCCTCATCTGTCAGTCCATAGTCGAGAACATCGGCATCCCACAGCAGTAGGGGAGCGCCGCTTTTGTAGTCATTGGAATTGGCGTAGCTGAGCATGGCACGCAAATCCAGCGTCAGCTCCACTGTATTCTCCGCCGGGGTTTCTACGGCAAAGTTGCCTTTTCCGTCATAAATAACTCGGTTCGTATCATCGCATATCGGCTCCGAGAGTTTGCTGTATACAGCGGCATGGGCTGTTGCCGCAAACATGCCGACGCTCAGGGCTGTTAAAAGTAGTGCTTTCTTCATGGTATTTCCGGTATGTGTGTGTTGCCACAAATATGGCGGAGGTTTAAAACATGGTCTTTCTGTATGGATAGAATGAAATTAACTGAAAAGAGAGCCGAAGCCTGAAAGTCGGGCTTCGGCTCTTATGGAATCAGTTATCAGGCATTCTTTCTGCGGCGGCGAGCAGCAAGAGCCGTGAGCGCCAAGATGCCGAGTGTAGCGGTTGTCGGTTCGGGGATGATGGCGTTCATGCTTACAGTGCCGTTGTCACTGTATGTCAGCATGTAGCTGTAATCCGGTTCGAGGTTGACAAATACACCATTCACGTTCGTCGAGCTGTTGGCAGAGATTACTTGGTTGTCCAGCAGTAGTGAATCCACACCGGTGAAGAGATTGATTACAAGACCATTGTAGAGGCTTTGCAGCATCTCGTTCGAGAGGGTGAGGCTCATGCCGGTGGCAAGATTGACTGTGCTGCCCATGGCCAAACTGCCATCCAGAGTAAGGCTTGATTGCTCAGTGAAAATGAGATTGGCATTCAGTGTGGCACCGGCTCCTGCTGTCAGGGTGCCGACGGTCAGCTTGGTCTCGTTCCCAGTTGTGGGCATCGATGTATTGGCTGAATTCCATGCACTGAAAGAGGTTCCGGCAGCCAGATTGAGCGTTTTGAGCTCGTATGCATCGCCCAAAATGAGTCCGGTCTGCGAATCACCTGTCACTTCTACCATTGTCAGGTCGCGGAGCGTGGTTTGCAACTGAACTGTCACATTATAGAGTGACAGGGTGTCGGTGGTAATGGTGCCGGCGTAAGTGTCAAATCCATCGGAATATCCTGATTTTTCGATGTTTTTGAGTGTCACCTTATCGGCTTCGATATTACCGCCGATAGAAGCCTTGTTGCCTTCCACTGTGACTGTTGCAACAGCATCTTGTGTGCGGGTCGCTCCACCCTTGGTAATGTCACCCTTAATGGTACCACCCTTGATAACCACATCGGTGTTGCCAATGGTACCCTTTTCGCCGCCGGCAATGATGTTGCCGGTGATGGTACCGCCATTTACCTCGATAGTTGCGCGGCCGACGGTAGATTTGGTTTCCGCTTGGGCACCGCCGTATATATTACCGTTTACTGTGCCGTTATTAACAACGAGTTTAGCTTCGCCGATGGTTGCATAACCGGCAGCCGAACCACCCATAATGTTACCGTCTACGGTGCCGCCATTCATGTACAGGTTGAATGATTGCACACGGGCATGCTGATTACTGCCGGCGTATGCACCGGCGATGGCAACATTCGTGCTGGGGGAGTAGTTTTTGCCAGAGCCGTTTACTGTAGCTGTGTTCTCAATTTCGAGAGTCAACGTGGCGGCATTGCCATTGTTCATAGTGCCGAAAATGGTGCCGTCTGCTTTGCCGATTAATTGTGCGCTAACAGCTTCGGTCGGGGAACCATTGCTCAGGCCAATCCAACCCGAGGTGGAGGTTACGACAAACGTGCTGGCGGTTGAAGGGGTGCCGGTAACCAGATTTGCGCCGCCCGCTACACTTGTGCCTGCAATTCCGCTATAGCTCACACCACTGGTGGTGGGAGTGTTGTTGTGCATGGAGTCGGGCATGGTTGCGATGTAACCATTTTGCACAAGGCCGCTGACTGCTGCGGCATCTTGCGCGGTGTAATAAGCATTTTCTGTCGAGCTAAGTCCTGTTGTGGTGGGGGCGTATGCGCCGTCTGTCCACGTCAGGCTATTGATTGTGGCATCTGCTCCGGTTGCAGAAATCAATATGCCATTGAGATTTTGGGCTGTAGTAGCGCTGAGCCCCTGGCCGATAAGCATGTCGCCCAACCATACATAGTACCCTTGCAGTACGTTGTCTGCGGTGTTGCCGTTGTGCCAAGCAATGCGCAGGTTACCCTCCGCTGAAAGCTGCGAGTTGTCGGCGCAGAACAGCACGTCATCTCCCCACATGATGTAGCCTTCGCTCAGGTTGAGCGTGCCACTGTAGGTGCCATCACCCAAGGTGACGGAAAGAGCGCTTGATGCGGAAAGCCAGCCATCCGTCTCGCCATTGCCGAAATTGGCACTCAAATCAATGGTGTAACCGCCTTCCATGGTGAAGGCATTTTCCGCAAACAGAGCAGGTGCGGAACCTGCTGCAACTGTACCAATGTTGGCGGATGCCCAGTCTGCTGAGCTCATTCTGCTCAGACCTGCCGTGCGACCGCCTATACCCATAGCCTGCGCCAAATTGCCGGCCATGATGAGTGAACCTTGTTCGCCGGGGTGTAGACCGTCGCCGGATGTGGTGGCATTGTTGAAGAATGCGTCGTGCCCACGGAAAGGCTGGGTGGAGGTCATGTCAACCATGCCTCGGGTAATATCCACATACACGATATTTGTACCGGTCGCTGCTTTGTAGGCGCTGCACCATGCTTCCAGATTGCGGTTCAATTCCTGAACCGCGTAGCGGGGGGTATCACCCTGATTGTTGCGGTGAGTTCCCCACGGCGTAACGGAAAGCATGTAATAAGTGTCGCCGCTCTTGTAGACATCGCTCACCATTTTGCCCATATTTCCCCAGTTGTCACCGGCTGTCCAAGTGTACTTATTGTCACTGTAAGTCACGGTTCCACCAAGCATATTCTGCATTTTGGTGCAGTAACTTTCCGTGGTGGAGCCACTGTCTGACAGCATGTCATTGGTGCCCATCAAAGAAATCCAGGTATTGCAGTCATAATTGGCCGCTGTACTGGCGGTAGAATGGCCACCGTAGTTCACACCGGTCATGCCGGAGTTCGAGCCGCTGATGATGTTATGTGTGCGACCGGAGGATTGTGCTAAGTGTACGTTAGCAAACTCTACGCCACCATAGCTTTCGCCGCGATCGCGGGTTTCGTTAATGTCGTCTTGCGAGTTGGAGCTGTAGCCTTCGCGAGGACCTACAATCTCATTTTCGATTCCGTTGTCGGTCAGGGTTTTGAAGAGCTGCCATCGGTATGTTTGGTCATCTACACCGTGAGTGATAGAATCGCCCATGAACATCAGTCGACCTACGGTTGTACCATCGGTTCGTTGACTTACATATGGTTGGCTGTAGTCTGCCGGGGGGACGTAGCTTGCTGTATCGAGGGTGGAGACTGTGTTCAGCGTGACGGCGGTTACATAGTTCAGGTTTACATAGTAGCCGTTTGTGACCGTGTTGCCACTGGCTTTCAGGCCGCTGGCCGTGTAAAGAGTTACGGCCTCGCCGTTTTGGTCTTTTGTCGAGACGTATACACCGTTTGAGCTGCTGTTAGTGATATTAAGTGTCAGGTTGCCGTTGGTGGCGTACTGGGAAAGTGTGGAATAGCTGACGTTATTGGTAGTGGCATTCCAGGCTTTATTGTCCCAATAGCCGGAGATGGAAGGGGTGCGAGAGCCGGTGCTTATGGTCGTATCTGCATTGTCTGCAAGACCGTAATCGGCAGCATTGTCATCCCACAACAGCATGTAATTTCCTGATTTGTAATCATTGGAGTTTACATAGTTTAACAGCGCGCTGAGGTTGATTGTGAGGTCCACAGATGTAGAGCTTGCCGATTCCACGGCAAAGTAGCCGCGGCCGTTGTAGATGACGTTGTTCACGTCGTCGCACCAAGACGATGTTAAATCTGTGTATGTGGCAGCAGAAGCCATGTTGACCATACAGGCCAGAACAGCTGTAAGCAGTCCTACAGGTAAATGTAATTTCATGGATGTAGGTAATTTATCTGTGAAGTTTTTGCTCTTTATATGGTTCTGCGGAGTACGCCCGAACCCCTATCATATTCTCAAAGTAGCATAGAGCATTCGGGATGTCAATCCTCAAAAACGAAAATCCGCCAATCCGACTGATGTTATCGGATAGGCGGATTAATATTGATTGTTGATAGGATTCAGATTATAGAATGTAAGAAACGCTCGCCCAAATGACGGCGGGCACGAGGAGCGCCCATGCAATGATTCCCATACAAGAACCACTGCCGTTGGATGTGGACTGCGGCTGTTGATTCCGGGAAGGTGTGTTGTTTACCGATTGCGGCGAATCCACCTTGCCTCTGTTTTCAGTGACTGTGATGGGCTGCTCTACACTCCTGCGGCCGTTGTTACCGGCAGCGGGGGCATTGTTGCCCATGATGGTTGCTGGCGGCTCGGCGCTTCTGCGGCCGTTGTTAGCGGCAGTGGGGGCATTGTTGCCCATGATGGTTGCTGGCGGCTCGGCGCTTCTGCGACCGTTGTTACCGGCAGCGGGGGCATTGTTGCCCATGATGGTTGCTGGCGGCTCGGCGCTCTTGCGGCCGTTGTTACCGGCAGCGGGGGCATTGTTGCCCATGATGGTTGCTGGCGGCTCGGCGCTCTTGCGGCCGTTGTTACCGGCAGCGGGGGCATTGTTGCCCATGATGGTTGCTGGCGGCTCGGCGCTT
>JAFZGW010000026.1 GCA_017555205.1 Akkermansia sp. | reverse complement strand
GCAGTCCAGCCCTTCTGTTTGTATATTTGTTTAATCATCAACTCTTTGTAACGGGTGTTACAAAGACAAGCAAGACTGGATTGCCACTTTTTTTGTCATCGAGGGGGCTACTTGGGCATCAGCAAATCTGAAACAGACCCTGCCTGAAAATGTCGGAATTGATGTTTGACTGCTTTTTCCGTTGAAAACAGAGCCTGAATAATGTGCTTGCAAAATAGCGAATAGAGTGCTACTATATGTGCGATGAAACCCGTAAACACCATACTGGCTGGGGTTGCGGCACTGGTTGCATTGTGTGGCCAGCAAGCCGTGGCTGATCGCTATTCTGATTACTGGGCTCCGCAGAACATGGCCAAGCGCCAATGTACTTCGGTTCACATTGGTTACCTTCCCGCTATTCCTGAGCACACAGCCGCGTACAATGAAGCTGTGGTTGAGAAGAGTGCCCCGGGGACCTATTTTGCACTCAATAATTTCAGCTGTGGCTATATTGGTGTGCAGGAGTTGGGGCATAAGGATGCCAATGGTCGCCCGGTTCGTATGGCTATTTTTTCGATATGGGATGCAAAGGATAGCGGTGATAACCCGCACGCCGCCCCTGAGGAGGAGCGCGCTAAGCTTGTGCAGAAAGGCCGCTTGGTGAATACCCGCCGTTTCGGTGGTGAGGGTACCGGTGGCAATTCCATGCGCCCCTTTGAATGGAAAGAGGGTGAGGTGATTCGCACCTTGGTGATAGAGAAGGAAGACGGCGAGGATTTCCGCCAGATTGCCGGTTATATATGGGACCCGGAAACGGCGCAGTGGGAGCTGTTGAGCTGCTGGCGTATACAGGCTCTGAGCCGTGGCTTAGGCGGCGGTTGCGGGTTTGTGGAGGATTTTAAGCGCGATGTTGACAGCAAGCGCCACGAGCGCCGTGCCACCTTCGGCCCTGCATGGCGTTGGAATGGTAAGGATTGGAGCCAGGCTACGCAGTTCCGTTTTACGCGAGATGCTAACCCCAACCCCGAAATTAACTGCCGCCTGAATCCCAAGCTCGGGTATTTCTCGCTGGCTACCGGCGGTAACATTAAGCCGGAGTCATACTTCGCGCCCTACGAGACGAAAGAGCTGCACAATACCCGCCACTCGAAGCCGGGTGAGGATGTGATGAAGCTCATCAATGCTCCCAAATTGGAGAAGAAGTAAGGACAACATTTTTGGTCAATCGCCCCGCAGGTGCCGCCTGTGGGGCTTTTTTCTGCCATAGTGTGGGGCAGGAATCGGAAAGCGGTTGACTTTCGGCGCGTAAGGTACTAGAATGTCGCGCCCCGCAAAATTGAGGCAGCACAGATATGTACAACGAAGATTTCAAAAACCGCATCATTACCGACCTCGCCGCTCTGAAAGAGGCCGGCCTTTTTAAGCAGGAGCGTTACATCGCCACCCCGCAGTACTCTGAGGTGGGGCTGAAAGACGGCAGCACGGTTATCAACATGTGCGCCAACAATTACTTAGGACTCGCCAATCACCCCGAGCTCGAGAAAGCTGCTAAGGAGGCTATCGACCGTTGGGGCTTCGGTATGGCTTCCGTGCGTTTCATTTGCGGTACCCAGACGCTGCACCAGCAGCTCGAGGAGCGTTTGAGCGCCTTCTTGGGAACGGAAGATACGATTCTGTTCGGTTCTTGCTTCGATGCTAACGGCGGTCTGTTCGAGGCGCTGCTGTCGAAGGAGGACGCCATCGTGTCCGACTCCCTGAATCACGCCTCCATCATTGACGGTGTACGCCTGTGCAAAGCTGCCCGCTACCGCTATGCCAACAACGACATGGCAGACCTCGAGGCTAAGCTGCAGGAGGCAAAGGCAAACGGTGCCCGCACTATTCTGATTTCGACTGACGGTGTGTTCTCGATGGACGGTATCGTAGCCAGTCTGGACAAGATTCACGAGCTTGCCGAGAAGTACGGTGCGCTGGTGCACTTCGACGAATCTCACGCTACGGGTGTGCTGGGTGCCCGCGGTCGCGGTACGCACGAGCACTGTGGCCTGTTCGGCAAGGTTGACATCACTACCGGTACCTTCGGTAAGGCGCTTGGTGGTGCCTCCGGTGGCTATGTGAGCGCCCGCAAGGAGATTGTGGACATGCTGCGCCAGAAGTCCCGCCCCTACCTGTTCTCCAACAGTGTGATGCCCGCTATTGCAGCTACAACTATCAAGGTAATCGACATGCTCGAGAGCTCCACCGAGCTCACCGAGCGCGTGCAGAGCAACGCCGCTTACTTCCGCAAGGGTATGGAGCAGTGCGGGTTCACCTTGGCCGGCGCCGGTCACGCTATTGTGCCCGTCATGCTGGGGGATGCCGCGCTTTCTCAGCGCATGAGTAACCGCCTGCTTGAGCTGGGTGTATATGCCATGGGCTTCTTCTACCCCGTGGTGCCCAAGGGGCAGGCCCGTATCCGCACCCAGATTTCTGCCGCTCACACTACCGAGCAGCTTGACCGCGCTATTGCTGCCTTCGCTCAGGCCGGCAAGGAATTGGGCGTCATCAGCTGAGTTGCCGGGTGGCAATAAGCCTATTCAACCGAATTCATTTTCCGCCCGCAGCGCTCGCATGCGGGCGGAAAATTTTAATTGAGCCATTAGTATGTACACAAGCTTATTTGATGTTTTTTCGATAGGTATAGGGCCATCTAGTTCGCACACCATGGGGCCTATGCGAGCAGCTGCGCTGTTTGTTGGCGATTTGGCGGAGCAGGGGCTCATGGAGCAGGTGAGTGAGGTGCAGGTTGAGCTCTATGGCTCGTTGGCACTCACGGGCGAAGGTCACGGCACCCCCGGGGCGGTTATCTACGGCTTGCTGGGGTTGGAGGCCGAGAGCCTGAATCTTGCCGTAGATTATATTGGCCGGGTGCGCAGCAGTGGGCAGTTGTTGCTGGGTGGTCGGCAGGCTATCGATTTTTGCCCGGAGCAGCATATTATCCTGCGAAAGGAGGTTACACTGCCCGAGCATGCTAACGGCATGCAGATGACTGCCTTGAGCCGCATGGGGGAGCTGTTGTACAGCGAAGTTTTCTTTTCAATAGGCGGTGGTGCTGTAAGGCGCCGCAGGGAAATGGATACACAGGCAGCCCCCGCTTGCTCGGCGGTTCCGTATGAGTTCCGCACTTGTGCGGAGCTCATGGAGCTGTGCAAGCGCGAAAACATAACCATAGCCGGTGCCGTGCGTTGCAATGAGGGTTCTTTGCGCCCCATGCAGCTTGTTACCCACCGAATTCGCCACCTGTGCAATACGATGAGCGCTGCCATCGACCGCGGTGTTGCTACCCATGGTACACTGCCCGGCGGGCTCAAACTTGCGCGCCGTGCCCCTATCATTTACAGCCGCCTCGAAAAGCTTTTTCATGCCAATAAGACAGATGCGCTCACCATCATCGACTGGATTAACCTGTGGGCTTTTGCCGTGGCCGAGGAGAATGCGGCCGGCGGTCGGGTAGTAACCGCCCCTACTATGGGTAGTGCCGGTGTGTTGCCAGCTGTGCTGCGCTACTATGAGCGCTACGGGCACAAGGAATCGCCGTTCTCCTACGAGACCGGGCGCGAGGTGTTTATGCTGACGGCCTCCGCCATTTGCAGTTTGTACCGGGCGAATGCCTCTATTTCCGGTGCTGAGGTAGGCTGCCAAGGTGAGGTGGGGGTGGCGTGCTCAATGGCAGCTGCCGGCTTAGCCGCCGCAATGGGGGGAACCAATGCCCAAATTGAAAACGCAGCGGAAATTGCGATGGAGCATAATTTAGGGCTGACCTGCGATCCTATTTGCGGGCTGGTGCAGGTGCCCTGTATCGAGCGAAATGCCATTGGTGCCGTGAAAGCCGTGAATGCCACTCGCTTGGCTTTGCGTGGTGATGGTTCGCACTATGTGAGCCTCGATAGCGTGATTGCCACTATGTACGAAACCGGGCGCAATCTGCACTCCGGTTACAAGGAGACGGCCCTTGCCGGTCTTGCCACAAATGCCCTCACTTGCTAAAAATTCAATTTTTTTCAAAAAAGATTGAACAAAACGCTGCTGAGATGCATCTTTACTATACCGGTCGCTTGCGGAATTGCCGTGAAGGAGAGAGCGCGGCACCGCTGGATAGGGGCGATCGGGTTTCATAAGGTAGTAAGTTGGGTGCCCATTCGTGTTGCGACGCGGGTGGGCACTCAGCTGTTTACGTGGGATGAAGAACAGCCCGTACCTTATACGGTACGGGCTGTGAATTGATAAGGGGGGCTACTGCGGGTGTTACTTCATCAACCCCTGAGCCTGGAGCAGGGCATCGGGGTTCGGGTCGCGGCCCATGAAGTCGCGGTATACCTCGGCGGCGGATTTACTGTCGCCCTTGCTGAGCACATAGTTGCGGAAATCGGCGCCGGTGGCGGCGTTCAGCATACCTTCGCGCTTGAAGCGGGTGAAGGCGTCCGCAGACAGTACTTCTGCCCACTTGTAAGAATAGTAACCTGCGGCATAACCGCCATTGATGCAGTGAGTCAGGTGGCGCATCATCGAGGGGGCGGAGCGCGAGTAGGGTATGGTCCACTGTTCCAGCAGGCTGGCACTTACTTGGTCGAGGGGGCGGCCTTTGAACTTCTCATCGTAGTTCACGTGCATCTCCATATCGAGCTTGCCGATGCAGAGCTGCCCCATGGTATCCATGGCGGGCAGGAAGTAGCGGCTCTTTTGCAGCTTTTCCATCAGCTCGGCGGGCATGGGTTCGCCTGTCTCGTAATGCCGGGCATATTGAGAGATTCCCTCGGGGTACCAAGTCCAGTTCTCAAAGAGCTGGCTGGGCAGCTCTACGAAGTCCCAGGCCACGCTGGTACCGCTGTGAGCCTGTAGCTCGGTATCGCCCAGCATGGCGTGCATCATGTGCCCGAACTCGTGGAACAGGGTTTCGACGTCGTAGTGCGAGTAGAGAGCAGGCTTGTTTTCCGTCGCTGTTGTCAGGTTGCCTACCAGTGCAGCAAGGTGGGGTTCGTGGGGAGTTCCGGGCTCCTTACCCGCAGCACCATAGCGCAGGGGCATAACCCACGCTCCGGCTCGTTTGCTGGCGCGGGGGTATAAATCCATATAGAAGGTGCCCAGGTGCGCGCCGGTTTTCGTATCGCTCACTTTGTATACCTTTACTTCCGGGTGCCATACCTCTACCGAGCCCTCGGGGCAAGTCTCCCCGGGTTGCAGGCAGGCGGCGGGCAGTTCGGTGTAGCTCACTCCCAACAAATGGCTGTAAATGGAGAACATGCCGGCAATGACGCTCTCTGCCCGGTGGTAGGGGCGCAGTTCTTCGGAGTTGAAGTTGTACAGCTTTTCCGACATTTTCTTGAGGTAGTGGCGGCGGTCCCAAGGGTCGATGAACATGATGTTCTGCCCCTCCAGCTTAGATGCAAAGTCGAGCACCTGCTGAACTTCCTCGCGGAATGCCGGCAGTACCTTTTCGGCCATTGAATCGATGAACTCCATGGCGTTTTTACCGCCGCCCACCATTCGGCGGTGCGTGGTCAGGTCGGCAAAGGATTCGAAGCCCAGTAGTTCGGCCAGTTCGCTGCGCAGCTCCATAACACGTGCGACGATGGGCTCGTTGTCCCACTCTCCCACGGCGCCGACGGTGCTCTGCCCCTCCCAGCATATACGGCGGGTGAGCTCAACTTCACAATCGCGCATCAGGGTGCCTATGCTTTCGTAATCAAGTGTTACCAGCCAACAGGGTTTATCTCCGTTGCTGAGCCCCCGGGCCTCGGCCTCGGTGCGAGCCTTGGTCATCCAATCTTCGCTCATGCCGGCCAGTTCGTTTTCGTTGACGATAAGCAGGCTCCAGGCGTTGGTCGAGTCGAGTACGTTTTTGGCGAACTGGTGGGTCAGTTTGGTGAGCTCTTCTTCAATTTCGGCCTTTCGTGCTTTTTTCTCGGCGGGCAAATCGGCGCCGCCATCTACGAAACTATCGACCGTTTGCTGCACAAAGCGCTGCTTGGCGGGGCTGAGTTCCTTTACCCAAGGTTGTGCGGCGGCACTCTTTATGACTGCCCAAAGCTGAGAATTGGCTGTGACTTCGGCATCGAACTCACTCAGTTCGGGGATGAGCTGTTCTTGCACGGTGCGCAGTTCCTCATTATCCATCACAGCGGAGAGGTGGTAGAGGTAGCCCTGCGTTTGGCTCAGTTCGTCTGAGGCAAGGTTGAGTGCCAGGAAGGTGTTTTCAAATGTAGCCTCGTGCGGTTGAGTGCGACTGATGGCGGCAATGCGCTCACGAGCCAGGGCGATGGCTGCGCGTACGTCTGCCAAGCCCTGTTCGGCGGTCATCTGTGACCAGGCCGGGTAGGGTTTATCTTGGTAGAACGGGTGCTGTGTGGCGTTGAGCACTACAGCTTGCTTGTCTGCTACGGCTACGGCCGTCTCCTCTGCCTGCAACATGTTGAGCCCGCTCAGGGCACACATGGCTGTTATGAGTATGGTTTTTGTCGTCATAGCTTATGGTATAAAACAGTTTGTCTTTTTTATCAGACACCGATTCGCGCGTATTCTATCAAAAAAATTAGCTTATGACAAATCTTTATTTGTGACTTTGATAAGCAGTTATAGAGCTGATGTTGGTGTAATTAGCTCATCGGCAATTTGTTGCAACCTGTTTTTTCTGCGGTGCAGGTGGCTGCTGTAGGGGGGGGCGGGTAGCCGCCATGGTGGGGCTTACCAGTTCCCCTTGTTGAAGCGCGAGACCTCGCGGCGGGCCTCCATCATTTCGACGCGGGCCTTGAGGTCGTAGCGCTGGTCGCGGTGGGTTTTACCGCGGCCGATGCCGATTTCTGCCTTTACTTTGCCGTTTTTCCAATAAAGGCGCAGCAGGGGCAGGGCAAAGCCTTTCTGCGCTTGCTGGATTTCGATTTTGAGGATTTCGCGCTTGTGCATGAGCAAGCGGCGCGGGCGCTTAGCCTCGTGCTGGAACCACTTGCCGGCGGTCTCCCACGGCTGCACGTCGCAACCGTAGAGGAAGAGCTGCCCCTTTTCCACTCGGGCGAAAGCATCGGATATATTCACGCGGCCTTCGCGTATGGATTTTACCTCGGTGCCGCGCAGTTCGATGCCACACTCGTGCTTGCCGATGATTTCATAATCTCGACCTGCTTTTTTGTTACTGGCAATAAGATTTGACTGGGGTGCGGGCTTTTTGGCCATGGCTGAGGTATGGGGGATTAGGGATGTTGAAAGAAAAAGTCCGGTGACCGGGGCTGTACCGGCAACCGGACCTGATTTTAATTTCGGAAAGGGAATTTACAGATCGATGGTGGCGGTAATGGTGCGGTCATCGGAATCCGCTGCGCCGCTCTCGTCAACGAAAAGATCATCTTCCAGATCGGCACCGGAAATGTGAGAGCTCTCATCGTCGGCCTCGCGCCATACGATTTTACCCTCTACAATCTCGATGAGAGCGATATCGCCGCTGCCCATCTCAGGCGTAGTGGGAACGAAGGGGTCTGCCCCCTGGTTCAGTTGTTGCACACGCTTGGATACGATGTTGACCAGCAGCTGGTTATCGCCTACAATCTGAGCAGCTTTCTCGATGAGTTCAACGTTCATGGATGGAAAAATGGTCTATTCCCCGCCCTGCGCGGGTGGTGTATTGTACTACACACACCACTGAAATGCAAGTCTATATTCGTGTCAGCTCCGAAAAAAAATGATTTTTTATTTTATATGGTATACCTGCCGGTTGTTTTTAGCGGGCAATGAATAAAAATCGCTTCGGTACACGTTTTTTTTGCTTGTCAAGTGGGGGTAGGGGCGGGTAGAATAAGCGGCGAAACCTATTTCCTGCCGCACGGCTTGCGGGCAGTGTGAGCGGGACTTACCTACACAGAACGTAATATATACTTATTCAAACGATTATGGCTAATCTGAACAAAGTCATGCTTATCGGCAACCTCACGGCGGATCCTGAGGTGCGCCAGACCCCCCGCGGCAATTCTCTTACTGAACTGCGCCTGGCTGTTAACCGCGTATCTTCCGGGCCGAACGAAGGTGAGCGCCGGGAAGAAACCACTTTCTTGGACGTTACATGCTGGGGGCGCACCGGTGAGGTTGCAGCTCAGTATCTGAGCAAGGGGCGCCCGGTATTTATTGAGGGGCGTTTGCAGATGGATACTTGGGAGGATAAGCAGACCGGGCAGCGCCGCAGCCGCATCCGTATCATTGCCGAAAACTTGCAGTTGCTCGGTGGTCGTGATGGCGGTCAGCAGGGCGGTGGTTATGGCAACAACGGCGGTGGTTATGGCAACAACGGCGGCGGCTATGCCAACAACGGCGGCGGCTATGCCAACAACGGCGGCGGCTATGCCAACAACGGCGGCGGCTATGCCAACAACGGCGGCGGCTATGCCAACAACGGTGGCTACCAGCAGCGCAACAACGGCGGCGGTTATGGCAACAACGGTGGTTACCAGCAGCGCAACAACGGTGGCTATCAGCAGCCGCCTTCTCAGCCCGCGCCCCCCATGCCTGACGAAGCTGACGACGACATCCCATTCTGATAAACAGCTTCTGCAACATTTCTATCAAATCCGGCGGGCGAAGGCCCGCCGACTTGTCTCAATAATCTATGGCTGATTACAAGGAAGCGCTTGACTGGCTGTATTCCACACAGATGTTCGGCATTAAGCTGGGGTTGGAGGGCATTACCCGCCTGCTGCAGGAGTGCGGGGTGCTCTACCCCCGCGCCAGGGTAGTTCATGTGGCGGGCACAAACGGCAAGGGCTCCACCTGTGCCTTTGCCGAGAGTGTGGCTCGCGCTGCCGGTTACAGTACCGGGCTCTTTACTTCGCCCCACCTTGTCGAGTTCGGTGAGCGCATTCGGGTGAACGGTCAAATGATATCGCAGGCGGATTCTGCACGGCTTATCTGCCGAGTGCGCAGCATTATCGAACCCTGGGAGCACAAGCCCACCTTCTTCGAGCTGGTGCTGGCCATTGCCATGCTGTATTTTGCCGAGCGCGAGGTGGATATCATCATTCTCGAAACCGGAATGGGCGGTAGGCTGGATGCCACAAACGCCGTGCCGAAGGATGTGGCAGTACTTACCCCAATCGGTATGGACCACACGCAATACCTCGGCAGCACCCTGACTGAGATTGCAGCGGAGAAGGCCGCCATTATTTCATGGCATCGCCCGGCAGTCAGTGCCCCGCAGCAGCCGGAATGTGTGCGCGCTATTCACGCCGCTGCTCAGCGTATGGATACGGACTACCGTATCATTTCCGAGGAGTGTACTCTACCCCTGGGATTGCGCGGCCCGCACCAGCGGCAGAATGCTGCGCTGGCTCTGGCTGCCCTGCGCGCCCTGCCGCATTTCCTGGCAAGTGAGGATGAAATTGCCCGAGGTCTGGCAGAGGTTCAGTGGCCCGGTCGATTTGAAGAGATTGCCCCGCGCGTTATTATGGACGGCGCCCATAATCCGCCGGCCATTCGGGTGCTGGTAGAGAGCTGGCGGCAGGCTTTCGGTGAACAGCGCGCACGCTGCATCTACGCCGGCTCGGCCGACAAAGCGCTTGATGAAGTGCTGGAGCTGCTCTCTCCCATTGTGGGTGAATGGGTGCTGCCCCCCGTGCAGAGCCCACGCATACTCCCACCGGAGGAAATGGCACGCAAGGTCGCTGCGGCATCCGGCGCTCCCATCTGCACACCGCTCAGTATGGCCGAAGCGCTGGCAGAACTGCCGCCTTACACCCTCATTTGCGGGTCATTTTTCCTGCTGGGGGAGGCCAAAGCCCACCTGCAGCAACACCCCGATTATCGCAAGACTGAGCAGTAAGTCCGCCGCCCGTTCTCATGTCGTCCGAGTCCCTCAATATAACCGTAGCCCTGCTTTGCCTGGCCTATATACTGGTCTATGACCATCTTGGGCTGTGGCGTCGCTGGTTTTGTGGGGGGATAACAATCTGTGCTGCGATTACAGCCGGCATGTTGTGGTGGCTCTGCGGTATGGCTGCTGCCGAGCCCGCGCTGGTGGCTTTGGTGCTGCTGGGGGGGCATGCCCTCTGGGAGCTGAGTAAGTATTTATTGGCCGAGAGCCGCAGCCATGCCAGGGGACGCAAGCGCGCCAATTTGCCCGCGCGCAGGCAGAAGAAGGTAACCTCGCCCTACGCCCTGAGCAATGAGCAGATTATCGCTAATTTCACCGAATTGGCGAAAAAAGATGACTTGGCCGTCGTTAAACCCAAGTTCAATTTCCTTGCATGGAATAACCGGCAGAGCTATGTAATGCAGCTTTTCCTGCTGCCGGATGACTCATGGGTGAGCATATTCTGGACCCCAACAGATTTTGAGCTGCGCGATCGTGAAATCATGGTGGCTTGCCGTACAGCCGCCGTTCCCTGCAATAAGCGCCTGCTTGGCACGCGTGCGCAGGGAATAGCCATTTGCTGTAATGGGCAGCTCACCATCACCCCGGCTGACCAGCAAATTCATTTCGATGAGTTCCTGCACGGCCCCTTGGCTCCTCAGCAGGAGTTTGCCGACTGGCTTAACCAGCAGCCGAACCATAGGAAATAAACCATCAGCTTGGATTTTTTTTGCTCGGCGGTTTCGGTTCAGATTTCATCGGGGTTTTCTGTATATTCCGCGAGCCAATCGGCAAACTGCTCTCGGTTGGCAAGAACATTCCCACAAAACGCTTCAAAATGTTTTTTTTGTGATGCCGGGGTGATAGTGAGTTCCCCTTGGCGGAAAATGGCAATCCCGGCAGGTGCCAAGCCCAGTATACCGGGGGAACAGGGTATATTTGCTTTTTGGCAAGCCTGTTTTATCTCGCTGTCGCGAAGCTCCTCCGGTGACGGGGAGTAGAAAATCGCGCTCCAGCTATCCGCCTTCGGCTGCAAATGCACTTGGATAATATACCCCTGACCGTCATTCCATGACAGGAAATTGTTTGCAGGCTCATAACAAGCCATCTCATCCTTTTCAGCCAGTTCGCGGAAGTTGGCCAGCAAATCATCCCGATTCAGGGCAAAGGGTATTGTGCTGCTTTTCAACTTTCGGGCAGGAAGTGTTGCCAGTTTTTTGCGCTTTCTCAGTTCACACCAACCATCCGCATCGTTGAGGAGGCACGCTGCCATGCAAATGCTTAACACCATTCCCATGAAGAAGGAAATGAAGTATTCCTGCCACCAGCACAACGGCATCATCACGGCTCCTATAAGGAACAATAATGACGTTATCAAAAAGCGCTGCTCCCCTAACCTTCTGAATATAAAGAAGCGATAAAGGATACAGATAACAAACAGGATCAGTATGTGCAACATGGGTACAGAAACTATTTCTGCGGAACAGTAGAACATTTTTGTGACACACAGTCAAGCGTGAAAGAATGTACAAGCTCTATTCTACGACTTGTAGTAAACCTTGTGTTGCCTGGCAGAGGGATTCAATATATCATTTTGCGGCACCGAAGGCGGTTGCATGAGGGGGGGCTTTTTATCCACTTGAAGTGTGCATTTCTCCGGGCTGATGTGTTCCTATGCAGCCCGGTCTGAAAGCAAGGGGGACTCCCATGGTGAATAGCTGCGAGCTCAATCATGAGAACCTATAAGAGCATTATATACCTCTCTCCCGAGTTTTGAATGACACTCGTTCATCCGGGATTCGTTTTGGATACTATCAGAAATAAAGGATACGATACACGCATAACTTCCTCCCGGCATCTGGATGATTCCTATATCGTTATGCGCAAGAGTTCTTCCATTTACTACACCCGATGACCCTGTTTTGTGAGCAAAAGCTACAGCAGCACCCAAAAATCCGGATTTAAGACGATTTTGGCCAGTTGAGCATTGATTCATTGTTTGGATGAGAAAATCTGCCAGAGACTGCGAAAGTATAGGATTTCTCGGAGTTGAGTGAGCAGCAGCATATACATCTTCAAGGATTTGACGCATCGCCATGGGAGAAGCCTGATTAACAGATAAAGCCTCAACGGCCTTCATATCAGCCTCTGTGCAAGCTATGCAAAAAGAAAAGTCGGCTCCATATCGAGCAGTGAAAAAATGCTGCACAGCCCCAGGGCCTCCCACCAGATCAAAGAGATAGTTGCAAGCATTGTTATCACTCTCGCACAGGCATAAACGCAATAATTCTGCCAGGGTGAAGGTTCCTCCATTCGGGTAACGCTTTTGCATAGGGCTCCACGTGTGAGGATCCATGTCATTTGAAGTCAGATGATATTCTGTATTTAACGCCAGTTCGCCATTTTCTATTCGATGAAGTACGACAATAGCCAAAGGAAATTTTACAACACTCATCATAGGAAACATTTCCTTGGTGTGACAGTCAAAAGACTCTATGGGGTGTCCATTTATCGACACCGCTACTCCTTGCCTTAAGTCCTCTGCATGAATATAGTATGAACCCAGTAGAACGCACAATATCAGCTTAATCAAATATTGAGAGCAATTTTTGAAGATTCCCATATATCCGAAACTATACAGCACACTTTATTCCTTTGCAAGCGATATTTCTTCTTAGGTTGCCACTCGCTGAAAAAGGGAGCTTAAACTGCTGATTCTGTGCAGATTCTTCTACGCCGTGACGGGTAGGCATGCTTCCGTCTCCGCTAAAGCTTCGCCGAGACAAGTAGGCTTTTTGGCCTTTTGGCGCCGTTTTGCGCCCGGCGGGGCGGGTGGCGGGGTTTGCGAGCGCCAGGGTGGGCGTAGCTTTAGCGAAGCCCCCTGCAATACCTAAGCGGGCGTAGGTGTTGAAAATCAATGCAAAGCAAAAACCGAACCAGATTGTTTTCTGATTCGGTTTCTTGGATTAAGTGGAGTATTTTTCAATCGAACAACTGGCCTCTCGGAGAATTACGATGAATTTAAGTTTCGATTCAAGTATAAGAATGCGTTTATCAGAGCGTTATGCTTCTTTGTTCGGTGCGTTGTTTACCCCTGTGGCATCGCGTTGAATAGGTCTGTTAGGACGTTTCTCAAATCGGGGTGAATTTGAGTCTCGCTTCGTGCAATATGACGGTATAACCACTGTGGGTTGCTTGACTTACGCTCTCCAAATGTTACAATATCATCGCGTCCGAAAGGTGACGTTTTGCTGTATGACCATAGATGAAGTTAAGAAGCTGATAGCTAAGGATGAAACGCGCACGCTGGAGTTAAAAAAGACGACCGGTGAGCTTCATCGTGGTATGGAGACGGCATGTGCATTCCTGAACTCTGATGGAGGTTGGCTTATCTTTGGCGTTGCTCCCAATTTGAAGATGACCGGGCAGAACGTGACGGATGCCACCCGGCAAGAGATAGCAAACGCTCTTCGCAAGATTGAGCCTGCAGTTGACGTGGAGGTGGAGTACATCGAATTGCCGGACAAGCCGGAGTTCTATGTGATTGCCATCTACTTTGATTCTACCAATTTCAAGAACGGTCCGTACTCTTTTGACGGGAGGGCATTCTACAAGGTAGAGAGCACCACGGCGGTCATGCCCCGCACCATGTACGAGGAACGTCTCAAGTTGAGCAATCCTCGCCGATTCAGCTGGGAGAATATGCCCAACCCCGAGCTTCGAGTGGAGGATATTGATACTGAGATGGTATTCCAGACCCTGCACGATGGTATTGGTGCACGCCGCATCCCGGCCTCCAACATGACCTTGCAAACCCCTCTTCAAGTCATGCAGAAATTGGGAGTGGCACGCAATGATGGTGTGTTGCTGAATGCGGCCAATGCCCTGTTCGGCATAGACCCCACCATTCACCATATCCAATGCAAGGTGCGACTTGCTCGCTTTGATGGTACCAACAAGCTTGTATTCCGCGACCAGACCGTGTGTGAGGGCAACCTGTTCAAACAGTACGATGCCGTTATCGACTTCTGCCTCAAACACCTCAACCTTGCCGGGCGTATGGACAGCAAGTTCCGTCAGGACACGCTAACCGTTCCCTACACCGCCATCAAGGAGGCTGCCATCAACATGCTCTGCCACCGCTCTTGGAATGCGGATAACCTCACCCCCAGTCTGGCTATCTACGATGACCGCATGGTGTTCCAGAACCCCGGCTCATTCCCTCCCGGCATGAACTGGAAAGATTTTGTGGACGACAGCATTGGTTCCATGCCCACCAATCCCACCATAGCTAATGTATTCTATCGCCGTGGTACGATGGAATCTTGGGGGCGCGGCATCTCCCTAATCATGCAAAGCTGTCGAGAGCAGGGGCTCCCCGAGCCCAAGATTGAAATTGTGCCTAATTTCGTGAATCTCACTATTTGGTTCAAGGACCTGTTGTCGGCTCAAGAGACGACCGGACTGCATAAGACTGCACAAGACTGCACAAGACTGCATAAGTCAAATTTAACAGAGACAGAAAAGAAAATTGTCGATTTCTGCCAAGTTCCAAGAACTATAGGCGAAATAGCAGAAATGCTAGGAATGAATAATAAAAGATGGGTCAGAGAAAAGTATGTGGCTCCTCTAATTGGCAAAATGCTTACTTTGACAATACCTGATAAACCCAATAGCCGCTATCAGAAATATAAGGCCGTAGAGGATTAGTGGGATAATAGCAAGGACGTTGGATATGTCTACGAATTCTGACAACCATTCAAATCTCAATTGCATATATAGGCTTGATGCCATGCCTAAATCCTCATGGCATTACGGCTGGACAATGGACGGTATAAGGGTTCCGCTGAATCGACAAGGACGTTGGACATTTACTTGTCATAATTCACTTTGCGAAAGCGATTTGTATAAGGAGGCCGTTGGAAAGTTTAATGATTTTGTGGCTAGTTTAGTACATTCTTTCTCAGGAATCGGCAATCCCGTTTGGTGGTATAGAGGGCAAGCTAATGCCAAATGGCCTGTTCTTCCCGGCGTCCTTAGAGAGGATTTTATTCAATCTATATATTTTCAACTTCCTGTTCATCATCATGGTAATCTACATACGCCAAAGCAGATTTATTATGAGAGGATGCTATTGTCAGACTTTATCCGAGAAGGAGGTAGCTTAGTAGGTGAAAGATATAGTGAGGAAGATTGGTATGTTAAAGCCCAACACCATGGCCTCCCCACCCGCTTATTGGACTGGACAATGAGTCCTCAAATTGCATTATGGATGGCCTTAGATAGTGCTACTCAATCT
>JAFZGW010000025.1 GCA_017555205.1 Akkermansia sp. | reverse complement strand
TTCCTGAAGCCTGGTGGTCATAGCCTGATGGTCCCACCCGGTCCCATTCCGAACCCGGAAGTGAAACATTAGCACGTCGATGGTAGTCGGACGATAGGTCCCGCGAGAGTAGATAGCTGCCAGGACCCACGAAGCCCGCTGAGCTAAAGCTTGGCGGGCTTCTCCATTTCAAGCGTCGGGGCGGTTTTGAAAACACGCCTTATGCCACCCTCCGGGGTTCACATTTATTTTAATCCTTTTTCCCGGGGTTCCGCTCCTTGCGGAGCTTCACGCCCGGGCTACCTTGTGCCGCCCCGCCGGGGCTCTGGGGTAGGCTCGCTGTGCTCGCGCGGGCTATGTGATTCTCTTGCACCCGTGCAATTAACCGAGACCTTCGCCCGCTGCGCAGGCTTCGGGAGTAGGGTAGCTTGCTATGATTAATGACGAGCGATAGGGGGCAGGGAGGCATCTAAGCATTCCCGCGGGCGTATGCCCGCCTCATTCATGAGCCCCGGTGAGGGGCGGCATAAGCTAGCCCGGCGGTGGAGCCTCGCAAGAGGCGGAACCCCGGGTGCCGAAATAAAAACAAAATGAACCCCGTCTAGGGGTGGCATAATGAGTGGCATTAAATTATTGCGTTTTTACTCATTGGCCCTTGCTGTTCGCTTTGTTCCAAGCGTCCTCCTACCATCTTCTCAGGTTGCTTCGGGTCCGCCCCACGGACCCTCACCCCCGCAGGGCGGGGGCTTCGCGCAGAGCGCTCAGGCCACGAGCCCTTACAGCCGTCGGGCTCGTTGTCGGACGATAGGTCCCGCGAGAGTAGATAGCTGCCAGGATCCACGAAGCCCGCTAAGCTAAAGCTTGGCGGGCTTCTCCATTTCAAGCGCCGGTGCGATTTGTGGCCTAGGCAGTCACGCGACCTGTCTTTGTGCCTCGCTGCGTTCGCCTACTTTCGATTTTGTAGCTGCAGCTGCCGAGTGGGATAATATAGCCCGATTCAAAAAATCTTGCATAATGGGAGGGTGTGGAGTATAATGCTGTTAGGATGAGGAAGGGAGTCGTTTAACGCTAATATTTTTGTCCGTATGAATATGTTACAGTCTTTTTTGATGTTTCCGTTGGTATGTGCGGTAGCTGCGGCTGAGGTGGCAGACGTTCACGCGCTGCAAGGTGCCTATGAGGGGCGGACACCTTTGTGGAGTGCTTGTTTTGATGGGAAGACGGAGGAGGTTCGGCGCTTGCTGGCTGCGGGGGCTGATATGGAAAAGGTCAGTATAAGTAGCCGGGGCGTGTGTTCTGCGCTGATGGTTGCCTGCTCGGTGGATGTGGCTCGTTTGCTGATTGAGGCCGGAGCGAATGTGAATTTTGTGGGTGAAGGGGGCAAAACGCCGTTGATGGAGTTTTTGCTGCACAGGCCGGAGGCCGTCAAATTGCTGCTGGCACATGGGGCTAATCCCAATGCGCGTGATAATGAGGGGAACACGCCCTTGCATTATTGCGACCACAATCCGGAGTCTGCTCGCTTGCTGATAGAGGCCGGGGCTGATGTGAATGCTCGCAACAAGGCTGGGGAGACGCCGTTGATGCTGCAGAATGGTGTGGGGATGGATGGCGAGGAAATCCACTACGGGGTGGCTATGGTGAAGGTGCTGCTGGAGCACGGTGCTGACCTGAAAGCGCGAAATAAGGCCGGTTTGTGTGCTTTGGACTTGGCTATGACTTTGGCGTCCTCTTGGCAAGAGCATAATCCAGTGCTGCCGTTGTTGCAGGCTGAGGGGCTGGGGGCGTCTTTGCATGCGCAGTTGGTGGGAGCCGCTGCGGCGGGGAAGGTAGCACTGTGCAAACGCCTGCTGGCAGCCGGGGCTTCTCCCAATGCCTTGGGCGAGGGGGCGCCGAATGCGCTGGCGGCATGTTTGGGGCATGTTTTTGTACCCGGTGAGCATGCTTTGGAATTGGCGGAGCTACTGTTGGCTGCGGGTGCCGATCCGAATATGGCTGCTACGAATATTATGAGTCGTTGCCGGTATCCTAAGGAGCGTGAAAAGGTGCTGGCGCTGTTGTTTCGGCACGGTTATGATTTGTCGCGAGTGGAGCGTAAATGTTTGCGCAGTGTGATGTGGCAGGAGCAAGATGGTGTTGTTCCCTCCGACTTTTTGAATATGTTGCTGGAACATGGCGCTGAGGTCGGTGATGATTATGCCCTGGCTCAGGAGCTACGCACTGCGATAGAGAAGGGGGATTCTCCCGGTATTTACACGGTGCACAGTTGCTATTTTGATATGAACAGTGGTTTGCCCGGTGAGATGCCGGCACCCTTTGCCGATGGGCGGAACTTCAATGGACCTGCGCTGCTACTGGCGGCTGCTCTTGGTAGGACTGAGGCGGTGCGTGTATTACTCGCCATGAATGCCAGGGTTTCGGGCTCCGATGTTGCCGGGCGTACGGCACTGGAGTATGCCGCTGCAGCAGGTCATGCGGAGGTGGTGCAGCTACTGTTGCGCGCCGGTGCCACCCGTATACCACAGGCACTGGAATTGGCTCAGCGGTATGGCCGCGCGGAGGTTGTTTCTCTATTGCAGGCTCATTAAATTGCAGTGGATGGAAGAAGGTACTTGCCTGCAGTCATCTATTTGCTATAATAAAGCGAAGGAATATGCAGAGAAGAAGTACATTTCAGGCTGTTAGCAATCCGGCTCTCCCGGAGGGGTTTGAGCTGCTTAATTATGTTATCGAGCGCAAGCTGGGGCAAGGCGGTTTCGGTATAACGTATTTGGCGAAGGAGGCGATAACCGGTTATCGGGTGGTGATAAAGGAGGCCTTCCCTTATGGTTATGTTTACCGAGAACCGGAAACGTATAGGGTGCTGCCTAATCCGGAATTCGAGGAGGAGATGCGCTGGGCTCTGGATATTTTTCAGAAGGAGGCATGCACGCTGCGTGCGTTTGCTAAGCATGAAAACATTGTGCAGGTGAACTCGGTATTCTGTGCGCAGAACACGGGGTACATCGTGCTGGACTTTATTCAGGGTAAGCCGTTGAGCGAATTGTACCCTGCCGGCCGTTCTATCGAAAAGTCTGATTTGGTTTATATTTTGCAAAAGTTGCTGCGTGCGTTGGAGCAGCTGCATGCTCGTGGTATTGTACACCGCGATATTAAGCCCGCGAATATTATGATGTCGGCAGGCGTTGAACCGGTGCTTATCGATTTCGGCGCGGCTCGACCGGTGATGAATACGGGAACTGCTACGCAAATCGGTACCCCCGGTTATGCCCCGCCGGAGCAGATATCGCAGACTAATTACGATAAACACCCCAAGCCGCACATCGACCTCTATGCTTTGGGGGCGACTTGTTATCGGCTTATCACCGGTAATGAACCTGATTATGTGCCTTATAAGTTGGCGAATGACGCTAAGCTTTGCAGTAAGTATGGGGCCGATTTGTTGCGCAGTATTGACCGTGCGCGTGAATTGCTCCCCGCTGAGCGCTGGCAGAGCGCTGCGGAGTGGATGGAGGTGCTGACTACTGAGCCGGGTAGTAAGCAAGAGGAAAAACATGCAGAGGGGGTTCCGAATAAAGCCGCAGATAAGGGCGGAAATGTGGTATCTCCGAATAATAATGGGGCTGATAAAGGAAAAACATCTGATTCCGGTCCTTTTGATTGCCTGATTTACATCGGTTCATGTTTAGGGGGTGGTATTGGGGGCTTTTACGGATTTGACATGTGGGGCTGGGTGGGAATACTTTTGGGCTTCTTCGGGGTTTTTATGGGCTTATTCCTCGGGGGATTTCTTGCCGGTGTATTGGAGGGCATTTTTAAGCCGTCTTCCAAATCAGTTTAGAATAGCTGAAAGTAAAAATAAAGGTATTTGCATCTCGTCGTTATCTTGGTATCATTTCATATATGGAGGCAGAACACATCTCATCGGCGGTTGGTAAAATAGTTCTACCTGAAGGGTATGAACTCATGAATTATGTTATCGAGTGCAAGCTGGGGCAGGGCGGTTTCGGTATAACTTATTTAGCGAAGGAGGCGATAACCGGTTACCGCGTGGTGATAAAGGAGGCCTTCCCCCAGGGCTACGTTTACCGAGAGTCCGGTTCATATAAGGTGATGCCGCATCCGGATTGTGAGGAGGAAACCCGCTGGGCGTTGGAGAACTTCCAGAAGGAGGCGTGCACGCTGCGTACCTTTGCTAAGCACGATAATATTGTGCAGGTTAATTCGGTGTTCCACGCCCTAAATACGGGGTATATTGTGATGGATTTCATCGAGGGTAAGCCGCTGAGCGAATTGTACCCTGCCGGTAAGCCTATCGAAAAGGCTGAGTTGGTTCGGATTATGCTCAAGTTGCTTCGTGCGCTGGAGCAGCTGCATGCCCGCGGTATTGTGCACCGCGATATCAAGCCCGCTAATGTTATGATGTCGGCAGCAGGCGAGCCGGTGCTTATTGATTTCGGTGCTGCCCGACCGGTGCGCAATACGGTCTCGGCCACGCAAATCGGCACGCCCGGTTATGCCCCGCCGGAGCAGATGTCGCAGACTAAGTACGATAAACACCCCAAGCCGCACATTGATTTTTACGCACTGGGAGCTACCTGTTACCGATTGATTACCGGTAGTGAGCCGGATTACGTGCCCTATAAGTTGGCGGATGATGCTAAGCTTTGCCGTATTTACGGTAAAGATTTGTTGCGCAGTATTGACCGTGCGCGTGAATTGCTCCCCGCTGAGCGTTGGCAGAGCGCAGATGAGTGGATTGCCGTGCTGACGGCTGAGCAGCGCGCTAAGGAGGAGGCTGAGTTGAAGGCTAGGACGGAGACCGAGGCTCGACAGAAGAAAATGAGCACCGATTTGGCTGCAGAGAAAAAAGCCAGACGACTGGCCGAAGCGCGTGAACAGAAGTTGAAGGAAGAGATTGCTGCTGAACGGACAGCCCGGCAAGAAGTTGAACGAGACTTGGATGCCCAACGTCGGGTGCTGCAAGAGGCGCAGACGAGCACTCGGCAATTGGGAGAAGAACTTGAAAAAGCGCGAAAGGGAAAGGAGAAGGTCGTTGCCGGCAAGGACTGGGGGTGGTCGCTGCGCGGGATGGTTATTTGGCGTGTATTCTTGGGGATGATGTATGGTGCAGCTTATGTATACGGTATTTATAATTTGATTGCAGGGAATCTGCAGACACTGAGTACTACTTGGTGGCTATGTGAAATAGCCGGCCTTGTGCTGGGCGCTATATGGGCTATTGCCACTATTCAGCATGATGTGGTGGACCTCTGGGTGTCTCTTGCTGGCGGGGCTGTATTTGGCTTTCTTTTCGGGTGGGTGACTGGGGCGATTGCTGGAGCCTTTGATAATGGGATAGACGGAGCTCTGGAGATGGGAGGAAGCTGGGGGGTATACGGGGCTGCTTTGGTGGTCTTAGTTGCTTCTGTGAGCCTTGTCAAGGAAGAGTATTTATAGTAAAGAGGCTCCGTGAAGTGTAATGCGCGCTCTAATTGGCAAAGCTATGTTTACCAATTAGAGCGTTGAATTATTTTTAGAGCATGTCGAACGATACGGGGATTTGGTCGTAATAGTAGTTGTCCGGTTGGGTTTTAGCTTTGGGCGTCGGCGGGGGCTGTATATTGGGGTGATCCGCCGGTACGGTTGGGTGGCTAATGGCGCGCCTGGGGGGCTCCGGGTTTTGGCAAGCTGTGAACAGCGCTGAGGTGAAAATCAGCAGTGACAGGCAGATGTGGCGTGGGGTTTTCATAGGAAGGTGATACACGCGAAAGCCTCACCGTGTTTAATAACTGTTACCACAGGGGTAGGTTCCGAACTAAAAAAGCGCACCCGCAGAATGGGGTGCGCTTGTGAAAGTTACTCAGAGCAGCTGAATTGGGAGCTTATTTCTTGCCGTTGTTACGCATAGCGTTCTGGCGTTTCTGCTCCTCGAGCGTCTTCTGCTGTTCTTCCATCATGCGCTGCATGCGCTCCAACAGGCCGCCTTTCTTGGGTTGTTTCTGCTTTTTGGGGTCAACCTTTTCGAGGGTTGGCTGGGGCAGACGACGGATGATGATGGTTTGGATGATGGAGATGATGTTGGTGGTGGTCCAGTACAGAGCGAGCGCGCTGGGGTAGGTGTAGCAGAAGAGGAAGAACATGACGGGCATGAACTTCATGATTTTCTGCTGAGTGGGGTCACCTGCCTGCGGGGTCATCTTCATCATAGCAATCATAGAGGCAGCCATGATGAAGGGCAGCACGTTGATTACGGGCTCCCAGCCCAGGATGGTGAAGGGCAGGGTGTAGACGGTGTCCATCTGCGACAAGTCGGTTACCCAGCCCATGAAGGGGGCGCCGCGCAGCTCGGCAGCAGTCTGCAATACGTAGAAGAAGGCGAAGAAGATGGGGATTTGCAGGAACATGGGCAGGCAGCCGCCGAAGGGGGATATGCCGTATTCCTTGTACAGTCGCATCATTTCCATGCTAACCTTCTGCTGGTCGTCGGGGTAGAGCTCTTTGAGCTCCTTCATCTTGGGCTGCAGCAGGCTCATGCGCTTCATGCTCATGTAGCTCTTGCGGTAAAGCGGCCAGATGACGAGACGTACAACGAAGGTCATGGCAACGATAGCCCAACCCCAGTTGCCGAACCAGTCGTGGAAGACGTTGATGAGCCAGTTCATGGGGTAGCTGATGAGGTAGAGCCAGCCGTAGTCCATGATTTGCTCAATGCGCGGGATATCCTGGGTCATGTCCTCAAGCATGAGGTTGAGCTTGGGACCGGTGAAGATGCGGTAGGAGAGGGTGCGCATGCTGGGCATGCCGGGTGACTGTGCCGCGAGAGTGAAGTCGGGTATGCCGGCGGCGATTTCCACGCCGTCAACTTCCTCGCCGGTAACGGGGAGCTTGTAGCGGGTGGGGGCAGCGTAGTAAGCGTTGCGGGCGCTGTCGGGCATGGGCATGACAACGGTGGAGTAGTATTGGCTCATGGTGCCGACCCACTCGAGTTTCTTGCAGTCAGTCACATAGAGTCTCTGCTTGGCCGAGCCGAAGAACGAATCGAAAGAACCGCGGTTTTCTTTTTCGAAGTCGCCGTTCTCAAGCATGATGTAGTGGGTGTAGATGGAGCCTTCGGAATGGTTGATTTGGCTCATTCCACCGGCATACAGACCCCAGTTGGCAACGCCGAGCGGGGTGTCGCCGGTATTCCACACGCTGACATCGAGGGTGACGGTGTAGGCGTTGCCCTCGGTTACTTCGCCATCTGCCTGAGCAACGGGAACAAGCTTGTAGATTTTGCGCACGGTTAAATTGCCCATGCGAGCCAGCAGGCTGACCTGTTTGTCGTTGGTGTTGGCTTCGTCCACCTTATAGGCTGTTTGGTCGAATGCCGGGGCGGCGTCATTGCTCAGGCGGAACATGAGCGTACCGATGCCTTGGGGAACATTGCCGTTGATGCTGACGTCGCCGCGCAGCTCTTCCTTCGTGCTGTTAATGGCCTGGCCGAGCATATCGACGCGCTGAATGCTGCCGCCGATATCGCTGAAGGAGTACTTTGCCACCGGCTTACCCTGAGAATCGGTAGAAGTCAGGGTGGCAATTACCTGCGGAACCGGTGTAGCGGGGGATGCGACTGCCGGTGTAGGTGTGGACTGTGTGTCGAGGGGCTGGGCTGCCGGAGCCACAGGTGCCTCTGCCGGAATGGCGGGGGCAGTTTGTGCCTGCGGAGCTGCTGCAGGGGGCGGCGTCTGATTGCTCGTATACCACCAGTTGGCGGCCAGTAGAGCAATGCATGAGCCTACTACAATTGCTGATGTTTTATCCATAAAATTGTTGTATAGGGGGTAAAATTAGTGGGGAGAACGCTTGTTTTTTGCAGGTGGAACCGGGTCGTGTCCGCAGCCGCCCCATGGGTTACAGCGCAGAATGCGCCATACACCTAAGGCTGCGCCCTTAAAGGCGCCATGTTCTTCTACAGCCTGTATGAAGTAAGTTGAGCAGCTGGGGGTAAATCGACAGCCTGACCCCGGGCCGGCCAGTACATGCAGAGGTCGGCTCAGGTAGCGCTTGTAGAATAGCACCGGCAAGATAAGAAGTTTTTTAAGCATCCTGTGAGGGGCAATTCATTCTTTTTTGGAGACGCGCCAGCAGTTTGAGAAAATCTTTCTCCAACCCTGCGTAGTCGGTCATAGCCGCGCGGTTTCGTACTACGATAACAACGTAGAGCCCGACCGAAATCGGTGTGCCGTGCGCGCGCAAAATCTCGCGCACGCGCCTGCGTAGCATGTTGCGCACGACCGCGTGCCCAATGCGCTTGGTGGTAATGATACCAAAACGCGAATGCTCCCCTGCGGTGGGCAGGGGGGCAGTACTGAGAATGAGGAAACGCCCTGCTTCAGATTGTCCAGCTTGGCGCACCATGGCGAACTCTGAGGCTCGCTTCATGGTATTGTTGCGCTTGAGCTGCATCTTACAACAGGACGTTGCTATTGCTGTGCCTGATGTCGGTGCGCAAACAGTTAAAATCTGGCTGTTCGCCGACATCGGTCGCCTTATCAAACACCGTGCTGAATGGTGTGGCGCTTGTAGTGGATTTCCACACCCTTGGGCAGAAGGCGCTTACGGCCCTTGGCACGACGACGGGCGAGGATGGCACGACCATTCTTGGAAGCCATGCGTGCGCGGAAACCGAACTGGCGCTTGCGGCAGCGCTTGGAAGGCTGGTATGTTCTCTTGCTCATATTGATGTATGGTTACGTTTGAAGTTTTTGGAAGTGTGCTGTGGCCGCTGCGCGCGGTCGGGGTCAGCTATGATACTCAAAAATCGGTGCTTGTCAAGCACCGATTCTTGATTTTTGCGATTTTTCTGCAAAAAGAGCTGCATCAGGCGTCTGCCACCATGAATTTCAGCTCGGCTTCGCAGGTGACTTCACCGTTCACGAGGCAGCGGGCATTGCATACGCCGATGGCACCGCGCATCTTGGTGAGTTCAGCTTCGATGATGAGCACATCGCCGGGCTCTACAGGCTTGCGCCATTTAACCTTGTCGCAGCTCATGAAGTAGCCAATCTTACCCTGATTTTCGGGCAGGCGCAGCATGAGGATGGAGCCGACCTGAGCCATAGCCTCCAGCTGCAGCACGCCGGGCATTACAGGCTTGCCGGGGAAGTGCCCCTGGAAGAACTGCTCGTTCATAGTGACGTTCTTCTGACCCACGCACTTGGTATCGCCCTCGAAGCCGAGCACACGGTCGACCATGAGGAAGGGATAGCGGTGCGGCAGAAGTTTGATGACTTCACATGTGTCGAGCACGGTGTCGCCGGAGGGGAAGATGAAGGGCTTGGGTTTGAGCGCCTCCATGCTGTCGAATTTCTTTTGCAGAGCCGAGGCCATTTGAGTGTTGATGCCGTGGCCGGGCATGATGGCGATAACGTGGCCGAGGATACGGTGGCCGTTGAGGATGAGGTCGCCTACCATGTCCATGGCTTTGTGGCGAGCGCATTCGTTGTGGAAGCGCAGGCCGCCGGCGCAGATGTACTGATCACCCTTGATAACAATAGCATTGTCGAGCGTGCCGCCCTGAATCAGCCCCTTGTCGAGCAGGGGCTGCACGTCTTCATAGAAACAGAAGGTGCGTGCGGTGGAGAACTCTTTTTCGTAGGTCTCGGGGTTGACCTCACTGGTGAAGTACTGGGTTACGCGCCCCTCGGGTCCCACGGCGGTGACGGACACGCGGAACTTCTTGTCGGGCATGATGATGATTCGGCTGCCGTTCTTGTTTTCTACCTGAATGGGCTCGCGGATTTCCCAGATGTGGCAGGGAGCGTCCTGCTCCTCAATGCCGGCCTGCTTAATAAGCTCTACGTAGGGGGAAGCGGAGCCGTCGCCGATGGGCGGTTCGTTACTGTCCATCTCGATGATGGCGTTGTCTACCCCCATGCCGGTAAGGGCGGAGAGGATGTGCTCAACCGTGTGAACCTTTACGGAGCCCTCTGCCAGCGTAGTGGCACGCTCAACAGTCTGAACCTTGGCGGCAGACGCATCGATAAAGGGCTTATCGGGCAGGTCTATGCGTCTGAACTTGAAACCGGTATTGACCTCTGCCGGTTTGATGGTGAGGTTGACGGGCAGACCCGTGTGAAGCGATGTGCCCTTGATGGAGGCACACTTCTTTAGTGTTCGTTGCATCTGAATAGCCATATCGTGACTATATACTACACGCTTTTTCTTGGTTTGTGAAGCTAAAAATGCCGTGTTAGTGAATAATCTTGGAGCGGACTTTACAAAACGATAAAAAAAGGGGTTAAGGTGCGATTTTGCTTGCTATTCCGGAAAAAGGTAGTAGAATATCCAACCCGTCGCGCGAGTGCGCGCACAGGTGGGTAACGAATAGGGACACGGACATGGAACTTAATTTTACGACATACGCAGCGATATCAGTATTTTTGGTTACTTATGCGCTGATTGTATCTGAACAAATGCACCGTACGGTAACTGCGCTGTGTGGTGCTATGCTGATGGTAGTGCTGGGGCTTATTACCCAAGAGCAGGCGATAGAATGTATCGATTTCAATACTCTGGCGCTGTTGGTTGGTATGATGATACAGGTGTTGATATTGAGCCGCACCGGTTTGTTCCGCTATTTGGCGGTAAGTGCCGCTCAGCGAGCAAAGGGCAATCCGAAAGCACTGCTGGTGAGTTTGAGTGTTATTGTTGCGATATGTTCTGCCCTGTTGGACAATGTGACGACGGTACTTCTCACGGTGCCTATCAGCTTTACTTTGGCGAAGGATTTGCGTATATCGCCTATGCCGTTTGTGATGGCACAAATTTTTGCGTCCAATATCGGTGGAACGTCGACCATGATTGGCGACCCACCCAATATCATGATTGCCAGTGCCGTGAAAGAGCTTGATTTCATGGCCTTTGTCACCAATTTGGCATTGCCCTGTGTGGTTGTTTTTGTTATCACGGTAGCGTTGCTTTTGTTTGTATTTCGAAAGCAGTTGGTGTGCGATGCAAAGGTACAGCAGCGTATCATGAAAATTAAGACGGACGGGCTTATACGTAGTAAACCCCTGTTGGATAAATGCTTATTTACCTTGGTTGTTACCATTTTGCTTTTCTGCCTGCATGGTCAATTTCCGGGGTGGAGTTTGGAGAGCGGTACTGTGGCTGTGTTGGGTGCGTCTTTGCTGCTGTTGCTGACTATGCCTCGCCGCGAGAAAATGCTGGAGCTTATATTTTCGAAGGTTGAGTGGACCACCATATTCTTTTTCATCGGGCTCTTTGTGCTGGTTGGTGGGTTAGAGGTAAATGGTGTCATTAAGTGGCTCGCTGCCGGTACCTTGGAATTGACCGGCGGAAATCACACGGTAACAACGCTTTCCATACTTTGGCTCAGTGCTATCATGTCGGCTTTTGTCGACAATATACCATTTGTTGCCACCATGATACCGCTTATTCAGGATATGGGGGCTATGGGGTACAGTAATTTAGAGCCGCTGTGGTGGGCTCTTTCATTGGGTGCTTGTCTGGGCGGAAACGGTACGGTGATAGGTGCCAGTGCGAATGTGGTAGCTCTTTCTCTGGCTCGCAAACAAAACCTGGTCGTCACGTTCTGGGGATTTTTGAAGGTGGCATTTCCGCTCATGATTCTTTCCATCGTGATAGCGAGCTTTTATTTGTACCTGTTTTACCTGTAAAGGGAATTTCTGATAAAAAAATTCCCCCGTTATCCTTAAAGGAGCGGGGGATTTTCGTATACCTTGAGGGATTCATTCACAGATTTTCCACTACTCCCATAGCGAAAGGCGCGTGGGGGGAGGAGAGTGGCATGAGGAACCAAATGAAGGGGCGGTTGCAGTCGAAATTGAGTTCCGTGGGCGGTGCCGGGCGCGAATTAACGGCTGCTTGAGTGGATTCCTGCATGTTGATGTAGCAGAATTGCGCAGCGGAGTTAAACGCCCACGGAGATGCTTGAGTTAATTTTTCGAAGGGGGCTGCTGAGGTGAAAAGCGGGTCAATTTCGAGCGCTTTGAGGAGTGGTATAATATCTTGTGGCGCAGTGGCGAAATTAAGTCGGGGCAGCAGGGTGGTGCAGCTGCGGGTGGATTCTCTCAACGAGGTCCGAATTGCGCTGAACTGCTCAGCGGTCATGGCGGCTGCCATGGGGTGAGCACTGCTTGTGCCGGTCGGCTGTATAATGATGAGGTAGCAATCGGGCGTTTCGGGCATTGCCCGGGGGGAGCGGTGCAAGCGAATTGCTGCGGCTTTCCAGCTACCTTGCGGGCACTCGGCGTAGCGCTCGCTATACATGCTCATGCAGCGCACTTGGGGCATACTGCCATTGGCATTGAAGAACGGGCGTGCCTTGGTGTCCTCAGCACTGACCGCTATATGCCACTGTGGGGTTATGTTGATGCCGTTGATTGCCAGTAAGTGTGTGTTTTCGTTGATTGTTTCGCCGTTGGCGGGAGTACCTATGTCTTTTCCGAAAGCTGCTTGCAGTCGCAGGTTGATTTCGCTGAAAGCCCGAGCCGGGTCGTGAGTTATGGGAACATCATAGACATACATTTGAGCCAGCTCCGGGGTAAGGGGGGCTGCTGAATCCGCAAAAAGATAGGCGGCGGCGGAATGATAGGCTGAGCTCTTTTGCTGTTCGGTGGGGAGCTGCAATTTTTTGATTGCCTGTTCTACCTCGGTGGTAGACAAAGGCACCATGAGTTGCAGGACGCTTGCAAGAGAGTCCGGGGCGAGGGTGATGTTGCCTTTCGGTTTGGCAATGGTGGCTGCTTTCAACAGTCGCAGGGTGAATTCATTGCTGGCGATGGGGGCTTTATCTTGCTCCGGCTCGATGGGGGGTGCCGCCATCGGCGTTTCTTCCATCCATTGGACGAGATAGGGGGAGAGCAGTCCCATGGCGAAGGCAGCTGTTGCCACGAGTATGATTTTTTTGATAGAGAGATTGAACATTAGCTGTAAAGTGAAAGTTGTTCGTCTAATTTCGGCGAAGGAGTTACACGGTAACGCTCGCCCAGTTCGATGGCTGCACGGTTACCCAGTGAGTTGCGGAAGATGATGTGCACCGGGGTGCGCCCGCCGTGCTCGAGCAATATGCCCTTGATATGCTGAAGGTCGGCCATGGTGTGGCGCGCGGTATTGAGTACGATTTCGTAGTGCGTGGGTTCTTTTGATTTGCCACGGCGTGGTGCGTTAGCGTTGAGCAGTTCCAATCCGTTGGCCGAGACTTTTTTGCCGCCTGTTTTCTCATCCTCTGATATACGGGCACGGAACTTCACGAAACTGCCGGCCTGCAGCAGGCCTTCTATTGCCGCCGCTTTGGTGTAGGAGTCGCCCCAAAGCAGCGCCTCCGTACAGCCGGTGAAATCTTCCACCGCAATGATTGCGAACTTCTGCCCACTCTTGCTTACTTTAATTGTGGCTGAGCGCAGCATGCCGGCCATCTCGTGTGAGCCCTTAATCTCATCGCTTGTGAGGTCGGGAAGCGTGCCGATACGGGTATATTTCGGGGCATCGATAATACCTCGCATACTGTCGAGCGGGTTGCCGGTGAAGTAGGCACCTGTGAGGAATTTTTCATCGTCGAGCCTTTTTTCTTTCGGCCATTCCTGCAAGATGACTTTTTCTTCCGCCGCAGAGGTCGTGTCCTCCATGGCAAAGAGAGCCATCTGACCAACGGAGCGATCTTTGTGTACACCGGCAGCGCCGTTCAGGCACTGTTCAATGGTTTCGAACAGCTGCGCACGGCAAACCTGCATCCAGTCAAAGGCTCCGCATTGGACCAATACTTCCAACTGGTTTCGGCGTACATTCTGCGGGGGAATGCGGTAGCAGAAATCTTCTAAGCTCTTATAAGGGCCGTTGGCTTCGCGCTCTTTCACGATGACTTCTACGGTATCGGAGCTCATGCTCTTAATGGAAGCCAGACCGAATCGCACGGCCAAGTGGCCGTTTGGCATAGTCTCGGGTTGGAATTTGACGGCTGAGTGATTCACGCAAGGGCCGAGTACCTCGATGCCCAAGCGCGTAGCCTCTTGAATAAAGACGCCGATTTTTTCGTTGGTCGACTCGTTGGACATCAGGCCACAGAGGAATTCCACCGGATAGTGGGCCTTCAGGTACGCGGTCCAGTAAGAAATGTGACCGTAGCAGGCTGAGTGTGATTTGTTGAAACCGTAACCGGCGAACTTCTGGATTTTGTCGAAGATTGCGTTGGCTGTTTTTTCGTCAATTTGGTTGACGTCCCAGCAGCCTTTCACGAAACGGCGGCGCTGTTCGGCCATTTCCTGCATATCTTTGTGACCCATGGCTCGGCGCAGCAAGTCTGCACCACCCAAGGTGTACCCGGCCAACAGTTTGGCGGCGGCCTGCACCTGTTCTTGGTAAATCATTACGCCGTAGGTCAGGCCGGATACCGTTTCGAGTAGGGGGTGTTCGTATTCTGCTTGTTTCAACCCCTTCTTCACGGCAATCATATCGTCCATGAACTGCATGGCACCGGGGCGGTAAAGGGCGAGGAGAGCGATGATATCTTCAATGTTGTCGATACCGTAGCGGCGGCAGGTATCCACCATGCCTCCGGATTCCAGCTGGAACACGCCCATGGTGTCGCCTCGGTTGAGCAAGGCAAAGGTTTCTTTGTCCTCAATGTCTACAGCATCGTAGCAGAAATTCGGTACACGCCAGCGTACATAGCGCTCGGCATCCTTCATCACGGTGAGAGTTTTGAGCCCGAGGAAGTCCATCTTCAGCAGGCCTGCATTGTAAATGGCGCTCATATCGCACTGGGCTACTACTTCGCCCTGCGGATTGCTCAGGTCATCTCGTGTGAGTGCCACATAATCATCCAGCGCTCGGTCACCAATCACCACACCGGCGGCGTGCATGCCTACGTTGCGCACGGTGCCTTCGAGCTTGAGCGCGTAGTCCCACACTTCGGCGTAGGTGGGGTCTTGCAGTAGATTGCGCAGGTCTTCGTTGGCGTCGTAACTTTTTTTCAGCGTCACGCCGGGGCCACTTTCAATCTGCTTGGCTATTCGGTCACTGTCCGCATAGCTCAAATCGAGCACGCGCGCTACGTCCTTAATCACAGACTTAGCACCCATGGTACCATAGGTGATGATGTGGGTCACAGCGCGCTCGCCGTATTTATGGCGCACGTAGTCAATTACCTCGGGGCGGCGGGTCTGGCAGAAGTCGATATCGATATCCGGCGGGCTCACACGTTCGGGGTTGAGGAATCGCTCGAAGATGAGGGAGAACTTGTAGGGGTCGATGTTGGTAATTTTCATGCAGTAGGCCACCAGTGAACCGGCGGCCGAACCACGGCCCGGGCCTACGGGGATATCGTGATCCTTGGCCCAGTTAATGAAGTCTGCGGTGATGAGGAAGTAGCTGGGGAAGCGGAGCATGTTAATAATGCTCAGCTCGTAGTCCAGACGCTCGCGCAGGTCTTTGTCATTTTCCGCGCGCTCCTTACCGTAGCGCTCTTCGAGACCTTTGTAACAGATTTTGCGCAGGTATTCCTCGCGTGTGGAGCCGTCATCCGGGGCGAATTCGGGGTATCGCTCCGTGGAGGTGGAGTCCAGCTTAATGGAGGTGTTACAGCGCTCGGCGATGATGTTGGTGTTTTCGTAAGCGTCTGGGTATTCGGGAAAAAGCTCACGCATTTCCGCCTCGCTCTTGAAGTAAACGCTGCGGGGGTAGCGCATGCGCTTACCGTCCATACGTTTGTTGCCGGTACCCACGCAGATGAGAATGTCGTGAGCATCGTGGTCGCTTTCGTTCAGGAAGTGGGCATCGTTTGTTACGACCAAGCCTACATCGTGTTTGCGAGCCAAGCGTACCAGTTCGGGAGTACAGCGGCGTTCTTCTTCAATTTCGTGGTCTTGCAGCTCTACGAAAACGTTGTTTTTGCCGAAAATGTCCACCAGCTCTAGCAGTACCTCCTCGGCTTTCTCCGGTTGGTCCTGCAAAATCCATTCCTGCATCGGGCCGCCTACGCACCCGGTCAGGCAAATAAGCCCTCGGCTGAACTCACGCAGGGTGGCCATATCTACGCGCGGCTTGTGGTAGAAGCCCTCCAAGTGCCCGCGCGAGACTATCTTAATAAGGTTTGCCCAACCTAAGTTGTTTTCGCACAGCAGTACCAAGTGGGTGTACTTTTTGCGGCCGGGAATTTGCTTTTTGACATCCAGCGGGGTAGGGGACAGGTAAATCTCGCAGCCGAGAATAGGTTTGAATACCGGCTTCTTTTCATCCGGGTGCTCTTTGTTCCAGGCAAGGATATCCTTGTTGTGCTTCTTCACATTCACCATGAACTCAATAGCGGAGAACACGTTGCCGTGGTCGGTGATAGCGACGGAGTTCATGCCCAGTTCGGCGCAGCGCTTGATGAGATCCTTCGTGTGAATCATTCCATCCAGCAGCGAGTATTCCGTGTGAACGTGTAGGTGTGTGAATGCCATGGTACGCCGCAGAGTATAGCACAGTGTCGGGTGAAAAGTAAAGAGCGGAGTTTGTGTAGCTTTTGCGCTTGCAAAGCGATGCTGCCATTGCTATCATGAGCCCATGCAAATCCGATTGCCGTTCTACACCCTGCTGAGCGCTGTGTTTTGCGGCGTGTGCGTGCCGCTCAGTGTGTTGTTCTGGAGCCAGCGGAGTGTGCCCCTTATGCCGTGGGATGTGAAGGTGATGCTGTGTTGTGTGGTATTGGTGGCCACATTGGTTGTGAGTGGACTGGCTCAGTTCTTTTTTACGCGCGAGGCATGGAGTGCGTGTAGGCAGAATATTGCGCTGCTACTGGTGGTGAGCTACTGGCATTTGCCGTTCTCGGTTTTGGCCATGTGCAGTGAGGTGGCTGAGGGGGAGAGTTTGCTGCCTATGCTGAGCGGAGCTATATTGAGCGGTTTGGTTTTCTGTTGGCCGGCAGTGGGTGCTATGGTTGCCCGGCGATTCTGCACGGTGCGGCCGGGGTGGTCTGCGTTCCGTTACCTGTTGGCCGGTGGCGTGCAACTGGCACTGATTCTCTGTACGTTCTGATATGTTAAGTGATTGGAGAAAAAATTATACTGAAATCTGCCTACGCTTGACCTGACTCGAAAAATCTGATATAAGGGTAGCACAATGATACGTAATATGGTTATAGCCCTGACCGGGGCGTTGGTGTCGGATGTCTGTGCTGCTGAACCGGTGGCTCAGTCTATAGAGTTGGCCGTGGGGCAGAGTATGACCATGACTCTGCCCGGGAATCCTACAACCGGGTTCCTGTGGAGTGTGGCCGAATGCCCCGATGTGGTGCAGGTGAATTTGGCTTTCGAGCAGAAGTCCCCCGAGAGTGGCACCCCTTTATGCGGCAGCCCCCGCGCCACCGTGGTCGCCCTGACCGGGGTGAAGGGCGGGCAGGGGACAGTAAGGTTGATTTATGCTCGTCCGTGGGAGAAAGACACCGCGCCAGTCAGCACTCGTACATATACCGTAACTGTTAAATAAAAGAGAATACACAATATATGGGATTATTACAAAATCTGGCCGCTATGGCCATACGCAAGAAAGTAGTAGCAGCGCTGGAGGCTAATTGCCCGCCCTCGCTGAAGGAGCCCCTTGCCAGCTTGCTGGGTGACAAAGATGCCGTGGCAGCCATTCAGAACTATGTGATGGCCAACCTGAAGACTCCCGAAGCTATTACGCCGGATGCCCTGAAGGGATTGGAGCTTTCACCCGCTACGAAGGAGCTCTTTGAGGCAACTCCAAGATTGCTTATTTACCTTTCGAAGGTAGCCCGCGCCGGTGTGCCTAAATAAATCGGCGTTTTATACATCTTTTTCATTGGGGCGAATCGGCTGTGGCTGCCGATTCGCCCCGATTTATTTAACCTTGCCTGATAATCATAAAAATCAATCAATAAAGGGATAGTAAGGAAAGCGAGATTTGGGCTGCGGCCGTATGTTTTTTGCTTGACGCGACGTGTTTGTGGTGTATAGTAGAAAGGTACTTGCATATAGTGTTATGAAGCTCAAACACAAGACTCCTTTACCTAAGAGATTGATAAAGAGGAAGAAGCATGGTTTCGCTCTTATCGCATCTCTTACATTGATGATGTTGCTTACCCTGTTGGCTGTGGGTATATTGGCCATGGCATCATCGCAGAATCGAATTGCCCTGCAAACTGCGCTGCAATCCGAAGCCCGTCAGCAGGCTCTGGTGGGGCTTGATGCCGCCATCGGGGAACTGCAGATGACGCTTGGACCGGATCGCCGAGTTACTGCCAGTTCTGCTATTGTGGCAGAAGAAGAGGGCAGGGTGGCTCAGCATATTCTGGGTGTTTGGGATAGCTGGTCCGGCCCGATATACGGCAAACCCATATCGGGCAAGGCCGGGGATATTCGCTCTACATACGACAGGGGGCGTTCATCCATGTTCCGCCGCTGGTTGATATCTTCACGCCGTCCGCAAGAGCTGACCCAGCTTCAGGCTGTGCAATCATTGGGTAGCCGTGACCCGGGTAACCGAATTTGCCTAGTGGGTGAGGGTACGCTCGGTAAGCGTCTGAGTGGCCGCCACTTGGTATATGCCGACCTTATTTCCATGCCCTCCACCGGTAAAAACAGCGGTTGCTTTGCTTGGTGGGTAGGCGGTGAGAACCAGAAGAGTAAAATCACCGTCAAAGACCCCGAGAGCACCAGCGAACCCTTGGAGGTGCTGCACCGCACATGGAATACGCCGTCCCCTCAGTTTGTGGACAGCGAGTATCTCTCATTCCTGCCGCAGGAGGGAATTCAGGCTCCGGACAAGCTGCTCACCATGGCCAGCATTCCGCTGACTTCCACTTCATCTCAGGAGGCCGGTATGCCCTATTTCTTCGATGTGACCACCACATCGTATTCACTGCCCATCAACGTACGAACCGGCGGGTTTAAGCAAGACCTTTGCTTGCTGCTCAACAAGAAAACCCTGAAAGGGACGGACTTCGCTGCTCGTTCGTCGCAGGATTGTCCTTTGGTAGAGGGGAATGACGTCCCGCGCGGTACGGAGGAGAATATGCCCATTGGCTCATGGCAGAACCTGTACGCTTACTACAACTGCTGGCCGGATGGCACAGCGAAGGATTCCGCCAACTTTACAGCGCGTCTGCTGGGTAATGTGGATAACTGCTACACCCGTATGAGCGGTGTTGGTTATCCGCATGGTAACCCCGAGGCCGCTACCTCTAATCTCGATGAACTTACCCCCACCGGCGAAGGTACGATATATGACTCCCGTTCACTCATGGACCAGGGTAGTCAGTTCTCCGGCTATGCTCGTACTCCGGTTATGCTGGCCTTCATGAGCAACTTTGGTCTGGTGACTGAGCCGAACTCTAAAGGAACACAGACGACCGATCAGAAAAATATATACGATCTGAGTGTTTGTTTCGCTCCGATGTTCTTGTGGTGGAACCCGTACAACGTGCCTATGCGCATCAGAGGACGTCAGCTTTGGTCGCAGGCGCTGCCATATAAGTCTGCTTGGATGCAGACCTATGGTTTCCCCCAGAACCGAACTGTAAAGGATTGGAATGATAGGATTTGGGGTATTCGTGGTATTTCTCGCGCTGATTTGGGCGATGATTATGGCGAATACTTCCAGGCTACAGTGGCGGATCAGAGTGCTGATATCGTCTTCCAACCCGGTGAGATTCTTTTCTTCTCTCCGGCTAATGCCCGACAAAACAAGAAGTCATCTGATTACTCGAACCCTTGGGTTCTTGGCTACAATGCTAGTGCTGTAGCAGGCTACAAGGCCAAGATATATTACAATGACAGCCCGGCACCAAGCACACAGTTAGGTGTGGCCTCCGAGAATAATATTGAGGATGGACAGTTTTATCTTCGCATGCGTCTTGGCATGTCCGATGTATCCCGCGCCGTTGAGCCTGACGGTTTCTATTTTGCACCCCGTAAACCTGAGGCAATAACTCTGTTTAATGGCTACAACGGTATGGCCGAGGCTAGTGGCGCCAGTGGTGGTATTGGCAAGCGTGGTCAAAGTCCGCACCGTGGTCTGTTGGGGTGGTATAACCCTGATGATACGTCTCAGAATACTGTGTTCTGCGATGAGAATCGCAACGACGCTCGCTGGAGTTTGGATGGGAGCCAGAGCGATAATACCGTTCCTTATTTCATTGCTGCCCTCGGTATTGTGCCCAAGTCTGCCAACCGTAACCTCGATGCCCGAGTATTTGAGGGTAAGGATTACCGTACCAAGTCATGGCAGCACTCGAGTCCCGCATTCTGGGGTAGTATGATTATCAACCCTGATGAACAGCAGCGCCAGTACCACCCCTACCAGCTTGCTGCTCTCGATGTGGGTGCCGGCATGAATGCTTGCCCCATGGACAACATTGGCAACAATGGTATGCTGGGTATTACCAGTGATGGTGAGCAGGTGTCTTTCGTATCTGTACTCGAGTTGCCTGTGCATCCTCCGTTCTCCCTTGCCGGTTTCGCAGGTATGCGCTTGCAGCCCGGTTGGTATGAAACCGGCGGTTCTGCGGACTACAAGACACAGGCAGCCCTGCGCCGCATGCAGTACCAGGCCGGTGTACCCGGTGTGGGTATCGGCAACTCTTTTGCTGACCCCTGTTTGCCTGCAACGGATGTGTACGCTTTCCACGAAAGTAACATCCCCAGCCAGTTGGGTGGTAATGACAAGGTGTTCGGTGATTTCTACGACCATGCCTTGCTGATTAACGATGCTATGTGGGATCGCTGGTTCTGCTCCTCTGTCTCCGATATGCCCAACAACAGGGGCAAGATTGAAGCCAAGGATGTGCTTTCCCGATTCCTGAGCGGAGAGGAAGCCCTGCCCGTAGCTCGCTATGTGAAGTCGAATACCCCGTACAAGGATTCCGATGTCGTGAAGCGACTCATGAATGAAGACGGCTGGAAGTACATTGCTCAATATCTCATGATTGACGGTGGCTTTAACGTGAACTCCACCTCGGTAGAGGCCTGGGCCTCCGTACTGCAGGGCTTGGCCAAACGTAAGCTGGTGACCAATGCCGGTGGTAAGCTGGCGCTGGTAGAGCCCGGCAAGACGGATAGCCAAGTGCTCTTCTCTCGCTTCATGGTATCCACGGCCGACAAGAGTATTGACTCGCTGGGTGGTTACAGCATGATGCAGGGTTCTTCTTCCCTGCGTGGCAGCAACGGCATGTTGGCTGCGTGGGGTGAGGTTCGTTCTCTCGAAGCCGACAAGATTCGCGAGCTCGCTGCCGAGATTGTGAAGCAGGTGAAGAAGCGAGGCCCCTTCCTCAACATGTCCGACTTCATTAATCGCCGTCTCGATACCAATAAGGAGAATGCTCTGAAGGGAGCATTGCAGGCTGCGATTGATGCAACTGATATCAACAGCATGTTCATGGATGAAATGACATCACCCGCTGCAGGTGGTGAGCTCTACAAGTTCAAAGAGGCAGAGGAGGGCTCTATTTACACCGCTGCTCCGGGCTACCTCATTCAGAGTGATGTGCTGGCTTCACTCGGCAATATCCTCACCGTGCGAGATGATACCTTCACCGTGCGTGCATACGGTTGCGTACGCAATGCCCGCAAGGCAATTCTTGCCCAAGCATGGTGCGAAGCTATTGTTCAGCGCACCATGGACTACGTAGACCCGACCAATGACCCCTCCGCAGCAGAGTATGACCCCGATGGACGCAAGGCTAAGGGGCTGAGCGCCGCCAATAAGGTGTTCGGTCGTCGGTTCCGTGTGGTGTCATTCAAATGGCTCGATGCGTGGGACATTTAAAGTAGCAACTTTTACCCCCGCCGAGGTTTATCCTCGGCGGTTTTTTTTAGTTATTGGAGAGCAGGTGAGGGAAGTGCAACTTGCATATAAAGAGTGCGCGAACGCGCGCTCGCGCGCGCGAGGCCGAAAAAAATACGCTAACCTATCAAAAAAATGCAAAAAATTTGATTTTTCAAAAGAAAAGTCTTGCCAAATCGGCAAAATAAGGTACAATGCTGCACCACTTATGCGCAGGAATGCGCAGGGTGACAAGTATTTATCGGGCTTGCAGAAAGCGCTGAAATACAGTTCCCGCGAGGTAATGAGGGATGTGTGAAGCGTTCTAAGTCCCTGAATAACAATAAACTAATAGGAAACATGCCGACCATTAATCAGCTCGTCCGAAAAGGGCGAATCGTACCGGAAGAGAAGTCGAAGTCTCGCGCTCTTCATAGCTGTCCGCAGCGTCGTGGCGTCTGCCTTCAGGTGATGACTCGTACGCCGAAGAAACCGAACTCCGCTCTTCGTAAAGTTGCTAAAGTGCGCCTTACCAATGGCGAAGAAGTGATTGCCTACATTGGTGGTGAGGGTCACAACCTTCAGGAACACTCCATCGTGCTTGTGCGCGGCGGTCGTGTGAAGGACCTTCCCGGTGTTCGTTATCACATTGTTCGTGGTGCTCTGGACTGCCTTGGCGTTGACAAGCGCCGCCGTGGCCGCTCTAAGTACGGTGCTAAGCGCCCGAAGGCCGGTGCAGCCGCCGCTCCCGCTAAGAAGAAGTAAACCTAGAATATTTAAAATTAAACTATTATGGCTCGTCGCAAACGCGTCTATAAGAAAATTGAACGTCGTGACTCCCGTTACGATTCCGTGCTCGTTGGCCGCCTGATTGGTAAGGTGATGCTTGACGGCAAGCGCTCCTTGGCTGAGCGTATCGTTTACAAGGCTATCGATCTTGCTAACGAAGGTACTGACACTGTAAGTCCTCTCGAGGTGCTGACTCGCGCCATTGAGAATGCTAAGCCCCGTGTGGAGGTCAAGAGCCGCCGCGTGGGTGGTGCTACTTACCAGGTACCGCTTGAGGTTGCTCCCGATCGTTCCGAGGCTCTCGCTATGCGCTGGATTATCAACTACGCTCGTAATCGTAAGGGTATCCCCATGGCTAAGGCTCTCGCTAACGAGATTAAGGAAGCCGCTGCCAATCAGGGTGCTGCCGTGCGTAAGCGCGATGACGTGCACAAGATGGCTCAGGCCAACCGCGCCTTTGCTCACTTCCGCTGGTAATTACCCGCGCGAAGTTTTCTCGTAATCTCTGAAAACTGAAACATTCATATTACTTTACTAATTTATGGCTAGTTATAGCAGCCCTGATCGCAAGGCCCCGCTCGAGCGCTACCGTAACTTCGGTATCGCTGCTCACATCGACGGCGGCAAAACCACGCTTTCCGAGCGCATCCTTTTCTACACCGGCATGATCCACAAGATCGGCGAGACCCACGAGGGTTCTGCGACGACCGACTGGATGGAACAGGAGCAGGAACGCGGTATTACCATTACCTCCGCCGCCGTTACAACTAACTGGAAACAGTTGCCTGCCGAGGGCTGCTGCAAGCTTTTCGAGAACGAGAACTTCCAGCTCAACGTTATTGATACCCCCGGCCACGTGGACTTCACCGCTGAGGTGGAGCGCTCCCTGCGTGTGCTCGACGGCGCTATCGTTGTGTTCTGCGGTGTGGCAGGCGTACAGCCCCAGACCCAGACCGTATGGCGCCAGGCCAACAAGTATGAAGTGCCCCGTATCTGCTTCGTCAACAAGATGGACCGTACCGGTGCAAACTTCAACAACGTTCTTAGCGACATCAAGACCAAGCTCGGCGCCAATGCCGCTGCCGTTCTTATCCCCATCGGTTCCGAAGACCAGCTTTGTGGTCAGATCGACGTGGTGAACCAGAAGGCTATCTACTACAGTGACTCCGACCGCATGGGCTCCACCTACGAGGTGAAGGAGCTCGAGGGGGAGCTCAAGGAGATCGGCGAGGCCGCTCTCGAGGAGCTGAAGGGTGCTGTTGCAGACGTTGACGACGAGCTCGCCGAGCTCTTCCTCATGGAGGAGCCCATCGATGCTCCCACCCTCAAGGCCGCTATCCGTCGCGCCTGTATCGCCAACAAGTTCATCCCCGTGACCGGTGGTTCCGCCTTCAAGAACAAGGGTGTTCAGGGGCTGCTCGACGCTGTAGTTGACTACCTGCCCTCCCCGCTCGAGGCTAAGCTTGCTACCGTGACCGGTACCGTGGCCACCGGCCTCGACGAGAACGGTTACGAGACCTTCGAGACCAAGGACATCATCCCCTCCGACGACGACAAGCCCGTTGCCCTCGCATTCAAACTGTGGGCCGACAAGTTCGTGGGTTCTCTGGTGTTCATCCGCGTGTACACCGGCGTTATCCGCAAGGGCGACACCGTTTACAACCCCCGTACCCGCAAGCGTGAGCGCGTAGGCCGTCTGCTCCAGATTCAGGCTAACGTTCACACCGACGTAAGCGAGGTATACTCCGGCGATATCGCCGCTATCGTGGGTCTGAAGAATGCCACCACCGGCGATACCCTCGCCTCTGATGACTTCGACTACACCCTCGAGCCCCCCACCTTCCCGGACACCGTTATCTCCATGGCTGTGGAGCCCCTTACCAAGGCTGACCAGGAGAAGATGTCCAACGCTCTCCAGCGCCTCTCTGCTGAAGACCCCACCTTCCGCGTGAAGACTGACGAGGAAACCGGTCAGACCATCATCGCCGGCATGGGTGAGCTTCACCTCGACATTATCGTTGACCGCCTTAAGCGCGAGTTCAAGGTAGAGGCCAACACCGGTAAGCCCCAGATTGCCTACCGTGAAACCATTACCAAGTCCGTTGACCGCGTACAGGGCAAGCTCGTTAAGCAGTCCGGTGGTCGTGGTCAGTACGGTGACGTGGTTATCGCCATGCGCCCCGGTGAGCGTGGTACCGGCCTGAAGATTGCCAACAAGATTGTTGGTGGTGCCATTCCCAAGGAGTACATGAACGCCGTGTACGCCGGTCTGAATGAGGCCATGAACTCCGGCACAGTTGCCGGTTATCCCGTAGAGGACGTGGAGGTAGACGTGATTGACGGCTCCTACCACGAAGTGGACTCCAACGAAAACGCCTTCAAGATGGCTGCTATCTTCGCTATGAAGAACGCCTTTGTCAAGTGCGCCCCCGTGCTGCTTGAGCCCATCATGGCTGTTGAAGTTGTGACCCCCGCTGAGAACCAGGGCGATATCATGGGCGACCTCAACCGCCGCCGCGCCATGGTTAAGAACATGGAGCACAAGGGCTCTGAGTGCGTACTCACCGCCGACGTTCCCTTGGCTGAAATGTTCGGCTACTCCACCGACATTCGTACCCTTTCCAAGGGTCTTGCCTCTTACTCTATGGAGCCCTCCCACTTCGAACAAGTACCCCAGAACCTTGTCACAGAAATCGTCAAGGCTCGCGGTGGTAATAAATAAACCAACCTAATTACTAACCTAAACATAACCGCACGTTCATGCAAAGTCCCAAAATCCGCATTCGTCTCCGTGCTTTTGATAGCCGCGCTATCGACCGCTCCGCTTCCGAGATCGTCGAGACCGCCAAGCGCACGGGCGCCAAAGTCGCCGGACCGATTCCTTTGCCGACTCGTATCGAGAAGTTCTCTGTGAACCGCTCGGTCCATGTTAACAAGAAATCTGCCGACCAGTTCGAAATCCGCACCCACAAGCGTCTTCTTGACATTGTGGAGCCTACCTCCCGCACGGTTGAGGAGCTCAAGAAGCTCAACCTGCCCGCAGGCGTGGACATCACCATCAAGATCTAATCACCGATTCAGATCCTCATTATTACGAACCTTAACACAGATTTCATATTAACATGTCTTTAGGACTTATTGGTAAGAAAGTTGGCATGACACGCGTCTTCAACAAAGAGACCGGCGCCATGATTCCCGTCACGGTTATCGACGTGACCGGCAACACTTACGGCCAGATTAAGACCGCCGATAAGGATGGCTACACCGCCATTCAGGTGGCATTTGACGAGCAGAAGGAGAGCCGCCTCTCCAAGCCCGTAGCTGGTCACTTTAAGAAACTCGGCATCGCCCCCGCCAAGCTCCTCAAGGAGTTCCGCGTAGATGCCGCCGAGCTGCCCGCTGAAGGTGCTGCTCACCCCGGTGCAGAGCTCTTTGAGGAGGGCGCCTGGGTTGACGTAATCGGCACCAGCAAGGGTAAGGGCTTCCAGGGCGTTGTGCGTCGTCACAACTTCTCTGGTTCCCCCATGACCCACGGCTCGATGATGCACCGCCGTACCGGTGGTGTGGGCGCTTGCGCCACTCCCTCCCGTGTGTGGAAGGGTCAGAAGATGCCCGGTCACATGGGCAACGAGCGCAAGACCGTGCAGAACCTGAAGGTCGTTCAGGTGCGCAAGGATGACAACGTAATCCTCGTTTCCGGCCCCGTGCCCGGCGCCAAGGGTTCTTACGTTGTAGTTCGCCCGGCCAAGAAGAAGAACGGTAAATAATATACGAACTAGGAGAACCTATCTATGTCCGCTACAGAAATGACCATAGAGGCCGCTACCGCCGCGAATATCGTGACGGTAGGGCCCGAGAAAGGCAATCAGGCCGTACATGACCTGGTAGTTGCCTACCGCGCCAATCGCCGTACCGGCTCCGCCTGCACCAAGACTCGTGGTGAAGTTGCCGGTAACAACCGCAAAATCTACCGTCAGAAGGGCACTGGTAATGCCCGTCACGGCGACCACCAGTCCCCCATCTTCGTGGGTGGTGGCGTAGTGTTCGGCCCCCGTCCCCACGACTACACCAAGAAGGTGAACAAGTCCACCCGCAAGCTGGCTCTCCGCCGCGTGCTTGGTGACATCATCTCTGCCGGTAAGGTTTGCACCGTTCCTTCATTCAGCATCGAGGACGGCAAGACCAAGAGCTTCGTAGCAGCTGTGGCCGAAATCGCCACCTGCCGCAAGGTGCTTGTAATTGCTGATTCTTTCGACGAGAAGACCAAGCTCGCCGGCCGCAACGTGCAGGAAGTACAGTTGATGAGCGCCGCCGAAGTGAACGTGGAGCAGCTGCTGCACGCCAACAAGGTTGTTATCGTTGAGTCCGCCCTCGAAACCATCGCCAACCGCACCAAGTAATCATGAACGACATTTACGACGTAATCAAGAAGCCTCGCGTGTCCGAAAAGGCCGCTGTGCTGCACGAGACCACAGGTGAGCTTGTGCTTGAAGTGGCGGTAAAGGCCACCAAGCTTGAAGTTAAGCAGGCCGTGGAGAAATGCCTCGGCAAGAAGGTAGCCGCTGTTCGCACGGCTAACTATGACGGTAAAGTGCGCCGCAAGCGCACCAAGGACGCCGGCAATGCTCCGGCATGGAAGAAGGCCTATGTGCGCCTCGCCGCTGGTGAGAGCCTCGACCTCGTCTAATCTGAGAACCCATAACGACAATAGAAGTAAGCTATCATGTCCCTCAAGTCATTCAAGCCTACAACTCCGTCCAACCGCTACAAGGTTCTGCCCGCGTTTGACGAGATCACCAAGAGCAAGCCGGAGAAGTCCCTTCTTCAGCCCATCCGCAAGAGCGGTGGCCGTAACAACAACGGTCGCATCACCACTCGCCACATCGGCGGTGGCCACAAGAAGCACTATCGTCTGGTAGACTTCCGCCGCACTCGTACCGAGGCTGCCACTGTATTGGCTATCGAATATGATCCGAACCGTACCTGCCGCATCGCCCTCGTGCAGTACCCCGATGGTGCCAAGAGCTACATTCTTGCCCCCGTGGGTCTGACCGTTGGTATGACCGTACAGGCCGGTGAGAACGTTGCCCCGAAGGTTGGCAACGCTATGCCCCTGAAGAACGTACCCCTGGGTACCGCCATTCACAACATCGAGGTGCGCCCCGGCACCGGTGGCAAGATTGCTCGCTCTGCCGGTCAGCAGGCTGTGCTCTCTAACCGTGACGGCGACTACGCTCTGGTTAAGATGCCCTCCGGTGAAGTTCGCAAGTTCCGTGTAGAGTGCTACTGCACCATCGGTCAGGTGGGCAACACTCAGCACATGAACGAGTCCTCCGGTAAGGCCGGCCGTACACGTTGGATGGGCATCCGCCCGACCGTGCGTGGTATGTGTATGAACCCCGTCGATCACCCCAACGGTGGTGGTGAGGGTAAGTCCAAGTCCGGTGGTGGTCGTCAGCACCTGAAGTCCCCCTGGGGTCACACCAAGGGTCAGAAGACTCGCCGTCTGCGCAAGCCCAGCGACGTATTCATCGTACAGCGCCGCAAGAACAAGTAATTTTTAACCTTCAATATCACTTAGAACAATGGGACGTTCCCTCAAAAAAGGACCCTTCGTAAGCCAGCCTCTTCTCGACAAGGTTGACGCCCAGCTTCAGAGCGGGGACCGCAAGCCGATCAAAACCTGGAGCCGCGCCTCCATGGTCATTCCGGATTTCGTTGGCCTCACTTTCCTCGTACACACCGGCAAGACTTTTGCCACCGTGTATGTAACGGAGAACATGGTCGGCCACAAGCTCGGTGAATTCGCCCCCACGCGTATCTTCAAGGCGCACGGCGGTATCGGCAAGAAGTAATAGTAACCCGCACTCTGCCACATGTCCGCACCTCGTCTCAACTCCGTGCTTCTCACCTTTGCCCTTTGCGGTATGGGTATGGTTGCCGGTGCAGGCGAGGGGGACAGTGGTGCTGCGGAACACAAGATCGCACAACTCGAACGCCAGGTCGTCACGCTTCGTGAAAGCTATGCCCTCTCCAGGGCAGATGCCGATGAAGCTCGCCGCCAGCTGCGCGAAATCCGCTCCAGATTGGAGGCTCTCGGAGGCGCAGCACTTGGTAGCGGTGAGGAGCGCTTGATTGACACAGCAGCTCAGCTCGAGGCAGCAAATGCCGAGCTTGATACGCTGCGACAGTCCGCCCTCATGCTCTCTGCTGCTGTCACCGCTTATACACGCGGTGCATTGGTGGAAGATGCCGCTGCCCGTCAGGCTCTGGAGGCCGCGCTGCGAGAGCTCGATGTAGCCCTTGGGCTGCGCCAGGCTCCGCAGAATGACCTCACCGGTACGCTGACAGATGCCCGAGTGCTGAGCATAGACTCAGAGAGTGGCCTTATCGTCATCAACGCCGGTCGTGAGGGCAAGGTGGAAGTGGGCATGCCCATGCAGGTATCCCGCGGTGACCAGGCAATCGCACGTGCAATCGTGACTGATGTTCGCAAGAAAGTCGCAGGTATGCTGGTACAACGCCAGCTCAATCCTGCCCTCTCTATAGCAGTCGGTGACAGTGTTTCCGTAACAAATAATGATTAATCTTCAACAAATACCATAACAATGGAAGTTAAAGCAGTATACAAGAACGCTCGCATCTCTGCGAAGAAGATGCGCGATGTAGCCGCTGCCGTTCAGGGTATGTCTGTTTCTCAGGCTACTGACGTGCTCAGCTACACTCCCAAGAAGGGCGCCTACCTCCTCAACAAGACTCTGAAGGCCGCCGTAGCCAATGCCGAGAACAACAATGGCCTCTCCGCTGATGAGCTCGTGCTCAAGAGCGTCATGGTCGACGAAGGTCCTACCTTCCGCCGTACAATGGCTCGTGCCCGCGGTTCCGCCAACATGATTCGCAAGCGCACCTCCCACATCACCGTCATCCTCGCCAACGCCGAGGCATAACCACAACACAAGCACATATACAAACACTATGGGACAGAAAGTAAATCCTATCGGCTTCCGTCTGGCCGTTACTAAAGACTGGCGCTCCAAGTGGTATGCTACCGGCAAGGACTATGCCACCAAGCTCCACGAGGACCTCAAGATCCGTAAGTTCATCAAGGACTACACCGCTAAGCTCAACAGCGACCTCAAGGGATCTTCCCCCGCTATCTCCCGCATCACCATCGAGCGTGCTTGGAACAGCGTTCGCGTGACCATCGCTACCGCTCGTCCCGGTCTCGTTATCGGACCCAAGGGTAAAAATATCGAAGACATGACTGCAGCACTCAGCAAGCTTTGCGGTGGTGCTCAGGTGAAGCTCGACATCATGGAGATTCGCCAGCCCGAGCTCGATGCTCAGCTTGTTGCTGAGAACATCGCCACTCAGCTTGAGCGCCGCGTATCTTTCCGTCGTGCCATGAAGCGTGCCGTTCAGGTTGCCATGGACTTCGGTGCTGAGGGTATCCGCATTCGTTGCGCCGGCCGTTTGGGTGGTGCCGACATTGCTCGTGCCGAGCAGTACCGCGAAGGTAAAGTACCGCTTCAGACCCTGCGTGCCCCCATCGACTACGGTTTTGCCGAGGCTCGCACTCTCTACGGTATCATTGGTATTAAGTGCTGGATCAACAAACGCCCGGAAGTTCCCGGTGCTGCTCCCTCCGGCCGCCCGAACAACCGCCCGGCTCGCCCCCGTCGTGACCGTGGTGATCGCCGCGATGCTTAATCCCCTACACATCATAAGAACCTTTAACGATTACAGGAGATATAAAATATGCCTTTAATGCCTAAACGAGTGAAGGACAACCACCGCAAGATGCACCGCGGCAATCGCGGCGGTAATGCTACCAGCGGTGACTATGTTGCCTTCGGTGACTTCGGCCTTCAGGTACTGACTCGCGGTTGGGTAACCAACAACCAGATCGAGGCTTGCCGTATCGCCATCAACCGTTACCTGCGCCGTCGTGGTCGCGTGTACATCCGCATTTTCCCGCAGAAGAGCTTCACCAAGCGCCCGCCGGATACCCGTATGGGTAAGGGTAAAGGTGCTGTTGAGGGTTGGATTGCTGTATGCCGCCCCGGCAACATCATGTTCGAGGTTGGCGGTGTAACCGAGTCCGCCGCCCGCGAGGCACTTCGCCTTGCTTCCAATAAGCTCGGCATCCGTACGCGTTTCGTATACCGCCAGGGCGTAGAGCCCCAGGCTTAAACCAAGTAAACAACTAACATTACACAGATTATGCCTGTAAAGAAAGCTAAAGACTTCCGCGGTATGCCCGCTAAGGAGCTCGCCGCCCACATCCGTGGTCTGCGCGAAGAGCTGTTCAACCTGCGCTTGCAGCAGGGTACCGGTCAGCTGGAGAACAACCAGCGCCTCCGCATCGTTCGCAAGGAACTCGCCTGCGCCCTGACTGTTCAGGGCGAGGGCGCCGCTGCCGAACAGAACTGATAACGAAGTAACCTAAGGACTTATACAATGAGCGAAGAAACTACTACGACCACCAAGCCTCAGGGCATTCGTAAGACCCGCGTCGGCGTTGTTGTCTCCAACAAGATGAGCAAGACCATCGTTGTGGAGTATGTGGCCCGTGTGCCGCACCCCGTGTTCAAGAAGATCGTTAAGAAGAGCAAGAAGTTCTATGCTCACGACGAGAACGAGACCGCGAACGTTGGCGATACCGTACGCATTCGTGAGACCCGCCCGCTTTCCAAGTTGAAGCGCTGGGAGCTCGTGGAAATCATCAAACACTAAACCGGAAAGGACATTACATACCATGCTCCAGATGGAATCCCTCGTTCAGGTCGCCGACAACACCGGCGCCCGCACCGCTAAGATGATTGGTGTTATCGGCAAGTCCGGTACCGATCAGGCTCACATCGGTGACATCATTACCTGCCACATTCGCGAGTCTATCCCCACTGCCTCCGTTAAGAAGGGCAGCGTGGTGAAGGCCGTGGTTGTCCGCACAGCTGCCCCCATCCGTCGTGATGATGGCTCCGTGCTCCGCTTTGACTCCAACGCCGTTGTAGTCATCGACAAGGACAACAACCCCAAGGGTACCCGTATCTTCGGGCCCGTGGCTCGCGAGCTTCGTGAAAAAGGTTTCATGAAGATCGTTTCCCTGGCACCTGAGGTGCTCTGATACCCCTTCTTGGGTATTTGTTGAAACTTTGGCCCTGCCTCTTCATGAGGCAGGGCCGGTTTTTTTCTCTGGTTTGTTGTAATAAAAATCCCGCGTGTCGATGTTGGCACGCGGGTGGTATTTTTCTCTTAGTGGTTGAGCAGCTTAATCCTCATTCTTGCGCTTAATGGTATAATCTCGCCAGTTTTCGAGGACTTCTTTCACTTTGCTCGCTCCGACTTGGGAGATAATCTGTTTGCCGTTTTTATCGGCAATACTTATGGCCGGGAACCCCGGCATGCCGCAGCCGGGGAGCCCCATGAAGTTCGTAGCTTTAAGGTCATCAAACGCAATGCAGGGCATTTTGGCTTTGTACTCCTTCATATAGGCTATTGCCTCGGCCTTGCTCTTGTCGCCGTTGATGAGGATAAACTCTACTTGCTTGCTGCTGCGTATTTTTTTATATTCTTTAACAGCTGAGGGCATGCACATCTTGCAGTAACCACACCAGCTGGCGGAGTACATGTATATGTAGTACTCGGCTTTCAGATTTGGTTTGCCGCTGATAAACTTAAATTTCTTAAGAGCCTCGGCAACCTTGCTGACCTCCTTGGTATCGGTGGCTTTATCGTCTGTATCGGCTGCATCTTTTCCCTTTGCTGACTTCTTCTTCTTTTTTTTCTTTTTTGTTTTTGAAGAAGAATCAACGTCCTCGCCATTGAGTTCGGTTTCAACTGCCGGGTCGAGTTGCAATTCCTCCTGCCCCAGGGCAGACGTTGAGGTAAGGGGGAGCCCCATTAGTGCAACTAACAGCCCTATTGTATATTTACTGATTGCCATGTCCGTAGCTTAGCAAAGCACTACCCATGTGTCAATCGAAAAATCATACCGTTTTCGTGTAAATTTGTTACTTCGAGCAATATCTATTTATGTCTCTATGAGTGTCTTTGGTATAATTTGGATTGCGCGATGCTGTGGGGTTATGGTATTATGTTTCGAAGTGAGGTTTGGCATGCCCTGTGTTTATTTTTCTGAGGAGAAAGGTATAAGCCGCAGCTTGCACAAAGATGGAGCGTTGCGCGGACATGATTTTGCCTCTTTGCCCTTGAAAGGAGTCTCCCCCTGATCCGAAGACCAGGGGGAGCCCAACTACCCTATGAAATGGACCCTTTTGGACCCAAGAATCTGTTTTACGTCTGATTCCAAGGACAGGGACATTATAACCAAATTTAGGTAGTTTCGTCAAGCAAAAAAGATGCTATTTTGTGGCATTTTGTGCGAGTTATGTGTAAACCACAGACTATCAGTAGGCACGAATGTGTATTACGATGTATGTGGTAGTGATTTTGAGGGCGAAATCAGAGGATGTTATAGCCGAGCTCGGTTATTGTGTGGTGAATGGTAGCGAGCGGAACGTCGTGAGAGGTGGTAATCGTGACGGTTTTTGCCTTGTAATCGGCGTGGCAGTCGGTGATTCCGGGAATGGCAAGCAGTGCTTTATTGACGTGATTTTCGCAATGGGGGCACATCATGCCGTCTACATGTATGGTGATGGTGTTCATATTGAGTTGTGGGGTGGGGGTGAAGTGGCGCAGTCGCAGAGCGTTGGAGACTACGCAAAGGCTACTCATCCCCATGGCGGCAGCGGCCACGGCCGGGTGGAGAAGCCAACCGGTGAGGGGATAAAGAATGCCGGCTGCTACGGGAATGGCTAAGCAGTTGTAAAGCAGCGCCCAGAAGAGGTTTTGGCGTATATTGCGCAGCACGGCACGGCTCAGGCGCAGAGCAGCTACGGCGTCCATCAGATTGCTGCGCACTAGGATAACTCCGGCGCACTCCATGGCGATATCGGTGCCGGCACCGATGGCGATGCCGACGTCGGCTCGGGTGAGAGCGGGGGCATCGTTGATTCCATCGCCCACCATGGCAACGCAGTGCCCTTCAGCTTGCAGGCGGCGCACCAGCGCATCCTTGTCCTGCGGCAGGGCTTCGGCATGGACTTCATCCACCCCGGCGCGTAGGGCGATGGCATGGACCGTGCGGGAGTTGTCGCCGCTTATCATGAGCACGCGCAGGCCGGCTTGCTTCATGGCGGCAATGGCTGCGGGTGATTCGGGCTTTATAGTGTCGGCCACAGCCAGAGTGCCGATGAGTTCGTTGCCACGGGCGAAGAAAATCGGGGTTTTACCTGCTGCGGTCAGTGCGGCGACATCGGGGACACTTACGCCTATTTCGGACATTAGGGCGGCATTTCCGGCGGCACAGGGTACGGAGCCGATGCTCGCTGTTATGCCTCTCCCGGGTAGGTAAGTTAAGCAGTTGCAAGGTTCGGGTGTAAGACTTGCTGCGGCCTGTAGTACGGCCTCGGCCAGCGGGTGATTGCTGCCGCTCTCCAAGGTGACGGCGAGCTGCAGCAGTTCTTCGTTGCTGTGAGCGGGAGCGGGTAAGGTATCGGTGACGACCGGGTGACCGGTGGTGATGGTGCCGGTTTTGTCGAGCACTACGGCTGTGGCGCGCCGGGCGGTCTCGAGTGCTGTACCGTTGCGGAACAATATACCACACTCAGCCCCGCGTCCTGTCCCAACCATGATTGCTACCGGTGTGGCCAGTCCCAGCGCGCAGGGACAACTGATAACCAGCACGGCAATGGCGCATGATAGCGCAAAGCCCACCCCGGCACCCTGCAATAGCCAAGTAAGAGCTGTCAGAAGTGATATGGCCACGACAACTGGCACAAACACGCCCGATATACGGTCGGCCAGGCGAGAAATGGGGGCTTTGGTGGCAGCTGCCTTGCCCACTAGGGATACGATGTCGGCCAGTGCGCTGGTCGCCGCTGTTTTGTCTGCCCGTACTTGCAGTGCGCCATTGCGGTTTACTGTACCGGCATACACGCAGGCTCCCGGCGTTTTTTCCACCGGTAGACTTTCACCGGTGAGGGCTGCCTCATCCGCTGCCGAGGTGCCCGCAGTTACGGTGCCGTCCACAGGCATGCGTTCACCGGGGCGAACCAGTACGATTTCGCCTACTTGCACAGCGTCTGCCGGGATGTTGGTGGGAGTGCCGTTTCGCAGAACAGTAGCGGTTCGCGGCAGCAGAGCGAGCAGTTTTTCCAGTGCTTCGCCGGTGCGGCCTGTGGCTCGGCTTTCCAGCCATTTGCCCAGGGTGATGAGTGTTACAATCATAGCCGCACACTCGAAATAATAGGCCCCGCGGTGGGCAAAATAGAAATTGGCCAGACCGTCCATCATAGCGGCACCTGCACCCAGCGCTACCAGAGTGTCCATGTTGGCTGCTCCCTTCAGAGCCCCTTTCAGCCCGTTGATAAAAAACTTTCGGTTAAGCCACAGAATTGGCAGCGCCAGCAGGAGCTGCACGATAGCCGAGGGCAGGCCATGCCATAGGTGGTGAATGGCCATGAGCGGCAACAGAATGCTTAGCGACAGTACCAATCGGCGGCGCAGTCCGCTGTCATTGCTTCTCGTAGTGGTGGCACCCTGAGCCAAGGCTGCACCATAGCCTGCGGCTTCGACCGCAGATATGATAGTGGCCTCGCTCTGTTCCACGCTGAATTGTACTCGCATGCTGCCGGTCAGTAGGTTTACTTGTACACTCTGCACCCCAGGCAGTACCGCCACGGCACGCTCCACTCTGGCTGAGCAAGCGGAGCAGCTCATGCCGGTTACTTTGAATTGTTCCTCTCGCATAACTGCGTTAAATTACTTTTATTGTACGGTTTTTGCTGAGTTGGGAAAGGTTAATTGTTGTCATGCTGGCGGAAGCTCAGTACAAAAAATCGGGCAATTAGAAGAGGGGCCCTGAACCGGCGAGGAAACCGTAGCAGCTCAAGTTGACGTAGGAAGAAAATTGTGCAGCAGCGCCCTCATGGTCTGCATTTTTGCTGCGGTTTCCTGCCACTCGCTCTCTTCGACTGAGTCGGGCATAAGTCCACCGCCGGCATACAGTCGGCAGAAGCCTGGGAAAATCTGCATGCACCTCAGAGCAACGTAGAGATGAACTTCGCCTTTGCCCCATGGCCCTAGGTAGCCGGCATAGCATGAGCGGTCAATATCGGGGTAGGTGAGCAAAAGTTTACGCGCAGCCTCTACGGGCGAGCCGCAGACGGCCGGAGTAGGGGGTAGTTGGTCCAGCAGTAGTAGCAGGCGGCCCGGGGGCATGCGCAGGTGAAAGCGGGTACAAAGGTGCTCGATATTGCCTGCTCGCAGGTTTTCGGGTTCGCTTTCGTTGATTTCGTCGGTCAGCGGCGTGAGCACCTCGCGCATGAATTCTGTAACCAGTACCTGCTCTCGGCGATTTTTGGTATCCCATGGCAATTGACTGGGCGTGCGTGTGCCGGCGAGAGCCATAGTGTACCAGTCGTTGTCGCTGCCGGTTATGAGCAGTTCCGGTGTACAGAATAGCCAAGTGCCGTGTTGCGGGGTATGTACGAGCGCTTTGAAGGCCTCCGGGCGGTTGGTGCATGCTTGCAGAAATGCCTGCACGGGGGAAAAATCTTGCCTTACCTCGGCATCTTCCGTGCGAGCCAATACTATTTTGCGAACTTGCCCGTTGCGTATAAAATCCGTATAGAGTTTAAACTTAGCGGCATATTCCTCACGCTTGGTTGCTGCTTGCAGTGGCTCTTGCTGTAGCTCCGGCCAAGCGTCTGCCGCAGGCGGTTCATCTAATTCCGCCGGGATGAAGAGTTGCTGCCCAGTGAAGGTCGCCAGTATAAATCCGTTGCTGAAAATGAAATCTTGCTCCGTTCGGCCATCTGTCGCCATGCAGAAGTGCGGCTCAGTATCTCCCGGTAGCGCATAGAGCGCAAAGGCACAGTGCCGCCTGCACAAGGCATCTACTCTGTCTGCATACGGCATCTGCATGCGCCCAGTCTAGCATAATTCCCTTTGCTTGGCAAGGGGCAATAAATGAACCGGCGATAGCGGGGGCCTGTTCCAGATTTGCTGGTGTTTATTTCCGTTTTTGACCGATTCAATAAAGTTAAGCCATTGAATGTCAGACTGATAATCCTCGGTGTCATAAAAAATGCATTTGGGCAAATTTATAAACACTCTAAAATAGAGTTA
>JAFZGW010000037.1 GCA_017555205.1 Akkermansia sp. | reverse complement strand
TTACTAATAAAAACGTAAAGAATATGATTTATTCACACGAAGTTGAACACATGTGTGTTGTAAAGAAGGGTCCTAACCATGGACCAGCTCCAATTCCTGAAGAAGGTAAGTGGGTAAAATCTAAAGAAATCAAGGACATCTCTGGTTTGACACACGGTATTGGTTGGTGTGCTCCTCAGCAAGGTGCTTGTAAGTTGACATTGAACGTGAAGGAAGGTATCATCCAGGAAGCATTGGTTGAAACAATCGGTTGCTCTGGTATGACTCACTCTGCTGCTATGGCATCAGAAATCCTCCCGGGCAAGACTGTATTGGAAGCTTTGAACACTGACTTGGTGTGCGACGCTATCAACACTGCTATGCGTGAATTGTTCTTGCAAATCGTTTACGGTCGTACTCAGTCTGCTTTCTCTGAAGGCGGTTTGATGATCGGTGCTGGTTTGGAAGACTTGGGTAAGGGTCTCCGTAGCCAGGTAGGTACTTTGTACGGTACATTGGCAAAGGGTCCTCGTTACTTGGAAATGGCAGAAGGTTACATCAACCGTATCGCTTTGGACAAGAACGACGAGATTTGCGGTTATGAATTCATCCACATGGGTAAGTTCATGGACGAAATCAAGAAGGGTACAGACGCTAACGAAGCTTTGAAGAAAGTAACAGGTACTTACGGACGCTTCACAGCTGAACAGGGTGCAGTTAAACATATTGATCCACGTCACGAATAATATAAGGAGGAAAAACTATGATTAGAGAAGTAAAATTCGAAAGCCAGGACCGTCGTATCAAGCAGATTCTCGCTGCATTGAATGAAAACGGCATCAAAGACATCGAAGAAGCTAACGCTATCTGCGAAGAATATGGTTTGGATCCTTATTTGGCATGTGAAGAAACTCAGCCTATCTGCTTCGAAAACGCTAAGTGGGCTTACGTTGTAGGTTGTGCTATCGCTATCAAGAAGGGCGTTAAGACTGCTGCTGAAGCTGCTGAAGCTATCGGTATCGGTTTGCAGGCATTCTGTATCCCGGGTTCTGTAGCTGATGACCGTAAGGTAGGTATCGGCCACGGTAACTTGGCTGCTATGTTGCTCCGCGAAGAAACTAAGTGTTTCGCATTCTTGGCAGGTCACGAATCATTCGCTGCTGCTGAAGGTGCTATCAAGATCGCTGCTAAGGCTGACAAGGTACGTAAGGAACCTCTCCGCGTAATCTTGAACGGTTTGGGTAAGGACGCTGCTCAGATCATCGCTCGTATCAACGGTTTTACTTATGTACAGACTGAATTCGACTATTTCACTGGCGAATTGAAGGAAATCAAGCGTGTAGCTTATTCTGACGGTCCTCGTGCAAAGGTTAACTGCTACGGTGCAGACGATGTTCGCGAAGGTGTAGCTATCATGTGGCACGAAGGTGTAGACGTATCTATCACAGGTAACTCTACTAACCCGACTCGTTTCCAACACCCAACAGCTGGTACATACAAGAAGGAACGCGTATTGGCTGGTAAGCCATACTTCTCAGTAGCTTCTGGTGGTGGTACAGGTCGTACATTGCACCCAGATAACATGGCTGCTGGTCCTGCTTCTTACGGTATGACAGATACTATGGGTCGTATGCACTCAGATGCTCAGTTCGCTGGTTCTTCATCAGTTCCTGCTCACGTAGAAATGATGGGCTTCTTGGGTATCGGTAA
>JAFZGW010000004.1 GCA_017555205.1 Akkermansia sp. | reverse complement strand
GCACGACCACGGCACCGAGCCCAAGCAGGAGCCCGCCGAGGCTGAGCACCAGCACGGCCCCGGCTGCACACACGACCACGGCGCCGAGCACAAGCAAGAGCCCGCCGAGGCTGAGCACCAGCACGGCCCCGGCTGCACACACGACCACGGCACTCAGCACAAGCAAGAGCCCGCCGAGGCTGAGCACCAGCACGGCCCCGGCTGCACGCATGACCACGGTGCAGACCCTCACGCCGGGCACAATCATGCCCCGGGTGAGAGTTGTGGTGGTGAAGTGGTGGTGGTAGAGGCCGATTCCCGTGCCCGAGAACTCATGAATATGCGCATAGAGACAGTGCCCGAGCTCACCGAGGTATTGGTTCATTCTCTCTACGGCTTCCTTACCACGCCCGACCATGCCATGCATACTTATGCCTTGCCTTGTGGCGGGCGTATCACCCTGCATGTAAAGTCTGCACAGCAGGTGAAGGCCGGTGACTTGCTTTACAGCCTGCAGAGCCCCGATATCATGGAACAGCAGGCGGAGGTGATTCGCATACACGCTGCGCTCAATCGCATAAAGGCTGAAATTACCACACTCGAAGAGCGCAAAAAAGAACTTTCCACTGCCGGTACTCGAAACCGAGATTTGGAAGTCGAGCTTGCCAACAAACAGGCTGAGCTTACCCAACAGCAGTACGAACTCACCGCTGTGCAAACTCGATTGAGTATGCTAACCCTTGGTGGTGAACTGGTCAAAAAGGGCGATATCACAGTGTTGGAGGTACGCGCCACGGCTGATGGTACGGTACGCAACGTTGGGGTGACTCAGGGTAGCTGGGGCGAGCAGGGTAAGCCCATCGTTTCGATGAGTAATTTGGCCGAGATGGAAATTGCCACTACCATTTACAGCTCCGATGTTCCCCATTTCAGCGCCGTGCGAGCTACTATTCCCGCCGGGCGTGAGCATGTTGCCGTGTCGGGAACTTGGCGCTTGGCTGAGGAGGTGGACGCCACTACCCGCACGCGTGAGCTTTATGTTAACCCCGAAACCATCCCCGCAAACGTGCAGCCCGGGCAGCTCTGCCGTGTGGATTTGTACGATGCCTGCGAATCTCACGGCAAAATCTCCATACCCGACTCCGCTGTGGTGAAAGTAGGGGTGGATGATGTGGTGTTCGTGGAAATTGGCGAAGGCAAGTTCGCCATGATGAAGGTGCAGGCCGGTACCAGCCGCCGAGGTATGACCCCGGTAAGCGGGTTAACCCCCGGCCAGAAAATCGTGGTCAAGGGCGGTTATGAGCTTAAGTACATTATTCCCGGAGATGGCGAGAAGAAGAAGGCCGGCCATTTCCACGCCGATGGTGTGTTCCATGAAGGAGAGGACCATTAAGAAGGATGAAATCGGAAGCGTGATTTTCAGCTTATGAATGCACTGATATCATTCTGTCTTAAGAACCGCATCACCGTGGTGCTTATCACCCTCGTGCTGGCGGTGGTGAGTGGCTGGCTGGTGTGTACCCTGCCGGTGGATGTATTCCCGGAGCTTAAGCAGCCGCGTGTTACCATTCAGACCGAAGCCGGCGGTCTCTCCGCCGAGGAGGTTGAACAGTACGTTACCATTCCCCTCGAATCCGCCATGCAGGGTACGCCCGGTGTGCGCAAGGTTAGCTCATCTTCCGGTACGGGGCTTTCATTCGTATGGGTGGATTTTGACTGGGATGTTGATATCTACCTTGCCCGCCAGATTGTATCTGAGCGCATGGCTACCGTGCGCGAAAGCCTGCCCGAGCAGGTGGAAACCGAAATGGCTCCCATTGTTTCCGTGACCGGTGAAATTATGGTTATAGCGATTCAGGGAGACGAATCCGCCGACCCGTTGGAAGTGCGCCGAGTGGGTGAGTTTGAGCTGCGCAATCGCTTGCTGGCCATCCCCGGTGTGGGGCAGGTTACGGTGCTGGGCGGGCGCTTGCCCGAGTACCAAGTAGCCTATGACCCCGAGAAGATGCGCCAGGCCGGGGTTAGCTTTGCTGATTTGAAGAGCACGGTCGAGGCCGCGCAAAGCAGCATTCCCGCCGGTTATCTGGAAGATGTGGCCGGTGTGGAGCTGCCCGTGCAGCAGCATACCCGCGCTTTTACTCCTGAGCACTTGCGACGCGCTATCGTGACAGATCACCCCACCGATGGTGTGGTGCGCTTGGAAGATGTGGCCGAGGTGAAAATTGACGGTGCCCCGCGCCGTGGCAATGCCGGCTATGCCGGTGCGGAGGCGGTGGTGCTCTCCGTGCAGAAGGTGCCGGGCGCCAATACGCTGGAGCTGACCTATGCGGTGGATGCCGCCGTGAAGGAATTTGCCGCCAGTCGCTTGCCGTCCAACATGAAATTGCACGCCGACGGGTATCGACAGGCCGACTTCATTGAGCTTTCTCTTGAGAATGGTAAGGAGACGCTCATTATTGCAGGTGTGGTGGTGCTGCTGGTTATTGTGCTGACCCTGCTGAATGTTCGCACGGCTGTTATCACACTTATCAGCATGCCGCTCTCGGTGGTATTCGGTATGGCCCTTTTCCCGGTGTTCGGACTTGGGGTGAATATCATGACTTTGGGTGGCTTGGCTGTGGCTGTGGGTGATGTGGTGGACAACGCCATCGTGTTTGTGGAGATTGCCTGGCGCAATCTCAGCCGCAATGCCGCCCTGCCGCCGGAGCAGCGCAAGAGCCGCTACCGTGTGCTGATGGCTGCCAAGGATGAAATCGTGAGCTCCATCAGCTACTCATCCGTTATCATTCTGCTGGTATTTGCCCCGCTGCTGTTCCTGAGCGGTATCGAAGGCCAATTCTACCGCCCGCTGGGTATTTCGTACATGCTCGCTCTGGGGGCCTCGCTACTGGTGGCTCTCACCATCATCCCCACCCTTTGCATGGTATGGTACAAGGCATCCAAGGGGCAGGGGACAGACGGCGACTCCGCTTCTGCCCGCTTTATTAAGCGCATGTACCGACCTGTGCTCAACTTCTGTCTCCGTTGGCCCAAATCGGTATTCGCCAGTCTGTTGGCGCTCACCGGTGCGACCATGTGGCTGGGCAGCACGTATGGTACCAGCTTCTTGCCGCCCTTCAACGAGGACTGCTACACCCTTTTCGTGAACTGTGTGCCGGGCACCTCGCTCGAAGAAACCGAGCGCATTTCGCGCCAAGTCATGAAAAAGATTCAGCTCATCGACGGCGTGAAAACCGTGACCCAGCGCACCGGCCGTGCTGAGAATGACGAGCACGCCGAGCCTGTGAGCGCCAGTGAGCTGGTAGTACGCGTGGATTTGAAAAAAGACCAGCGCCGTATGCGCGAGCAGTTTAAGGAGGCCATGCGCGGTATTCCCGGTGTGTCGGGCATGGTCGGGTTCCCCATTGCTCACCGCATCAGCTCGGCTCTCTCCAACTCAAACTCTGAGATTGCTATCAACATTTTCGGCGATGACTTGCCGCAGATTCGCAATGCCGCTAAGCAAGCCGCTGATATTCTCGCCTCTATGCCCGAGGTGGCAGATGCACGCGCTAACCGTGAGGTGCTCGTCGATACCATCCATGTGGACTATAACCGCGAGATTCTGGCTGCTTACGGCCTGACCATGGCCGATGCTGCCGACCAAGTGTCTGCCGCGCTCAATGGTATGCAAGTGGGCGAAATTATCCGTAACCTCGACCACTGGAATGTCATGCTGCGCTTGGACTCTGACCTGCGCCGCAGCATGGATGATGTGCGAAACCTGCAATTAGTGGCCCCCGGCGGCAAAAAAGTACCTTTGGGCGAGGTCGCCCATGTGTACCGAGCCGAGACTACTAACCTCATTCTGCGCGACAACTCGCGCCGCAAGGCCATGATTTCCTGTAACCCCTCGCCCGACAGTAACTTGGGTGACCTCGCCAAGGCCTGCCGCGAGAAACTCGACCCCGCCATGAATGCCCTCGGTTGCTCGGTGGAGTACGCCGGCACCATTAAGAGCCGAGAGGAAGCCGGCCGCCGCCTGTACCTTTTGGGTGGCATCGTCTGCGTGTTGATTGTGCTGCTGCTTTCCAGCTCCCTGGGGAGTGTGCGCCGCGCTATGGTTACGCTCATCAACATTCCGCTTTGCTTGGTGGGTGGTATTCTTGCCGTGTTCCTCGCAGCGCCGGAGACCATCAGCTCCGTGCTGGCAGGTGGTTATATTCACCCCATTCTCTCGGTGAGTTCCATCGTCGGTTTCGTGACGGTAATCGGCTTCGCTATCCGCTCAGGGCTTATCCTGCTCAATCGCTATCGCGCTCTTGAACTCAGCGGCCTGAGCGCAGAAGAGGCTATCCGCGCCGGTTCCTCCGAACGTGTGATTCCCATCATCATGACCTCCCTCACTACCATTCTCGGTCTTCTGCCCCTCATCTGGGCAAAAGATCAGCCCGGTGGTGAGCTGCTGGCCCCGTTGGCCATTGTGCAGTTCGGCGGCCTTGTGAGCGCCACCGTTCTCAACCTGCTCGTTATGCCCGCAACCTGCAAAATATTCGCCGGCTTCATATCGCCCGCCGATAAGCAGGACTAACGTAAACTCTCCAACTCTAATCCGCAAAGTATCAGCGCGATACTTTGCGGATTGTTGTTGATAGGCGCCGGACGATGGGAGAATTGGCTCAAAGTAGTTAAAAAATGACAATTTTTTGTGTCGTGATATGTAGATTTTGATTTGGGGTTACGTTCTTCGGTATAAGGTCTGCTGTATACAGCAGGGTAGATTCAAAAGTAACTTGACAAGCTTAGAGGAAGGAGTAAGATTTAAACCGTGAATGCAATCGTTAAATGGGGAATAGGTGCTGTCCTTGTGGGCGGCGGTGCAGCTGCTTGGTATTACTGGCCCACTAACAACGGCATGGTAACGTCTTTCCGCGTCGCTGAGGTGGTGCGTGATAATTTCGTGAACAAGGTGCAGGCCACCGGTACTCTTGAGCCGCAAGAGCTTGTGGATGTCGGCGCTCAGGTGACCGGCGAGATTAAGGAATTCGGTGTAGACGTGGACGGCAAGCGTGTGGACTACGGCAGCGAGGTGAAAGCCGGTCAGCTGTTGGCCCGTATTGACGACACGATTGTAGAGCTTGATATTAAGCGTGCGGAGGCCAGTGTGGCTCAGGCGAATGCGCAGATTCTCACTGCCAAGGCCAATATATCCCAAGCTGAGGTGAACAAGAAGAAAGCCGACCGCGACTTGGAGCGTGCCAAAAAGCTGGGGGTGGGCGATGCCCTTTCACAGATGGACTACGACCAGTACCTGACCCAGGCGGAGAATGCCGCCGCTTCACTGCAAAGTGCCCAGGCTCAGCTGGCGAATGCCGAGGCACAGTTACAGAGCGCGAATGCCATGCTGGAAAGCGAGCTGCGCAACCGCGACTACACCCGTATCACCACGCCTGTGGACGGCACGATTGTGGTGCGCCAGGTGAATGTGGGCCAGACGGTGGTGAGCAACATGAGCGCCACGACCCTCTTCCTCGTTGCTCGTGATTTGAGCAAGATGCAGATTTGGGCCAGTGTGAACGAGGCCGATATTGCCAAGGTGCACGCCGGGCAAGAGGTGCGCTACACGGTGGATGCCCTGCCGAATGAAAACTTTACCGGTGTGGTCAATAAGATTCGCCCGAACGCCACCATGTCTTCCAACGTGGTGACCTATATCGTGGAAATCGATATCGAGAACCCCGACCGCAAGTTGCTGCCCTACATGAGCGCCAATGCCAACTTCATCGTGAAAGAGGTGAAGGATTGCCTGATGGTGCCCGAGGCCGCCTTCGACTTCCGCCCCACTCAGGAGCAGATTGACCCGGCCTTTGCCGGTCGTCCTCGTCGCCCCGAGGGGCCTGCTGCCGAGGGCGATATGCCGTCCGCACCTGCTGCCGAGGTATCTGCCGAGGGTGAGCGCGCTGTGGTTTGGGTGCAGAAGGGTGACAAAGTGGCTCCTGTGCGCGTGCTGCGTGGCGAGAGCGACGGTACCCGCAGTGTTGTAACCCCCATGCCGGGTGAAACACTGGAGGCCGGAGACAAGCTTGTGACGGGTGTTTACCAGACGTCGGCTGCCGCCGCCAAGGGCGGTGCTCAGGCTCAGGGCGGTCTCTTCGGTATGAATGGTCCCAAGCGTCGCCCGCGTGGTGCCGGTGGTGTGGAACCCCGCCCCGGGCAGAATGCTGCCGCCGGTAGCCGTGGTGGCAACCCGCACATGTAAGCGCCGGGCTGTCGCAAGCTATAACGTAATTTCAGACCATGATTGAGCTGAAAGATATCACCAAGGTTTACCACCTGGGCGAGATTGATTTGCCGGTGCTCAAGGGTATCTCCCTGCGCATTGAGGACGGCGAGTTCGTGTCGCTCACCGGGGCCTCCGGTTCGGGTAAATCCACCCTCATGAACATTTTGGGCTGTCTGGATCGCCCGTCGAGCGGCGAGTTCTGGATAGACGGTCACAATGTAGCCGGGTTGAATGCCAACGAGCGCGCTCGCCTGCGCAACAAGCGCATTGGTTTCGTGTTCCAGAACTTCAACCTGCTGGCCCGTACCTCGGCGCTGGAGAATGTGATGATGCCGGCCTACTACTACCACCCTGCTAAGAGCACGGCGGAGATTCGCGCCCGCGCGCTCGAACTCATTGAGCTGGTGGGGTTGAAGGAGCGCATGCACCACACCCCGGCCCAGCTTTCCGGTGGTCAGCAGCAGCGCGTGGCCATTGCCCGCTCGCTTATCAATAACCCCGGTATTTTGCTGGCAGACGAACCCACCGGTAACTTGGATTCCACAACCTCGGTCGAGGTTATGAACATGTTCCGCGACCTCAACCGCAAGCAGGGTATTACCGTCATCATCGTGACTCACGACCCGAAAACCGCCGCCTTCACCGACCGCGCTATCAATATGAGCGACGGCCTTATTCTCGAAGGTGTATCAGACGAACTCTCAGCCACGCTTAAGAAATGAAGATAGGGACGCTATTTGTTACTTGCCTGAAAGCCTTGGTGCGCAATCCCTTGCGCGCGGCTCTCACGGTGTTGGGTATCGTTATCGGTATTGCGGCTGTGGTGGCTATTATGGAGATTGGTGAAGGCTCTAAAAAGCAGGTGGCCGACAAGTTCTCCTCCATGGGTACGAACGTGATTACCGTTTCCGGCGCCTCGGTCAGCACGGCCGGTGTGAATACCGGGCAGGGTGGTCGCGCCTCGCTCTATGCTACGGATGCCGACTTCCTCATGAAGGAATGCCCCGAGTTCGTGAAATGCGCCTCTCCCGTGGTGCGTGCCAGTGGTCAGGTGATTGTGGGCAACCAGAACTGGAGCCCCCGCTCCATTATGGGCGGCAATGAGCACTACCTTTCTATCGAGGGTTGGAAAGTCGCCCGCGGTCGCTCCTTTACCCGCAAGCAGGTGGATGAAGCCACCCGCGTGTGTGTTATCGGCCAAACTATCGCCAAGGAGCTTTACTCCGGTACCGAGCCTATCGGTCAGGATATCCGCATTAAAGATGTGGTGTTCACCGTTATCGGTGTGCTGGAGAGCAAGGGCGCTGACGGCATGGGCAATGACCAGGACGACTGCATCATGCTGCCGTGGACCAGTATCCGCACCCGCTTGATGGGCTCCAGTGGTTCGGCCACTATTTCCAAGGGCGGCGCGGCAAATAGCGCCAAGGTTTCCGCGACCGATACCTTCTCCACCACCACGGTGAATTTCTATCCCGGTTGCGACCTGCAGCCGTACACGAATGCCCCCCACCCGCTGCGCACCCGCACGGTGGATAGCATCGCCGTGCAAATTCAGGATGGCAAGGCCCCCGATGCCGCCATGGACGCCATGACCCCCGTGCTGCGCCGTTGCCATGATTTGGAGCCCGGCGTGCTCGATGATTTCACCCTGCGCGATCGCTCCCAGTTCGTCAAAATGATGACGGAAACGACCGACACCATCAGCAGCCTGCTTATCTCCGTTGCCATGATTTCGCTTGTCGTGGGTGGTGTGGGTATCATGAACATCATGATGGTATCCGTCACCGAGCGTACGCGCGAAATCGGTCTGCGCATGGCTGTAGGTGCCCGCCCCTGCGACATCATGTGGCAATTCCTGCTCGAAGCCGTCTTGCTTTGCACCATCGGCGGTATCATCGGCATCATCGTCGGCCGCATAGCCTCCGGTATTGTGAGTGCCAACATGGGCTGGCCGGTGTCCTCATCCGTCATGGCTATGGTGCTTTCGGTTTCTGTGGCCGCCGTTATCGGTATTGTGTTCGGCTGGTACCCTGCGTGGAAGGGTTCACGCCTCGACCCCATCGACGCCCTGCGTCACGAATAAAAATCACACACACACATTTTTCTACAGTATATCATGAAGATACGTTACACATCCCTTTTGCTTGCTGCTGCGTTGCTGAGCTCGTGCCAGCTGGGGCCGAACTTTACCGGCGCCGCCGACCAAGGGCTGCCCGCTACTTGGGTGAATGCCCTGCCGCCGGCCAGTGAGCAGAACTCCCTTTCCGACTGGTGGGCCAGTTTCGGTGACCCTCAGCTCACCGAGCTCATCAACCGCGGTTTCCTGAATAGCCCCGACATGGTGACGGCTGCCCTCGCTATTGCTAAGGCCGAGGCCTCACTGCGCACCACGCAATCCGGCTTGTTCCCCTCCGGCTCCATCTCTGCCGGTGGCGACAATAGCGGTAATTTCGATGTCTCCACCTCTCACGGTGGCTGGAGCGGTGCGCTCTCCGCCTCCTGGACCCCCGATATCTGGGGCGGTACCCGCCGCGAGGTAGAGGCCTCCATGGCCTCCTTGGGCTCCACCAAGGCCGCAGCCAATGCCACCCGCACGGCACTGGCCGCCAGTATCGCCAACACTTACTTCGAGTGGATTTCCGCGAAGGAGAGCCTGCGTATCGCCCGCGAACAGCTCGAGTACCAGGAGCGTACCTACGACGTCGTGAAGAAGAAAGAGGCCGTCGGTATGGTGGCTAACCTCGAACTGGCGGAGGCTCGCTCCACCATCGCTTCCACCCGCGCCCAGATTCCCAACTACGAGGCCAACATCAAGAGCTGCGAGAACACCCTGGCCACCCTGCTGGGTACCACGGTCGACAAAATCTCGCTGCGCATGCCCGATGCCGCAACCTACAACAAAGTGCCGCGTGTTCCCACCGGGCTGCCTGCTGATTTGCTGCGCCGCCGTCCCGATGTGGTGAAGGCTGAGCACGACCTGCACCGCGCCACGGCCAATATCGGTGTTCGCGTGGCGGATTTGTTCCCGAAAATTTCCCTCACCGGGCGAGTCGGTACTTCGGCCGGTTCTGATTTCTCGAACTTCTGGAGCAACTCCTCATGGAGCCTCGGCGCAAGCGTGAGCCAGACCATTTTTAACCGCACTGCGCTGAATGAAAATGTGAATATCGCCGAGCTCGAGCGCGATTCTTCCGCTCAGGCGTACCGCAAGACGGTGCTGGCCGCCTTTGCAGAGGTCGAGAGCGCCCTCATTAACTACGCTAAGCTTACCAACCAGCTGCCGCAGTACCAAGCCGCTGCCGCCGCAAATAAGGAGGCAGCCGAGCTCTCCCTGCGCCGCTTCAACTCCGGCCAGAGCGACTTCCTCAACGTCGCAGCCTCCGAGCGCGCTTGGCTCTCCGCCGAGCTGAACCTCATCTCCACCCGCCAGCAAATCCGCATGAGCCTCGCTAAGCTCTGCACCGCCCTCGGCGGTGGCTGGTGATGTGCCGCTTTGTTCCGCAGGTTAGCACCTATCCCCCCCTTATAGCGCGCCCATTCGGGCGCGCTTTTTTAATTTGTTGCCGGCTGAGTAAGTTGCTGAAAATAAAAAGTAGCTATTCGGGTTGTCAGGAAAAGCCTAGAGGTTAAATGATATCTCCGGCTATTTTTGAGGCAATGAGTATATGTGTGTTGACAAAAAATTGGGAGAGTTCAGACCCAAAAGGCTTGCGATTTTTTTTAAATCTGTTACGCTATGGAAGGTAGCTTCATGTGGTTGTATGAAGCTATAATTAAAAATAACAAAAACAATAAAAATCATGAATAAGTTAATTAAGGAACGATATCAGCTCATCCGTGTTATCGGTGAGGGAGGGTATGGAAAGGTATGGCTTGCTTTGGATACGAAAGAAAGCACGGAAGTTGCGCTTAAGGTATATAAGGAGATTCCCGGTTCGTATGTGCTTGATGAAGCCTGCCGTGAGTATGAGCTTGGTAAGGAGCTGAAACACCCCAATATACATCCTGTGCTGGATTTGGTTGAAGATGGGGAGTATGTTTGCCTTGTCATGCCGTACTGCCCGCATTCGTCTATTCAGAGTATGCGTGGTAAATACAACGAGAAGACGATTTGGGAATTCGCGAAAGACATAGCGAGCGGGTTAAAGTATTTGCACGAGCGAGGGATGGTTCACAAGGATGTTAAGTTGTCTAACATTCTATTGAATTCAGAGGGTAAGTACGTTTTAACCGATTTGGGGGAATGCTATAAAGTGTCGGACATAGGCAAGCTGGGTGAATCCGCCGGCAAAACGATTATTCCCAGTGTGTATTTGGCGCCGGAACCATGGGCAGACCGGGGAACGCATAGCGATGTGTGGTCGTTTGGTATTGCGCTGTATGAGTTGGCTTATGGTAAACTGCCCAAGGAGAGTTCAGAGTATGGTATAGAGATTGAAGAGGCGGCACCGTTATGTGGCGAATCTGCACGACTGAAAAATCTTATCAGGGCGTGTACTATGCCGTACTATCAGCTCCGCCCATCGATGGACGCTATACTCAGTTTGATTGGTGAAGATGAGCAAGGCGCTGAGATTTCTGATAGGTCGCGGTTCGATGATGTATTTACAGCGTTTGTCCCGGTTGATGAGAACATCGATAGTGAAACATTCAATTATGCCAGAACGAACTTGATGGTAGTAAGAGATGCGGAGAGTTCGAAGTATGGTATCGTAGATAAGGACGGTAAGGTGCTTATTAATTTTGAGTATGATAGGATAAGTGAGCCGGGGATATGCGGTTGGCCTGTCGGTGGCCCGCTCGGTTCAGATTGGTTTGTCGGAGCGCGTTTCTGGCAGGGCAATGAAACCGGATTCTTCAAAGTTGAGGCCGATGGCAGTATCTGCGAACATCGCAGATGCTCAAATGAGGAATACGGACGACGATTGACGTGGACGTAAAGTAACTACGCTTTTCTAATCAAAAGCTGCCGAGTGGCGCTCCGGAAAGAGGTGCGCCACTTATTTTTTGAGCCACACGAGCAGTAGGGCGATATCCGCCGGGGTGATGCCCGGTATGCGCGAGGCTTGCCCGATGGTGCCGGGGCGAATGCGGCTCAGGCGCTGGCGTGCCTCGGTTTTCATGGCGGGGATGGCATCGTAGTCGATATCGGCGGGTATGCGCTTATCTTCCTGGCGGCGGATGCGCTCGGCGGTGACTCGCATGCGGTCGATATGGCCGACGTAAGTGACTTCGATGGCGATGGGTTCCCAGAGGTCAGCGGGGAAGGTTGCCAGCAGGTCAGGCGGCAGGTTTTGCCAGTCGTTACCGGGGCGGCGCAGCCAGAGGTTGAGGTTGACGCCGGGCTCGACTTTTACCTGATTGGTGAGTTCTACGCCGCTCTGAATGGCTTGCAGTCGCTCGGCTGCGGCTTGCCCGCGCTCCGGGGAGAGCATCCCCAGCTCGGCTGCCAGCGGGGAAAGACGCAGGTCTGCGTTGTCTTGGCGCAGCAACAGGCGCATTTCGGCGCGGCTGGTGAACATGCGGTAGGGCTCATCCGTGCCGCGGGTTACGAGGTCATCCACCATCACACCCAAGTATGCTTGGTCACGGCGCAGGATGAGCGGCTCACGCCCTTGCAGAGCCAGCATGGCGTTTGCACCTGCCAGTAGCCCTTGGCCTGCGGCCTCCTCGTAACCGCTGGTGCCGTTGATTTGGCCGGCGAAGTAAAGGCCGCGTATGCGCTTGGTTTCGAGGGTGGGGTGCAGCTCGGTAGGGGGCACATAGTCGTACTCCACGGCATAGCCGGGGCGTATAAGCTCGGCTTTTTCGAGCCCGGGAATGCTGTGTACGATGTCTTGCTGCACGAAGAAGGGCAGGCTGGAGGAAAGGCCGTTGAGGTAGTATTCATCTGTACTGCGGCCCTCGGGTTCGATGAAAATCTGGTGGCGGTTTTTGTCCGCGAAGCGCACGACTTTATCCTCGATACTGGGGCAGTAGCGCGGGCCGGTGCCCTCGATAACACCACCGAAGAGCGGGCTGTACTGCAGGTTGGCGCGTATGATATCGTGCGTGTGCTCGTTGGTGTAGGTGGAGCCGCAGGGGAGCTGGCGCAGCTCGAAATCGGGCTCTGCCAGTAGGTTGAGGGTGCAGTGGGGCTCGCGGTCACGCTTCAGCACGGTGCGAGATATATTGCTGAAGAGGGGTGGCGGTTCATCGCCCGGCTGCATTTCCAGCGCGCTGAAGTCGATGGTGCTGCCCTTGATACGCGGCGAGGTTCCGGTTTTGAAGCGGGCAAGTGGGAAGCCGAGGGCTGCCAAGCAGGCGGATATCCCGGTGGGGGCGGCACCCAAACGGCCGCCGGGCAGGTGGTCCATACCCACATGCAACAAGCCGCGCATGAATGTGCCGCTGCACAGTACGACGGCGCGCGCAGCGATTTTCTGCCCCCATGTGGTGGTTACCCCGGTTACCTGGCCGCCGTCAGTTACGATTTCGGCGGCATCTCCCTGTACGAGTTGCAAGCCGGGCGTGGTCTCCATGACCCACTTCATGCGGGCGCGGTAAGCGAGTTTGTCGCACTGGGCACGGGGAGCTCGTACGCTGGGTCCCTTGCTGGCATTGAGCATGCGGAATTGAATGGCGGTTGCATCTGTATTCAGGCCCATGGCACCGCCGAGGGCATCTATTTCGCGCACGATATGCCCCTTTGCCAGACCGCCGATGGCGGGGTTACAGCTCATCTGGCCTATGGAGTCGAGGTCGTGGGTAATGAGCGCGACCCTGCCGCCGAGCCGTACGGCAGCCAGGGCTGCTTCTATACCGGCATGGCCGCCGCCGATAACGGCTATGTCAAAATTGGTAGGCATGGAGTTTTAGTACTTGTGCTGGTTCACTTCTGCATGGTACAGGAGCTTGGCACATTCATTGTGACCGTTGACAATGGCGTAAGAACGAGGGGTGTTGTTCGAGATATCGCGCACGTTCGGGAGCGCGTTTTTTTGCAGCAGGAGCCTAATGGTGTTGATATCTCCGCCCGCAGCTGCTGCGTGCAGGGCTGTTCGACCCGATTTGTTCTTGAAATTGACGTTGGCGCCGGCCTCGATAAGGAGCTTGGCAGAGAAGCTATGCCCACCGCTTGCCGCTGCAATGAGCGGTGTTTCGAACATGCCGTCGACTGAGTTGATATCAATCTTGGTTTTAAGAAGAATTTGAATAATCTCAGCATTGCCCTGTCGGGCAGCAAGGTGAAGAAGTGAGGTTGCACTCGAGCTTTTTGTGGGGTCAGCACCTTTCTTCAGCAGTGCTTGCATGCACTGTGGGTGGTTGTTTCGCACGGTCCAGTAGAGAAGACTGCGCCCCAGTTTATCTGTTTCGTTGGGGTTCATGCCGTGGTCCAGCAATATGCGCACGCATTCTATGTGACCTTCGCGGCAGGCGGTGTAGAGGGGGGAGGTCGTGTTGCCATCTGCTGAGTAGGCAGCACCTTTATCCAACAGGGCTCGAACCGCATCCGCCGAGCCGAGGGTTGCGGCCTCGTGCAACAGCGATTCGCCGCCGTTCATGGTGTCATTCGGGTCTGCTCCGGCGTTCAGCAGTGCATGCACGCACGCGATACGTTTACTCCTGATGGCTTCGCGCAGCAAGCTGACTTCGTTTTCATCATTTGCGTTCAGCTCAGTACCGGCATCTAACAGAAGTTGGAGTTTTTCCAGTGCGCCTTCTTTAATGGCATCGCGAATCACTTTTGCGTATTCCTTCGGCATGATTTTGGCATTACCCAGTCGGGTAATTGCCGAAAGTTGGGTCTCACATTCCTTCTGCTTAGCAACTTGCGCCGCTGCGAGTGGGGTGTGGGAATTGTTGTTGGTTATGCGGTAATCCGCACCGGCAAGCAGCAGGGGGGTGATACAGTCCTTGTTGCCTGCCATTGCAGCCAAGTGTAGGGGGGTGTTGTTGTCCGGTGTTCGTACGGAAGGGGATGCACCTGCGGTCAGCAGCAGTTTAAGGCTTTCGATTTTGCCCAATTTTGCTGCCAGATGCAAGGGGGAAAGCGAGTTTTCCTGCGGGTGGGTTTTCAATACGCCGGATTGCAACAACAGGGTAAGCTGCTCGGTGTTGTTATCCCTGATAGCTTGGAAGAGTTGAGCCTCCAGACCGTTTGAATGACCTTGTTGTTTGAGAGTGGCAGTTGCTAACAGTGCGGCAAGCTCGCTCAGGTCGGTGTCGGGCAATAGGTCGAGGGCTGTTTGTCCCCTTGCATTGGTGGCATTCACATCGGCCCCTTTCTCGAGCAGCATGCGTGCAAGAGCGGGCTTTTGGCCGAGAACTGCAAGGTGAAGTGCGGTTTGTCCATTGGGTAAGGTTGCTGTGGCCTTCGCTCCGTGTGTAAGCAGGATAACAGCGCTGTCGCTATTGCCCAGCTGCAAGGCTCTCAGCAGGGCGTTGCTGCCATCTTCGCTAATGATGTCGGGAGTTGCGCCGGCCTCCAGCAGTGCTTGCATGGCTGCAATGTTGTCGACGTTGGTGGCAATATAAAGCGGGGTGCGGCCGTGGTTGTTCCGGGCATTCAGCGGAGCCTTTGCTTGAATGAGCTCTTTTACACATTGCTGATTGCCTTTTTCGGCCGCCCAGTGCAGGGGGGTATCGCCTGCGTGGTTGACAGCGTCGACCTTTGCACCTGCTTTCAGCAGGATTTTCATCGATTCAATGAGCCCTTCGCGGGCAACTTTGTGCAGGGCGCTTTCTTGCTCCGTTGCTGATTGAGGGTCGGCACCGTGCTTCAGTAGCAGGGTAAGGCACTCGTGGTTATTCTCCAGCGCGGTAATGTGGAGAATGGGCATACCTGTTCGGTCTGTACTGTTCGGGTTGGCTCCGGCGGTCAGCAGTTGCGATACGATTTCGGGGGAGTTCAGTCGAGCGGCTTCGTAGAGCGGGGTTACACCGCACTCGTCGGCATCGATAGGAGCCTTGGCCTCCAGCAGGAGCTGCACACACTGGGGGTTACCGCTGCGTACAGCCTCGTGCAGCGCGGTGTCGCCGTTGTAGTTCTCTGTGTCGACTTTTGCTCCGTGTTTCAGCAGAAGTTCGACTGCTTGCGGCAGACCTTTGCGCGATACGATTTGCAGAACGGTACGCTGATTTGCCCCGGAGGAGTTTGCCGAAGCGCCGTCCTCGAGGCGTTTTTTCATGGTGTTGAAATCGCCATCTTCAGCTGCTTTCAGTAGTTCACCATCGCTGGTCGCTGTACGATTGGCGCCATCTTTTGAGCTAATTAGATTGAGCAAGCCGTTGTCGAGCTTGGCACCGGCTTGCAGCAAGAGGCGGGTACATTCATGGTGCGAGCCTTTGACGGTTAATTGCAGCGCACTGACGCCATTTTCATCGCAGGCGTTAAAGTCGGCTCCGGCGGCTATCAGGTGCTGAATCAGTTGGTAGTCACCTTCTTTCGCCGCATTGATGAGAGCACTCGAAAACTGTTCGGCGGAGATGTCTCGTTTTTTGAGTTCTTCTTTTGCCGACTCCTTGGCGTCTTTTGCAGAGCTTGCGGTTGGCCTTTTTTCCTCCGGCAGGTAAAGGTAGGCTGCACCGGCGATAGCTACTGCTCCGGCGCAGAGTATAGCTACATTGCAGGCGATTCTGGCGGAACGGGAGCGCATAATGAAGAGTGAGAGTTAATTGGTTGAAATGGTACGGGCGATAGCTTCTGCCGCATCTGATTTACAGAGTGCGCGCATGGCGGCTTCCATAGTGCTGCGGGCAGTCGGGTTTAAGATGGTGTCGTGTACGAAGCTGAGCACCTTCTCAGTGGTAAGTTCGGCCTGTTGGTACATGGCTGCCGCTCCTGCTGCGGTGAATACTCGAGCGTTGAAGGTTTGGTGGTCATCCGCCGCGAAGGGGAAGGGAACCAGCAGGCATGCCTTGCCGATGAACGATAGCTCGGTCAGGGTAGAGGCTCCGGAACGTGCAATTACACCGTCTGCGGCGGCATAAGCTGCCGGCATGTCGGAGCAGAAGCCTAGGACGGTGATATTCGGGGCTCCGGCGGCCAAGTCGGTTACGCGCTCGCAGTCGAGCCTTCCTGCAATGACGAGGTAGTGAACATCGGGGTCTGCTTGTGCGGCTTCGATAAGCATGCTGTTGAGGTTACGGGCGCCTTGCGAGCCACCGGTAACGAGAATGACGGGCTTATCTTGGGGTAGGTTAAGGCGTTCGCGAGCCTCGCGCTGCGTGGGCAGCTCGCGGAGTTCATCGCGCACGGGGGTGCCGGTCATAATGCAATGGCTGCCGGGGAAATAGGCAGCGGCCTCCTTCAGACCGAGCATGACGGCGGTACACCAACGGGCCGTCAGGCGGTTGGCCTTGCCGGGCAGGGCATTGCTGTCGTGCACATAGGTGCGCAGTCCCATGTGATGGGCTGCAACGATGGGAGGCAGTGAGGTGAAGCCGCCCATGCCGATGACGACATCCGCCTGCTCTTGACGTATGATTTTGCGGCAGGTCAGGTAGGAGCGCAGCATGTTCCACAGAAAGCCCGGCATGCGCGGGGAGAAGGTGGGGGGCTTTGCAATGGCTTGTATGCTGTGGAATTTAAGGTCGCCGTATTTACCGGCGGCCTCGGCATCTACTTTTTTCTGAGAAATCAATAGTACGGGGTTGTGCCCCATGCAGCGCAACTGCTGAGCCACGGCAATGCCGGGGAAGAGGTGGCCGCCGGTGCCGCCACAGGCAATAATGACGTTGAGAGGTTTGCTCATGATTTGCTGTTTTGCTGAAGTCTGCGTTCGGGCCAATAGGGCTCGCGTTTGGTGGGGGTGTGCCGCTGAATACTTGTCAGCAGCCCGATAGCCAGTATAGTGAAGACTAGATTGGTGCCGCCGTAACTGATGAACGGTAGCGGCAGACCGGAGTTCGGCAACATGGAGGTGACCACCATCATGTTGAGCATGGCCGGCCAGAAGATGGTGCATACCAGACCGGTGGCTAACAAGCGACCGAAGGTGTCGTTGGTTTGCAAGGCCAGCAAGATGCCGGAAAGGGTCAGCATGGTAAAGAGTATCAGTACTCCGAGCGAGCCGACCAAGCCCCATTCCTCACCAACTTCGGCAAAAATGAAGTCGGTATGGGCAAAGGGGAGGTTACCGAACTTTTCGAGCCCATCACCCAACCCAACACCGCTTATGCCGCCACGGGCAAAGGCCAGCATGGCAATCCACTGCTGGCGGCCGGACTCCCGGCTGTATTTTTCGGGGTCGAACCAAGCATATATGCGTTCGAGTCGGTTGGGGCTGCCGGTGGCTTGATCGAACAAAATCATCGCGCCCAATACGAAACAGAGCAGCAGTACCCAGGTGCGCACACCGGCAACGAACATCACGCAGAACCCCGACATCGCCAGTGCGGCCGCCGTGCCCATGTCCTTCTCTACCAGAATGAGCAGCAGTGGTATGCCGAAAATGGCACCGGGCATGACAAAGCCTTTCCAGAACGTGCCTGCCATTTCGCGGTGGGTGGTGTACCAGTGCGCCAAGCAAATCATAAGCACACACTTTGCTAGCTCACTGGGTTGGAAACTCATGAACCCCAGGTTAATCCAACGGTTTTCGCCGTTGATGTTCATGCCGATAAACGGCAGGAAGCAGCAGATGAGCAGAATGACGGTAGCAAACCAAAAAAACTTGACTCCACGGCGCAATCTGTGGTAGTCGATACAACTCGCTACGATGGCACCTGTAAGCCCAAGCAAGGCAAAGCCGCTTTGCTTCTGCAGGAATGTCATCGGGTCTTCGTTTTCCCCCACCGGTGCACATAAGCCGGTGCTTGCCACCATCATGATACCCAGCACGAGCAGGGTAATGAAGCAAACCCAAATGCAGATGATGCTCAGTCGAGTGGACATGCGGTGTTACCGATGGGGGGTGGTGTTATTCCGCAATACGAAGGGTATCGCCTTTGCGGATTTTATTTGCCTTCTCCTTAGGAATGTTGTTGAGCTCTAAGAGTTTAGCGACGGTTGTGTTGTGCTTTTTGGCAATCCTCTTAAGAGTGTCGCCACTCTCGATGGTGTAAGTCTTGACGGTAGGCTGGGGGGTGGAATTTGCCTGCTGAGCGGCCACCGCTTGTGCGGGGTCGGAGTTCGCATTTGAGGGGATGCTCAGGTAAGTGCCGCAGATGATGTTGCTGCCGCGCACGGAGGGGTTGGCTTTGCGGATGGCGTCTAAGCTTACATTGTATTTGTTTGCAATGCCGTAGAGTGTATCGCCTTGAGTGACAAGGTGCTTGGTGGGGTTGGCCGGTTCTGTCGGTGCAGGGGCCGGTGCAGGTGCAGGGGCAGGAGCGGCGGGTGCCTCAACCGCAACGGCCGTGGGTTCCACTACCGGAGGTGTGACGATTACGGGCTCAGGAGTAGCGGGCTGAGTGTTGGTTTCTGCCGGGGGCTGGGTAATGTGGCCGGTGTTGTTATCAGCCACGCGCACCGGATTGCTCGTGGGGCCGTCAACGGGCTGGGGCAGTACGTCATTTACGGGTGCAGCCGGTGCTGCCGGGGCTGCAGGCGCAGTAGGCGCGGCGGGGGCAGCAGGCGGGGGCGGTGTGATGGTGGCCTGAGCGATGGGGCCACTCTCCCCGGACTTAATCTTACCGCGCAGAATTACACCACCAATGACAATGAGGTGAATAAGCAAGAGGGCGATAATGAGTCGCACAACTGTTACGCTGTTGGTGCGATCTTCCACCAATCCCATGTTGCTGCGGTGCTGCTTGAGGTTGCGGTTGATGATAGCCCTGAAGATGTGGTTCTTAGGCTTCGCTCGATCCATATCGGAGTTGCGGAAGGTGGATTTGTATTGACGCTTCATAAAATGGTACAGGGAATGGGATTAAAGGTGAAGGGTTTTGAGGACGGCTGAGCGGAAACATTCCCCACGCTGAACATACCCGGTGAATTGGTCGAAAGATGAGGTGCCGGGGGAGAACAAAACGACATCGCCGCTTTGAGCCTCGGTGGCAGCGGCTGCCACGGCTTGCTCTACAGTCTCGACTTTCAGTGTTTTGCACACGGGTGCGAAGGTGCTCTCCAGCTGGTCTGCAATTTGCCCGAATACGATACAGCAGCGGGCTTTCTGCTCCAGCATGGGATTGATGGCGGTGTAGTCCAGCCCCTTATCTTTACCGCCTGCCAGCAGGATGATGGGGCGGGTTTGGGAGCGCACCGCAGCCTCGGTCGAGTGCAGATTGGTGCTCTTGGAGTCGTTGAGCCAGAGCACGCCATCTATATCGGCAACAGTTTCGCAGCGGTGGCCGGGGGGGCAGAAACTGCGCAAGCCTGCTGAAATTTCGGCATCTGCCAAGCCGACTGCACGGCATGCCAAGGTTGCAGCCATGGCGTTTTCTGCATTGTGAGCTTGTTCCAGCGTGGTGCCGCGCAGCAGGGTAAGGGCAGTATCGCCCTCCATGATTGAGCCGTCTTTATAGTAGAGCTGTCCACTGTTTGCGACGGATGAGAATTCGGCTACTTTGGGTTTGAGTCCCGGCAGGTTTTCGCCAACGCGTACGATGGCAAGCTGTTCTTCGCCCATGTTTTCGAACACTCGCAGCTTGGCGTTGTAGTAGTCCTCCACCTTGGTGTAGCGGTCCATGTGGTCGGGGGCGAAGTTGAGCCAAATGGCGACTTCCGGGCGGAAATCGACGATGGTTTCCATTTGGAAAGATGAGACTTCGAGCACGGCGAATTCAGGCTGCTCCGGCTGCATAGCCAATTCGCAAAGGGGGTAACCGTAGTTGCCGCATGCTTTTGCCGTGCGACCGGCCTGCAGCAGAATGTGCTCAAGCAGAGCAGTGGTGGTGGTTTTGCCGTTGGTACCGGTAATGGCTATAATCCGCCCTTTGAAGTAGTGATAACCCAGCTCGATTTCACCGATGATGGGAGCACCTGCACAGGTGAAAGCAAGAGTCCACGGGATATCGGCTTCGATACCCGGGGAGAGTACCACAAGGTCGGCAGCAAAGGCTTGTGCGGCAGCATTGCCGGCTCCTGGTACGAAACAAAGGCTGCTGTCAGCGCAGGTTGCCTTTGGGTTGGAGTCGAATATGCACACTTCAGCCGCGCCGTTAGCTTGTGCTAAGCGCGCTGCAGCTACTCCACTGCGGCCGCAACCGAGAACTGCTACTTTTTTACCGGTGAGATTCATGGCGAAGAAGGTGGGTGATTGTACTATATTTTACAGTCCCATGCAAGAATAAAAGAGCATGATGCCGATGAATGCCAGAATACCTGCCACAATCCAGAAACGGATGCAAACCTGAGTTTCGCTCAGTCCGCCTTTTTCGAAGTGGTGGTGAATCGGCGCCATGCGGAATACTCGGCGACCTTCGCCGTATTTGATGCGGGTGAACTTAAACCAGCCTACCTGAATCATGACGGAGGTGGCCTCGGCTACAAAAACACCACCGATGATGACCAGCAGAATTTCCAACCCGCTGCACACGGCAATGGTGCCCAGCGCACCGCCCAATGCCAGAGAACCGGTATCGCCCATGAACACACGGGCGGGGTTGCAGTTAAACCACAGGAACCCGGCACATGCAGCCACAATGGACAGCAAGAAGGGATTGAGTTGCGGAATCCACGGCAGAATGCACAAGAAAGCAAGAGTGGCTATAATCATGCAGCCGCTGGCCAAGCCGTCTAAGCCGTCGGTAAGATTGACCGCGTTGGAGGAACCGATGATAACCAAAATGGCCAGCGGAATGAAAAGCCAACCGATGTCGAGCATGCCGTAGAAGGGAACCAGTATACGAGTGAGCCCGGGTAAGTCGATGTAAAGATAGATGGCACAACCGGCGGCGGCTACAAATTGCAGGGCAATTTTAAACCAGCCGCTCACGCCGTCGGTACTCTTTTTGGTAATCTTGGCGAAGTCATCGAGGAAGCCCAGAAAGGCAGTGATGGTGGTGACGATGAGGCAGCACTGCACGCGTGGATCGCTCAAATCGCAGACCAGCACGGTGGTGAGCAGTACCAGACCGATGAGCATGAGCCCGCCCATGGTGGGGGTGCCTACTTTGCTGCTGTGCTCGGGAGCAAGCACTCCCTTGCGAGCTTCGCGGATAGGCTGCCCGGCTTTCATGGCTCGAAGCACGGCGATGAGTTTCGGGCCAATGATGAGTGAACCGACAAAGGGGATAAGCAGTGCCAGTATGCGCAGCAGGCTGTAGGGGGTGTCGAGAAGTTGCAGCATAATTTATTTGGTGGGGATGAGGGTGGGAAAGAGTTCGTACATTGTGCGCTCCATTCCGGCGGAGCGGGAGCCTTTGAAGAGCAGGGCATCCCCCGGCTCCATGATGTGGCGCAGGGCGGTCGCGGCTTCGTCGGGCGTGCTGACCAGCATGGCGGGAATGCGCTCCGCGGCAGCTTCGCAAAGGGCTAGGGTTTCGGCACACTCGGAGCCGACTACCACTACAGCGGCGTAGCCTAAGCCGGCGGCACACATGCCGATTTCTGCATGGGCCGCAATACCGCCCTCGCCCAGCTCACCCATTTTGCCGAGTACGGCAATGCAGCGCTTGGACCCGCGCAGAGCCGCAACGGTGTGCAGGGCAGCTTTCATACTTTCGGGATTGGCATTGTAGGTGTCGTCTACGATGGTGAAATCGTCTACCACTTTGCAACTCAGTCGTCCTTTGGTGAGGGCTGCGGCTGAGAGCCCGTCGGCAATTTGCTGAAGGGTGCAACCGAGTTTCCAACCGGCAGCGGCGGCCAGCAGGCTATTGCTTACCATGTGAGCACCGGGTACGGGCAGGTTGACCTTCACTTCGCCCACACCTTCCACATGCAGGTCATAGCTGCTGCCGGTGGTGGTGGTGCGTATGTTGAGTGCTCGTACCGGGCTGTCTGTCCCGCCGACGGGCAGGGGGGTGGCTTGTGTGGAGGCGGCAATAGTGGCGGCAAAGTCATCCGTGGCCGGGTAAATCATGTAGCCGTCTGCGGGCAGGGCTCGGGCAACGGTGCATTTCTCTTGCGCAATAGCCTCCCGGCTCCCTAAGAATTCCAAGTGTGCGGAACCGATGGTGGTGATGATGCCGATTTGCGGTTGTGTGAGGCGGCAGAGCGGGGCGAGCTCGCCTGCGTGGTTCATGCCCATTTCCCAGATGGCGGCCTCGGTGCCTTTTTCTGCACTAAGTATGCTGAGGGGGGTGCCGATGTGGTTATTGAGGTTGCCCTTGGTGGCGATAGCGTTGAACCGCTGTGAGAGCACGGAAAGGCACATGTCCTTGGTGCTGGTTTTGCCGCTGGAGCCGGTGAGCCCTACAACGTGCAGCGGGGCAAGCTGCACGCGCCACCACAGAGCGAGCTCTTGCAGGGCTACGAGGGTGTCCGGTACTTGAATGACGGTGCAGGCCGGGTCGTACTTACCTGCGATTTTGCTTACAATGACGGCTGCAGCATCGACCGAGGCGGCCGCTGCAAAGTTGTTGCCATCAAAGCGCTCGCCGCTCAGGGCCAGGAAGATACAGCCCGGCGTTACGGCACGGCTGTCGGTGGTGAGACCGGCGGTAATTGCGCGGCTGCCCATGGCTACAGCTTGTCCGGCTGTGGCGGAAATGAGGTCGTTGATGGTTATGCTCTGCATGGCGGTGTGGAACGTTTTACTTTTTGCCGTCGGGCTTACGGGAGGGCACGCTGCGCCCCTCGGGGTTTTTCTCTTCGTAGTATTTGATTACTACGGCGGAGTCGGAGAAGGTAATTTTCTCGTCCGCGAAAATTTGGTAATTTTCGTGTCCCTTGCCGGCGATGAGGACGCAGTCACCGGGGCGTGCATTTTCGAGGGCGGCGCGAATGGCCTCCTCGCGGTCGGTGATTCGGTGCTGCTTTTCTTTGGGAATGCCGGGCATAACGTCATCGATAATCGACTCGGGCTCCTCGGAACGGGGATTGTCGCTGGTGACGATGCAGACGTCGCTGTATTTTGCGGCGGCCTCACCCATGAGGGGGCGCTTGGTTTTGTCGCGGTCACCGCCGCAGCCGAATACGGTGAACACACGCCCTTGGCGGCAGAGTTGTTTCATTGTACGGCACACGTTTTCGACGGCATCGGGCGTGTGAGCGTAGTCTACAAAGCACTGTACGTTATTTACACTGCTTACCAGTTCCATGCGGCCGGGAACCTGCGGGGATTGTGCCAGACTGGTGATGGCGTCTCGTATATTGATACCGGCAGCTACAGCACCTGCGAGCGCGGCCAAGCTGTTGCTGAGATTGAACTCGCCGATAAGCGGAGTGCGTACTAGGTAGGTCTTCCCTTGATAGTGCAGCTCGTATTGGCTGCCCTTCAGTGAAATAAGGCGAGGTTCAGCGTGGAAGTCGGCATCTTTTGCCATACCGAAGGTGCGCACTCGCATGAGGGGGCGCAGCTCTTCCGCTAAGCGGCGGCCGTATTCATCATCGGCATTGATAACGGCGGTAGCCTTCGGGGTACCACTGGCGGCCATGCGGGTGAAGAGCAGCTTTTTAGCTTGGTAGTACTCTTCCATGGTACCGTGGTAATCGAGGTGGTCTTGGGTGAGGTTGGTAAAGATACCCACGCGGAAATCGCAACCCGCTGTGCGTTGCTGGTGCAATGCGTGTGAGGATACCTCCATGGCGCAGGCTCGGCAACCGTTTTTAACCATTTCGGCGAGCATGCCTTGCAATTCTGCACAGCCTGGGGTGGTATTGTGGGAGGGTTGGCGAGTGGCTCCGTTGTCGTACATGATGGTGCCGATAAGCCCGGCTCGCTGCCAAGTGGTGCGGAATATGGCGTTTGTTAAGTAGCTGATGGTGGTCTTGCCATTGGTACCGGTTACGCCGAGCAGTACAAGCTCACGGCTGGGCAGGTTGTGCCATACGCTCATGAGCAGGCCATCGGCCAAGTGGGTATCGGGTACCTGTACCCAGCATATACCGGCTTGCTTTGCCGAGTCGGGGCAGGGGGTCTGCGCCACAATGGCAACGGCACCGGCCTGAATGGCACTCTCTATGGCGCTGTGACCGTCGAACTTAGTGCCTTTTACGGCTACGAAGCAGCTGCCGGGAATAACTTGGCGGCTGTCATCGGTGAGCAGGGTGAGCGGCTTGCGCAGCTTGCCGGTCACCACGGCTTCGGGGAGCACGGAGAAAAGTTGTTTGCTGTTCATGAGACTGTATGTGCTGGTGGTTATGGTTCCGGATTATTTTTTAACTGTCTGTTCTGTCCTGCCGTTTTTTTCGGCCAGATATTTTTCGTAAGCTTCGGGGTCGCTGGGCTGCAGGTTGAGAATTTCGATGAATCTCTCTGCCGCAGCTCGGAAGATTGGAGCCGCAACGGTGCCACCGCCGGCGTTGCAATCGCGCGGGTGGGGTTCGTCGATAACAGTCATGACGACCAGTCGCGGGTCATCGATAGGTAAGATACCGGCGAAGGATACCGTGTAGAGCCCTTCGAAGTAACCCCCGCCACCGATTTTAACCTTTTTAGCTGTGCCTGTTTTACCACCAATGCGGAAGCCCGGAATGGCCGCCAATGTGGCTGTGCCTCGACCGGCCGGGCCTTTCTTTTCCGTTACGCTTTCGAGGGCGCCGCGAATGGCGCGGGCCGTGCTTTCGGACATTACGCGGCAGACTTCCTTGGGCTTGCAGGGGTCGTATATGCTGCCATCAGCTGTGATGATGCTATCGATAAGGCGGGGTTTCATGCGCACACCATTGTTGGCGATGGTGGCATATACCATAGCCATGTGCAGCGGCGATACTGAGACGGAGTAGCCGTAGGCAATACGGGAGAAGTTGACGATGTGGTTGCCGTTGGCCAACTGGCAGGAACCACCGCTGGGGAGCTCGATGTCTGCACTTTTAGTGAGGCCGTAGCGCTCGATGTACTCTTTGTAAAGCGGCCACTTGCAAGCCATAGCCACGCGGGCTGCACCGGGGTTACTGGACTTTTTGAGCATTTGGCCCACGGTGAGTACACCGTAGTTGAAACGCCCGTCGTTGATGGTTTTACTATTACCGCCAACGGAGAAGGGCTGGCAGCTTACATAGGAGTTGATACCCATGATTTTGTTGTCAACCGCAGCTGTAACTGCTACAACTTTGAAGGTGGAACCGGGTTCGTAGCGTGCCTGACAGGCGAAGTTGTAGTCGCCGCCTATGGCGTTTCCTTTTTCATCTTTAATGCTGCCGCGCTCGAAGCTGCCCTCGTGGGTGATAATTTCCTTGGTGGTCAGATTAATGGCGGGACGGCTGACCATGGCAAGGATGTCGCCGGTCTTGGGGTCGACCACAATCATACAGCCGCGCTTGGCGCGGAAGTGGCGCATGCCTTTATCCAGTTCTTGCTCGCAGATATTCTGCAAGCGCATGTCAATCGTCAAGCGAAGGTTGAGACCGTGCTTGGGTGCTACGTAGCGGTCGTCTTCGTTGGGAAGTACTAATCCGCGGGCGCTGTGGCGGTATTCGCGCAGGCCATCGGTGCCGGAAAGGTAACTGTTGAACTCGCCTTCTACGCCGCAGGTGCCCACGTTTTTGCTATCCACATAACCGACTACGTGGCTGAGGGAGTCGGGGGTAACGTAGCTGCGGCGCAGTTCACGCTGAACTTGCAGCCCGTGTACATGTGCTTTGCGCAGTGCTTCTTTAATTTGCTCCGCCCGCTCGACTGATAACCCGCGGGCTATGCTGATTCGCATGCGGAGACGGCGTTTTTTCTCGCCGTTGGCCTCTGCCTTTTTGTTGAATTCCTCCAACTGCGTTTGAGCAATCATTTCGATGATTTCATCTTTGGTGATGAATCGAACTCGCTCTTCGCTTTTTGCCGGTAGTGTAATGGTTTTGCCGCGGCGGGTCATGGTGCGCTCGGGCTCGACTTCCACGACTTCTCTGATTTCGATATCTTTGAGATAGGGGTGAATGATTTCTGCTACGAGTTTATCGTGAGCTCGGAAAAGGGTTTCGCACTTTTCGGGGTCATAGGAGCTCATCTGGTCAGGCTTTTGGTTCGAAAGCATGGCCTGACGTCGCATTTCGGCACGTTCTTCGGTACTGATTTCGCGCTCGGCGAGTGCCAGAAGTTCGGCGCGTGCTTCATTGAACATAGCGCGGCGCTTGGCGGCGTCCGTTTCGTTTTTCCATTTATCGGAATTGCTGACTTGATTGTAGGCGAGACCGTATACAACGAGTGAAAGGTTGCGAAGGTGGTAACGGTCGCCGATGATTTCAGCTGACTGCACGTTATTGGTAAGGACGTCTTCGTTGCGGTCCATGATGATACCGCGCTCTGCCGGTATGATTTCCTTGCTGATATGCTCTTCAGCCGCTATTTTTCGGCAGTTTTTCTGATCGATGAGTTGCAGGTCAACCAGTCGCCAAGCGATGCTTGATGAAATCAGCATCACCAACATACAGAGCCACAGGCAACGACCGGCAAATGGAACCTTGGTTTTCATGTAGAGTCACTCGCGGTGGGAATCAGTGAGCGGCAGCGGTTCGCAAACGAGCAAGGTCTTGCTCTGAACGGGCAAACTCTATCTGTCCCCGAGCGATGGGGCGTAGAGCTGAATTGTTACTCTTCAGGCGGCCACGCATGAACCAACGGTTGGTCTGTGCGTTGATTTTTGCACGGTATTGGTTGGCGCTCATGTGGCAGATGGCAATTTCGCGCTCCAATCTGTTGATATCGGTCTTGACGGCTACCTGACGGTTCTTGTAATAGGCGTAGGTAACACCGCATGCGGAGCTGATTATCGCAAAGGCAATCATCCACATAAGAAATGAAAGCCCAATGCGGCCGGAGTAACGAGAAGAAGGAATGCGAGACATTTGTGTGAGATGGCGGAGTGGAGGTTCGGTCAGAGCTTTTCGATAACCCGCAGCTTGGCACTGCGCGAGCGGGGATTGGCAGAGAGCTCTTCCTCTGCCGGGGTGATAGGTTTGCGGTATACCAAACGGGCGGCGTAGGCCGGGTTGGGACGGGGAGCAGGCCATTCCGGGCGGTCAATCTCGGGCTTAGTGACAAGCTCGAAATAGCGTTTGACGGCACGGTCTTCAAGGCTGTGGAAGGTGATAACTGCGAACCTGCCGCCGCTTTTGAGCAGGCTCAGGCCAGTGTGGAGTAGTTCTTCGAGAGCCCCTAACTCATCATTTACAGCTATGCGCAGGGCTTGGAAACTGCGGGTGGCAGGGTGCTGTTTGCCTTTGCGGGGCAGCACTGTGGCGATGAGGTCTGCCAGCTGTGTGGTGGTTGTAATGGGGGCTTTTGCTCGCTCTTGGACGATGCGGCGGGCAATTGCGCGGCTGGCGCGTTCCTCGCCGTATTGCCAGAGTATGTCGGCCAGTTCGCTTTCGGGGGCGGTGTTGACAATATCTGCGGCGCTGCGAGGTGCGGAGGGGTTCATGCGCATGTCGAGCGGCCCTTCGTGCAGGAAGGAGAAGCCGCGCTCTGCACAGTCTACTTGGGGGGAGGAGATGCCGATATCGGCCAGTAGGCCGTCTACCTCTTGCACGCCGTGTTTGCGCAGCATTTCGGCAGCGTTGCGGAAGTTGCCTGCAACTACGTGCAGCTTTTCGCCGTATTCAGCCAGACGTGCTTTTGCTGCGGCGCGGGCGGCGGGGTCTTGGTCGATACCCCATACCTCTGCCCCGGCTTGCAGCAGTCGCTCCGTGTGGCCACCGCCTCCCAGTGTGGCGTCTACCATCACTTTGCCGACTGTCGGCTGCAGAGCCTGTACGGCCTCGTTGAGCAGCACCGTTACATGGTGAAACTCACCCGTAGTGTACTCAGGTGTATCAAGTTCAGGTTCGCTTTCGCTGTGGCATTCCTGCTGCCAAGCGGTGCCTTCTGCAGCATTCATGGCCTGCACGATGGGCTGAGTGCACCAGTCCATGCCGGGGGTGGCAGCCTGCCAAGCGCTCAGCATGTCCGCCATGCTTTCTTCCCCCTGAATCTGCAAGAGGATTTCTGCGGTTGCTGTGCCTAAGCGGTAGGCCAGTACGGCACCGTGCGCCTGCAGGGCTTTGCCCAGCGCCTCTGCGCGCGCGAAAGAAAAGGCTGCTCGGGGGGCTTGTGCGAGCGGTTCTTCTATCAGCTTGACAGTGAGTGATTTTAATTCGTTTTCAAGCTGATTGAGTGTGCCGCGGGCACCCTTGATGCCGGCGTCTCGCATGCGGCTAAGCAGCTCGCGCCGCCGGTTGCTCCACTCCGCCGTCAGCTCCGCAGGTAGGGCACAAGGCTCCCACATGAGCACCCGGTAGCAGGTGCTTGTCGGTGGTGTGGCATTTGCCCAGATTATGTTTGCGGAGGGGGGCATTATAACATGCGGAATTTCTTGTTGAGTGTACTTTGAACAGCGGATTTTTCGGCGGTGTCGGCATCGAAGTCGGCCGTGTTCCATATTTCGAAGTGTACGGTTCGACCTACCAATCTGGCGTATTCGCTTAAGCGGAGGCGGTCGCGTTGTTGCTTGGGTATGAGTAGTTTGCCTTGGGCGTTTACCTCGGCGGTAAAGCTCTTGCCGGCGATATCGCCGATGAATTCGTCCACCTCGCCCATGTCAAATCCATCTGCCAGTGCGCTCTCTCGAATCTCGTGCAGTTTCGCTGCAAAGCTTTCTTGCGTAAAGCATTTTATTACTTTGTAGTCATGGTAGCTGCTGTCCAGTAGCACTAGCTCTTGACCGAATATAGCACGCCATCCCGCAGGAATCGCCACGCGATTCTTCGGGTCGAGTTTGTGGGCATAATTGCCCATAAACATAACTTTGGGTGCAGATTCAGACATTTTGGTACACTTTGCGCTATGCCTAGTACACTCTAATACACCAAAAATGTCAATTCATTTTTTTAAAATTTCGAAAAAAAATGTGTCCGCAGCGGGTAAACGACAACTATTGGGCAGGTAGGTGCGGGGAGTGTAGCAAAAAAGTATGAAAGAAGCAAGAAAAGAAATGTTGCAAGCTGAGGGAAAATAGGCTAGAATAGGCGTGCAATGCTTAGGAAAAAGCTTTATTACGCACTGGTTATATGGGCTGTGTTTGTGTTTACACATGCTGAAGCTCAGAATGTAGCTGCACCGGCAATGGGGCAGGATGACTATGCTGAGGCCGTGGAGGAGGAAGTGGTGGAGACTGTAAATTTGGGTGGTGAAGACAATGTCGCCGATGGTGGAGGAGGTGTAGGACGAGCCGAAACATATGAGCAGACGGTGGATCCGGAATCACCGTTGAATGTGGAAACGAGCGGCAGTGATGGGGCTGAGGATGGTGTGTCGGTAAATCAGCCGGAGATTAAGCCGGTAGTTCCTGTGGACAATGTAGCGGAGCATGACCCTTCACGAGTGGCGTATGCCCGTACGCGCAAGAACGCGCGCACGATGTCATTGACCATACCCGGGCCTCGCGGGTTGATAACGGACCGCAACGGTGAGGTATTGGCTACATCGGAGGTGGCGTACCAGCCGACGATAGATTTTGGGCAGTTGGCGAAGGATGACGATGCCAGTGTGCTGGCAGTTGCGCGCAAAGTCATGGCCGATTATGAGGCAGCGGGATTGAAAGTAAGTGAGAAGACCGATGCCCAGTTGCTTTCGCACTACCGCCATCGCCGATGGATACCGTTGAGCGTGGGGCCGGTTGTTCGGGCACATGAGTTGGAAAAAATTAAGGAGAAGGCAGAGGCCGTAGCGCATGGCCGACTCATGCCGCTTTACATTCGCAAGTATCCGGGCGGGGAGAGTGCCGGGCATATCATAGGGTATACAGGTGTGAAGGCCAAGTTGCCCACCGGTCCAATCAACCATAATGACCCTATCTTTGAGCGCCAAGAGGGACGTGCCGGCTTGGAGCAAAAATTCAACAAGCAGCTTACAGGGCGACCGGGGCTTTGGCGCCTGATGTTCGATGAGAACGGGCGTAAGATTCTGGATGAGCACCAGGTTAAACCCCGCCCGGGCGGTACTGTAGTGACCACTCTTAACTTAGCGTGGCAGAAGGCTGCTGAGGAGTCGTTGCGCCGCAATACTTTGGGGCGCGGTGCTTTTGTGATGGTTGATGTGCAGACAGGCGAGGTGTTGGTAATGGCCTCCGTTCCTAATTTTGATCCGAACACGTTCATTCCTGCCATTTCGCAGAAGGACTATGATGCGCTGCGAAATGATGAGAACAATCCGTTGGTTTCGCGTGCGTTTGCGGGTGTGTATCCCCCGGCTTCCACGTTCAAAACCATTACCGTTGCTGCTGGTTTGCACCTTGGAATCATTGGCGAAGACACCTACATTAATTGCCCTTACAGCATTCGCATTGGCGGCCACCCGTTCAGGAACCATAGTAAGTTTACCGGTAGTATTAACTGTATTACTGCGCTTTCTGTTTCGAACAACCCGTTCATGTACCAGATTGCAGCCACCCGCGAGCCCCGTATCGGAGCGGAGCGTTTGTGCGCGTATGCACGGCGTTTTGGGTATGGTTCAACAACTGGCTTGCCGATTGCTGATAAAGCGGGCAATGTGCCCGATGAGTCGTGGATGTACCGCAACTACAGCCGCGGGTTCATGCAGGGCGATGCTGCCAATATGTCCATAGGCCAGGGCCCGTTGTTGGCTACGCCGCTGCAAGTGGCACATGCCATGGCGGGAATTGCCAATGGGCGCTATTTGCCCAAGTTGCACCTAGTGCGGCAGATGCTCGATATAGACGGCAACGTGGTTTACCAGTTCAACCCTATGGTGGAAAGCAATTTGCGCGATATGAGCGACGCTTTGGCCGTTGTGCGCCGTGGCATGCGAGCTGTGGTTTACAACGGTTCCGGTCGCCGTGCCGCCCTCAGTTATACGGATAATGCCGGCAAGACCGGTACTGCACAGTGGGGGCGCCCGTCAGATGATTGTCGCTTGGCGTGGTTTGCCGGTTTCCTGCCGGCGGATAACCCTCGCTATGCCTATGCAGCTCTTTATGAAGGCAAACCGCACCAGCGTATTTCCGGTGGTCGTATGGCGGCGGCTATTGTAAAGAGTTTCTTTGAAAATATAAAACCGGATATGGAGCAGGCACTCAAAGCGCCTTCGCGTGCTCTCGACGGTTCCGTTGGTGAGACTCCCATGACGGAGGAGGAACGATTTGCTGCCGAGGCCGAGGCTGCGGCTAATCAGCAGCGTAAGATTGACGAGGCTCGCCGCCGAAAGGAGGCTGAACGTCGCCACCGACAGTCCGGCTGGGATGACGGCCGAAGCCGACATTAATTTCAGCGAAGCTTATACGTTTACAGACAAAAGGTCGCCATCGGCGGCCTTTTGTTGTATGGAGCTTACAGAAAATCGCGTGGAGCGGCTGCGGGGATGGCGTACATGAAACGGGCGCCGTAGAACTTGGATACCACGCGAGAATCCAGCAGGGTGATGATGCCGTGGTCGGTTTTGCTGCGAATGAGTCGGCCTATGCCTTGGCGGAACTTCAGCAGGGCTTCGGGCAGGGAATAGTCTCGGAAGGCGTTGCCGCCCCGATTGGTGATGTCTTCCATACGGGCTTCGGTCAACGGGTTGGAGGGTGACTCGAAGGGGATTTTGGTGACGATGACATTGGAGAGGGCCTCGCCGGGTACATCTACCCCGGTCCAGAAGCTGTCCGTTCCCAGGAGCACGCTACCGATTTGCTGTTTGAAGTCTTGCAGCATGCGTGAACGGTCTTGCCCGTCACCTTGCACGAGTAGCGGCCAGCCGCGCTCAGTGCAATAGGGGCGCAGCAGACCGGCCATGCGGCGCATGAGATTGTAGCTGGTGAACAGCACGAAAGCACGCCCGTCGCTTTCATCCAGAGAGCGGGTAATCCAATCGAACAGAGCCGGAGTGTAGGCGTCCTCCTCACTGGCCGGTGGGGGCGGGGGCATGCTACGCGCTACGATGACTCTCATTTGCTCCGCGAAGTTGAAGGGACTGCCGATTTGCAGCGTCTCGGCATTTTCTGCACCTACTCGGCCGGCAAAATAGCTCATGCCACGTTCACCGGTTGAGAGTGTGGCACTGGTGCAGATGCAGGTGTTGCCGGTTTCGAATAGTTTTTCACGCAGCAGGTCAGATACATTGATGAGTGCTGAGCGCAGAGTGGTGAACTGGCGCTCTTGTCCGCCGGTTTCGGCCCAGTAGACCGAGGTGTCGGCATTGGTGAGCGATATAAGCTCTTTCGCCGCTGCACGGTAGGAGCGCAGGCGGGCTTGTACATCGAGCAACTCGGCTCGCGTGAGCTCGTTCTCCTGTACTTCTGCCATTTGTTTGACTTCGTTTTCCAGCGTAGCGAGTGAGGGGGATAGGATGTCCTCCGTCCATTCTGCACGGCGCAATCGCACAGTGCCTTGGTGTTCGTCCACTTCGCAGTCCAGCCGTGCGCAACGAAAAAACTCGTCGGTCGCAGTTTGGGCGTCCTCTATAAATTGCAGCAGTTTCGGGGTGGCCAGTTGGCGCAGTCTGCCCTTGCGGGTGTGCGGGTTATAGAGTCTCAGTAGGTCGTATTTCAGCTCAGCTTCTCCCAGTACTGTGCCGAACTGGTGGGCGGCTACGGTCTCGATGGTGTGCGCTTCGTCTAGTATGATGAAGTCATTCGGAAAGATGAAGGAGGGTATGATTTCCTCCTCATCGAGCAGGGGTGCTTCTTGCCGCATTTCATCGGCCAAGGAGAGCAGACCGAAGAAGAGCGTGTGGTTGAGTACGACTACCTGGGCTTCGTCTACCCGCCTGCGTGCCGCTTGGTATGGGCACTCCGGGCCACAGTTGCGCGGGGTGCAAACGTGGTTTTCGCTGCATACCTGAGCCCAGACTTTGGGGGAAATATCGAGCTCTTGGGGGAGGTCTGCCAGTGAGCCTTCTCCGCAGTCACGAGACCACGCCAGCAGGTCGTGCAGTTGTTTTGTTTCGGCTTGGTTGAACAGATCCGTGGCCTGTTCGAGTGCACGCCTCAGTCGAGTACGGCACAGGTAGTTAGCGCGCCCCTTTAGTAGCGCGGAGCGGAACTCCACCCCCAGCGCTTTGGCTACAGTTGGTATATCCTTGTGGAAAAGCTGTTCCTGTAGGTTGATGGTGTGGGTGGAGATGACAGCTTTGCGGTTATGTTCAAGTGCGTAGCGTATGGCCGGTATAAGGTAGGCGAGTGATTTGCCTACACCGGTACCGGCCTCTGCCAACAGGGAACTGCGGTTTTCCAGTGCAGCGGCTACGGCCGTGGCCATAAGTTGCTGCTGCGGGCGATACTCAAACCCACGACCGCCGGAGAGTATGCCGGTGGCAGAAAAATCATGCTCGGTCTGTTCGGTGAGCCAACCCACAGTGGAGGCAAGGTGGTTATTGCAGCGGTCTTTCTCCCGTATCGGGGCGGGCGATATTCAGCGGTAGGGTGGGGAAGTAGGAGCGCAGGGTATTTACATCGGTATTGCCATCGATGAAGTACCATTTGTTGAGCTGAGTGCCACGGTAATTGCGGTTGTTGGTGCTCTCTATCACTTCATCTCGCACGGCGTAGATGAAATCGCGGCGCTCTACGCGGAGCCGCCTGCCGCTTTCGGTCGGCGTGCTGTACCACATGACGGTTGGCAGTACCACAAGTCTGCTGCGACCACCTTCCCAGTTTAAGTGCTCGGCGCTGGTTAATTTGCCGCCGCTGCGGCGGGAGTCCGCGCGCACACTTCGTATGGCCGTGGATGAGTGCGGCAGTACATACTCTGCCATTGGGGTGCCTACTGCATAGCGCTCTACTTTGAAGCCTGCCTGTTTCATCTGCTGCCCGATTCGCAGGTATTGCTCCTTCAGCGCTCGTATATTGCGCTCCATGCGGCGGCGTGCTTGTTCATCGCTCTCGCGTGCTGCACCTGTACCCATGATTCGGCGTGCGTTTGCGGCTTCCTGTCGGGGATCTCGGCTAGCCAGACGGTCGGCCAAGGTCCACTTCAGCGGTGGGTACATGGCGTCCACAGCCCAGCTCATATCGCAGTTCAGAACCGCTCCTTTATAGGCGTTGGCCTCAGCCTGAGCTTCGCGCGCTGCCGAACTCACCGGGGCGGCTTCTGCTGTGAGTGCTGCCAGAGCCGCACCGGCAGTCATGAGCGTGTAGATAAATTTCATGCCCGGCATCTTACCATGCTGTATATATCATTACAAGCTCAAAGTATGCCCTCATGGTAGACACGCAAAAAGCGATTTCCTTTCGGAAATCGCTTTTTGCAAGGAACGAAGCGGACGGGGCTCGAACCCGCGACCTCAGCCGTGACAGGGCTGCGCTCTAACCAAACTGAGCTACCGCTCCTTGCCTTTGGTTGCTCCCTCCTTTCGGTGGGGTGCGAGGTCATTATACACGAACTTGCGATGCATTGCAAGCTTTTTTTTATAAAAAAGTGATTTTTTTACAAAAAACACCCCAAAAAGGCCATTTTAGGCATTTTTCAGAGCTTGGATACACAGATTTGTGACTTTTTTCCAGTCCGGGAAGGTAGGACAGGTGAAGGGAAGCCGCCCATCGTAGCAATTATTGGCTGTATGAATGAATGCATCGGGGTCTTCATTCGGAACCAGATATTGTTCCGGGAGATTTTCACGAATGGGAGGGATGTCTGATGCCAGACATGGTACCCCATTGAGTAGGCACTCTACCGGGGGCATTCCGTAGCTTTCATAATCGGAAAAGTAGACAGCCATGCGGCATTGCTGCTGCAACAGGTCGCAGAGTTGGGTGTAAGGGATGCGTTTGTGGTGAATCCAACGCTCATCCGGTAGCGAGATTCCCTCGGGTATAGAGCCGACCAAGTGTATACGAATATCTGCACTGTCGGGGCGTTGATTGAGCCATTTTGTCAATCTGTCGAAAGTTAAATCCAGTCGTTTGTGGGGGAAGGTTGAGCCGTAGGTGAGAATATCTCGGCCTTTTAATTCGGAGTTTGGCAGAGCGGGGGCATCGAACCCGATGCCGATACGGCTGATTTTGGCCTGCGGAACATAGGAGTGTATGCGTTCCTCGTTGAATTTAGTATGAGTGAGAACTACATCAGCTGTTCGCATGGCTCGGAGCGAGAGATTTTTAAAGTAGATGAATTCGTGCAGCGGGAAAGCCTTCTGCCGGTCGCCGAAGGGGCGTTGTTCATAGTGTTCCCACATAACGTCGTGCACATAGCAGGCTATTTTTGTAGCTCCCATGCAGGGGAAGAAAGGGGGTACTCCTTTTGGTAGCAGCAACCAGTCCGGGGCTATGCGACGAACGGCAGCCGGTAGGCCGAATTGATCCCACCATACACGACCAAAGCTTCGCGGTACCGGTTTGTCCATGAGGTGGAGGTGTACATGCGGGGGGCAATCGGCGAAGACGGAAGAGCATTCATCGTTTCCCAGTATGTGTAGTTCGGTTACATCGGGGTGCTGCATCAGTTCACGGGTTAGCCCCATTGAGACATTGAATATGCCCATGGACTTGGTTCGGGTGAAACTTTGGTCTGACAGAGAAACGGCAATTTTCATATTGGTCAATTTTATAACACAGGACTTGCTGTAGCGTCAACAAAAAAACCGCTCCCGCTTGTGCGGGAGCAGTTTCTTGTAAAAAGTCTGTTAGCGATTATCAGGCTTCCTCGGTAGCGGGAGCTTCCTCCTCTACCTTCTCGCCCTTTACCACGAGCACTACCTTCACGGTAGCGGTCACCTGAGCGTGAAGCTTGGCAGGTACCTCGTAGGTGCCGGACTTCTTGAGGGGCTTCTCGAGGTCGATGCTGTGGCGGTCGATTTCGATACCCAGAGCAGCCAGACCATCGGTAATCTGCTGGTTGGTGATGGCGCCGAATACCTTGCCATTCTCGCCGGCCTCCAGAGTGAGGTTCACCGTGACGGCAGCAATCTTGGCAGCGATCTCCTGGAAGTTGGCCAGCTCGGCGGCCTCGCGCTCAGCGCGCTTCTTCTGGAGCATGTTGATGAAACGCTGGTTGGCGGGAGTAGCCTCGAACGCAAGACCCTGAGGAATCAGGTAGTTGCGGCCGTAACCAGCCTTCACGGTAACGAGGTCGGCTTCACAGCCCAGACCTTCGATTTTCGTAGCGAGAATAACTTTCATGTTAGCCATAACTCAGTATATATTGGTTTGGTGAGCGGCTCTTTTACCCGATTTTACCCTGATTGTCAAGAATTTATTTTATCTTTTTTTTCTTTTTCGACCTTCAGGCGGCGTACCAGAACCCACGCTGCTTTATCGCCATCGGGGCAGAGGGTGCTAACATATTCCCAGCCTTCAGGTATTCCCAGCATTTGTTCGCAGCGTATCAGGCCGAGAGCTTCCTGACCTTTTACCATGTCACCACGAAATAAATCTTCAGCCGTTATTTTCAGGGAGGCGTATTCGTACTGTGCCGGTGGTTTGGGTTTTTCGATTTTGTTGAATTGAACCAGTACGACTGCTGCGATAAATGCCAGAAATATGCAGCTGAACACCTGAGCTACAACACTGCCGCTCGGGGGAGTCGGCTCCGGTTCACCATCATCTTCTATGGGAGCTTCCTCGTTCTTTTTCGGCGCCGACTTCGTTTTTATTTGCATTACGACACTGCGGATGGGGAGCCATGTTTCCGAATTTTCTCGCCGAACTTTGATGCTGTCTGCCAGGGCGCCGTTTACATAGTCCGTCACCAGCTCGTCTTCTGTTAGGGGGCCGTCAGTGATTTCTCCGTCAGTATAGTAAAATCTCATATTGCTCTATACTATTCTTCGTGTTCTTCCATGTCAAGGTAAAATCTATATTTTTTGCTTATTGTTCCTCTTCGTTGTCGGATTCTGAGTCCATATTGGTTGAGGAATAAGTCGCAGTCCATAGTTTGTTGCATATTAATTGCCAGCGGCAACGAATGTCGGGGCCGTCCATGCAGCAGGAGTTTTCCGGCATGCCATCGGAACGCTCAAAGTTGGTGCGACTTTGTAAAATTTCCAGCGGGGTACGCGGGGTGTGCTCTGTGGTGAGATTTGGGGTTGCTCCGGCGGCCAGCAGAAGGTTCAGGCGTTCCTCATAGCGGGCGGAATCGATGCTTTCTGCATCTGCATAGAGCATGCCTTCGGCTAAGGCTTGCAGGGGTGTTCTTTTGCCGGAAACATCGTTCACGTTTACTAATTTTTCGGCCAAGACATGTTCAACCAAGTCCATGCCGTGGATTGATTCGAGCATGTCGCAGAAGTCGGTTGTACTTACTTTTTTGCCGTGTTCGAGAGCCCAGAGCCATGCCTGCGGTTCCTCGCGAGCAAGTAGGGCAATGCGCAGGGAATGGGGAACTATCTCTTTGCTGAGATTGAGGTCGGCTCCGTGCTCGTGTAAAAAATTGAGCATTTCGCAACGTTGTTCCCATGGAATGGTTCTACTGTTGATGAACATGCCGTTGAGTAAGGGTGCGAGGATACATTCCATTTCTTTTCCATTGCGCGTCATCATAGCATTGGGGGATGCCCCGTGGTTGATAAAGGCTTTCAGGGCAGGGAAGTCGCCAATCTGCGCTGCCAGAAGAGCCGGGGTGACGTTATCTCCGGCCGGGGTGGATATGGGCTCTGCGGGGGCGCCTTTTCCGGTGGCTGCGAGCTCGTGCAGAGCAGCATCGATTGGGGCAATTTGCAGTTTGAGCAGCATGGCAATGGTCAGGCGGGGGGCGAAGCTAGCCGATTCTTTCGGGCGGGATTCAGCTTCAGCTTCTTCATCCCAAACATCGTCTGATTCTTCTTCCGCAAGTTCGCTGTCTTCATTGATTTTGTCGATGGAGTCCTGCACGGCCTCAGTTACCAACCCCATATCTTCTGCTAATTTCGTATGAATATATTGCTCGAATTGCGTGAGTGCGGTACGCTCTTCGGCGGTCCAGCTGTCGTGGAAGTTTAGCCCACTGTTCCACTGCCAGCCCCACAGCCACCAAGCACTGCCGGCGATGGTAAGTAAGAGCAGGATAAAAGCACTAATCATGAACCAGGTAGCTATTCGCCACCATTGGCGGTTTGATTGCGGAGTGTCGGTTGTATTCATAAAGGTTTATTGCTGAAGTTTTTCGCACATGCGCTGCCAAATGGTGCGTACATCATCTTCTTGGCCTTCGCAATTTGCTCCATCCATGCCACAGGTGTCAAAATTGCGCTTGTTGAACAAGATGTCGAGGGGAAGTCTGCGCTCGCAGTCGCTGTATTTATCTATTGGTTCGGGGCGCAGAGTGGGATTGGCTCCATAGGCCAGCAGAAGGTCGAGCACTTGCTCTAGCTCCGGCATTTCATCGGACTCAGCGTTGCATATTTTCTGCGCGAGTTCCTGTAGCGGGGTTCTGTCGCAATCGGTGGTGTTTGCTATGTCGGGGGTGCTGCGTAGTATGGCTTCGATAAGTGTGGGAGAGAGCTTTTCCATTGAAAGAACGTCGAGTAGTTCTCGCCCGGTTACCTCTTTGCCATGTCCCACCGCCCAGAGCCAGGGGGCGGTTTCACCTCGCGTGAGTGCCAGTGAGCAGTTCACACCAACGAGGTAACTGTGGGCGTTTATGTCAGCACCTTTTGCCAGTAAAAACTCGGCGAGGTCTTGGCGTTCTTTCCATGAAGGTTTATGTTTTTTGTTGAGAAAGCCGCCGGAAAGGATATCGGCGATGGGGGTGGAAAGTTCTACAAAATCCTCTTTATCACCCAGTGTGAGGACGGCGTTCGGTTCAGCACCGTGGTTGATGAGTGCATACACGGCGCCGAAGTGAGCAGTCGTGGCGGCAATGATGGTCGGGGTGCAGCCTTGCCTTCCCAGAAAATCAAAGGTCGGTTGGTTGGCATTACCGCATTCTGCAATGTGTACCAACTGTTCCCGAACCGGGGCGCAGAATGAACGGGTTATACAAGCCCGGGTAATATCATGTTGCCAGCCCTTCTCATCGGTGAACTTGCGTCCTGTTTCTGCTGCGATATCGGTCACAAATGCATCGCGCAGGTAGTTATCAAACTCAGTGAGAGCGGTGCGCTCCTCGGTGCTCCAGCTTTCGTGGAATGTCAATTCATTTTTCCACTGCCAGCCCCACAGCCACCAAGCAGCGACTGCAAGGGTAATCAACAACAGAGCAAAGAGACTGCTCATGAGCCATGCTGCAATGCGCCACAGGCGCCGCCGTTGTTTCGGGGTATCAATCATGTGCTTTGAGGGGCAAATCCTTGTTTATTTAATCACATTATGTTTGATATGCAAGTATAAAAGTTTTTGAGCTTGTGGAACCTTTGCCGTGTCACATAAGCATGGACCGAGAAAAGATTCAGGAAACCGAGGATAGCGTGCGGAACTGGTTGGCGGACAGTCACCATCGCAGGTGTTGCAAGTTGGCATTAGGCATTGCTAATGGGGTGATGCTGTTGGGCTTGACGGCAGGCATGGCAATGCTGTGCCTTATGGAGTTGCGTAAAATGCGCCTTTGCCATCACCACTGTCATAAACCGGACGAGCAGAGGTGAGAAAATAAAGCACGCGCGCAGGTGGTCGATAGCCGTCTGCGCGCGTCATTTTTAGTTGTATGGAATATCTGTTTATTGAAGTTGCGGATTGTGGAGCTCCAGGCAAATTCGGTTGACGTGTACGCCATCTCGCACATCAACGTCTTCGTACTCCTCCACATTTGTGCAGAAGGAATATATCTTGGCCTTAACCTCCTGCGGCAAATCTTCAAGCACAGGGCCTGTAGCTGTGGGCATGAGAATCTCCATGTCCAGTGTGCCGTTCTTCTCTGAATAGCGGTAGTAGAGGTGCACATCGCCTTGCCCCAAGGGGATGTGGCGCAGCATTTCTTCTGCCAGAGTGATGGCGTGCAGCACGGTTTGCTCGGCCAAGAAGTACTTGTTGCAGAATTGGCGGAACTCGCTTTCGAGAGCGTAGATGTCGAAATCTTCGCTCTGTATCACATAGTGGAAGTCGCGAATTCGGTTGACGAATACGCGAGTACGCTCGCGCTGCGGGTTATCGAAAATCTCTTCGGGTGTTCCCTGTTCGTAGATGACGCCCTGGTCCATGTAAAGCACGCGGGTACTTACGTTGCGCGCAAATGACATTTCGTGCGTAACGATGACCATGGTCATACCCTGCTTGGCGAGAGCTCTAATAACGGAGAGAACCTCACTGACCATGGTGGGGTCGAGGGCGGATGTCGGTTCGTCGAACAGGATGATTTCGGGGTTCATGGATAGGCAGCGGGCAATGGCTGCACGCTGTTTTTGACCGCCGGATAGCTCGGAGGGCATGGAGCGGGCCTTCTCTTTCATGCCTACCATCTTGAGTAGTTTAAGCCCTCGCTGAGCGGCTTCGATTTTGCTCTTGCCCAGCAATTTGATGGGTCCTATGCAGACATTTTCGAGTACGCTGAGGTGGTCGAATAGGTTGAAAGATTGGAACACCATACCCATCTTGCGGCGCAGTTTGGGGGCGTCTACCTTTTTGTCTGAAAGTAGTTCTTCGCCATCAACGATGATACTGCCGCTTGTGGGTTCCTCGAGCAGGTTCAGGCAGCGCAAAAAGGTGCTCTTGCCTGTGCCTGACGGCCCGATAACGGAGATGACCTCACCGCGTTTGATGTCGATATTAACATCGTGCAGCACGGTCAGGTTGCCGAAAGTTTTCTTAAGGTTGCGAATCTGAATCATGGCTGTGTGTTACGGTGAAGTTAGCGAATTCTTTTGCTGGCGCGGTCGAGGATGAATGTGAACAACCAAGCTATCAGGAAGTAGAGTATAGCCACCATGAGCAGCGGGAAGAAGGGGTCGAATGTGCGGGCTCGAATAATATCCGTCATTTTAGTCAAATCTGCAATGGCGATATAACCGACCACTGAGGTGTTTTTGATGAGGGAGATAACCTCACCCTTGTACACCGGGAGCACGCGTTTGATGGCCTGCGGCAGTACAATGTAGTAGAATGAATGGAAGGGGGAGAAGCCCATGGCAATGCCGGCCTCGCTCTGACCGCGATCAATGCTGGTGATGGCGCTGCGGAACATCTCGCTTACATACGCACCGAAGTTCAGACTGAAGGTGATGATGGCTACATACAGTGCCTCAACTTGTGTGCCGGCAAAGGCTACATAGTACATCAGCATGAGCAATATCAATATCGGCGTGCCGCGCATGATGTCGATGTACACTCGCGCAATCCACTGCCAGAACTTGCTGTGGCTCATGCGCAGGTAGCAAATGGCGGCTCCTACTACTGTGCCGAGCAAGGTTGAGAAGAAGGCAATGGCGAAGGTGGCTTTCAGACCATCCCATATCAGCATGTAGCGCTTTTCGGCAATGATGTTGCGATAGAAACTGTCGGTAATGCTACCGATGATTCCCTGTGCAGCCTTCGTTACTGCGGAGGGCTCACCCTTCAGGTTGAGGTCCTTACGGGTGGCGATAACGGAGATGCTTGTGTAGTACGGGTCGGAGAAAAGTACGCTTTCACCGCGTTCTGCGGTAATGAGGAACCCGGAGGAGGCGATATCTACCTTACCGGCAGCGACTGCGGTCAGCAGACCGTAGTAGTCGATATTCTTAATTTCAACCGGTCGACCGATGTGGGCAGCGAAGCGGTAAATGAGCTCGGCATCCATGCCCACGATTTCTTCGCCGCGCATGAATACGATAGGTTCGGTGCAGGGTTCCATGCCCACGATGATAGGCTCACCCTCGGTGGGGATGTCGAGCTTGGGCATTTGGGCGGTTTCCGTGTTGCGAATCCAGTTGGAGCAGATTTCTTCGAGCTCTCCGCTCTCGCGCAGGTCGGCGAGGAATTCATTGAACTGGCGGCAGAGCTCTTTACCCTTGGCTGTATGGTTGAAGGCCATGCCCATGAAGTTTTTCGGCAGGCTGGGGTCTTCGAAAAGGAGGATATTGGGTTTCTTGCGTGCGAGGGCGTAGCAGATAACATCGTCCATGATGGCAGCATCGCAAATCCCTTTTTCGAGGGCGAGCATCATGTCTGCTTCGAAATTGTGGCGCTGCAGCTCGAGCTGCGGGTAGGTCTCCATCAGGTAGATATCCTGCACGGTGCCTTGGGGTACGCCCAGCTTTTTACCGACTAGTTCTTTTACTGCTATGGTGCCCAGTTCCGGAATGTCGGAGCTTGCTACCGGGGCGTCATCTTTTCTGGTGGCGATGATGGAACAGCTTGTGTAGTACGGGTCGGAGAAAAGTACGCTTTCGCCGCGCTCGGCGGTGATGAGGAAGCCGGAGGAGGCGATATCCACCTGACCGGCGGCAACGGCGGTCAGCAGGCCGTAATAGTCGATGTTTTTGATTTCAACCGGTCGACCGATGTGGGCTGCAAAGCGGTAGATGAGCTCGGCATCCATGCCCACAATTTCTTTCCCACGCATGAACACGATGGGTTCGGTGCAGGGTTCCATACCCACGATGATAGGCTCACCCTCGGTGGGAATGTCGAGCTTGGGCATCTGCGCGGTTTCAGTGTTGACAATCCATTTGTTGCAGATAGCCTCCAACTCTCCGCTTTGGCGCAGGTCGGTGAGGAATTCGTTAAATTGGCGGCAGAGCTCTTTCCCCTTGTCGGTATGGTTGAAGGCCATACCCATGAAGTTTTTCGGCAGGCTGGGGTCTTCAAAAAGGAGGATGTTGGGTTTCTTGCGTGCGAGAGCGTAGCAGATGACATCGTCCATAATGGCGGCATCACAAATCCCCTTTTCGAGAGCGAGCATCATATCCGCCTCGAAATTGTGGCGCTGCAGCTCAAGCTGTGGGTAGGTCTCCATCAGGTAGATATCCTGCACGGTACCCTGAGGTACGCCCAGCTTTTTGCCCACTAGTTCTTTCACGGCTATGGTGCCGACGGTGGGAACCTCTGCATTGGCAGAGGGGGTGACTGCGGGGCTGCCCGCGGCCTCGGACTGACCTTGCGCTGCAACTGCAGCGGCAGGCTCGGCTGCGGAGTCCGCACATGCTGCGGTACCCCACAAGAGCGCGGGTATGGCCAGTATGGCTGCTATGAGGAGAGTGTGTTTCTTCATCGTTCACCATGCGGGGGATTTCGCCCGCGCGCGAATTGTATCACATTCTAACCCATTTTGGCAAGCTGAATGTCAGGGGAATGGAACAATTTTTGCGCTACTGTTTTTGTTGGTTACTTTGCGGGTACAAAAAAGCACCACCCGGCGGGGTGGTGCTTGTAAGTGGTGAGCCGAGGTTAATTACTTGCACTCGGTGATTTCTGCCGGTGTGGCAGGTACTTCTTTACCGGTTACAACGGTTTCGAGCGGGATGCGGATGAAACCAATGCCGCGGTTGCCGGATTTGCCGTTGTTGTGGCAGGTTTCGTAGATGATGCCGACGTGCTTGTCATCCGTCATAGCGATGCAGGAGTAACCCATGCACTGACGGGAGTCGTACAAGTAGCCGTCGTTCCAGGTTTTGCCGTCATCTTTCGAAGTGCGGATGGTCATGGTGTTGCGGCCGCCGCTCTTGGGGTTTGAGAAGAGCAACAGGGTGCCGTAAGCCTTGGTGTCAACCTTTACGAGAGAAGCCTGGCAGGTGGGTTCCTGCAGGGCGCTCAGGTTGGTGGGGTGCGGCTGCCATGTTTTGCCTAAGTTCTTGGTGACGTAAACAATACGCTTGCCCTGGCGAGCCTCGTTGCGGGCGTTAATCATGATGGAGCCGTCCTCGAGCTCTACAATCTGACATTCGGAGGTGCTGTGGGGCACGCCGGCACCGTATACCCAGTTTTTGCCGCCGTCTTTGGAGTAGCAAATGGTGCTCATGCACTGGGGGCTGGCACCGCGCTCCCAAATCTGGGCAGGGAATACGATAGTGCCGTCTTTCATGGTGATACCGTTGCCGGGGCCCGCCAGAATGGTGGTCCATTCGTGCTTCTTAATTTGGCGTGTGGGGTTGACGAATGTCTTTGCCCAAGTCTTACCGCCGTCGTCGCTGTATGTCATTTCCCACTGGCCGGTTGATTTTTCATCGAACCCGGTCTTGGAGGTCCAAAGGGAGGCACCACCGCTCCAGTGGCAAACGAGGGATTGCAGCCAGATGCGGCCTGTTTTGTCCTGAAGGATGCAGGGGTCACCACAGCCGTTGTTGACGCCGGGGCCGGCATCCATGGCAACGGTGGGGGTGGTCCAGGTCTGGCCGCCGTCCTCGGAGCGTACAACTGCTACGTCAATGTCTGCGCAGAGGTCGCCCTCGTGGTTGTAGCGGGCGTCAAAGCAGCCTACCAGTGCGCCGTCCGCGGTCTGAATCATGCCGGGAATACGGAAGGAAACACAATCTCTCATGCCGCCGTCAGGCTGGTTGCTGACTTTTTCGCCGGGCATACCAAGCATGTAGCCGATGCGTTGTGTAACAGGGGCGATGCCGGCATAGCCTTTGTTGTCGACTTTCAGGTTTACATCGCTGAATGTTACAGTGCTGCCCACGAGAGAGGCATCGCTCGGGGTGACATCTGCCCACAGCCAAGTTGTGCCACCGGGAAGGGGCTTGTCGCAGGAGATGCTCACCGTGCCGTCGGGCATGGGTTTAGCAGTACCGTATACTGTGCTGTTGGAGAAATCCAGGCCGTTCGGGCTGCCTGTTCGCAGCGTGACGTTGGAAATACTTTCGGGGTTGTCTACACGGAATGTGAGGTTGCGCACCTGCTTGGGTTGCTCGTTGCCGGTGGCCTGAATCTTGTAGGCGAATACAGGGTTGAAGACGGCACGTTTCATGATGGGGAAAGTGCCGGGATTCACCATGCCGGCCTCTCGTATGACCATGGGGCCGATATGCAGGTTGACGTCATCTATAAGCACGCCGCCTCGGTCATCCGTCGTAGCTACAAAACGAATGGCTTTTGTGCCGGCCGGCAGCATAAGCTTTACTTGTGTGTGGAAGCCGCCTACTTTGATGTCGTTGCGAGTGGTGACAGTTTGTTCCCCTTTGTCTGTTACGGCAATTACGGAGAACTGGAACGGGTCACGGCGGGTCCAGCGTTCGGCATAGAAATCACATTCTGTGCTCTTGGTTAATGCTGATGAAAGATTGATGGTGACAGCTTTATTTTTTCCGCCGGTTACATGCAGGCAGCGGCGGCCGGTATGGCCTTTGCCGTAAATGGCGGCGTGCCCTCGTTCGGCAGTCAGTCGGCCGATGCTCAGGTCAGCATTGGTTATGTTGCCGGTGCTCAGGTTATCAAAGCTTTCTGTGGCTACAGCAAGGCCACACATCATGAGGCTGAGTATAGTGTGCTTTAGCATGCTGTATTATATAGCAAAATAGAAACGTTTTTTCAAGAAAAAAACGTGCTTCTGTTGCCAAACGTTCAGCTTTGCGCTATAATAGCCGCAGATATGCACACACTCCGATACGAACCTATACCTGCTGATTTTTATAATGAGCGCCGTGATAAGTTGGCGGCGCAGCTGCCCGCCGGGAGCTTGGTAATTGTACATGCCAACGATATTTACCCCACCAATGCTGATGGCACTTTGGCTCACCACCAGAATGCAAACCTTTTCTACCTGACCGGTATTGATCAGGAGGAGACGGTGCTGCTTATGCGTGTGATGGATGACGGTAGCCATGAGGATACTTTGTTGCTGCGTGAAACCAACGAGCATATTGTTATATGGGAGGGCGCGCGCCTTACGCGCGAGATGGCAACACAGCTCAGCGGTATTGAAGACGTACGCTGGACGGATGAGTACAACAGTATATTGGCCGAGTGGGTTCCTGCTGCAAATGAGGTGTGGCTGGAGCAGGATAATCACCCCCGTCGCAATACGTATGTTCAAACCCGCAATGCTCGCATGGAGCAGGCTCTTCGTGCAGTTTATCCGGATGCTAAAGTATGCTGCCTTTACGACATACTGGCCGCTATGCGTTTGGTTAAGTCGGAGCAGGAGCTCGTGCAGCTGCGCGAGGCCTGCCGAATCACCGGCGAGGGCTTCAATGAATTATTGCCGGCTATTCATCCCGGTATGGGTGAGTGGGAGATTGAAGGTCTGTTGAGCTCGGCCTATATTCGGCGCCGCGCGCGCAAGTTCTCTTTCCAACCGATTATTGCCTCCGGGGCGGATACTTGTGTACTGCACTATATATCGAACCACAAGCGCTGTGAGGACGGCGACCTTATTCTTTTGGATATTGGCGCTGAGTACGGTGGCTATGCCGGCGATATGACCCGAACCGTACCGGCAAACGGTAAGTTCACTTCCCGCCAGAAGGCTGTGTACGAGGCCTGCCTTGCTGTGCACCGCTATGCGTTCAGTATTATGCGCCCGGGCTTGTTGAAGAGTGAGTATGAGCGCTTGGTTCGAGTTCGCATGGCGGCTGAGCTGGTTAAGCTTGGTTTGCTGACTCAGGAGGAGGTGGATTCCGCCCCCAACAATCCGCTTTGTGTGCGCAGGTATTTTATGCACGGTACTTCGCATTCACTGGGAATTGATGTGCACGATGTTGGCCCGGCTGACCCGGTGTTTGCTGAAAACCAAGTTTGGACAATTGAACCGGGCATATACATACCGGCGGAAAAAATCGGTATACGACTTGAGACGGATGTGGTGATACATGCTGACGGTGCGGAAGACCTCATACCGAATGCACCGCTGGAGGTTGCTGAAATTGAGGCTATGATGGCCGCTCAGGCTTGATAAGTTCCCCGGAGTTTTGAATACACTCGGCAGACGCATGTCTGTCGAGTGTATTTGTGTACGACCGACGCGATATGCGCACTGCGGTGAAAGTCCGCGCGGAGCCGCGATGATGCGGAATCCCTGACCTGAAGAACAAAGCAGCCGACGGCTGTAAGGCTGATTAGCCAAACGCGATAGTGTTTGCCCCAGCGGGGTGAGTGCCCGTGGGGCGGGCACGAAGCAACTGCGGGGAGGTAACGAACCGTGGGATATATCTCGTTTTATCAACTCCTTAAACGCTGATAGGAAACCGACTTATGCCCAGAATTTCGCAGCATCTCCTACTGCTCCCATGCTCACATAGCGCGTGCGCAGCAAGGAGCTGTCGCGGTGCCCCATTTCGTATTGCAACTCGCTGTAGCTGCGGAAGTGGCGTAGGTGGTACCCGGCAAAGGTGTGGCGCAGTACGTCCGGCACCCAGCGGCGAAATCCGGCTAAGCGGCGCAGGGCGCGCCAGTGGCGAATCCACTGCGGCGGGCAGATTTTACCATCTGGGCAATGGGTGCGCAGGAGCTTGTACAAGGGTGGGTGGATGGTGACGAGCCGAGCGCCGCCGGTTTTGCTGTGTTGGGGTAATACGCTGATGGTTCGCTCTTGCAGGTTGATGTGCTCGCGGCTCAGGCGGGCGACTTCGTGCGGGCGTATGCCGGCATACAGCATCATGCCGACGGCGGCCAAGCATATTCCGCCGCGGTATTTCTTCGCGGCGCTTAGTAAGGCTTTGATTTCCTGAGGGCTTAATATCTCGATTCGTTCTTCTCGCACTTTCACCGCATCTATCCGCGACACGGGATTTTCGCTGCACCAGCCGCGTTTCAGCGCGGTACTGAATACGCCGCTGAGTATCAAGCGCGCCTTCTGCCGCTGGCGAGGTGTGTCAAAGGCTTGCTCGATGTACCTGGCGCATTCTTCTGTGGTGATAGTACGCACGCGTCTGGCTGCTAATCCTTTGCAGCGTTTCATGAATCGGTGGGTAAAATAGCGGAAATCCGTCTGCGTGCGGCTCCTCCGCTCGCGCCTTGCCTCCAGCGCCGCCGCCACAGCTTTTTCAAAGCTCACCGTTTTCTCCTGCCGCCGCAGTTCTTCCTCGCCCGCAGCTATACACCGCAGCGCACGTCTTACCCTACCGCGTCCCGCCCGCAGTGCAGCTCCCGCCACCTGTGCGGCTTCCAGTACATTTACCCCCGTTTGCTTCAATACAGCCAACGCCGCCAGTTCTTCTTCTGTTATTTTAGTCATGGTCATGATAACTCGCCTTTCGAAACCGCAAGTCAAGCATAAAGCAGGTATTAATGCAAAAAGAAAACAGCTTCGCCGCGACGTAGCAAATAAAAGGAAGTTGCACCTTTGGTATTGCCAGAGCGTAAAGTTTTTAGCTATTCTAAAGTGCGGTTTCGAAAAGCGTAGAGTGTGAGAAGTTCTTAATTTTACATTATGCAATTACACCTACCTCTCACTCTGTTAACTGCCGTTCTGGCAACCTTTATCGCCCTGCCTGCCCAAGCTGTAGAAGCCCCGGAAGGTTACACTACCACTTACCTGACTAGCCTCGGTACTCTGGAAACTTATTCAGAGCTTACGGCAGAAGAATACATCGCATTTATTCTGCGTAGGTCTCAGGAAATCACACCCACCGGTGCTGCCTACTGGACTTCATCCACTCCTCTCGTCAGCGGGGGGCATGTATTCTTTGGCTCCTACAATTCAGACTCCCCCGTTGCCCTGAGTTTCAAAGACGGATACGGCCCGGCTTTCTACGACCAAAGCGCTTTAACTTTCGATACCTTGAGCAACCTGACGTTCTCGACGATAACGGACAATGAAGCTGCCATCAGTGTAGCAACCGGCACTTTAACCATCACCAATGTTAATGATAGCCAAAGTGACACGGTGGACGTACTGTTTAAAGATATACAGAATATCTCCTCCTCTGGCGGCGCTATCTATGCTTCCACTGTAACCATCAGCCAAAATGGCAATGTTTCTTTCTCAGGCAACTCCTCCTCCTCCAAAGGCGGCGCTATCTGTACTTACGACGGAGACGTGACCATCAGTAATAATAGCGATATTTCTTTCTCAGATAACTCCTCCTACGGCGGCGGCGCTATCTATGCTTCCTTCGGCAACGTGACCATCAGCAATAATGGCAATGTTTCTTTCTCAGGCAACTCCACCCGCGGCGTCGGCGGCGCTATCTGTACTTACGACGGAGACGTGACCATCAGCAATAATGCCGATGTTTCTTTCTCAGGCAACTCCTCCTCCTCCTCTTACTCCAACTCCTACGGCGGCGCTATCTATGCTTACAAAGGCGACGTGACCATCAGCAATAATAGCGATGTTTCTTTCTCAGGCAACTCCTCCTCCTCCTCCTACAACCCCTCCTCCTCTTACTCCAACTCCTACGGCGGCGCTATCTATGCTTACACTGTAACCATCAGCAATAATGCCGATGTTTCTTTCTCAGGCAACTCCTCCTCCTCCCCCTACTACTCCAGAGGCGGCGCTATCTGTGCTGGCAACGGCGACGTGACCATCAGCCAAAATGGCGATGTTTCTTTCTCAGGCAACTCCTCCTCCTCCACCTACTCCTACACCACCTACTCCTACGGCGGTGCTATCTATGCTGACGAAGGCGACGTGACCATCAGCAATAATGCCGATGTTTCTTTCTCAGGCAACTCCTCCTCCTCTTACTCCAACTCCTACGGCGGCGCTATCTATGCTTCCGACGGCTTAACCATCAGCAATAATGCCGATGTTTCTTTCTCAGGCAACTCCTCCTCCTCTTACTACGACTCCTACGGCGGCGCTATCTATGCTTCCAGAGGTCTGACTATCCAAGGTAATGACAGTGTCTTATTTGAAAAGAACTACGAAAATAATAATGGGATATACCGCCTGCGCAGTATTTATAGTGATGGAGGCATGACACTTTCTGCCAAGACCGGCGGGAATATCACCTTCTATGATTCCGTATACTCATCCGGTGCTACTCACTTAAACCGCAATTACACAGATACGGAAGGCAACACACAAAGCGCCGGTGGTGACATCATCTTCAGCGGCAAATATGCCGAGCAGCATCTGAACGAAATTCTGGAGGTCAACAATAAGAACCGCACGGCTACGGCTGAAGAAATCCTGAACTCGCAGACGAGTGAATTTAGGGGCACCATATATTTGCAAAATGGTTCCTTGCAGGTAGTAGATGGGTCCCGCCTGAATGGCAGGGGATTACAGGTCAGCGGAGATGCCAAGCTGCTGATGCGCGATAGCTATATGAGCCATACCGGCTACAGTCTTACTTTCGCCACCGGAACCGAACTGGAACTGCAGGGCAGTAACACCCTTACGGCTACTTCACTTACCCTGAATGCCGGTACCACCCTGACAGCGAGCCTGACAGATGCCAACCTGCAACAAGCAGCCCTGAGCCTGAGCGGCACCCTCTACTCTGAAGGCACGCTGACGCTCAACCTGAACGTAGAATGCGAACACTCGAAGGGTATGTACCAAATCATCTCGCTGAGCGATTCCTCACAATATGATGTAAGCGGCTGGACTGCCGACAACATCACCTTCAATGGCAGCGGTGCTGCAGAGGGGGCTAGCTTTGGCGATTTGCTGTGGCAAGACGGCGTGTTGTACTATGTAGCCAGCCCCTTGTGGAGCAATGCGAGCGGCAACGGTGTGTGGAGCTGTGAAGATGCCAACTGGAACAACGGTTCCGTATTCCGCAACGGGCAAGATGTTCTCTTCTACGACCGAGGAGCCGGAACAGTACAATTGTCCGGCGATATTGCGCCGGGCAGCGTCAGCGTCAATAGCAACTCGAACTACATCTTTACCGCGGCGGAGGGCGGCGGACGCTTGGTGGGAAGCATCGGCATTTCCAAAAGTGGTTCGGGGGAACTGACCTTGGCAACCGCCAATGCCCACACCGGTGATACGGAACTGCTGGGCGGTACAATCAATATACAGCACAGCACGGCACTGGGTGCCACGGCAGAGGGGCAAGCTGCTCTCATTGCCGCAGAAGGTACGACCATAACTGTAGAAAACGGCAGTCAGGTAGTGCTGGCAGCGGAGGGTAATGACATTGCCGGTGCGGTTGAAATCGACGAAGGCGCCGCCTTGGTGATGAAGGGCGGCAACTATGCAGCCAGCGGCAGCATAGTTAACGGCACTCTGCGCATCAACAGCATTGCTGCCACCACCGGCACACTTTCCGGTAACGGCAGTCTCATTGTTGAAGGCTGCAATACGGAACTTACCGTGACCAAAGGTGGCTATAAAGGAAGCGGCACGGTAGCAGTACAGGGCGGAAAGCTCACGCTCGAAAACCGTGGCAGCATTACCCTTGAAGAAGGCGGTCAGTTGGCCGTGAGCGATAAAGCCACGGTGAAAGCCACCAACATCAACATTCAGGAGGGGGCTACCCTGAGCATAGGCGATGTGAGTGCCGCTGTGGAGCTGAACAGCCTGATGAGCAATGAGATGGCCGTTTACACCACTGCAGCTGCAGAGGGCTACGACCCGACCGTGGCCGTGCATACCGCAGTAGGGACCGTGCTGGAAACCAACAGCCTGAACATGTTTGCCGGTTCTACATTGATAGCAAACGGAGCTCATATCGACATGAATGGCGCCGAGTTGACCATCGACAGCTACGAGGAGCAAAAAATCAATCTGGTGCTGACACTGGGTGCCAACTACACCCCGGATTCGCAGGTGGTACTCTTCAGCAATGTCGGTTCAGTCTACCTGTTCATGGACGACCTCTTTGCCGTATCCGGTGACGGAATCGTCTATACCGTGAATGCCGGCGACTACTTCACGGGCGAGTGGATTAACGAGAGCACCACGCTGAACTACGACAGCACCGCCAACGTGGTATACCTGCAAGGCGTCAGCAACGTGGTACCCGAACCGGCGACGGCGACGTTGAGCTTGCTGGCACTGGCCGGCCTTGCTGCTCGCCGCAGACGCAAATAAAGCTTCATGTAAAAACAATTACATGTGTGGAAAAATCCCCCATGGCCGTTTGGCTGTGGGGGATTTTTTTGAGGTACGACCGACGCGATATGAGTACTGCGATAGGAAAGCGCCGTATGCTATAAATGGCACGTGCGGTGGTGTGAGTGTACGCTTGTTTTGTTTTAAGGTGCTTAAATCCAGTATTCTGGAGGTTATAATGCGCTGCGAAGGGTCGGCTTGTTGTTGAAGGAAGTCGGTATTGCGTGCATGCTTTGATGCATGGCAATACAAATGAAGGAATGGGGCATGCTCAGTGCCCCCTCGCCCTCGGTGCGCATACCTGTGCAAGGGGTTATGGGCTGGGGCGAGGTTGCACAGTCTCTGGGCGCCGGTGTATCCTCGCTTATCTTGGGGAGTGCTGCGCTGGCAGAGGAGAAAGAGCAGGTTACTGCTACCGGGGAATTGGCCGATTTTTCGCGTCGATTGCATGAAATCAGCAGCGAAACACGCGAGCAGCTGGCCGAGTGTGACTTGAATGATTGGGACTATTCTTGGCAGAAAGTTAGTGCCCCTCATTTTGCTCAGGCTATCGCGGAATTGCCACCGTCAGCTCGACAGGCAGGTAGAGAATTTGCCGAGGCCTATAGTCGACAAGCATCGATTCAGGCTTTGCGTGACAGGGAATTACAGCAGCTTAACCGGGCAAGAAATAGTTGGCAGCAGCGCGTGGAGGCAGCTGTGCAAGCCGGTGATGCTGAGCAAGCTGACCGTTGGTTGCAAAGTGGAGCCGGGGTGTTTGTTCCCCAGTCTGAAATGGCTACTCAGAGCAATGTGGTGCGCGCTCGTGCCGGTGTGGTTAAGTGGCGGGCTGCGTTGGCTGATAACCCGGTGCAGACCTTAGCTGATTGGAGCACGGCTGCTGCGGAATCGCTCCCGCAAGAGGGAATCGCTGAGTGGCAACTTTTGCAAGCTGAAGTAGAGCGTGCCAAACGGGGTGCTGCCGCAACTTTGGCTGACAGGTTGGCCGGGCAGGTGAGCAATCAATTACCATACGATGATGCTGAACTGGAGTTGTCGGCCTCGGCAGGGCTTATTACTACTGACCAGTTGGCGGATACCCGGCGCTCAGCCCGCGAACTCAAGCCGGCTGAGCTTTGCACTTGGTTGCGCCGTGTGGATGAACTGCCTGAGGATTCGGCAGAGTTGTTGGCAACTAAGCTTGATATATTGACTGCTCCCATACCGCAAGAGCAGCGCGGCATTTTGCTGAAACGGATGGAGCTTGCCGCACAGGTAGCACCGGATGACCGCCGTACTTTGTCGCGGGGGCTTTGGCAATTATATTCAACGGGGTATTTGGGTAGTCCGGGGGATGCTATGGCTTTGCAGCGGTTGGCAGACTTGCAACAAGCGGGGTTACCTGTATTGGCGCGAGAAGGCAGTGATGCTGCGGCTCGATGGATGGAACATGTGCGGGATAGCGGTAATCGCTGGGTTTGTTTTGCAACTACTGAATGATTTTTGTCTGATGCTATGAATACTGAAATAAATAATCTGTCCGGCGTTGAACCGCTGGAACCTATTGGCTCTGAATTGATGAAAGAAGAACCCGTGCTCAGTAAAAAGACGGAGCAGGTTACTTCGCCGAAACCTGAACCGGAGTCCGCAGCCCCCCCACTCTCTCCACAAGAACCGATTGCCGAACCCGAGGGTGAGCAGCCTTCCCCGCAACCCATTTTGACACCGGATGCAGGGAGTGGCGTAAGTGCTTGGGATGAGGTGAAAAAATTACCTCAACAAAAGGAGTCGGTGACTCCCAACGCCGAGGTTTATTGGCACCAGGTGCTGACGGGTAACCCGGAGACGGTGCCGCATGAGGTGCGCGACCGAGCCGGGGCTGAGGATGCCGCTTTGAGTCCCGAGCAGCGCGAGTATGTGCTTTGCAGTGCCATTAACCGCTCATGGCTGGCTGACCATAGTGAGCACCCGCGCCGTGATTTGTTGGTGAACTGGGGTAAATACCGCGCGGAACTGGCGGAGAAACTGGGGGTAGCCGCTGATGATAAAGAGATTTTTGTCGCGCTTTCCGCCCGAGAGGGGGAATCTGCCCGCCGGGAATTGGCTCGCAGGGTGTATGAGCATGCGTACATGACGGCTCTACACGGTGAGAGCTCGTACAGCATTTCTCAGTTATCCCGTGAAATGTCGCCCGATGACCGCGATTTGGCCGAGTCTATTGCGAGAAATGCCTTCAGCGAGGGGCAGATTATGCGTGCCCGGTGCATGCCGCATGCGCGCGATTTGGCGGATGGGTTCGACGTCTTTTATTCTGCTGAGTCTCAGATGTTGTCGCTTCCGGATGTCATAGCCGGCACACCCGGGCTTATGAGGGCGGTCGACAAGTATGGTGAACTATCGGAGGAAGACCGCCAGACAACGGTCTACTTGGCTGCGCATCTGCACCGGCAAAAGTTACAGTCGAAGGGCGAGAATCTTGAGGAGGAAAGCATGTTTGCGCGAAGTGTTCGTGCCGTGCGCCGAGGCGCCGGAAACTTGGGGTTTGGGGTCATGCAGGCTGTTAATCATAGCGGGATTGCCGTGCTTAATAATTTGGGTGAGTTTATTGGCGGTGATGTTGGTAGCTCGTTGCGTGAAGGGGCTGCGGCTTGGGATAGTCGTATGCGCAATTTCAATGAAATTCGTCATCTCGCTCAGCAGCAGAATACCCCATTGCTGCGCCCGAATGCCGGCCGAGCTGAGATTTTCTTTCTTGAGGGTGCCCAAGCTGTGCCTGCAGCTGTGTTGTCTTGCTGTGGCGGCGCCGGTTTCGGCGGGCTCGCGCTCAGTGCTATGGGTGAATCTGTGGCCGAGGCCAGAAGGCGTGCCCCCGAGGGACCGCAAAAATTACAGGCGGCCGTCGGAGTGATAGCCGGTGCTGTGCAGGCCGGTATTTATATGGGCCTCAATCGACTGGGGGGACGAATGTTTGAGCAGACTTTAAATAATTTCATGAAAGCACGCGGTAGTGGCTGGGTGAATTATTCATTGGCCGGGCTAAAATCTGCCGGTGCAATGACGGTGGATGGTGTGAAACTCATGCTGGGCAATAAGGTCGCGGCTGCAACGGATTTGGCAGCTCATGAGCTGGCTGCCAGAGCTTCGGCAACGGCCTCGAATATAGATTGGGAGCTTTTTGGCGACAGCATAACCGATATTGAGTGTAACCTGCGTGAGGCCGGAGCCACGCTGCCATTTTTGTTAATCGGAGCCGGGCGCTTGGCTCTTCGTCATTTTCGCTCGCCTGACGGCGTGCTTGGTTCGGGGCGTCGTTTGTTGGAATGGAAGGTGCCCGAAGAAAAGGTGAAGAGAATACTGAGCGAAAAAGATATAGATGTTCAGAATGACCTGTTGCGAGAGGCGATTTGTAAAAGTGAGTTGTGGGACGGAAAGAACCGCCGATATTCCATGGATATTATTCGCGCCATGCAATTGCTGCATGCCGACCGCTATTTGCCGTTCAAAATCTGGAAAGATGTAAAGGCATTTCTAAACCTTTCAAGTGATTTTGCCCCTGCTCATAAATCGACTCAAAAGCCCCCGAATACGGAGCGCACTCAGGAGGCTCTAACGCTGCGCGGTATTTGGGAAGAACGGGCCGCTCTTGATGGCAGTCAACCAATTGACCTTGCAGAACGCCGTGTGAAAGGCAGTGGCAGTGGGCGCTCAGGGGTGCTCAATGGGCGAGGCTGTTATCGCAATGCTTACATGCTTTCATACGAAAACATGGCAGAGAAGTTTACCTTTTTGCACCGAAATGGTTACAAGATTCCCGAGGTTGAGCCCATTCGGCGTGCGGTGCTGACTACTTATGCGGATGAACTGCAGAAGTGTTCATATCGCATGCTCTTGCAGTTATACCCGCAGGATACCATGACGTTGGGAACGGAGGTTCCTTTACCTCAGTTAAAAGAACAAGCCGAAGCTACTCGCCAACGATATCTGGACTTGGTGGGGAAGACGATATTGGATATGGCCAGCGGGCTTCCCCGTGCGCTCGTTTATGATGAATTAGCCAATGAATGCGGCAAAATTTTAGGTGAATACAGGGCTGCACCTCAGGCACCGGGGTGGTTACTGCGTGTGCCCGATTATTTGATAGACAACATAGTTGACGAGTGCCGCAGCTATGATAATAAAAAGATGGACGGATTCCCGGATATGCGCACGTTTTACCGCTTGTTGCACCGCACGCGTGTGTGTGCAGCCGTTTTGACGGACTTTTTGCCGATGTCTGACGAGTTTCAGGAATACATATTAAGCGGGCACAGTCCATCGCAGGCGTATGGTAATTATGTGGAGAAGGTGCTGGGGTACAAATCACCTGCCATGGAGCAGGCCGAGCTGCCGCGAAATGTTGCTCTACGGGAGAAATTTGAGCAGAAGAGTGCTCGTGATTTAGAGCTCTACTCAACCATGACCGGTTTTGAGCCGGAGCTTAGTCCGCCGGATGTGAATGGCGAGCGATATTGGCGTATGCTGCGCCCGGATGGCCAATTCACCCCGTGGTTCAAAAGTAAGCAACAACTGGCCAATTCTATTGCCGGCCATAATGTTGTGCTGTTTGCTCCCATTGGTTCGCGTGCAGATAAATTCATAGCCTCGGATTTTCATAATCCTGATGCACCGTTGACCTTACCTACTGCCGGTGAATTGGAGTATTCTTCATTTGACCGATTGTGCAGTGATGCGGTTGCAGAACTGGCGTATGCCTGGATGGCTGATGCCAGTCACATTCAGCCGGGTATGCGCCGCAATACACACAAGAAACTCAATGTGTCGATGCTGTACAACTCCATTGACTTGCCGATTGTTGAATATATGTTCGGTAAAAAGTCAACCGCTAAGAGCCCTTTTTACATTGACCAGTACGCTATGATGACCCCTGCCGGTTTGGCTTACAGTCGATTTATCGTATATTGGGCAAGACAGCTCAATTCCGGTATTATCAATGCGGAACATGCAGGTAATTTCCTGATGGATAAACAGCTTATCAGCCGTGAGCAAATGGCGGAAATCCTTCATATCGGAGAACCGAGGCCGATGTCGTGGTGGAACCGTGCGCGATTGGGCAAAGAGCCGGAGGGTAATGTGCTGGGCATGAATCTGAAGATGGCTGAGCAGATGGGGCGTTTTACGTTCTTGTGTTTCTTGGCTCGATTGCCGGAGCTTAATTTACCTTGGACGGTAAAAACTTGGTATAACAGCCTGGCATTTTGCCCCGAAGTCGCGAAAATTGAATCGCCCGTGCAGGGCAGAGGTGGTGCACCCTTTCGACCCGGTAAAAGAGGTGAGTTCGCTATGATGTGGTACAACAGCCAGATGGGGGTTAGACTGCGAGAGCTGGCGCCGCAGGTGGAGTTTTACCGAAAAAATTATAACGATTTGGTAAATGATGAATTGGTGAGGCGCTTATTACCTGCCGCATTGGACGATGATCTGAGTTTACGAGCCGAGCAGGCTTGGGCGCACCATTTCAGCGGCGATAATGTGTTTGAATGTGCCGGTGCGGAGTATTGGAACCTGTTGCGGCAACCGCTGGAGGCATGGCAAAGTATGGAGCCCTCCTTGAAGGCTTCGTATGCCGAAGGGTTACGGAACTTTTTGCGAGAGACTACACTACCGGTTATTCCCCGAACTGCGGGGGATGCTGATTCGGTCGATGCTGCTATCATTAACCTCGATAAGGTGCTCAGTCAGCACCCGTCGCTACACTATTGCAGCTTCTTGAAGTCCGATTCCTCCCTTTTACACTCCATGCAATTGCAAGATTATCGACCTTTTGTCGAATTTAACAGCGAGACTCCGGTGTGGCAGCTGGATAAGAACCAGAATGCCAGAGAGGATTATCTCATAACGGCTAATGTCGAGTGGGAAAATATACCCCGTTCCCCTGAAATGATTCATGCTTTGAACACGCTTGATTACCTGCGTTCGATTACATTTGATATGCCCTATCAGGCATCGGATGGCAATATCATGTGGAAGGGACGTCGGTATGGTGGTGTGTTTGCCCGCCCTGAAGGTCTTGAAATATGGGAACCGCGAGGAGCAATTTCCGGGCTGCGCAATATGCTTTGGAAGAAAATGACGGAAAACTTTGACGACCCCTCGGAATATGTGACGATTGCCGGTGAACGAATTCCCCTGTTGTCACAGGGCGAATTGGAGTGTTCACCCCTGAGCCATATTACCGTGTATGAGGCGCATCTCTATGCTCCGCAGTCGGTGCTTCGATTGATGCCCGGTAATCCGAATTCCGGTGCTGATTATATGCGCAGACCTCATGTGGTTGGCACTCGATTAGGGGTATATTATGGGATAGATAATTTTGACGCGGATTCGGTTCCCGTTTCCGCATACGTTCCGTTGGAGCAATTTGACCGAAGAACCTTGCAGTTTATGGGCTCCGGTGTTGGCCCCCGTTATAATACGCTGCGCCGCCGCATAGCAGAACATAATCTGGATTTGCTGTTTGACCAAGTGGCCTTGGGGCCGCGGGATTATATTACCATGGAGTTACCCAACGAAACTCTTACGGAATTGTTGATGCGCCTGTATGAAGATACCGGTTTTTCCCGTCGCATAGATAATAAGAATATCGAAAATCTCGATGTCGGTTCGTTGTTAGCGGTACGCTTGGGTGCCGAAATTATTTCATGTGTATCGGCTGTCGACAGTATCAACCAGTCGTGGACTTTGGGGGCTTATCAGCGATTGCATGAAACTCTCAGTATGTTGAGGTCGGATTCGGAGAGGCGGCAATTGCTGCTTGATGCCTTGTTGAAGAAAAAGGAAAAACCGTCTCCGTTGGATTCTGTCGACTATGAAGATGTTGAAGTCGAGGAGTCTGACGATTTTGAGAGTGAAAAGGCTGAAGATTTTTTCCTTTACAGTGATTTAGATTAACATTTCAATTGCCAAATCTGATTATGATAGAGCAACTCATGAAAACCACCCTACGGGGGCGGCTGGACAATCCGCTCTGGCGGCTCAATAATTTGTATTGGATTGAGAACAAGAGTGGAGGTGTGCAGCGTTTTCGTATGAATGCCGCTCAGAATCGTTTGCACCGTAACTTGTGGAATCGCAATGTGGTGCTGAAGGCGAGACAGCTGGGTATTTCTACCTATGTGGCAATGCTTATGCTCGATAGTTGTCTGTTTACTCCGAATTTTCATGCAGGTATAATCGATAAAACCTTGCCGGATGCCGAGCAGAAACTGGAAAAACTGCGCTTTGCATGGGAACACCTCGACTATGTGCCCCCGCAAGCGGATGATTGTGAACGTGCGTTGGCTTACCTCGGCTCACTCATTAAACAATACACCGGGGTATGTCGGCGCAATGAGTGGCACCCAACAACGGATGCTCGCACACGTTTGGGATTTGCAAACGGAAGCGATGTGCGCCTGGGGACAACACTTCGCGGCGGCACTTTGCAGCTGCTGCATGTGTCTGAGCTGGCGCATGTATCTGTTCATGCTCCTTGGCGAGCGCGCGAGATTCGCACCGGCGCGATTAATACAGTGGCGGCAGATGGTCGAATTATCCTTGAGAGCACTCACGAGGGCGGGCGATATGGGGTGAATTATGAGCTGACCACTCAGGCTATGCAAACGCCGGATAGCGGTGAAATTTCACCCTTGGATTTTCGCTTCTTTTTCTTCAGCTGGTTTGATAACCCGGATTATGTGCTGCCGGGGTCACCCGCTCGTGCAGAGGATATGGCTGAGTATTTTGAGCGTCTTGAGTCCGAGTTCGGGTTAAAGCTTTCCCGTGAGCAGAAAAATTGGTACTCGCGCATGGCGCGCACAATGGGGCCGGCCATGCGGCAGGAGTACCCCACAACTCCGGATGAGGCTTTTTCCACCGGCAATGAAGGTGCCATATACGGAGCTCAGCTTACTCGCCTGCGCGAGGCCGGGCGTATTGGTTGCTCCTTTGATTTCAGGGGGGATGAACCGCTCTACACTGCATGGGACTTGGGGTTGAGTGATCATACGGCAATTTGGCTTGTGCAGTGTTACGGCGGACAGGTTTATTGGTTGAACCATTATGCTGCCAATCAATTGCCGTTGGAACATTTTGCGGCTTATATTCAGCAGTGGCAGCAACGCTACGGTTTGGTCTCTGCTCATTTCCTACCGCACGATGCTGCCCACCGCGACCCGCATGGGCTATCATACGTTGAAAGTTTGGCCCGCTGTGGTATACACAATGTGCGTGTAGTGCCGCGAACTCCTGATATATGGCGAGGTATTAATGTGTTGCGTAAATTGCTGGATAGTAGTTGGTTCCATCCGGATACGCTCGGCCGTCGTATGAATCCTGCCGGGGTATTGGAGCCTTCGGGGGTGACTTGCCTTGAGATGTATCGCACGGCTGCCGGCGGTGATGGGGGGAATGGGCGTGACCAGCCGATACACGATTCGTCCTCTCACTCGGCGGATGCCGCGCGCATGTTTGCCGAAGCTTGGGAACATGGAATGCTTGCCCCGGCACCTCGTCCGGGAACTGTGCGCCGCGCCCGAATGTGCTGATTTCCCTCGCATGATTAAGCCGAACCGCGATTGCGGTTCGGCTTAGTTTTCAACGAGTTTTTATTAGTGGCTGCGGATTAATCGAGCCGCCTAAGGTTGGGAATGGCACCGCGGCGCAGGTTGTCATTTACAGCGGCTGCGGTATTGCTGTCCATATAGATTTTGTAAGGCGGCTTGTTGGTGGTGAATTCGATGAGACCGTCGGCTGTAGGCTCATCGAGCAGGCGCACAAATTCGCTGAAATCGTGAGGGGTTTTGCCATTGACCTTTTCCACCACGCAGAAGCCTAAGCTGTCGTAGCCTAGTGTAGCCGGGGTGGGTATAACGAGAGTGAGAGCCGTAAGTTCGCGTATACCTTGTTCGCGCAGAGTCTCGCTGCGTTCCTCCGGTTCGAGAAATTCGACAGGCAGGGTGCCGCGAGCTTGGGCTGAGAGTGCCTGTTTGTACGTGTCGGTCAGTGGTTGGAACACTAAGCCGCCCCATACGGCATAGCGCGGGGCTTTATCCGGGCGCTCCGTGGCGAGGAGGGCTTTGTCCTTAGCATCCGTATTGAGTGGTACGGTGACATCGAGCTGCTCGCCGGAGCGGCTGATGGTGAGTCGCAGTGTGTCCCCTACCGGGCGCAGGTAGCGTGCTGCTACACCGATGGCTGTATGGCCGTAAATGGGGATATTGCAACGCCCCAGATTATCGACTGTTATTCCTTCGATAGCCGTTATGACGTCGCCTTCGTGCAGTCCTGCGGTGGCTGCAGCTCCTACAGGATTTACCTTGCTGATGTAGACACCGGTTTGACCTTCCTGCAATTTAAGGTAACGGCGGAATACTGGGTCTTCCAACGTTGCAAGTTCTATGCCCAAGGTGGGGGTGCCGGTGGCAGCTCCTGCCGGTCGCTCTAAGAAGCGGCGCAGCAATTCGGCGTTGATGACGGCGAGCTTTCGGCCGGTGGATTCGTAACCGGCGCTCATGCCCACCAGTTTACCGTCTTTTATGACGGGGGCACCATAGGCGTAGAGCTCAGGTACCGCCATATTGGCTTGTAATGACAGGCGGGGGAGATTATCGCCCACGGTGCCGACCTGAGCCAGCAGAGGAACACTCAGGGGTTCACTGCCGTTGAGTGCGCACCAGAGCTCGGCGGTTTGGTTGCGTAACATAGGCTCCCCGAGGGCGCAGGCTTTACGGGTGTCGAAAATGGAAGCGTCTTGTTCGTTGGCTATGGTTAACAGGGCCAGTGACAAGTCGTCATCGTAGCTCACAATGCGAGCGGGTGCCGTACGAGTACCGTCGGGTAGACTCAGTTCGGTGTAGGTTGCGTTTTGCAGAGCTTTTCCGTAGGTGAGTACCATGCCGTTGCCCAGATAGGTGCCGGCCTGTCGGCGGGTTGCGGTAGGCTGTTTTTCCCAAGGTGTCAGTCGATTGTAGCCTTGTCGGGTGACGTTGATGATAAGGAGGGCTTCCTCGGTGGACTGCTTCACTTCGGGGGTGGGAGCTTCCTCGGGGGGCACCGTGTTTTGTAGCGGCTGCTGTTGCGTGTCGGCCGGCTTTCGTCTGGTATCGTAAGCTGTACGCGGGGTTGGTTTGCAGGCGCACAAGCTCAGAGCTGCGAGCGAAAGTATGGTAAGATAGCGGTACATTATGTGGTAAGGTGTACGGTGATGAAAATGTGGTGATGTTTAAAGGCTTGCCGGGGCAGGTACACCATAGGTGGCGTGTATGCGTTCATTGGCTCCATCTATGACGGCATTGTCGATAACCATGGGGCGGGCGGCTCCGGCGAACTCTATGACGGTGTACGGCGGGCGTTTTCCCTCCTGCGGGTAGAGCAGGGCGTGCAGATGGCTGAGCCCTTTGACCGGTTCACCATTGACGTGGGTTACAATGCGACGCCCGTAGTCACCGAAGCGAGCGTTAACTTCATCCTTCAGTACTTTGGTTATTACAACTATATCTTGCTTTTCCGCAGAGGTGCCCCGACGCAGGAATGAGTCGAGTTCCACGGTAAAATCTGTTGAGTTGAGCGAATGCGCAGCTATTACATTGCGGTGCAGGGGCTGGAAGACCATACCACCGAATTGGACGTAGCGGGGCAGGGTATCATATTCCTGTGCCATAATGCGGTGGGAACTCAACGGGGCTAGCTTGACTTTGGCTTCGAGCTGATTACCATTGCGCAAAATGGTGAAGACGAGCTCATCTCCCTTGAACGCGCGCTCGGCCAACTCCTCAAGCTGTACCCGCTCGCCATCCAGCTCTATCATTGCCGAGCTGTCAACAGCAAGTCCGTTGACCGCCAGTACAACATCGCCGACTTGCAGGGCTCCGTCGCTGCTGCCGCCTTTCACCACATCTTTTACCAAAGCCCCCATGGCATTGTCGGGCAGGTTGTAGTGCCTGCGCATGGCCGGGTTGATGAGTGGCATGAAAGTGACGGCCAAATCGACATAGCTATCGTAGCTGCCGTCTTCTACGTCTTTCAGGAATCTTCTGATGACCGGCATGGGAATCATGTAACCGGTGGAGTTCGCTTCCATTAGCCCCTGAAATGCCACGCCTACTACCTTGTCGCCCATCAGTACCGGGCCGCCGCTGTTACCGGGGTTGATAGCGGCATCTACCTGCACTGTCAGGTGACTTTCATTGCGGGGGTGGGCATAGACCGTTGTATCAATGCGCGATACGATACCGCGGGTCACGGACAGGCGGTTGCCACCGATGGGGTAACCGATGGCGCGAACCTCATCTTCCAATTGCGGCAGAGTATCGCTGAACTCCAGACAGGGAATATCGGCAAATGCCCCGGGAGCTTCTACTTCCAACAAGGCTAAGTCGGCATCGTGCGCTACGTATTTTACCTTTGCCGGTATTTTACGGGCATCGGCGTAGGGGGAGATGTAGATACGCTCGGCATCGGCCACTACATGGGCATTCGTCATGAAAATCCCGGTGCTTACCATAAAGCCGGTACCGCTTCCACTGCCATAGCGACCGGTTTGCCACGGGGTGGCGTAGTCAGGTTTTCGAGTTGCTACTTCAATTTTGACGATGCCGCGATAGGCAGAATTGACGTGAGTGGAGGTTGCTGCAACCTTGGGTTCCGGCTGGGGCTCCGGCTGAGGCTCCGGCTGAGGCTCCGGCTGAGGCTCCGGCTGAGGCTCCGGCTGAGGCTCCGGCTGAGGCTCCGGCTGAGGCTCCGGCTGAGGCTCCGGCTGAGGCTCCGGCTGAGGTTCCGGCTGAGGTTCCGGCTGAGGTTCCGGCTGAACGACAGTTTCGGCTTGCGGGGTAGAATCTTGCGGGGCGGGTGCAATCACATCCGCCAGTACGGGAAGAGTCGCCAGCAGAGTGGCGGTGGCAGTTCTTATCATCACTCCCACATTTTCCTCTATGCCGAGTGGCAAGTCAAGCCAAAAGCAGCGGAGCGGTGTCATTATTTCAGAAAAGTAAAATAATTTATACTTAGAAATCAAAAAAAGCTAAAGATATGTAAGATTTTGGTGTTAATGGTGAACAGCATAAAGAGGGTAGCTAAAATCTATAAAATGACTTGCTCGGGTTGGGGGGGATGTGTATTATCTGGCACGCGTATGAGGAATAGCCGTGCAATAGATATTTTGCTTAACCTACTCAGGGTTGGGTTGGGGTTATTTTTTCTGGTTACCGGGATACTTAAAATCGGAGATTTGGGGCAGACAGCAGATTTTTTGACCCGCAGCGATTTGTTACCGGAGTTTTTTTCGATGCCATTGACCTGTATAGGGGTTGCAATGGAGCTGGTGATTGCAGTATGTTTGGTATTTCGCTTATCATACCGCGGTGCAGCTGTATGGGGGGTGGTGATGACCGGTGTATTTTTGTTTTTGTATGCCCAGGCATGGGCTCGCGGTTTGAGTTTGAGTTGCAACTGTATGGGTTCAACTCATGAGATTGTGAACTACCCGCAGGATACGGGAGTGCGCCTTCTGCTACTGGGGGCTATGCTACTGTTGGTGTGGGATTCGCGCCGTTTGGCTACAGCTTCAGCCCGTAAACCTCGAAAGTTTGATTTTTCGGATGCCTGAATAGCCGGATGTTGGGTGAGGGGGGGCAATGGATGTCCTTCCCCCGCTTGGTGAATGCGGTGAGGAGGCTAGGGTGGTCGACAGTTTTGGGATTGTCGGGTTAAGCTTTGCGCTTCTTAGCGGATTTGCCCTTCTTTTTGGTGCAGTAGGATTTTTTCAACTCCAGCATGGTTTCTTTGGCCTTGGCCGGATTGGCAGATACACGGCTCAGAATGTCATCCCTCATCGCAATGGCAGCCTCGAGCGCTCCCTGCTCGCCATCGTATAACTTATCGGGAAAATACTTTGTAATCATAACGCCTTTGCGGCTGACGCAAACTCTCCAACCGAGGAATGAGGTCTTTTCCAACGTGTAGCGTGTTATATTCTTCATACTGTCATTCATGAACTGAGTAATCGTTTGTGTGCCTTATATTTGAAAACGGCATTATTCTAAACAAAAAAGAACGGCATTGCAAGACTTAATGATAAAAAAACGAAAAAAATACGCTAAATGGTTGTTAGAATGTTAAGGCGGGGCATGTCAGGGCAAACGCATTTGAGTTGTGTCATTCATTCTCGAGATTCAGATATCCGAAATTTACTCTGAATTTACACTGAAAGGTTTATTGTAAAAAGCTGGTTTTCTTGCAGTTATAGCATTATTATGCTATACTAAGCGGATGAATAGACTTATTGTCGAATCAGAGACTATCGAAAATCCACGCATAGGAGACCGCTAAAATGGTACGCCCCAGCAGTGTTTTTACAGAAGTAGGCGCAGGGCATGGGAGGGTAGAGGAACTTTCAGCGCTGGTAGTAGTGGAAAGCAGGCGCTACAATAAAAAGAAGCAGACGGAAAACGTTGTTATATAACTAATTTACCCAGAGGGAGTAGATGCTTGCCGAAAACGAGTGTACAATGCAGCAGAAAACTATTCGCGAATGATGAAAGTGGTATTGAGCTTGCTGCGCAATCATAAGAAGAAGTCCGGGGGAACAAAATCGTTGGCAAGAATGAGAAAACAAGCCGCATGGAATACACGAGTACTGGAGGAAAGTCAATAAGAAATCCCGACATCGAAATGCGGTGCATGGCACAGCGGTTGACAGAGTAATGAAGTGTTGGTATAATGAGCGCATGAAGATATATCGCGAAAATGACAGTCGATATGCAGGAGCTATTGCTGCGATGAATCGCCGGGCTATTCCGGGGCAGGAGGTTCGTGAGAGTGTTGCCGATATTATTGAGGCGGTTCGCTGCCATGGGGACTGGGCTTTGTGTGATTATGCTGCGCGTTTCGACCGGGTCGAACTTACACCCGCCGGTTTAAGAGTGACGGAGGAGGAACTTGCTGCTGCGCAGGCTGAAGTTCCTCAGGATGTGAAGGACGCAATCGCTGCCAGTTTGGCCAATATCACATATTTTTCGCAGCAAAGCATGCGCCGCGACTGGAGCGGGGTGAATGCTCAGGGGTGCGAGGTAGGGGAGCGTTTTGTTCCCTACGACCGAGTAGGTATTTATGTGCCGGGAGGCAAGGCCCCGTTAGTGTCTACTGCGTTGATGACGGGTGGATTTGCAAAAGCTGTCGGTGTGCCTGAGATTGTGGCTATGACCCCTTGCGGTCCGGACGGTCGGGTAAATCCCGCTGTGTTGGTGGCATTGCAGGCCGTCGGCGCAACGGAGATATACCGTGTGGGCGGGGCTCAGGGTGTGGCTGCGTTGGCCTTGGGCACGCAGAGTATTGCACCTGTGCAGAAAATTTTCGGACCGGGTAACCGTTTTGTAGTGGAGGCTAAGCGCCAGTTGGTGGGAGCGGTGGCTATAGATTTGCTGCCGGGACCCAGTGAGGTAATGGTGTTGGCGGATTCCACAGCTAACCCGCGCTATGTTGCAGCGGATTTGCTGGCGCAAGCCGAGCACGGTGGCGATAGTGTGATAGCCTTTGTGACAAATAGCGAAGAACTGTTGCAGGAGGTGGAGCGCGAAATCGCTGAGCAGGCTGCCACACTCAGTCGCTCGGAGTATCTTCAGCAGGTATTGGCAGAGAATACCGACTGCATACTCGTAAGCGATTTGGAAACCGGAGCCGATATTGTGAATTCGTTTGCACCGGAGCACTTGGTGCTGGTGGTAGACCCGCAGCGAGAGCAGGCTATGTTGGAGCGTATTCGCACGGCCGGTGCTATTTATGCCGGAACCTATGCTACGGTAGCCTGCGGTGATTTTTTGGCGGGGCCGAGCCATACTCTGCCTACCGGTGGTTCCGGTAAGTCGTTTTCGGGGATTCGTGCTGATCAGTTCCAGCGCCGCACGAGCATTGTGCGCATGAGCCGCGAGGCTGCTGTGCAATCATTGCCGCATGTGCAGGTGTTTGCTCGGGTAGAGGGGTTGGATGCCCACGGGCGTTCCCTTGAGTTGCGCACTCTCTGAGAAGGCTGCACTCTCGGCGCTTTGTTCAGCGCAGAGTGAGTACCCTCATGGTGCGCGGCAGGCGCGCTGCTAAGACCCGGTAGAGCAGGGTCAGCAGCGCGATGCCCGCTGCCGCATAGGCAAAGCCACACCAACGCGGTAAGTTGTAGTGGTAAATAGGGGCGTATAATAGGGAGTGGCTCACGTAGGTGAACATCATACAACTCCCCGCTATGGCCATCAATTTGTTTAGACGGGGTAGCCAACGGCTTATTCCCAGTGCAGCCAAGCACAGCAATAGCGCTTGGCTCACATGCACCAGCGGTATGGATACGCGGTAGTATTTCAGACTTTCCTCGCGGGCGTACTGCATGTAATACTCTCGCTGTATCAATAAAATGGCAATCCCGCATACGATATACCACACATTTTCTCTGAGCCATTGCTCGATTTGTGGCAGCGAAATCGATTTCATGCAGTAGCCCAGTAGTACGGCCGATAACCAATCAAAGCGAAGGTTTTCGTGTTGCGGTAGTTCGCTTACATAGGTAAAACAAGCCAGAATGGCCAATAGTAACCAGTTGCAGCGGGGAAGTATGCGCAGCACAATGAGTGCTGCGATAATGAGCTGGTAGATGCACAAATTGCGCAGGAACCACAGCGGGGCGTTGAAGGCTGCTACTCCGTAACCGATGATTTGCTGCCAGCTCCACGGGTTCTCCGGCGCCAAGGCTCGGTATAGCCCGAAGCTGATGATGCTCCACAGTACCCACGCAAGCCCCATGAACAGGGCGCGCCGCGCAGCGGTTTCCGGGGTGATGGGCATGAAATACCCGGCAAGTACGAAAAACAGGCAGATTGCCCCACCTACCGGGTGCCCTAGCCAAAGCGGAGCATCTCCCACATGCAGCCACATAATAAAAAACATGGCTAAACAGCGTGCGCTATCGACCCATGCTACGCGGGGGCGTGGGAGTGGCGGTGGAGAGGCTGTATGGGAGTCCATGATTTTTGATTAGGGCAGATAGAGGGTGTGGCTGCCCGAGTTGATTCGACGTACTACAGCGCAGGTCAGGCGAACGCAGGCCTCCAAATCTCGGTCATCGAGTATGCTGTTGTGGGAGTGAATGTAACGTGTGGGCACCCCGAATACGATGGCCGGCACGCCTGCCCAGTTGGGGTAGCTTGCGGCCGCATCGGTACCGCCGGTGCGGCGAACGGTGGGCTGGCAGGGTATCCCCTCTTGCTCCGCGATGTTGAGCACAAAATCCGCCAGAGCAGGTGGGGTGATGTTGGTGGGGTCATACAGTCGTACCTGCACGCCTCGCCCCAGCACGCCCTGGCGGCAAACTGAACTTTGCCCATAGGTGTCATCTGCCGGGGGGCCTTCGAGTATAATAGCCAAATCGGGTATCATGTCCGAGCTCAGAGCGCGTGCTCCGCGTGTGCCTACTTCTTCCTGCACGGTGCCGATGGCTCGCAGGGTGCAGTCGAGTGGTTCGAGCGCCAGGCGGCGCATGGCTTCAATCATGCAATAGACCCCGGCTCGGTTGTCGAATGCCTTGCCCATCCAACGGTGGGGGATGTCGAGTGCTTGCAGTTTGACATCCGGTACCACGGCACAACCAATGCGTATACCGAGTTCTTCGACTTCGCTGCGGCTGCTTGCCCCGATGTCGACAAACAGAGCATCGTTCGGCATTACCTGCGAGCGCTGACTTTCGGGGAGTAAGTGCGGCGGTTTTGTGCCAATCTGACCCGCTATTCGCCGTCCATCGCGAGTTTGTACCAGTACTCGCTGGCTGGGGAGGGTATGGTTCCACCATCCGCCCAGCGGTACCAATAACAGGAATCCGTCTTCCGTGATGCCCTGTACCATGAAGCCGATTTCGTCCATGTGCGCTATCAAGGCTACAGTGGGGCCCGGCCCCTTCTTTTCGCATACGATATTGCCCGAAACTGCGCATGAAATATCGCCGCTGCTTCTCAGCTCGTGGCGGAATATCGCGCGTAGCTCATCCTCGAAACCCGATACGGCGCATGCATTGCTGCATCGCTCCAGTAGCTCTCTGTCAAACATGCCCCCAGCATACCATTCTACAGTCCGTTTTGCAAATGATTTCGTGGTAAAATCGTTATTTTTTTCTTTCATTTTGTTGCGATATGTGCTAGATATGTGCGCGTATGACAGTTCGAGCAGCAGTAGTTTTGGTAGGGTTCATGTTAGTGGCAGGGGGATTGAGTAATTGCGTGAGCCGTAAAACTGCGCCCGTAACTGCTGAGCCCGGCAAGAATCTGCGCTTGGTGACTCGCTCGTACACTGTTTTCGGTAAACGCTATGTGCCCATGGGCGCGCAGGCTGCATTAAAGTATAAGGCAGAAGGCATTGCATCGTGTTATGATGACTACGGTTCGAGGGGTGCATACGGCGAAATCTTGCGCAAAGGGGAGTTTTATGCTGCGCATACCACCTTGCCCATGCCATGCCGGGTGCGTATTACCAATTTGAGTAACGGTAAGAGCTGCGAGGCTCGTGTGATAGACCGCGGCCCCTTTACCGCCAATCGTCTCATCGATGTCAGTTATGCGGTGGCCGGAGAGCTGGGATTCCTGGGCAAGGGGTTACAGCGGGTTCGGGTGGAGGTCGTATCCGTAGGTGATGGCCCCGGGCAGCTTAAGGCTGAGGATTGAATCAGTTACAGATTGAATAGATTATGATGCAAAGATTTTCTGTTATCGCGCTGCTTGTAGGGGCGCTTGTCTGCTCGTGTCAGCAGCACCGGTTTGAGCCGTACAGGGGGTATAAGAAAGCCCCATATACGCTGAAGGGTGAGCGTTTTGTACCCATGGATGTGCAGACTGCACTGTACTATCGCGAGGATGGTATAGCCTCGTATTATGAGGCGGACGGCGCGCCCGGCGCCATAGGGCAGCGCCTGTACGAGGGGCAGTTTTATGCGGCGCACCGTACCTTGCCACTGCCTTGCCGGGTACGAATAACAAACTTGCACAATGGGCGCAGCTGTACGGCGCGAGTGGCCGACCGCGGGCCGTTTATTCATGGCAGGTTGATAGACGTAAGTTCGGCCGTGGCTGAGGAGCTTGGTTTCACACGAAAGGGGCTTGAGCGAGTGCGGGTGGAAGTGCTTTCCGTGGGCGATGGTAAGTACCGAGTGAGCCGCTGAAACTTCACCAAACGTGGAATAAGACACGCAAAGAGTTCATTTCTCGCTTGCTATCACGGGGGTAAACGTGCTAATATGGGGAAGTCATGAGATTGAAACTGCATCTGCTACTGAGTGCGGCGGCATTGCTGCCCCTGACTATGTGTCAACAGAACAACTCTGCGCTGCTGCCTGCCGGAACATTGCAGGCCGTTGACCCTGCGGCAGATACTTTGCTCGGTGAGGCCAAGGGGTGGATGGCGGCCGGTGAATTGAGCAAAGCCAAGTCTAAGCTTAAAGATATCGCGTACAATCACGCGGCTGCACCCTGTGCGCCGGAGGCTCGCCTGCTGCTTGCCGAAGTTTATGAGAAGCAGGGTTTGCCGCGAGATGCCTTCAATGAGTACGACAAGATAGTGAAGCACTATCAGAGCAGTCCCCTTTACGTCAAGGCGTTGGATCGCCAGCTTGCCATGGCTATGGCTGCTGCCGAAGGTACCCTGCAAGTCAGCGTGCTGGGCTTGTGGAAGGCCGAGCTCGAGGCCGGTACTGTGGAGGAGTGGCTTGCCGGTGTAATCAATAACGCCCCGTACAACGAGATGGCCGCCACCGCTACCTCGATACTTGCCCGCTATCACCTGCGCAAAGAGCGCTTTGAGGAGGCCGCCCTTACCTTTGCCACCTTGGTGGAAAAATATCCTGACAGTCGCTATGCTCCCGAGGCACAGCTCATGGTGGCTCAGCTTTGGGCCGGCAGCCGCACCCGTGGTGACCGCAATCTCGCCAACCTCACTCGTGCACAAGAGGCTTACGAGGAGTTTAGCCTGCGCTTCCCCAATCACCCGGATGCCGGTAAAGCTCTGAAGGAGGCTACAAATGTTCGCCGACTCCTTGTGCAACAGGAACTTGAAACCGGGCGCTATTACTTGGAACGCTCTCGCGAATACCAGGCTGCTCAGTTCTGTTTTGAGAGTGTTATCCGCCAAAAATCCATTAACCCCGAGGCTGCAGCCGAGGCTCAGAAACTGCTTCAAAAAGCGCAGGCTCTCTCCGCAGTTCAAAAGAAGAAGTCATGAAACGTATCCTCTCTCTCTTGGTGGGGCTTTGCTTACTGCCCTTGAGTGTTCCCTCATGTGGGTATCACTTGGGTAGCGTAGTCAGCCCCAAGATGGATGGTGTCAAATCCATTGCCATCGAAATGTTCGATAACACCACGGAGTACCCGATTGCCGGTGCTCTCGTGACGACTTCTGTCGGCAATGCCATACAGACAGACGGTGCCTTTAAACTGCTTTCCCCCACCACGGCAGATGCCACCATTACCGGCTCCGTTTCCCATGTGAATATCTCTCGCTCCATGGTAGATTGGCGAGATTCCAACCTCAGCCGTGAATTCCGCGTAACGGTTAATGTAACATATTGCGTAACGCGCACCAGCGATGGTACGGTGCTGGCAAAGGGTGTGGCTTCCGGTAGCGGGACCTATTACAACTCAGGTGGTAATACCTTGGCTGGTCGCGAGGCTGCGCTCTCGTACGGTACACGTCTTGCGGCGGATGCGATTGTGGAGGCTCTTACTCGCTCATGATTGCCTACCCGGTCAGTTTTGTCGGTCTGCCTATCGGCAATAGGGAAGACATTACCCGCCGAGCCCTCGAAGTACTGGGCACGGTCGATTGTGTGTGTTGTGAAGATACGCGCAACACCGGCATGTTGCTGAGCCATTATGGCATTCGCAAGCCCCTGCTGAGCCTGCATGAGCACAACGAGAGTGCTCGTGCCCCCGAGGTCGCCGCCCGAGCGCTCGCCGGCGAGACCTTTGCCGTTGTGACGGATGCCGGCATGCCCGGTGTATCCGACCCCGGCTATCGGCTTATTCAGGAACTTAAGCAGCGCGGGGTGGCTTTCACCGTATTGCCCGGCCCCTCGGCCGTTGTCACGGCTCTGGTAGGCTCCGGTCTGCCGAGCGATGCTTTCTTCTTCGGTGGTTTTTTGCCGGTGAAATCCGGCAGAAAAGGGCAGGTGCTGCAAACGGCTCTTGCCGCTGCCCATACGAGCATATTTTACGAATCTCCCCACCGTATTGTCAAAACCGTGAAAGCCATTGCAGAGCTCGATGCCATGGCTCCCATCTGCGTGGCGCGTGAGCTTACCAAGGTGTTCGAAACTTATCACCGTGGCACTGCTGCTGAGTTGGCCGCAGAGTTCGCCGCTCACCCGCCCAAGGGGGAAATGGTACTGCTGATAGGTGGGGTAAATGCCCCGCGACCCCTTCCGAAAGAGTGATTTTGCACCACCCCCGCACAAAATAATGACGCGGGGGTGTTTTTTTGACGAAAAAAGGCTTGCCAAGCAGCGTTGGAAAATGTAGAATGTCGCGCTGTTGTTTCGACCGGTAGTGCTACAGGCGCCCCGTTTACTACCGGTTCCGGGGCTCAGAGAAACAACGTCAACAATATTAACCAAACAATTAAAATGAGTATTTCTGAATTGGAGGCCCTTATCAACTCCGGGTTTCCGACTTTCCGCACGGGTGATATCGTGAACGGTACCATCCTTGAGATCCGTCCGCAGGTTGTTCTTGTCGACATCGGCTACAAGTCTGAGGGTGTTATTTCTATCTCCGAATTTGAGGATGAGGAAATCGAGGTAGGTGACCAGATTGAGGTTCTCCTCGAGAAGCTTGAGAACGACGAGGGTCTCGTAGTCCTTTCCAAAGAGAAGGCTGCCCACAAGCAGAACTGGGATAAAATCGTGGCTGTTTACAAGGAAGGCGGCCTCGTGAAGGGTAAAGTTAAGAGCGTCGTTAAGGGTGGCCTTATGGTCAACGTTGGCGTGGAGGCTTTCCTGCCCGGCTCTCAGGTGGACATCATCCCCCCCAAGGACCTCAACGAGTTCGTGGGCAATGTTTATGAGTTCAAGATCGTGAAGGTGAACGACGAGCGCAAGAACATCGTGCTCTCCCGCCGCGAGGTCATCGAGGCCGAGCGCAGCGAGCAGCGTCAGCGCTTCCTCGAGACCGTCAAGGTTGGTGACCGCGTAATCGGTACTGTGAAGAACATCACCGACTTCGGCGCCTTCGTTGACCTCTCCGGCATGGATGGCCTGCTGCACATCACCGACATGAGCTGGGGCCGCGTGAACCACCCCTCCGAGCTGCTCCACATCGGTCAGGAGCTCGAGGTGCTTATCCTCGAAGTCGATCGCGACAAGGAGCGCGTATCCCTTGGTCTCAAGCAGCTCTCCGACAATCCCTGGGCTGACATCGAGCTCAAGTACCCCATCAACTCCCGCGTCAAGGGCCGTGTTACCAAGCTTCTGGCTTACGGTGCTTTCGTCGAGCTCGAGAAGGGTGTGGAAGGTCTCGTACACGTTTCCGAGCTTTCCTGGACCAAGCGCATTACTCGCCCCTCCGATGTCCTCTCCCTGGATCAGGAAATCGAGGCTGTTGTGCTCAACATCTCCGTGGAAGAGCAGAAGATTTCCCTCGGCGTTCGTCAGCTCGACGAGAACCCCTGGGTGGCTATCGAGGCTCGCTTCCCCGTTGGCACCATCATCTCCGGCGCTGTGCGTAACCTTACTCCCTACGGTGCCTTCGTGGCTCTCGAGGAGGGTATTGACGGCATGATTCACGTGTCCGACATGAGCTGGACCCGCAAGATTAACCACCCCTCCGAGGTACTCAAGAAGGGTGACGTGGTCGAGGCTCGCGTGCTCAACATCGACAAGGAAAACCAGCGCGTTTCTCTCGGCATCAAGCAGCTTGAGAGCGACCCGTGGGAGAGCATCGACAGCCGCTTCAAGGTTGGCGATCTCGTTTCCGGTCAGGTGGCTAAGATTGCTTCCTTCGGTGCATTCGTCAACCTCGACGGCGACATCGACGGTCTCATCCACATCTCCCAGCTTTCTGAGGAGCACGTGGAGCGCGTGAAGGACGTCATTAAGGTGGGCGACGACATCAAGGCTCGCGTCATCAAGGTCGACAAGGTGGAGCGCCGCATCGGTCTTTCCATCAAGGCTGTGAACTACGATCCCGAGCAGCTTCGTCGCGAGACCGCCGCCTTCGAGACCGTTCGCGCCGGCGACATGGTGGGTCTGGAGCAGGCCTTCAACCTCGCTGCCCTTCAGGCCGAGGAGTGGAGCCCCTCCGAGCAGAAGTAATCTGCCGCAGAACCACTGCTGAACATTCATTCCGCCCTGTTGCTCCATGCAGCGGGGCGGAATTGTTTTCTTGACATAATAGCGCCCGGGTAGTACAATGCCGTGACAATTCCGCGAGCGCATGAAAGACCTCAGCAAAGCAAACATTTTTGGTATTCCTTATGTCGTAGCAGACCTCACAACCGCCGGTCAACATCTGGTCAACCTAGCAGCTGAGATTAAGGAACCCTGCCTGATAGCCCACTCCGATGTGCACGTGCTCACCCGCATGCTGCACGAGCGCGAATACGGTGAGGGCATGAAGAACTTTCACTACATTTGCCCGGATGGCATGCCCATCGTGTGGCTTATGCGCCGTAAGGGGGCACAAGCTCACCGCCTGTACGGCCCGGATATGATGGAAACCGTCTGGGAGCTTGGCCGCGAGAGCGGATTGCGGCATTACCTGCTCGGGGGCTCCGAGGAGGCTATTGAGCTGCTGCGCAGCAAGTTTGCGGCACGTTTCCCCGGGGTGCAAATAGTCGGCCATTATTGCCCGCCCATGGGGCAGTGGCCGGAGGGGGAAAACGAGGCAATTGCCCGCCGTATAGCCGAGAGCGGTGCCAACTGTGTGTGGGTTGCCCTCGGCTGCCCCAAGCAGGAGCGCTGGCTCTTCACCAACCTGCCGCAGCTGCCCCCGGCGCTCTATTTCGGCGTAGGGGCTGCTTTCAACTTCCATGCGGGGCTTATCAGCCAAGCACCTCTCTGGGTGCGCTCTCATGGCTTGGAGTGGCTTTATCGCCTTTGCTGTGAACCACGCCGCCTCTTCAAGCGCTACCTCGTGCACAACACTCGCTTTCTTTGGTATTGTCTCACGCGTAAAGTGTAAGGTTAAGCTCGCTAATAGGTATATCTTCTCTTCCGATGGTTAGATTCACTCCGCCGCCGCCTCTGAAAAAGGCTCCCATGACCGTTCGTCGGGCCATTATGGCCTATTTGCGCCGTTTCGATGGAGCCACTTATGAGCAGTGTGCTCGCCGTTTCCATGCCATTTTTCGGCATGTGCCGGATTTTCAGAAACAACTCATGCGCAACGTTCTGCCCGAGTCTGTAATCGAGCAAGTGCTCGCCCACATTAAATCGGTTTCGCTTCGGGTGCGTTATACTGCGCTGCTACAAGATTTTTTCCGCTTTTCTACCCGTAGAGGGTGGCTAGATAAGAAAAGCTGATTGTTCGTCAATCCTCCGTTGTACCTTCCCGCCTACCTCCTATAGCAGAAGGAGGGCGCGATTTTTCTCCGAAGCGCCATTGGGGATTTGAGTTTTGCTGTTTTGGTCGGCATTTTTCAGAAAAAAAAAGGAGCTGTTTTAAATCTGCTGATGCCGGGTAGCCCTTTGATGGCAAAAAAAGCAACAGCCCGGCGCTATTGGCCGCTAAATCGGCGAGTCTTCGCTTGCAGTGAAGACTTCTTTGCCTATGCTCAACGCCGAGGGTGGACGATAAAGTGACAAGTCGCCGCGAAGGTCTATTTTTTTATTGTAGTCGTTGTACAAGTAGCTTATAACGGTGCTTATGTTTTATCGCACACATCTAAATGGTTCGGTTAATCCTTGCGTTGCCAGTGCTGTTTTGGAGTATCAACGAGTATTTCCGGCACCGATAAGCGGAGCTGTCGCCCGGCTGTTCCGCAGTATATATCGCCTCAAGCCCGATCTTCCGAGTGAATATATGAACTCTGTTGACCATGTTAAACTGACAGAGGAGATTCTCTCTACCGTTAAATCGACGAGGGTTCGCTTGCAGTACTTACTACTGTTGGAGGATTTCTTCGCCTATGCCCAACGCCGAGGGTGGACGGATAAGAAAAACTGATTTTCTATACTCTCCCCGTTGTATTATGCCGCTACTGCCTATAACCATAGGCGGTGGCGGTATTCTATAGCGTCTACAAGTGGAAAGATGAGATTTACCCAACTCTCACGCACATTAAAACGTTAAAAAGCACGGGCGGTGGTAAATCACTAACTGTGACAGTGCATGCGCTTTTGGCTTGCGTTGCGTGGGGGCAGGGGAGTATGATACGGCATTATGCGCAACCGCCTCTATACTCTCGTTCTTATAACATCAATGCTCGCTTCATGTGCGGGTACGAAGGAATTTACCATTCGCACGACCCCCTGCGATGGTGCAACCGTGCATATCAACGGTAAGCGAGTGGAGGGTACTACGCCGGTTACTACCGAAATAAACCAAGACAAGGATCTCGGTATCGTGGTATCTAAAGAGGGCTATCAGGTAGGCACCGCTACTGTGTGCACGCAGACCAGTTGGTGGCGCTCCTTGCTCTGGACGGAAAATGATCCCCTTGCTCGTTATATTGAGGAGGACGAAATCACCATCCCTATGGAGAAAATACGCACCATGAGCACCTATACCCCCACGTTGCTGCCCACTTTTGCCCCGCCGGCAGATGCCATGCAGGCTGCCCCCTCGCTGCATACCCTGCCGCCATCGTTGCGTTAAAAATCCCAAAATTCTCCAAAGAAGTAATTTTTTGTGAGAATTTACTTGCAAAAAATACGAAAAGGGGTATAGTTGGCGCACGAAATTGCGCCGCAGCGTATGCGGTGTATCAAGAAACGAACAAACACACACAACCAATATGGCTCGTCTTTTCGGTATCGAAATACCCAATGAGAAGCGCATTGAGGCCTCCCTGTGCTACATCTACGGCATCGGGCCCTCTACCGCCAAGAAAGTGCTCGAGCAGGCCGGCATTTCCCCCGACCTTCGCACAGGCACCCTCTCTGACGCTCAGCTGACCAAGATCGTACAGGCTATCACCAGCAACAACATCCTCATCGAGGGTGACCTGCGCCGTGAGAAGCAGATGGCACTGAAGCGCCTTACCAGCATTAACTGCCTGCGTGGCATTCGTCACCGCAAGGGTCTGCCCGTTCGCGGTCAGCGCACTCGCACCAATGCCCGTACCCGTAAGGGCCGCAAGAAGACTGTCGGCGCCAAGAAGAAATAACCCCTCACATACAAGATACTGAAAATGGCTGAAGAAACCATCCAGGAAGTAGTAGAGACAGTTGCTCCCGTTGCTGAGGCTCCCGTAGCCGCTGAGCAGAAGAAGCCTGAGGGCCGTCGCGACATCTTCGCCGAGCTTGGTCTCGTCGATGATGAAGAGAAGGTCAAAATCCTGAAGGCTAAGGGCAGCAAGAACGTTACCACCGGTATCGTTCACATCTCCTCCACCTTCAATAACACCGTCGTGAGCGTGACCGACCTCAAGGGTAACGTCATCGGCTGGTCCTCCGCCGGTAAGCTCAACTTCAAGGGCAGCCGCAAGAGCACCGCTTATGCCGGTCAGGTTGTTTGTCAGGATGCCTGCCGCCAGGCCATGGGCCACGGCCTCAAGGAGGTCGAGGTTCGTGTGAAGGGCCCGGGTTCCGGTCGTGAGTCCGCTGTGCGTGCCGTACAGACCATGGGTCTGGAAATCACCTCTATCGCAGACGTGACCCCCATCCCCCACAACGGTTGCCGCCCGCCCAAGGCTCGTCGCGCCTAATAGCAGTTTAATAACCCAGAAGAAAGATTACACAAGATTATGGCTCGTTACACAGGTCCTACCGCCAAGATCAGCCGTCGTTTCGGTGTTGAGCTCTTCGGTGCCAGCAAGGCTTTTGCCCGTCGTCCCTTCCCCCCGGGTCAGCACGGTGCCCGCGCCGGTCGCAAGAAGAAGTCCGACTACGGTATCATGCTCGCTGAAAAGCAGAAGCTCCGCTTCATGTACGGCGTGCTCGAGGGTCAGTTCCGCAAGTACTATGAGGAGGCTTCCCGTCGTTCCGGCGTGACCGGCGAAATCCTTCTGCAGTTGCTGGAGCTCCGTCTCGACAACATCGTATACCGCCTGAACTTTGCCAACACTCGTGCCGCTGCTCGTCAGATGGTATCTCACGGTCACGTGACCGTAAACGGCAAGAAGGTAAACATCGCTTCTTACAGCTGCAAGCCCGGCGACGTTATCGCCGTTGCAGCCAAGGCTCGCTCTCAGGCTCTTGCCAACCGCGCTCAGGAGCTCACCGCTTCCGCTGTGACCCCCGATTGGCTCGAGGTTGACGCCGCTAAGCTTACCGCCAAGGTGGCCCGCATCCCCTCCGTGGAGGAGATTGCTCCCATCGTCAACGTGCAGCTCATCGTTGAGTTCTACTCCCGCTAATAGCTGCGCTACGGCGCAAGAAATTCAAAAAAACTGCCGCTCATACGAGTGGCAGTTTTTTTGTGTGTATCGCTGCAAAAAAACTCTGATTTTCTTTGAGAAATCAGAGTTTTAGTGAACTGAATGAGGTGACTTGGTAAGTCAGCGATTTCGGGCTTCGCAGTGGGGGCAGGTGGCCTCCGGGTTTGTGCGCAGGAACCTGTAGCCGCATATACGGCAGGTAATGCGCACGCGAGCCAAGCGCATGCGGCGTAGCTTGCCGATAAGCTGCACGGGAACCACTACACACATAAGCACCACAAAAACCGCTACCGCGAAATACTCAAAAAACTGCGAGGGCGTGCATACGAGCCAATCGTTTATCATGGTTGCACCTCCTCTCCATCCGCCGAGGGCGGGGTGTCTTGCAAGCCTTGCGGGGGCAGGGAAAGCAGGTCGGCGGAATCCAGCACGGCAGAATCGTGCGCAACGTTGAATACGCGCTCCGGGGGAGCACTCTGCAAGTGGGGCTCGAAGTGTGCCGGCAGCGCCTGATCTGCGGCTTCTTCGCGGCGTGCCGGATCCACATAGTCCGGCAAGGGCAGGGGCATGGCACTGCGCAGCACAACCTGTAGGTGTAGCAGGTCATTGTTGCGGTACTGCACATTGCCCACCTTAGCCTGAGGAAGAGGCTCAGGCATTTTCACCCGTACAAGCACAAGTACGGCAGCCGCGGTTAGGACTGACAGCAGCACAAACAGCCACAGGCACCCGCGCAGTGGGCGCTCGTAGCGAACGTGGTAAACTAAACTGTCCTTGTTGCTGGTCATTACTTTGCGCTGGGTCTGGCAGACAGGGAGAAATTGTACCCGTGCAGGAGCACTTGGTCAGCAATTTGCTGCACAATGCCTACAGGTACGGCGACATCGCACACAAGTATGACCGATACGCGACCCGGGTGGCCGTCTTCCCAGCTTTGCAGCAGGGGCTCCAGCCCTTGTACCCCGCCGGTGATTTCCGTGCCCTCCAGGTATAATCTGGGGCGTTCCCCGGGGGTTATCGTGATAACGTGTGAGAAGTTGCGGTCGTAGCGGGATAGCACGAAGTGCGATTCCGCCGGGCATATATTGAGCCCGTACTTGGGAAGGCGGTGAGTATTGAGCAGCACACACAGTCCCAGCAACAAAACTAAGTTGATGCCGGCCAAGGCAACAACGGGGGTTGCAGAGTCCTGAAGTTTGGAGCGTACACGGCGCATGGCGGCAGCAGCAGTCGGTGTGGGTTTATTCAGCAGTTGTCGCAGCCGGGGTGGTACCGGTACTTTCGGCCTCGAGGGAACATTTGCCGCTGCGGCAGGTGCGGGGAGTGGCGGGTGCGGTCTCGGTAGCGGAGCGCTCGCGGGCATCGCAAATGATGTGTACGCACTCGAGACCGGCTCGCTCGATGTTGTTGATTGTACGGCGAGCACGTGCCACAAGGTAAGTGTAGAAAAGGTAACTGGGTATGGCAAGTGCTATACCGGTGGCAGAGAGCAGGAGCGCGCGCGTGAGAGTTTCCGCAACTTCGGGCATGGTGGCAGCGCCATCTGTAATTCCCGGTTGTTCGTAGAACTCAACAAGTGCCAGTATGGTGCCGAGTATGCCCAGCAGTGGCTGCAGGGTTGTGCATGCCAGCAGGCTGCGAATGTAGCGCTCCACGCGGAATACCTCGAGCTCAGCCGCTTCGAGTGCAATGTCGCGCAGTTCGTTACGGGCAAGCTCCGGGCGAGAGAGCACGGCCTCTACCACGCGAGCCATGGGCCCCGGCAGCAGACGTACCTCGTGAAGTGCCTCATTGTACTGACCGCTGCGCATCAACGCAGAAAGCCCGCGCAGGAAGTCCTCGGAATTGATATTGACGCGGTGGAAGTAGAACAGGCGCTCGCCTACCACGGCCATGGCGATGACGGCGCATATCAACATAAGCCAGGCGATAGGCCCCATGCTTGCGATCATGTTGAACATAGTGTGAGAGATTGGCTGAGAGTGGTGTAAAGTTGGTCGAGAGAGGGGGCTATCGAGCCCCGGAGTGATTTCAGCCGGCAGCAGGTTGTGGCTGCTGCCGGCCGGAAGGGGATTTTATGCTTGTGTGGCGGGGGCGATGGTTTCTGCCCCGAAATAGGGTACCAGTGCGGCCGGTATACGCACGGAGCCGTCGGGCTGCTGGCACTGCTCAAGCAGGGCTACATACAGGCGCGGCAGGGCGGTGCCGGAACCGTTGAGCGTGTAGGGTACGCGCATTTTGCCTTCGGCGTCCTTGTAGCGCAGTTTCATGCGGCGAGCCTGGTAATCGGTAAAGCAGGAGCAGCTCGATACCTCCAGGTATTTTCCCTGCCCCGGTGCCCATACCTCGATATCGTAAGTCTTGGCGGAGGAGAAGCCGACGTCGCCCGTGCACAGCTCAATCACGCGGTAGTGCAGGCCGAGCTTTTGCAGGATGCACTCTGCATGGCCGGTCAGTTTTTCCAGTTCGGCAAAACCGTCCTCCGGGCGGCAGATTTCCACCAGCTCTACCTTGTCGAACTGGTGCACGCGAATCATACCCTTGTTTTCGCGACCGGCGGAACCGGCCTCGCGGCGGAAGCAGGGGGTGTAGGCTGTCATCTTTACGGGCAAATCTGCCTCTTTCAGAATTCGGTCGCGGCACAGGTTGGTAACCGGTACCTCGGCGGTGGGAACGAGGAACATGCTGTTACCCTCCAGTCCGTACATATCCTCCTCGAACTTGGGTAACTGGCCTGTGCCGTACATGCACTCGCGCTTCACGATGAAAGGTACGCCTACCTCCTGGTAGCCGTTTTCCTGAGTCTGAGTGTCGAGCAGGAAATTGATGAGGGCGCGCTCTAAGCGAGCACCCAAACCGCGGTATACGATGAAACCGGAACCGGAAATGCGGGCGGCGTCTTCAAAGTTCAGCAGTCCCAGCGTAGTGGCAATCTGCACATGGTCCTTCGGTTCAGCGATTTCGGGTTTGCTCCCCCAAACTCGCATTTCCGGGTTGGCGCTCTCATCTGAACCGATGGGGGCGGCATCGTGCGGCATGTTGGGGATATTGAGCAGCAGGTTTTCCTGCTCTTCGGCAGCGGCTGTGGCTACGGCGTCGAGCTCCTTAATACGCTCGCCTACTTCGCTCATGCGCTTCTTGAGCTCTTCCGCTTCTTCCCTGCGACCTTCCTTCATCATCTGGCCGATGAGTTTAGAGGAACTGTTGCGCTCTGAGGAGAGTGCCTGCTTCTCCGTTTCGGCATTGCGGCGCTTTACGTCACACTCCAGCACCTTGTCTACAAGCATCCAGTGATCACCGCCGCGCAGGCGGACTCGCTCTTTCACATATTCAGGGTTTTCACGTATAACGCGGATATCTAGCATAACACCACTATTCTACACCTTTGCGCTATATATTCAAGCGGAAAGTGTGCAATCGCCTTATTTTGCACATGTGTCCCAAAGATTTTTTTTGAGAGAAGCAAGTGGCGATAAATCCCAGACATTAGTGAATAGTTATGAATTACACGCAATTTTTTACAGACAGCATAGCAGCAACACTGGCAGATGCCCTGGCACACGCGGGCATCAGCCTGCCTGTATATGGACAAGTGAGCGACCCGGAGGCAGAGCATGACCGCGTGGAAGTGCGCTGCAATGGTACGGTGGAAATCATACCCGGCAACTATACCACGCGGCTGGATTGCAGCGTGGTGCTACTGGGCAGCGCAGCGTGCTGGTGCGGCGAGATGCAAGCGCGGCAACGTGTGCGAAAGCAGAAGAGTTCCTTACGAGAAGATGAACAGGTTATGCCCAGGGGTTTGCCAGATAAGTACGCATGCGCTCAGCGAACACGTGCATCGCGGTGGAGTCGTTTCCGAGAGCCTCGCGCGTGTTGGTATCCAGCGCGAGCGCATCGGCATGCTGCAAAAGAAAGGCGTTGACGCGTACGGGGTCGGCCATGGCCTCCAGGGCGGATTCGGCATGCCGTTGGCGCGTAGTGCCCCACTTGCTGGCAGCGGTAGACACATGCCAGCAGATATCCTCGACAAACGCGGGGCGGTGTTTGAAGTACCAGGCCAGAGCCTCGGGGGCTGTAAGGGTGTGAGCCATGCACCCGGATTTTAGCATGCGAGAGACTTACAAGGCAAGATAATTTCAACAAAAAATTATGCCAAAAGCAGATGCAAATATCAGAGTGGGGGCTGATGCTACCGCATTCAGCAAGGCGATAGACGGGCTGGAAAAGGGAATTACCGAAAAGCTGGAAAAAATCGGCAATGTTTTCATGGGTGCGCTGGGGTTAAAAGCCGCCGCGCAAAACATCGCCGGAGCGTTCAGCGCGTTTACGGCACCGGCGGCAGAGCTTGAAAACGTGGCCACCAGCCTGAGGGTGGTAATGGGGAATGCGGAGGCGGCAGAGCGGCTTATGGGGAACTTGCGACGGCACTGACCACGCTGGGTTTTGAGCCCGGAAGCCCGCCTGCGCCGGGAGGCTACGGCGTGACAAGCACCGGCAAGCGGATAGCGCACGAGGTGCGGGGACATGTGTGTCTGTTCCCGGAGCGTAGCGCAGATGGCCGCTACAGCTTGCAAGAGCGGATGGCGCGGTGGGCAGATGATGTCTGGTGCGCGCAAGAGTGTAATACTGACCCGATAGCCGCCATGGCAGATGCGTTTTGGAACCTGCGGCACCTGCGGCGGAGTTTGCGCGATGCGCGGGTGTATGTGCAGGCGCAGAACGGCGATCGCACGGTGCTGGTGCGGCGCGATGCGAGCGCAGAAACGTGGGCGAAAGCAGAAGAGTTCCTTACGAGAAGATGAGCAGATTACGCCCAGGGATTTGCCAGACAAAAAAGCATGCGCGCGTTGTATGCGTGCATTTCGGCGGCGTCATTTTCGAGAGCCTCGCGTGTGGTGGTATCCAGCGCGAGCGCATCGGCATGCTGCAAAAGAAAGGCGTTGACGCGTATGGGGTCGGCCATGGCATCCAGGGCATATTTGGCATGAAATTTTCTGTCAATACCCCTGTTGCGGTTTGCAAAAAAAACATGGTGACAGATATTCTTGACAAACGCAGGGCGGCGTTTGAAGTACCAGGCCAGAGCCTCGGGGGCTGTAAGGGTGTGAGCCATGCACCCGGATTTTAGCATGCGAGAGACTTGCAAGGCAAGACAATTAGAGTGGGCTGAGGCGAAAAGAAACAGCCGGGACGCCCGCCTGTTTGATAGTGGAGTGAAATTTATCGTGGTGACTGTGGATGGCGAGCTGGCAAAAATAACAATGAAAAATGGCGAGGTATTCTGGTGCCGCTGCGCCGATATAGCGATGCAGTAACCGTACAAGATATTGTGTGCGGGGTGATTCCCGGTTTTTTACTCAATTTTGAAGCCGTCGGGTGGTATATCTACCCGGCGGCTGAGTTTTTTCGCGCCCGCAAAAACGCTTGAAAAGAAAAGCCCCGCTAGGTGCGACCAACACCGCGCGGGGCTGTTTGAAAAGAGATGTAAATAATTTCGCCTCTTTTTCTGGCTGAGGGGATTTTATGGTAAAAAGCGTGCAAAGTCAATACAAAAGTGTAAAAAAAGAGCCCCGGTGGTCAGTCGGGGCTCTGAGTTTTAGTGGCAGGCTATAAATACCAGATAAATCAGATACTCAATCACCTGCGGGTGCCAGAAATAGAGGGATTTCATTTACATGTTCATCTCCTTCCTATGCCGTAGACGGCGAGGGGGTTATATTATATAAACAACTAACAGCCAATAAGAAGGCGATATTTTTTTGTATTTTTTTATCATTTTTTTGCTGTTTTATTCCGGGAGGGTTTGCCACCAATCAGTTGCCATGGCGCGGGTGGTGCCAGCCATGTTGACGTACCGGGAATAGAGCAGCTGCGCGGAACGGTGGCCCATGTTGAGCTGTAGTTGGGTTATTTCGCCGAGGCGTGCTTTGAGGTAGTATGTGGCGTAGGAGTGGCGCAGGCAGTAGCGCCACGGGTTTTTCGCCGTTGGCCTCGTATGGCCGCCACGAAGCTGGCCGCCGCCGCACGCGTGGGGAAGCGGCAGTATCGGCGGCGGCCTGTGGGCGATAGGCGCGCAGGGAGCACGACAAGCCACGGGCTTTTCGCGTGCCCGCTGTACTTGTCTTTGGTGATGCTGAGTTGCATGCCCGTATGGTAACATGCGGGGTGCGTTCGGGCAACAGTTTGGGCAACGGCATTCTGTGTACTATATCATCCCAAAAAGTCTGAAGTTATTGGCACGGCGTGCGAAGTCGTAGGAGTTGCGCTTATTGCAGTCCTGCTTTAGTGGGTCGGCGCCATGAGCGAGTAGCAGGTGGCCTACCTTCCATCTGCCGCTGCGGGCTGCTATCATGAGGGGCGTGGCTCCGGAGCGTGCCGTTGCGTCGATAGGGGCTCCGCGGTCGATGAGGATGGCAGCTGCCTCGCAGAGTCCCAGTGCAGCTGCATGGTGTAAAGCTGTAAATCCTCTTTTATCTTTTGTGCGTACATCAGCTTTGCTGGCCCATGCTGTATCGTAGGGAAGAGAATAGGGACGGCGCAGCGTTTCACCAAGTTGGCGCGGCTCCGGTGGGGCGATGTAATGGGCGTGTATCTCCTTGTCCGTATATCGGCGCAGGTATGGATTGCTTTTACGAAGGTATGCTATATCCAGCCAGGGGATAAGGAGCTTGTCTCCCGTACCATTGGGGATGGGGCTGTAGGCATGGATGAGCTTAATGACATTTTTCAATCGGTGGCGGAGCGCCAGAATCAGCGGCGTGTCGCCGGAATCATCCGGCATGTACGCATCTGCCCCGGCTGCGAGCAAGGCTCGGGCACTCTCGGTGTGTGCCTCGACATGGTAATGGCTGCTTAAGCCCTGATAACAGAGCCAGTGGAAGGCACTACGCCCCCACAGCCCATAACTCGCATTCACATAGGCGCCGTGAGCCAGCAACACGGGAATGACTGCGTGTGCGCCTGCGCGTGCTGCTACCATGAGCGGTGTGAGCCGGTTCCGAAACCTTTTGTCTGCATCTGCACCTGCGGCCAGCAGTTTCTCTACCACGTCTGCCTCATTGTGACAGATGGCGGCGAAGAGTTCTTCTTGAATCGTTGCTTCATTCATAACCCTTCAGGGTAGCACAAGTGCCCCCGCATGGCAAGCCCGAAGTTGTTGCCCCGGGGCCATGTGTTTATTTTTATCTTTGTTCGTCGGCGTTTTTTTAATTTTCCGGCGTTATGTTGGAAATCAGTAATCGCTTTTGGCGGCGGATGGCAATAAAACCACCGGGCAGGCAGCGGCGGGCAACGGGGGCATCTGCCGGCAGCATGGCATCTATCGCCAGTACCATGGCTTCATCCACTTGCGGTACACCCTGTTGCAGTAAGTAGCGGTGAAGTATAGCCTTGCGCAGGGGGAGCGGTTGCGCAAGTACGAAGGGAAGGTAGAGCCGCCCTTGCGGGTCGTGAGTAGGTAGGGCTGCAAGCGCGAAGTCCAGCGCAAGCAGGGTTTCGCTTTGCAGGCGTGCGCTGCGGTTAAGTATGGGTACGACATCCCGCCCCATGGCTCGGTTGAGGGCGGGTAGTACCTCCAGCCTCAAGCGGTTACGGGTGACATCGGGGATGGAGTTGGTGGAGTCATCCCGCCAGTGGAGCTCACGCTCTGTGAGCCAGTGGGTAAGCTGCGCTCGTGTACAGTTGAGCAGGGGACGCAGCCATATATGGCCTTCCGCCTGCGATATGGGTTCCATGCCGCGTGGGCCGGCTGCACCGCGAGCCAGACGGAATAGGACGGTTTCCGCCTGGTCGTCTGCATGGTGCGCCAGGGCAATTGCTGCATTGTAACGGTTTGCTGCGGATTTCAATATGGCGCGCCGTGCCAATCTGGCGGCTGTTTCGAGGGATTGCCCGCTTTCTGCCGCCAGAGCCGGGGCGTCGATGTGGTGAAGTTCGCAGCTTATACCTATGCGCGAGCAGAGCTCCCGGCAAAAATCAGCATCGCCATCGGCTTCTTCCCCGCGTATACCATGGTGCACGTGAACGGCGTGCAGCTCGCAGCCCTTTTCTGCCAATAGGTGCAGCAGGGCTACGGAATCTCGCCCGCCGCTCAGGCCAACGACAATGGGGCGGCTGAGGTAATAGGGTGGGATGTCTAATTCGCAGGTGGTTGTGGGCATGGTATTTGCGTGGGGCGTAAAGGAGCCCGGCTGACTACGCCTTGGGCGATAGTAGGCCGGGCTTTATTTAAATGTTATCGGTGTGGGCCGAACGGATATTACTCTTCGTCTTCTTCCTCGTCTTCATCGTCCTGAACATCTTTGGCTTTTTTGGCTTTTTTGGCGATGGAAGGGGCGATGCGCTTGAAGAGCTGCTCTGCGTTGGCGGTTTCGGGGTCTGCCTCGTAAGCCTTTACCATGCCGCTGGCATAGAGCACGATGAGGGTGTCCTGGTGGCGTTGGAGAGCGGGCATGACCTGCTTGGTGAAGCTCTTCAAGTCGGTTACGCTCTGTCCCTTCACCGGGTTGCCATCAGAGAGCCAAGGCAGGGTGTCGAGGTTTTGCTTAGCGCTGGTGCGAATGCAGGAATTGGGGTTGTCGGAATCTTCGCTGCCGTCTGTCCACGAGACGTAGGAGATTGTTTTGACGTCTGCCGGGAAGGTGTCGTCCTTAATTTCGGGCTGGTGCCCGGGGCAGTGGAAGAGGGAGGGGACTTTCATCTTGCCATTCTTGCCCTGCGGCAACACTGTGCCGTCCATTTCGGGGGCGATGGAAAGCCACCAACCCTCGCTTTCGTTGTAGTCGGTGTCTTCATCGTCATCCATACCGCTGGTGGGCAGCAGGTGGCTGTGGCTCATGTCGCGAGAGTATTTTTCACCTACCATGCCCAGCTGGGAAAGATTGCTGCGGCAGGCGGTGACGTCAGCGGCATTCATCTGGCTGATGATGAACGGTGCCGAGATGCCGGCCAAGGCACCCAGAATGGCAATTACCACGATGAGCTCGATGAGCGTAAAGCCGACCGCACGGCGTGTAAAACTGATTTTCATAACGTGCCTAATCTAGCACATGCCGCTCGCAAACGCAAGCGAAAACTGGTTGCCCTTGCTTTGAATGATTGATTTTGTGCACTCAAAATGACAACGCTCGCCCAAAAAGTGAAGCCCCTGCGGTTTGCACCGAGGGGCTTGCACGAAAGAACCTGAAAATTAGGCTTAGATCTGGCCGTAGAGGGTCTGACCCTTGGACAGGAGGTCGTCGGCAGCAACCTGCAGACGCTCGCAGATGCCCTGCTCACCCTTCTTCAGGTAGGAGCGGGGGTCGTATACCTTCTTGTTGCCCACCTCGCCGTCAACCTTCAGCATGCCGTCGATGTTCTGGCACATGTGCAGAACGATCGGCTTGGAGAATGCGTACTGGGTGTCGGTGTCGATGTTCATCTTCACTACGCCGTAGGAGATAGCCTCGCGGATGTCGCAGAGGTCGGAGCCGGAACCGCCGTGGAATACCAGGCGCATATCCTCACCGTGCTTCTCCTTCACTACAGCCTGACCGTCGCGAAGGATGGTGGGCTTAAGCTTCACAGCACCCGGCTTGTATACGCCGTGTACGTTGCCGAAGGTGGCAGCCAGCATGAACTCGCCCACGCCGTTGAGGGTCTCGTAGGTCTGCAGCATGTCAGCGGGGGAGGTGTAAAGCTTCTCAGCGGGAGCACCGGAGGTATCCACACCGTCTTCCTCACCACCTACAACACCGATCTCGATTTCGAGCACGATGCCCAGCTCGGCGCACTCGGCCAGGAGCTGCTTGGAGAGCTCGAGGTTCTGTGCCATGGGCAGAGCGGAAGCGTCGAGCATGTGGGAGTTGAACAGGGGGCCTTTGCCCTCGGCGATGCGCTTCTTGCTCTCGGCAAGCAGGGGGCGCAGGAAGCTGTCAACCTTGTCGGCCTGGCAGTGGTCGGTGTGCAGAGCAACGAATACGTTGTACTGCTCGGCAAGGCGATGCACAGCCTCAGCCAGCACGATGGCGCCGATGGCGGAATCCTTCACGGCTGTGCCGGAGGCGAACTGGCCGCCACCCAGAGAAATCTGGATGATGCCGTCGGACTTAGCCTCGGCAAAAGCCTTCAGAGCGCCGTTGATCACCTCGATGGTGGTCACATTGATGGCCGGGTAGGCATAGCCTTTAGCCTTGGCCGTATCAAGCATCTTGATGTACTGTTCTTGTGTAGGTACAGGCATGGTACTTATTTCTGTTTATCGTTTTTTGAGAGCGGGTGCTACCCGCATTTCACGCGCACATTGTACCCCTCCTACCCCCATCTGGCAAGCAAAAAGTGATGTGCTAACGTTTTTTTAGTCTCGGCAAAATTGGTAAATTGTATGTTGTAAGCAAAAGTAAAGCTCAACTGTTGCTTTTTGTTTAAAATTGTCTCGAAATGGCTCCCGTTATTTATCCACAAATCAGAAAAAGAGCCCAAGCTGCATTTTTTTTCAAACATAAGTGGGGATTGTCTCGTCTTTGAAATTGAAAAACAAATAGCGCCATGATGGGTAAAAATGCCAGGAACGAAGTGGGGACAATCAGACCGAAGGAGCAGGTGCTGCCTGCGGGGGTGTTGTTGGGAGATTATGAGATACTGAGCCCACTGTACCGCAGCGCGAATTGTATAGCCTATCTGGCGATTAATGCACAGGAGCAGCAGACTGTTGTGCTGCGTGAGTTTTTTCCGGTACCACATGTGGAGCGTGAGCCGGGTGGGTGCCGGGTTGTGCCGGTGGCGGCTGAGAAATCCGCCTTGGTTGAGCGCCGTCGGTCGGATTTTCTGCACAAGGCGCACTGTTTGTCGAAGGTGAATCACCCCGGGGTGCTGCCGGTGCAGCGTGCTTTTGCCGCACTGGGTACGGTATACACCGTGCAGCCATACGATCACAGCCCCACGTTGTTGCAGGCAGCCCCCGCACCGGAGATGGTGACGGAGGCATGGCTGAAAGCCCGCTTACTTAAGTTACTTGACGCCCTGACTGCGCTGCATGGGGCGGGTGTGTTGCACAAATCGCTGAGTCTCGACAACATATTGATGCGGCAGGATGGTAGTCCTGTTATCATCGGTCCTGATGATAGTCGGGAGACTCCGCCTGAGCATGCGGCAGATGCGTTGCCTACCCTTTGTTATCGGCCGCTGGAGCTGTTGCAGGCTAAGCTACCGGTTGGACCATGGTCGGATATGTATTCGCTGGGGGGGGATATGCTATCGCCTTATAACCGGGGAACTGCCGCCCAATTGCATATATCGTTCCTATGATGGCGTGCCCTATCGTCCGCTTACCGAGTGCTCGGAGTTGTACGGGCGCTACAGCCGTGAATTTTTGTCCACTATTGACAGGGCTATGGAGATATGGCCGCAAGACCGCTGGCAAAATATAGCTGAGTGGGTACAGGCCCTGAATGGTGAAAAAGTGAGGCATGGCAGTCGGTGGTGGGGGTGTATGGGCGCCGTATTGCTTCTCTCGCTACTCTTGCTCTTGTTGTTGTATGCTCTTGTTCAATGTGGTGCGGGGGATGGTGCATCTGCTGCGCTTTGTCCGGGCGATATAGCACCGCCGGTGGCCTGTCAATTGTTCATGTAATTTTTATTCAACCTTTTAGTTACACATCTAAAATCCATGCAGGAATACGAAACTCAAAATATAGATGTAACGCCGACTGCCCCCGTTGCGGAGGTGCTTGGTCGTGAATTGCCCCCGGGGTTTGGATTGGGGAGTTTTGAAATTGTGAGCGTGCTGCGGCAGAGTGCTCAGGCGATTATTTACCGAGGGCGTGATGTCATGAGTGGCGGGGCAGTCACTATTTACGAAAACCTGCCTACGGCCTATGCTAAACGCGAGCATAATCGAGAGTGGGTTACCGCACTCAATGAGCGCCTGGTTCCCGATTACAATGCCACATTGGAGGATTTTCGCAACCGAGCAGCTGCGGCAGCGCGGCTGGAGCACGTCAATATTGCAGCTGTTCGTTCCGTGTTCAAAGCGCGTGGTACTGTTTATGCCGTGGCTGATACCTTAGCCGGCGAGGAGCTGGCGGTAGCGCTGTCCGAGCCGGAAAAAGTAAATCAGGCAGTACTGCACCCGTTGTTGTATGATTTGCTGGGAGCTCTGGACTATATGCACGGCCGTGGTTTGCTGCATGGCAATATATCCCCGCGCACGGTTCGCTTGCGGGTGGATGGTACCCCGGTTATTAGTGATTTCTGCATGATGGTTGATTTAGCGGAGAGTACATTTGGTTATGTTCCCAAGGTGGGTGAATGCACATCGCCGGAGCTGGCGGTGCAGGGCAATATGCCCGATTTGCGTGCAGATTTGTATTCATTGGCTGCTACTTTTTATCGCTTGATAACCGGTAGCCGTGTGCCGCGGTGTACTGACCGTAGCAGTGGTAAGGCCGCATATCAGCCCTTGGCCGGACGCCGTGATTTGCAACAACGCTTTCGCTATGAATTCCTGCAAGGGATTGACCGAGCATTGGAGATGGAGCCCGACAAGCGCTGGCCGAATGCACAAGAGTGGCGCTTAGCGTTGGGAAAACCGGCGGCCAATGCGGCTGTAAAGCGCGGATTTAAAATAGATGCGGTGAATTTGGGCGCTCGCGAGTTTGCTGACTGCGGCTCGGTGGAGTGTTCCCCTGTGTATGTTGATAGGCCGCACCGTCGGGTTTCGTGTGGGGAGCTTATGTTGGGCGCGGCAGTGGTTGCGTTGCTCGTGACAGTAAGCGGCTGGTTGTGGTTCCTGTCGTCGGAGCTGTTGGTGGCGTTCGGTGAGGCCGGAAATACGGCAGGTGTCAAATTGTTGCTGAATATCCCCGGGGCGGATTCCGATAGTCCGGCCGCAGATGGGCGTACGCCGTTGATTGCTGCCGTGCAGTCCGGAAATCCTGCTACGGTGCGGTTGTTCTTAGATGATAAAGCGGTGGATGTGAACCGGGGGGATTCGCGTGGGAGAACGGCGCTGCATGTTGCTGCCGAGCAGGGCAATATTGATATGGTGCGATTGTTGCTGGCTGAGCCGACTATTGACCGCAGCAAGGCAGATAAAAAGGGAGCGACTCCATTCAAGGTTGCTGAAATGAATGGGCACCAATCCATAGCCCGACTTTTGCGCGTGGGGAAAAAGAAGCCTGTGCGCGGAACCGGTGCCCGACGATAATTTCCGTTGTGTGGTGTAAGCCCCTCTCCTATGCCTGATTTGTGGCGGGAGAGGGGCTTTTTAGATTTTGCGTTGTCGCTATCTCAGCGGTACTGCTCGCACCAGGATTGATAGGCGAGTGGTGAAATTTCGCTGGGGCGAATCTCGGCTCGTTCACTCCAGAAAGTCGCCGTGTGCAACACCGGTATGCCGCAGGCGGCCAGGTGGGAATCTATGGCGGCTTTGTGGGCTCGTACCCCATCGCGGGTGGTTGCATGGGTCACGCCCATAATTTGCGCACCGCCGAAGGGGGCTCCGCCACTGCGCCAGTAGCAGTGGGTCATGCACAGGTGGCGCCCGCATTCAGCCCCGGCTTGCTCTTCCATGCCGGGCGGAACGGTCCAGTGAAACAGGCCGGCTGCACCGGTGCCGCTATGTTTGCCGCTGTTGCGGGTATGGTCGAGGAAGGTTGCAAAACGACCGATGGCACCACGCTCGTCAAGGGCTGTTGCTATAGTGCAGAACTGCTCGTGGCTCATGCCCAGTGCTTGTGCGCGAGCTACCCATGGGCTGCGGGTGAGTTCGTGGAGTTGCAGGCTTTCTTTGAGCGTGAGCAGCACTTGCCACTCGCGCTCCGTGAGTACCGGGTGAGCCGGGCGTTGCATGCGCGGTGGCTCCGCCAATTTGTCACCCGGTTGCAGTTTTGCACGGCGCACATGGCCCACACCCAGCGCAAACATGCCGACTACCGGCAGGGGAACAAAATCTGTGGCGCCGATATGAGCCGCCAGGGTGCGGCAGTGCTCGTGCACGGTGCCATACCCGGTGGGGACTTTCAGTGTGGTCCACAAGCGGTAGTCCGCGCCGGGGGAAGTGGGAGTGTCGCAGCTGCGCAGCACAACGTGCCCGGTGAAGGGGTCGTGCTCGCACAGCCAGATGTAGGCGCTCTCCTCCAGCTCTGTCGGTACTTTCCAAGCTACGAGCGCACCCTCGGCCAAGGCGGTGGTCAGCAGGGTTTGGCGTATACGCCGTATAGCTCCCCCGGTCAGCAGGGCGCGCATGCGCTCCAGCACTACATCTGCCGGCACACCGCAGCGCGCGGCTATCTCATCGAACGGGTGTGCGTGAAAGCCGGTAAGGCGGTCTTCGGCTACGGCCAATATGCGAAGGTCGATATCCGATAACTCCATGGCAATTCGGTGGGCTGGGGGGGCGATGAAAAATCAGCGGCGGCGGCGCTTGGGCGCAGGGCGGGGTTTGCGCAGGGGCTTAGCGCCTTCATCGAGAAGGGCGGTATACGCATAGTTGAACCCTTCGAGTTTGCGGCGCTCAATCTTTCGCGAAATGAAGTTTTCCACGCTCTTGGCAAAGTCCACTTCATCGGCGGTGAGCAGGGTAAAGGCATCCCCTTGCGCCTCCGCACGACCGGTACGACCAATGCGGTGCACGTAATCCTCCGGATTTTCCGGTACTCGGTAGTTGATAACGTGAGTCACGCCGCTTACGTCGATACCGCGGGCTGCAACATCGGTCGCAACGAGTATGCGGTATTTATCCTCCTTAAATCCCTTGAGGGCTGCCATGCGTTCCTTCTGGGGAATGTCGGAGTGCATGACGGTGACCTCCTTACCCCAGCCGGCGTTGCTGAGCATGTTGGCCACGGTGTCGGCCTCCTTTCGGGTACGCGTGAAGACCATGAGGTTGGTGAAGGCGGTGGCTTTTACCAAGGCCAGCAGCAACTCGTCGCGCTGGTCGAGGCCCACCGGGTAGAAGGCGTGCGAGATGGTTTCGGCTACTTCGCGGCGGGCAATGGCGATTTCTACCGGGTCAGTCAGGCACCACTTCGCAAAGCCTTGCAAAATCTGCGGCATCGTGGCGGAGAAGAAGAGAGTCTGGCGGCCGTCCCACGGGCACAGGTTAACAATCTTGCGCACGATAGGCAGGAACCCCATGTCGGTCATGCGGTCCACCTCATCGAGCACAAGGTGTTTAACTGTTTTGAACTTCATGTTGCCACGGTAGAAGTGGTCTACCAAACGACCGGGTGTGGCAACAATGACTTCGGCTCCGGCTTTCAGCTCTTCCGTTTGCTTGCCATAGCCCACGCCGCCGTAGAGCAGGGCAACCTTGATGGGCGTGTGCTTGGCGTATGTACGGAAGGACTCTGCCAATTGGTCGGCAAGTTCACGTGTGGGTTCAAGTACCAGTACTTGCGGCAGTCCGTTGGCCTCTATGCGTGTGAGCAGGGGCAGGGCAAAAGCGGCGGACTTGCCGGTGCCTGTTTGAGACGCGCCAATGACGTCTTTCCCGTCCAGAACAATGGGGATAGCTTGTTCCTGAATGGGGGTGGGAGCCTCGTAGCCGCAGTCTTTCACTGCCTGCAGAATGGGGGGCGTGAGCCCCAGTTCGTCAAATGTCATCTCTTTTTGCTGTTTTCTTGTTATAAAATTTTCGCTCTTTACAGGTAGGGGTTGTTGAGCGTTTCTTCTCCTATGGTGGTGGTCGGGCCGTGCCCGCTGTTAACCATAGTAGTGTGGGGTAGTGGTAACAATTTTTCGCGTATCCCGCGTATGAGGGTTGCCATGCTGCCGCCGGGGAAATCCGTGCGCCCTACGGAACCTTCGAACAAGATGTCGCCGCAGAAGATATTTTGCGTGTCAACACATTCGTAGGCTACGCCGTCCGGGGAATGCCCGGGTATGTGGTAGATGTTCCAACGGCTCCCGCCCCACTCTGCTGTGGTGCAGCCGGTGCCGAAAACATCATCTATCCGGAAGGGGGGTACATCCAACCCACCGCCCCAACTGCGGGCAGCCATATCTTCGAGCGTGAGCTCCTTGCTGTAGGGCATACAGGCATGCACTTTGCAACCGGTAAGGGCTGTCAATGCGGCTGCTCCCTGTACATGGTCAAAGTGTTGGTGGGTGATAAGCAGGTCTGTCAGCACTGCATCGGCAGGTAATTTACTTGCCACCCAATCGGCAAAGCCCAGTGGGGCATCTATGGCCACATAGCTATTGCCACATTTTACCAGGTACCCATTGCACATGCACGGGCCGCCTGTGTATACCTGAATATCAGCGCTCATGGCGGCTATTATACACCTTTTTGCTTCAATGGCAAGCCCATTTGTGTACGCGCCTTGTTGCCCCGGGATTTGCAGACGTAAAAACCCGCAGGGAGCTGTAGCTCGCTGCGGGTGAGGGTAAAAGTTTTTGTTAATTCAGCTTATTTCTTCACAAGGAACTGCACGCTGTTGGCAGTCAGCACAACCTCTTCAGCTGTGTAGACATCCTTATCGCCTTCTTCTACGCTTACACCGGTGGCGGTAATCATAACAGTTGCCTGACCGTTATTGAAGTTGAAGTAGATAGTAACGTTTACAGCGGCAAGGCTGCTCATGGAGATACGGTCAAGCGTATCGTTGTTGTTGTTGTTGTTGTTCCAGTTGTTGTTATTGCCGCCGCTGAAGGATATGCCCATACCTTGAATAAGGTTCTCATCCTCAAGGATGCGCTGGTCGAAGGAGAACTTAGCTACACCGATGTTTTCTTTGGTCATGCAGTATGTTACAAGAGCAGCCTGATTGTATTTGCTATTACCTGCTGTAATGTTACGATGCACGATTACCATTTTGCCGGTGGGGTGAAGTTTCTCGGGATCTCTGGCCGGCTCAAACTCGTCAACATCGGGAGTGTCGGGGTCATCGGGAATTTCTTCACTGCCGGTACCGGGAACGGTGAAGTCGGGAACTGCGGGCGAACCATCGGGCAACGTGGGCCAATCACCGTCGTAATCCATCGAAAAACCGGGCTCGATGATGAATGTGGGGTTGCCGATAAGCTGTAAGCCGGTGCCGGAGCGGAACTTGTCTGCCGTGACGAATGCGGTGTCGTCACCGCCACCGCCGCAGCATGTCAAACCGGTAAGAACCATCGCGATGGCCGAGCAAAGAGAGAAAATCTTTTTCATGATTTAATGGTATGTGTGAAGATTGTATATTCAGTCTATCATTCCATTGCAGGGAGTCAAGCAAAAAAGTGGATGGATTTAGAAAAATCTCGTCACCGAATTCAAGACGGAGGTCGTAGTTTGCTTGTTTTTTTGTTGCTGTTGTTTTTCTTAGAGCTTGTGGCGGAAGTTGTCGACAGCACGCAGGGATTTGATAAATGCGGTGAGAAGGTCGATGCAGGATTGCACATCGGCCATATCGGCTGTCTCTACAGGGCTGTGCATATAGCGCAGGGGAAGGGAAAGGTTTGTGGCCGGTACACCGCTACGGGAACGGAAAATCTGGTCAGTATTAGTGCCGGTGGTTCGGCCGCTGGTTTCGCGCTGCATGGGTATGTTTTGTTCGTTTGCGACGAGCTCCAAGCGTGAGTTGATGTTGGGATGGCAGGCGGGGCCGAAGCACAGGCAAGCTCCCTTGCCCAAATGTACGTCGCCATAGCGGGCGGCATTCAGCCCAGGGGTGTCTGTGGCGTGCGTAACGTCTAAACATATAGCTGCGTCCGGTTGAATTCGGTAGGTGAGCATGGCTGCGCCTATGCAGCCTACTTCCTCCTGAACGGTGTTGGCAAAAACGATATTCCACTCTGGCTCAATATTTTCTTCTTTGAGCTTACGGGCGGTTTCTGCCAGTATGAAGCCGCAAAGCCTGTCATCGAGCGCGCGGCAGACTATGCGCTTGCCGTTGTTGAGCATGAGGGGGCCATCGCAGTAAACGCCCCTGTCACCCACGCGCAGACCGAGTGCCTCCACTTCTTCCCGGCTGTTGCAGCCGAAGTCTACATAAAGTTCCCAGAGCTTGGGGGCTTTGTCGCCGTCGTCGCGTATGTGGATGGCGGTATTGCCGATAACGCCTACTACTTCACCATCGGTGCCGAAGAATCGCAGTCTGCGGCCGCGGGCGATGGCTACATCTGACCCACCGAGTCGCTCGACGTGCGCAAAGCCGCTTTCGGTAATGTAGCGGATGGAGAATCCGATTTCATCGGCGTGGGCATCGAGCATCAAGGTGGGGGCATCGGTCTTTTTGCTTTTCAATACGGCCCATGTGGAACCGTAGGCGTCGCACTGTTGCTCGTCGGTGAAGGCTTTCATGTACTTGGCCCACAGGCGCTGGGCGTCCATTTCCATGCCGGTGGGGGCTGGGGTGTCGAGCAGTTCGGAAAGAAAATTAAGTGCTTGTTCAGTCATAGTCGTTAATAGTAGGTATAAATGAAACGAGCGCGCCTACGGGCGCGCTCGTGGGGGTGAAAGGGGAGTTTACATATTTTTGTAGGCGATGTCGCTGCGGCGTTGGCTGCCGTAGAAGTCGACCTTTGCGGCCTCGGCGTGCGCGCTGGTGCGAGCTTCGTCGAGTGTGGCGCCCTGAGCGACGATGGCGAGCACTCGGCCGCCGTTAGTAACCCAGCCTTCGGGGGTTTGCTTTGTGCCGCAGTGGAACACCCGTGCAGCGCAGTTTTCGAGCCCGCTGATGAGGTCGCCGCTGTGGGAGCTTGCCGGGTAACCGGCGCTGGCCAATATGCAGCATACGCTCCAGCCTTCATCGAAGGAGATGAGTTCGGGTGTGAAGTCGCCCTTGGCGCCATTCAGGCAGAAGGTGGCCAAGTCGCCACGCAGCAGCGGCATGACTGCTTCGCATTCCGGGTCGCCGAATCGGCAGTTGTATTCAATAACTTTGGGCCCCTGCGGGGTAAGCATCAAACCGAAGTACAGGAAACCGCGGTAGGGCAGGCCGTCTGCCTGCAGGCCTTTCACGGTGGGGGCAACGATGGTATCTTCGATGGTTTTGATGAGTTCGGCGCTTGCCAGCTGGCGCGAGGCAACGGCACCCATGCCGCCGGTGTTCGGGCCTTCATCGCCATCTTGCAGGCGCTTGTAGTCACGAGCCGGGCAGAGAATGAGGTATTTGTCATCGCAAATGGCACCGAAGATGGAAATCTCGGGGCCGGTCAGGAACTCCTCTACCAGTAGGCGGCCTTCGCCGAAACGTTTTTCGATGAATACCTCGCTCAGGAATTCCTCGGCTGCTGCGGCGTCTGCGCATACGGCTACACCCTTGCCGGCGGCCAAGCCGTCAAATTTCAGCACGGTGGGGTACTGTCCGCCGATAGCGGCTATAGCTGCATCGTAATTATCCACGGCTGTTGCCTTCCCTGTGGGGATGTTGTGGCGCACGAGGAATTCTTTGGCGAATTCTTTACTGGCTTCCAGCTGTGCACTTTCTTTCTGCGGTCCCCAGCAGGGAATGCCGGCGGCAACGCAACGGTTTGCCAAGCCGTCTTCTTTCACTAAGTAGCTTTCTTCGCCGGCGACGCAGAGGTCGATTTGATTGTCAACCAGCCATGCGATAAGCTCATCGAAGGAGTTTGCCGGTATGGGAGTGGCTGTCTGTTTGATGGCGTCGCTGCCGGGGTAAGTGAACATCTGCGGTTTGCAGGGGCTTGCCGCCAGAGTCTCAACCAGCGCCTGTTCGCGCCCGCCTTTTCCGATAACTGCTATTTTCATGCTGAGCATATTCTACCAGTTGCAAGGCGTTTTGGCAATACTTTTCGTTTTCTCGTTTTTTTATGGGTAAGACACGCTTGCCGCTTGTCGCTGTGATATAGATTTGATACTCTCGCTCCATTCATTATTATGAACACGGTAAAAGTGGCGCAAAGGACGGTCGGTTTGCCGAATGGTATGTCGAGCTGTGAGTGTATACGACTTATGGCGCGAGAGGCTGCTGAACTGTGGTATCCCGGTCTCGGGGAGGAGTTGGCGGCTGCCGCGCTGGAACGGGAGCAGGCTGAGCCGACCTGTTTGGGGCATGGGCTTGCAGTGCCGCATGCGCGGGTGACCGGATTACCCGGGGCGGCCGTGTATGTTGCCAAGGGAGATGGGCTTTCTTGGTCGGCCGAAGCTGTGGATTGTGTGGCCTTGCTCTGTGTGCCTGCAGAGTTGCCGGAGCTGCACCTGCAGCTGCTTTCGCGTGTAGTGCGCTGGCGTATGAAGGGCGGTGAACTCTGTTTTTGATTTTTCCGGATTTTCCGTTGCATAAGTTTGAATAAACTGCTACAATAAGGGCACAAATATGCTGGCTAAGAGAATTATACCATGTCTGGACGTGACTGACGGTCGCGTGGTAAAGGGTACCCATTTCGTTAATTTGCGGGATGCCGGTGACCCCGTGGAGTGTGCCATAGCCTACGATCGGCAACAGGCGGATGAACTCGTGTTTCTGGATATTACGGCCAGCAGTGACCACCGAGCCACAATGGTGGATGTCGTGCAGCGCACCGCTGCGCAGTGTTTTATGCCCCTGACTGTTGGTGGTGGTATACGCAGTGTGGAGGATATGCGCCGCATGCTCCACGCCGGGGCGGATAAGGTTTCGGTGAATACTGCGGCCATTCATCGCCCGGAGCTTGTCAGTGAGGGCGCGAATGCTTTTGGCAGCCAGTGTGTGGTAGTGGCTATAGATGCCAAGCGCTGCGGCACCGGGCGTTGGAATGTTTCCACACACGGTGGGCGCAATATGATTGATTTGGACGCTGTTGAATGGGCTCGTGAAGTTGAGCGCTTGGGCGCAGGTGAGATTTTGCTCACCAGTATGGATGCCGATGGCGCTAAAACCGGCTACGATATAGAACTTACCCGCAGCGTGAGCGAGGCGGTGCGTATTCCGGTTATCGCCAGTGGTGGCGCCGGTAATTTGGATCACATGGTCGATGTGTTGCAGCAGGGCAGAGCGGATGCCGTGCTTGCTGCCTCTATCTTTCACTTTGGTGAATATACTGTAGCGCAGGCTAAGCAGTACTTCGCTGAGCGGGGAATTCCTGTCCGTCCCATTATATAATATTCCTGTCGCTTATGTGCAAGGCTCTTATCAATGGTTTTCGCCATTATACTGATTTTCGCGGGTGTGCATCCCGCTCGGAGTTCTGGAACTTTATCATTGCCACTCATTTGTTGGTGTTGCTGTGCATGCTGCCGGCATTTGTGGAATTTATGAAGTTTTATAATTTCTTGTTGCACGATGTTAGGTTTATTGATGAGCTTGCGCTCGTGTTGGATGAACCGGCTGCGTTCAGCCAAGAGGCATTTGGCGCTGTAGTAAAAGATTTGGCGGAGGCGTATTTTGCCGGTGGTGGTGAGTCGTATTGGTTGGAGCTTGGCGGGATGCTGTTGGGGACTTTGCTGATGCTGGTTGTGTTCGTTCCTACGGTTTCCGTTACTGTTCGCAGGTTGAGAGATGCAGGGCAGAGCCCGTGGTGGGTATTGGCGCCGATATTTTCTTGGTTGCCGTATGTGGGAACGTTGGCTGCCGTGCTGAGTTTGGTAACATTGGTGTTCTGTTGCATGGGGAGCAGGGGACAGCTGCCGGCGGTGCCTAACGGTGATTGATATCACGCGGAGTTGCTTTTCTGGCGCACTTTCTACCGGAAAGTGCGCTTTTTTTGTTCATATTGAAGCCGGAAGTCGCTTTTTGGCTTGCGCTGTGGTTTGAGAATGTGTACAATGGTCGCGACCACGTGTGCACAATCGGTTCGGTTGTTGTTTTATGATGGTTGGCAGGGAGCTTAATCCCTGTCTCTACAACCAACGGGAGCAAGCGCCGGTACCGGCTCCCAGCGGTGCAGATCGGAACCGGCACAGAAGATAGAAAAAAGAAAATAATGAGTATACATTCCGTATCGTGCGCCGTTGGCGCCAACCCCATCACAATTGAAACCGGTAAGATTGCCCGCTTGGCTGACGGCGCTGTGACTGTTCGTTGTGGTGATACTGTGGTGCTTGTCACCGTTGTGAGTGCCACTAAGATTAAGGACGGTCAGACCTTCTTCCCTCTCTCCGTGGAGTACAAAGAGAAAGCTGCTGCAGCGGGTATGTTCCCCGGCGGTTACTTTAAGCGCGAGGGTCGCCCCACTGAGAAGGAGATTCTTACCTGCCGCATGACCGACCGTCCCCTGCGCCCCATGTTCCCCAAGGGGTACTTCTATGACACTCAGGTGATTTCCCTGCTGATGGCTGCGGATGGTGAGAATGAGCCCGATATTCTCAGCATCAACGGTGCTTCCGCTGCCTGTGTTATCTCCGACCTTCCTTTCGCTGAGCCCGTGGGCGCTGTGCGCGTGGGCCGTATCAACGGTGAGTTTGTTATCAACCCCACCAACAGCCAGCGCACCGAGTCTGACTTGGATCTTGTGTATGCCGGCTCCAAGGATCAGGTTATCATGATTGAGGGCTCTGCCAACGAGCTGCCCGAGGAAGATTTCATTGCTGCCCTGCGCTTTGCTCAGGAGAATGTGGCCAAGATTTGCGCCGCTCAGGAGGAGCTGCGTGGCCTGTGCGGCAAGCCCACTCGCGAGTACGAGCTGACTCTTGCCAAGCCCGAGTTGCTCGAAATCGGCTATCAGGTTGCCGGTGACCGCATTGAGGATGCTATCTACGCTCCCAACAAGATTCAGCGCCAGAAGCAGGTCGGCGCTCTGCGCGACGAGGTCGAGGCTAAGATTAAGGAGACTTATCCCGAGGCTACAGACTTCGACGTGGAGCAGGTGTTTGAGTACATTCAGAAGAAGGCTTTCCGTATCTCCATCATGGAGCAGGGCAAGCGCGCCGATGGCCGCGCCATTAAGCAGCTGCGTCCCCTCTCTGCCGAGGTGAATGTGTTGCCTCCCGTTGTGCACGGTTCCGCTCTCTTCTCCCGTGGTGAGACGATGTCCATGTGCTTGGCTACTCTCGCCCCCATGGAAGAGAAGCAGTACCTCGACAACTACACCGGTTCGGTAGACGAGAAGCGCTTCATTCTTCACTACAACTTCCCGCCCTTCACTGTGGGTGAGACCGGTCGTTTCGGTGGTCAGAACCGCCGCGAAATTGGTCACGGTGCTCTTGCCGAGCGCTCCATTGCTCCCGTTATCCCTGCTGAGGATGAGTTCCCCTATGCTATCCGCGTGAGCTCCGAGATTATGGAGTCCAACGGCTCCACCTCCATGGCTTCCGTTTGCGCCGGTACTCTTTCCCTGCTTGCAGCCGGTGTGCCGCTTAAGCGCCCTGTTTCCGGTATTTCCGTGGGTCTGGTGACAGAGTTCGAGAATGAGGGTGATCGTGAGCCCAAGCGCTACGAGACTCTGCTCGACATCATTGGCTCCGAGGATTTCTACGGTGACATGGACTTCAAGCTTTGCGGTTCCGAAATCGGTGTGACCGGCTATCAGCTCGACCTCAAGCTGCCCGGTATCCCGCTCTACATCCTCGAGGAGGCAATTCACCTCGCTCGCAAGGGTCGTTTGCAGGTGCTTGAGACGATGAATGCCTGCATCGATGCTCCCCAGAAGATGAGCCCGAATGCGCCGCGTATCGAGTCTACCTCCATTCCTCAGGATCGCATCGGTGAGCTTATTGGCCCCGGCGGTAAGAATATTAAGGCTCTGCAGGCCGAGACCGGTACCGATATCAACATTGAGGAGGATGGTACCGTGCGTATCTACGGCAGCCGTCAGGAGGGCGTGGAGCGTGCTCTCTACCTCATTGACCGCATGTTCAAGGAAATTGAGGTGGGTGAGACGTACGAGGGTAAGATTGTCTCCACTAAGGAGTTCGGTGCCTTCATGGAGGTGCTGCCCGGTAAGGATGGTCTCATTCACATCTCTGAGCTGGCAGAAGGCCGCACCCAGAAGACTGAGGATGTGGTTAAGGTTGGCGATATTGTCACGGCTAAATGCATCGGTATCGATGACAAGGGTCGTGTGAAGATGTCCATGCGTGCAGCTGCCCGCGACCGCAAGGCTCGCGAGGCTGCTGAAAAGCAGGAGGCCTAATCGACGCCCGTTAATCGAGCTTAAAATGTGCCGCGTTTTTGCCTGCCGAAGGCGGAAACGCGGCGCTTTTTATTCCAAAATATCCTGCCGCTTACAAAAATAAAGAAAAAAATGCCCAGAAAATGCTTTTTTGATTGCCAAGCGGCAATTTCTGGTGTAAAAGATATATCGAACCGTTGCAAATTTACTTACACCATGTGGAAATACATCATCATTGGCTCAGTCACTCTCTTCTTGGGTGCTACATATCTTTTCTCTAAGAATCACGGCGCCATGGTAGCGTCCGGTGGCGAGATTGCCGCTATTCAGAATCATTTCTCTCAAGCTGTCGATAAGAATAAAAATATTGCTCTGGATAAGACAATTAAGGCGTACGCTGAGTATCGCGCAGAGCTTATGAAGGAGGAACAGGCTCGCAACGAGGCCAAGAAGGCTGAGGTTGAGAGCAAGATTGAGGAAGTGAAGGGTGAATATGCTTCCGCTGAAGCTGAATTGGAAACCCTTACCGGTGGTTATAAACGCTTGAGGGAAGAGAAGGCTAGCGCCTTTAATGATGTGGCTCCTGTTGTTGACCTTGACCCGGATTCCGCAACGGAAGAGGAAATCGCTGCTGCAGTGAAGGAACTCTCAGATAAAGTTGAGGAATTGAATCGCAAAAATGCAGAAGAAGATGCTCGCATTGCAGCTCTCGGTGCGGAGAGCGAGCGCCTTACCAATCTTATTGCAGCAGCTCGCAAGCTGGCTCAGGATCGTCAGGCTCGACTTTCTCCTCCTGAGCTGAAGTGCAAAGTTCTCTCCGCCGATCGCCAGTGGGACTATGTCATTCTTGATGCCGGTATCGATAAAGGTATTGTTATCGGCTCTCGCTTGGCTGTTATGCGCGGTGAGAAGAAGGTTTGTGAACTTAACGTTACTCTCGTGGAGTCTTCTCGCGCTAGTTGCGATGTGGTTTACAGCACCATGATTACCGGCGAGCGTGTCGAAGTAGGTGACACTGTGGTTGCCGTTCGCAATAAATAAGAATTTCTTACTCCCCTCTCACATAAAATGAAAATTGCACCTCTCTTAGCCATTATCCTCACACTCGGTCTGGGTGCTGCAGGGTTCATGTACTCCGGTCAGCAGCAGACTACGATGAAACTCGTTATCGGTGCCGCAGCAGGTCCCGATGGTACTACCGGTCTGAAAGCTGTAAATCAGAATTTGGAAGGTAGCGTGGCTTCCATCTCGGGTGAGCGTAAGAAGGCTATTGAAGCAGCTAATGAAGCTGTGACTATGCTGCAGCGTTCTGCTGAAGAATTGTCTGCGGTTGAGAATACTCTGGCCTCTGAGGAGTCCAAGTTGGAAGATATGAAGGAAGAAGTGAAAGAGGCTAAGACTAGCCAAGAGGAGATTCAGAAAGGGTTGGCTGAGCTTCTTGCTTTCTTCCGCACTATATTCCCCGATGTAACTGACCTTGACCAGGCTGTATCGGAGCTCAAGTCTACAGTTACTGAAAACAAGGAGCAGGTGTCTACGCTTTCCGCTGAGTTAGAGAGCAAGGTGACAGTGCGCGAGGCTGCTGCTAAAAAGGTGGCGGCTGCTACAGTTGAGTTGGAGAAGCTTGACGGTGTCAATCGCCGCTTCGAGGAGGAATACCGCAAGAATGATGATGAGTTTACCGTGCTGGCGGTGGATTCTCGCTGGAAGTTTGTGGTATTCAATGCCGGTAAGGACAGCGGTATAGTTGCCGGTGACAGTTCTCCCCTTCTGGTGAAGCGTGGCGATGCGATGATTGCAAAGCTGCGCGTAATCAGCGTGACCGGTGGCCAAGTGGTAGCAGAGTTTAAGGCTGAGGAACTTCCGGCCGGTGTTATGCTCGAGGTGGGTGACCGTGTATTCATGCAGAAGCCCATTGGCTCCTGATGTGCGTGATTCCGCATGAGCTATAAAAAGGTTTGACTCTCTCCGCCGCCTGCCCCATGCCGGGTATGGCGGCGGACTTTACATATCATACAAGTAAAAAATAACATAATTATGAAATCAATCATTCCGGTGTTTCTGATGGTAGTCGTGGGCTTATCTTCTTGCCAGCGTTCCATTTCCATGGTTCCCCCCACGACCAGAACAATTGTAGCCCCTGAGGGAAGCGAAGGTAGTGCAAAATCCTGGAGCCGCATTACTGAGCAGGAGGGCAACGCTGTGCTTGGTCCTCTGAGTAATATGAGGCGATGACACTATCGCGGTAGCTATGTTGCGAACCGAAAAAGCCGCTGTTGTGCTTGATGTTTTGCAGCGGGCATACCCCGAGCCGGGCTGCCCGTTGCACCATCGGGATGCGTTTACATTGCTCGTGGCGGTTATGTTGTCCGCTCAGTGTACGGATGCCCGGGTGAACATGGTAACACCGGCGCTTTTTGAGGTTGCACCGACTCCGTATGCGCTCGCGGCTATGAGCCCGCAAGAGGTGCAGGGGTACATAGCTACATGTGGTTTGGCTGCAACGAAGGCGAAGCGCCTGGTTGCTATGGCTCAATTGTTGGTTGAGCGCCACCGGGCAGCAGTTCCTTCATCATTTGCCGAGCTTGAGGCGCTCCCGGGAGTCGGTCACAAAACGGCAAGTGTAGTGATGGCTCAGGCCTTCGGTGAGCCGGCGTTCCCGGTAGATACCCACATATTCCGCCTCGCTCGCCGATGGGGATTAAGCCGTGGTAAGACGGTTGAAAAGGTGGAGGCTGATTTGAAGAAGTTATTTCCTAAACAACTCTGGAACAGCCTGCATGTTCAATTCGTGCTTTGGGGGCGAGAACATTGCCCCGCTCGCGGTTGCCGGCCGACATGTACTATTTGTTCTCGGTTGAAGCTTTCCTGATTACGGCTGCTCAGAATGTGGCATAAAGCTCTTTTTTGTGTGTTTATGGTTGACATTTGCTGCGAAAAGTAGTTTCATATCCGGCCGCAACTTTTTTCGTTATGCTTGTTTCTCAGCTTAAATCGAAGATTCACAGAGCCATGGTTACGCGTGGAGATGTAGAATACGAAGGTAGCATTGAAATACCGCAAGACCTGGTGGAGGCCGCTGGTCTCTGGCCCGGTGAGAAGGTGCTGGTTGCCTCTGTGACCTCCGGAAATAGGTTCGAAACCTATGTGCTGGTGGGACCTCCCCGCACTGGGCAGATTATCATCAATGGCGGCGCAGCCCACCTCATAAAGGCCGGGGAGCGAGTTGTCATTATGAGCTTCGCGCTCGATGATAAGCCGATTACACCCACGCGTATCGTTTGCAACGAACTTAATGAAATTATCGCCTGAAGACTTTACAAATACCAAGTTTTAATATACAATACTCGCCATGATTCTCAACGCTTCCATCTATATAGTATTCGCCCTTCTGATGATTGTGTGCGCGCTGCTGCTGCTCATCGTGCTTATGCAGCGTCCCAAGCAGGAGGGGTTGGGTGCCGCTTTCGGTGCTCAGATGACAGATCAGGCATTCGGTGCGCAAACAACCGATGTGCTGAAGAAAGGTACCGTTTTCTTCGGTTCTCTGTTCATGATTCTCTGTTTTGCGCTGGCCGTGCTGATGAATCGCCAGTTCCAAGAGAAGAAGTCCTCTCTTGCAACTGCAGAGCAGGCTGCTCCCGCTGTTGAAACGACGCCCGCTCCTGCCGTAGAGCCCGCTCCCGCTGTGGAACCTGCTCCTGCCGTAGAGCCCGCTCCCGCTGTGGAACCCGCTCCCGCTGCTGAGCCCGCTCCCGCTGTGGAACCCGCTCCTGCCGTAGAGCCCGCTCCCGCTGTGGAACCCGCTTCTGCCGTAGAGCCCGCTCCTGCCGTAGAGCCCGCTCCTGCCGTAGAGCCCGCTCCCGCTGTGGAACCCGCTCCTGCTGCTGAGCCTGCTCCTGCCGTAGAGCCCGCTCCCGCTGTGGAACCCGCTCCCGCTGCTGAGCCTGCTCCTGCCGTAGAGCCCGCTCCCGCTGCTGAGCCCGCTCCCGCTGTGGAACCCGCTCCCGCTGCTGAGCCCGCTCCTGCTGCCTAATTCGGCTTGATAGACAGCGTCCTGTAAGGATTTGACAGCCCTACCTGATGGTAGGGCTTATTTGTTCAAGGTGAGTATTGAACATACAAAACAGGCGAGCCTCATGCGAGGCTCGCCTGTTTTGTATAAGTTTTTGATTTCCGCTGTTATAGTTTGGTTTGGATGCCAAGCACGAATGATGACCAGTGTGTGCTGTCTGTCTTTGTGTTGGTCATGGCTTGCAGCTCGAGTGTTCCGGCTGTCGGTTGTTCGGTTGAAGAGTTAACTAAATTTTGCCAGACTTCGGCAAAATTAGTTTCCTGAGTACAAGCCAAAGCAATTATAGTTTCCTTGCCTACCGGCTCTTCTACCATCAAATCATAATCTTTACAGTTGACGCTCGGGAATTGAGTTTCAATCGATTTGAATAGCTTGTGTGCGATATCTGCATCGCCGGGTACGAGCAAGTTCGCCTGACCTTCACTATCATACTGCAGAAGGTAGATGTAGCAATTGCAATCGGCCGTGAGCCCGAAGCGCAATGCAGTGCCGACTTTGAGATTATGTTTGTCGTTAATTAAGCGCAGTTTAAGGTCGAAGCTTTTCGGTAGTTCGGCCAGAGCTCCGGTGCGAGGAGCTTCCGGTTCGTAGGTTGCGTGTGCTGCGGCTTTTGCTGCTTTTGAGGCTCGCATGCGAGTAGGCGCTTTCGTTGGTGTTTTGCGGCCTCCTTTCTTCTTGGAAGTGGATTTTTTCTCACCGGCATCAGTGCTTTTTGCTGCGGCTGATTCAGGGGTTGGGGATGTTATCGGCTGAGCTGTGGCTTCCGGCTCAGGGGCAGGCTGCTCGTACACCGGCTCAGGGGCGGGCTGCTCGTACACCGGCTCAGGGGCGGGCTGCTCGTACACCGGCTCAGGGGCGGGCTGCTCGTACACCGGCTCAGGGGCGGGCTGTTCGTACACCGGCTCGGGTGCAGGCTGCTCGTACACCGGCTCAGGGGCGGGCTGCTCGTATACCGGCTCAGGGGCGGGCTGCTCGTACACCGGCTCAGGGGCGGGCTGCTCGTACACCGGCTCAGGGGCGGGCTGCTCGTATACCGGCTCAGGGGCAGGCTGCTCGTACACCGGTTCGGGTGCAGGCTGCTCGTATACCGGTTCGGGTGCAGGCTGTTCGTACACCGGTGCTGCTGTAATAGTTTTTGCCTTCAGCTTAGCAATTTTTCGTGCCGGTTGGGCTGCCGGAGCCGGTGTTTCGTATGTCGGCTGTGGTGCCGGCGTTGCTGTTACCGTTTTTGCTTTCAGCTTGGCCACTTTGCGAACCGGTTGCTGAGTTTGCTCATCTTCTGTATACATGAGCATCAATCGGCAGCTACCCAGTATATATTCGCGCCCCTGTGCCATATATTCGGCTGTTACCGTTCGGGTTTCAGACAATATGCCATTGGTCGACCCGTTGTCCTGAAGATAAACGTAGCCATCAACAACGGAAAGGAAACAGTGTACCTCCGACAAAGTTGACTCATGCGGCAGACTGAAGTCACAGCTCTCCGAACGACCAAGCGAGTAGCTTTGGCCTGTTGTTGCTGATATCGGATGAAAATGAGTGTAGCCGGTGCTGTCGGTTATAACGATTGCAAGCATAATAGAGAAAGACGTAAGAGGCTCATAGAAGACTACCACAGCCGGGCTCTCACTGCAAGCTCATAGTGTTACGCCGTGTCATTTTTTTTGCTTTGATACGGGTGAGCTGCGGCGGTGCGGTGGGTGAGTCGTTTGTGGTTTGTAGGTGTAAAATGGCGGAAGCCCATTGCTTTTTTGCTCCGGATAGTGATGCGATAAGCCGCTTTTCGAGTTTGCCCGGGGTGAGGTTCCTGTTTGGTCGGGGTAGCTTGTGTGACCAGAGTTTTTCAAAAGGTTGTTCTGCCGTGCAGGCCAGGGCAATGACGATTTCTGTGCCGGTTGGTGGCTCAATCACTAAGGTGTATTCATTGTTATAGACGCGCGGGAATGCCATTTCCATGTTAGCAAACAAACGTACATCTTCGCCGGCGCACCCCGGTACTAACAGGGTGGCTGCGCCGCTGCTGTCGTACTGTACCATGTACAGATAGGCAGCTTTTTCGGCCGTTACCCCGAAGCGCAGCTCCGAACCAACCGTCAATGGACCGGTGGGCGACAATAGGCGCAGTTTCAAATTGAAGTCCGTCGGCAATCCCAGTTCCCGCCCGGAGGTGGATTTTGTAGAATGAGCGGGAGTGGGTGTGGGTGGTGTGGAAATCGCTCTCAGACTCACTATGCACATGCCGAGGCGGTACTTTTTTTCGGGAACCATTTGTACGTTGTTTATGCGCGCTTCTCCCTCGTAGATACCGTTGCTTGAATTGTTGTCCTGCATGGTTACTCCGGTTTCGCTTGCCGTAAGTAGACAGTGCGTGCGCGACAGGTGTAGCTCCTCGGGCAGTGCGATGTCGCAACCTGCTGACCGCCCCAGTGTATAGGGCGTTTCTGACGGCGCAAGGTTGTATTTGTGCAGCTCTCCTGAGCTGTCTGTTACGAGTATAACCGGCATAACGTAGCTGTGGGGTCAGAGTTCTATGTGGATGCCTTTGCTGAGGGCTTGCTCTTGCAGGGTTTCTAGTATAGTTTCAGCAAATTCGTTGACGGAACATTCTCTGTAGCTGTTGAGCAGTCTTTCGCGCTCGATTGCGGCATTGCGAATGATGCGTAGCGCTTCATCATTGTTTTTGCTACGAAGGGATATAGGCAGATTGCCACGTCCACCGATGTGGTCGAGATTGAAACGCTCCGGACCAATGCGCCGACAGTACTCTACACAGTCCCATTCAAATCCATTGATAAGGTTACTGCGGTGATTTTGTAACCATTTGGGGAGTAGCTTTTTGTTTTTGGGTGGAGCCGTCGGTGGCTTGTAGGTGGAGAGTAGGTGTTGTTGCGTGGCCGGGGGACCCGAGGGGAGGAGGGGAATCCTGTAAAGCTCATGTAAGATTTGCTCGCGGCGCTGCGCGGCTTCTTTCGGGGCTATTTTTGTTTCCGTGAAATAGAAGGAAAGGCCGCGACCGTTGCCGAGTTCCGCTGCTTGTTTCCACTGTTCGTCTTCGTCTCCGCAGTAAACGGTATTGACGATGATATTGCTTGCTGTGGCTTGTGAGATGGCGGTTTTGTAGTTTACCGGCCCCATGTCAAATGGCTCGTTACCGCAAATGAAAATAACTTTGAGCATGTCGTCGCGCTCGCGCATGTTCCATGGGAACTTGCGCACGGCTAACTGTATGGCTTCTCCGCAATTTTCATTCATGCCGTTACAATCGGTTTTGAGTACTTTGTTGCGCAGGGGCTTCACATTGGTGGTGAATCGGGAAAGTACAAAGGGGCCGCCATTTTTATTGCGATGCCCGTATACCACTATGCCGATGTTAACTTTCGTGGGTTTTCCGTTGAGCTTGGCTTGTCCCAAGGTAGTGATTACATCGCTGAGCGAGTTGGCAACCGCGGCGAATAAATTCTGCATGCTGCCGGAGGCATCCAACGCCAGTACAATCTGAATATCATCATTGTAGCCGCCGCCGCCGCCACTGCCCGAGCCTGAACCCTTACCCTTGCCTTGCCCCGAACCTTCACCGTGGCCTCCTCCGTCACCATCGCCTATCAGCCCGGTGCCGAAATCAAAGCTCAGGCTATCTACCGGGGATAAGCCATCGCTCATGCTCATCTCTATGGGGGTAAGCAGGCTGTTCGAATCCGCTGTTGTGCTAACGATGATGTCGGGGCTGATGGTGGCTGCTGCTTCAAAGTCAGGGGAGCCGCCTACGGAAGAGCTCTTTTGTGGTTCGGGTTGGGGGGGCTCTTCTTTTGTTTCCTGAGGGTAAACGTAGGTGAAGGTAAATTCATTGTTTTGCTCAATAAATATGAGCTGCAAATATAGAAAAAGCGCACTGGCAATTATGGAGAATAGGGTGAACACTGCCGCCCGCGCCAGTAATTGGCGAAGTTGTTTTATTAATTGTTTTCGTGCGGAGAATACAGGCTTTACATGTATGGCCATGGCGAGTTCAGTTTTTCTTGCCGGGGCGTTTATGTTGAGCGGCTGTTTTCAGTGCATCTGCCGCTTTTCTATCCTTTACTAACAGCGCGTAGTCGCGCGCGGTTTGACCATTTTCATCTTTTTCATGCAGTTCTTCCGTCGGCAGTGTATCGATAGCTGTTTTGAGCATGGTCGGGTTGCCGCTCAGGGCAGCGTGCATGAGTGCATTTTCTCCGCGCATATTGCGAATCTGGGGCGTGCCTCCCAGCTCGAGGATTAACTTGAACAGTTGGACGTGACCACGGCGAGCTGCCTCATGCAGGGGGATATTACCTTGCTCGTCTTCAGCGTTCAGCTCTGCGCGGAATTCACAGCATGCGGTTTGAGCTGCTGCGGTCGGAGCCTGACGAACTAAGGAGCAGAGCTTGGCTATGCGTTCCTCTTTCGGTAGGTGGCGCAGCCATGCCAGCAGGCAAGCCGAAGCATTGGGGTGTGTAAGGTGCTCGAATAGGCTGCGCCCGTCTGCCAGTCGGTCTGGTAGGGTGGCACCGCGTTTCAAGAGCGCGGCAAGGAGGTCCGCTCTCTGCTGTTCTACTGCCATTTCTGCAAGTTTGCGACCATCCGGTAGGCGAGTTTCGGTACTTGCTCCATAGGTCAACAGTAGTGAGAATAAGTCGTTGTTTGCTGTTTCCAGCGCATGCAGTATGGGTGCTATTTCGCCGTTGATGACCCAGTTGGCATCCGCGCCGCAGTTGAGTAATCGCTTTATGGTTGCATAGTTGCCCTCGGGGATTGCCAGCTCCCATTGGGCGCGAAGTTGTTGCTGCAATGCATGGCCTTGTCCTTGTCGCTCGAAATCACAGGCAGTCATGCCGTTTTTATCCGTTATATCGAGTGCCGGTGAGCGTTTGAGCACTATTTCAGTGGCAAGGTCGTGCCCGGTCGCCGCAGCCAGCATGAGCAGTGTGCGCCCTTGAGCATCAGTAAAATTGATGTTGCGCCTCTTTTCAACCTCTGACAGCAGTTGCAAACAAGCCTCCTTGTTGTCTTCGTAGGCCAGTTCAGCAGCGTGAATCCTGTCTTTCAAGCGATTAACGACAGCGCGCATATTACGATTGCCGCCGCTCTCTTTCTGCAACTCTCGCAGCTCTTGCTGCTGCTCTACAATGGCCGGTGGTAGTGATTTTAGTATTTCTTTCAGACGCTCAAATTCAGGCGCAGCTCTCAGGGTAGAGATGCTCGCCGCTATCAGCAAAAATAAATATGGCCATATCCTCATGTATTTGTCTACTAACCTTCTACCATATATCCGGCAGAATTGCAAGCTCATTCCCGCATGGGGGGCTGATTTGCTTTTGCCAGTTTATCGGGTGTGGCATTGGCTTGACAATTATCGACTCGCTGCGTATAATGATTGCGTGCTATTCGATTCGATAACTCAGCTCAGGCGCGCTGCTGCTGAAGAGGCAGTGCAGGGGACTGTTTGCGCTCAACTTACTCAAAAGCTCGACAAAATCACCAAGAACGGTAAACCCTATCTTGAGCTCACGTTGGCAGATGCTACTGACAGCTTCAGTATAAAGGTGTGGGATAACGCACCGTGGAATGCCGCCTGCCAAGGCTTGACGCAGGGAGCAACGTTGGCTATGACGGCGGATTGGCAGACTTCGCAATATGGTTTGGAGGTCAATCAGGTGGAGATTCGCCCCCTGTCTGTTGAGGAGGAAGAAACTTTGCTGTGTGGCGGAGCGGAGCTTGCGGCAAAGCAGGCTGCGGACTGGCAGAGTATTCTGGATTTTATAGAGGAAATGAAAGACCCCCGTTTGCAGGCTCTGTGCCGTGCGCTGGCTGGCACTCATGAGGGGCGTTTTCGCCGCGCGGCAGCTGCTCGCGGTATGCACCATGCCCGCCGTGGTGGGTTGGTGGAGCACACCGCCGGGGTTATGCAGGCGGCTGCCGGGATTTGCAGTGCGTATCCGCAGGTGAATAAGGATTTAGTGTTGGCCGGCGCGCTGTTCCATGATTGTGGCAAGATGTGGGAAACCGGTTGCCCCGAGCAGGGCTTTGGCGTGGAGTATACGGAAATGGGGGAACTCATGGGGCATATATCATTGGGGATTGAAATTGTCAATAGCTTGTGGAAGGATATCTACACCCCGGAAAAACAGGCGGAATGGAAGCACTTGTTCCCTGCTAGTCAAAATGTGCGAATTCACCTGCTGCACTTGATAGCCTCTCACCATGGCGTGCTGGAGTTCGGTTCGCCCGTGGTGCCGAAAACGCCCGAGGCGCTGGTGCTGCACCATGCGGATAATATCGACGCGAAAATGGAAATGTTCCGCTGTGCGTACGAGACATCGACCGCTCTCAGTTCCACCATTAGAGAGAAGAAGTATGGGTTGGGCGGCAATGCCGTGCTGCCCTTGGCTCACTTTGTACCGGAAGGTTGATTATGCCGGAAGCTTTGTGGAGCATAACGGTGGTGTGTGGGTTGCTGGTTTTCTCCCAGCTTAGCCCGGGGCCGGATGTTTTTTTTGTATTTCGCACAGCGCTGGCACAGGGTTTTTGGCGTGGGGTGGCTGTAGGGTGCGGTATCAGTATGGGTTTTTTTATACAGGCTGTCGTGGCATGCACTGCCGGTGCCTGGGTTATGGCGCAGAATTGGAGTGTGTATATGCTATGGGCGGCAGCGGCTTGGTTGCTTTACCTTGCCTACAAGATTTTCCCCTTTAAACGCTGTGGCTGTGCACCGGAGTTGGGGCAGAGCAGGGCAGTGCGCCAGCGTTGTCGAGTGTTGCTTTGGCAGGGGTTCTTGTGTAATATACTCAACCCCAAGTGTATGTTGTTCATTTTGACCTTGAGTGCCGGGCCGTTGAGCGCGCATGCCGACCGGGGATGGTATGCCCCGCTGCTTATGGTAGCGCTGACTTTGGCAGGGGCGTTGGGCTGGTGCCTGTGGTCGGCATTGCTGCAATGGAGTCCGGTTCGCAGTTGTTATATTCGCCATATGAATGCCATAGATGGCGTTTTCTCGGTCCTGTTAGCGCTGTTTGCCCTGCGGTTGATTTACCCGCTGAGCATTTTTTAATGCATGAATGCGGATTGGTGCTTGCCTTTTCGCGTAGTTTGTAGTAAAGTAACGGGCGCAAAGACGTTATTGCACTTATGAACGATATCATCACGACAGCATGCAAATTCGTCACGTCCTCGATAGGTCGCAAAATCCTTGTGGCGCTTACGGGGTCGTGTCTCCTCCTCTTCCTGGTGGGGCACCTGGCCGGTAATATGACCATCTTCGGTGGCGCCGGTACTGCGGAAGACCCCTCTTGGATTAACTACTACGCAACGGGGCTGCACTCCATGCCCGCTTGGCTGCTCTGGTCCATTCGTCTGGGCTTGCTGGCCGTGGCTTTGGTGCACATTGTGCTTACTCTGGTGCTCAAGTACGAGAACTACAATGCCCGCACTCACTACCAGAAGGAAGGTACGCTCAAGGCTACTCTTTCCTCCCGTACGATGGTGATTACCGGTATCATGATTCTCTGCTTCATCGTATTCCACCTGTGGCAGCTGACCTTCAATGGTGACCCTGCTGACTGCTATGGCCACATTAAGGCTGCATTTGAGAACCCCTGGTGCTCTATCTTCTACATCGTGGCTATCTGCTGCTTGTTCATGCACGTGCGCCACGGTTTGCAGTCTGTGCTGCAGACTCTTGGTCTGTCCACCCGCAAGGTACGCCCGCTCTACAATATCGTGGCTTGGCTGTTCGGTATTGCTGTTTGCGGCGGCTTCATCCTCATCCCTGTGTGCGTGATGCTCGGCATCATCTGATAACTCCTTACAAACTCCTCTTCAATTATGAAAGAAATTAAGTTTCCCGTAAGTGATTACATGCCGGATTCCTGCATTCCGGAAGGTCCCATCGCTGAGAAGTGGACAAAGTACAAGCGCGAGGCAAAGCTCATCAACCCCAACAACCGTCGTAAGTACACCGTGCTTATCGTTGGTACCGGTCTGGCCGGTGGTTCTGCCGCTGCCACGCTGGCTGAGCTGGGCTACAATGTGAAGTGCTTCTGCTATCAGGACAGCCCCCGCCGTGCTCACTCCATCGCTGCTCAGGGTGGTGTGAATGCTGCTCATAACTACCAGAACGACGGTGACTCCGTATACCGCCTGTTCTACGATACCGTGAAGGGTGGTGACTTCCGCGCTCGTGAGGCCAACGTGTACCGCTTGGCTGAGGTGAGCTGCAACATCATCAACCAGTGCGTGGCTCAGGGCGTGCCCTTCGGTCGCGAATACGGTGGCTTGCTTGACAACCGCTCCTTCGGTGGTTCCCAGCTCAAGCGTACCTTCTACAGCCGTGGTCAAACCGGTCAGCAGCTGCTGCTGGGTTGCTACCAGGCTATGGAGAAGGAAATCGGTAAGGGTCACATTGAGATGTTCCCCCGCACTGAAATGATGGATCTTGTGGTTGTTGACGGCCATGCCAAGGGTATCGTAGTGCGCGACATGGTGACCGGTGAGATTAAGAGCTACGCCGGCGATACCGTGCTGCTGGCTACCGGTGGTTACGGCCGTGTATTCTTCCTTTCCACCAACGCCATGGGCTGCAACGTAGGTGCCGCCTGCGCTTGCTGGAAGAAGGGTGCCTACTTCGCTAACCCCTGCTTCACTCAGATTCACCCGACCTGTATTCCCGTGAAGGGCGACTACCAGAGCAAGCTCACCCTCATGTCTGAGTCTCTGCGTAACGACGGCCGTATTTGGGTACCCAAGAGCCGCGAGGTCGCAGCCAAGATTCGCCGTGGTGAGATGAAGCCCTCCGACGTGGCTGAGAACGACCGCGACTACTACCTCGAGCGCAAGTACCCCTCCTTCGGTAACCTGGCTCCCCGCGATATTTCCTCTCGTGCAGCTAAGGAAGCTTGCGACGATGAGCGTGGTGTGGCCAACACCGGCCGCGGCGTGTTCCTCGACTTCAAGGACGCTATCGACCGCATGGGCAAGGAGTGGATTGATGGTCAGTACGGCAACCTCTTCGAAATGTACGAGGAGATTACCGACGTTGATCCCCACGAGCAGCCGATGATGATTTATCCCGCCTCTCACTACACCATGGGTGGTCTGTGGGTGGACTACAACCTCATGTCTTCCATCCCCGGTCTTCACGTGCTCGGTGAGGCTAACTTCTCCGACCACGGTGCCAACCGTCTGGGTGCTTCGGCTCTCATGCAGGGCCTTTCCGACGGTTACTTCGTCATCCCCGCCACTCTGCCGACCTACCTCACCACTCAGAAGCCCGGCAGCATCACCACCGCTGCTCCCGAGTTCATCGAGGCTGAGGAGGCTGTGAAGGCTCGCATTCAGAAGATGATGGATGTGAAGGGCTCCAAGACCCCCGACGAAATTCACCGCGAGCTGGGCAAGCTTGTGTGGGAGGACGTAGGTATGGGTCGTACCAAGGAGAGCTTGATGGATGCCATCGAGAAGATTCCCGCCATTCGCGAGGACTTCTGGAACAACGTGAAGGTTGTGGGTAGCACCGAGGGTATGAACCAGGAGCTTGAGAAGGCTTGGCGTGTGGCCGCATTCCTTGACTTCGCTGAAGTGCTCTGCTACGATGCCCTTAACCGCGAGGAATCCTGCGGCGCTCACTTCCGCTTGGAGCACCAGCTGGCAGACGGCGAAGCTAAGCGCGATGACGCCAACTTCGCATACGTGGCCTGCTGGGAGTATAAGGGTACGGGCGAGCTGCCGGTCCTGCACAAGGAGCCGCTTACCTTCGACACCGTGCACCTGGCTATCCGTTCCTACAAGTAAAGCACATTTAGTTCAACCTTCTGAATTTCATACACAATTATGGCTAATCTCAATCTTACGCTCAAAGTCTGGCGCCAGGAGAATGCACAGGCTCAGGGCCGTATCGAAACCTACAAGGCCAAGAACATCCCGGATGAGGCTTCCTTCCTCGAGATGCTCGATATCGTGAACGAGGAGCTCGTACACGAGGGCAAGGAGCCCATTCACTTCGACCACGACTGCCGCGAGGGTATCTGCGGTATGTGCTCGCTCACCATCAACGGCGTGCCCCACGGCGGCAAGAAGGTAACCACCTGCCAGCTGCACATGCGCCAGTTCAAGGATGGCGACACCATCTGGATTGAGCCCTTCCGCGCTGCTGCATTCCCGTTGCTGCGTGACCTCGTGGTTGACCGTACTGCGCTCGACAAGATTATCGCCGCCGGCGGTTTCGTAGACGTGCGCACCGGTGCTGCACCGAATGCTAACAATATGCCTGTGCGCAAGAAGACGGCAGACGCTGCTTTCGATGCCGCAGCCTGCATCGGTTGTGGTGCTTGCGTGGCCAGCTGCAAGAACAGCGCCGCCATGCTCTTCACCTCTGCCAAGGCCGCTCACCTCAATCTGCTCCCCCAAGGGCAGCCTGAGAAGAACAAGCGTGTGCTTGCCATGGTGCGCCAGATGGATGCCCTCGGTTTCGGTAACTGCACCAACCTTTACGAGTGCGAGGCCGCATGTCCCAAGGGTATCAGCGTAGACAATATCGCCAAGCTTAACCGCGACTACATGATTGCCTGCGCCTCTGAGGCAGTCGGTGTATACGCCTGATAAAGCTCGCGTATAGCACTGGTATTAACCTTATTCGCCGCCGGAGTCTTTCGGGACTCCGGCGGCTTTTTGCTTGCCTTTCAAAAGATTTCTGGTATACTGAGCTCTGTAATATGGCCAGTTTTTATATAGTCACGCCGGCATGGAATGCCCTGCATTGGTTGCAGGGATGTGTGCGCTCTGTAGCCGATCAGGTAGGGGAGGGTATTGAGGTACATCACCATGTGCAGGATGGCGGTTCTACAGATGGTTCTCAGGCATGGCTTACCGCATGGCAGCAGGAGCACGCTGATATGCCCGGGTACAAGTTGACTTTTGAAAGCGCCAGAGATAATGGCCTTTACGATGCCATCAATAGAGCATGGGAAAAGTTGCCGGAGCAGGCTGATGTGACCGCCCACATCAATGCCGATGAGCAGTATCTTCCCGGTGTTTTTTCGGCAGTCGCAGCAGCGTTGCAGCAGCAACCTGAGGTGGATATGCTTTTGACTGCTCACATCGTGTTGGATAAGGATATGCGCTATATTTGCCATCGGCGCCCCTCATTCCCGAATCGCCACGTGAGCAGGGCCTTCATTCAGTGCATTACCAATACCTGTTTTTACAAGGCCGCGTCTTTCAGAGCATGGGGAATTAGTTTCGACACCTCATACAAGTCGATGGGTGACTTGGTATTCTTCCGTGATATTATGGCTAGGCGCCCGCGCTTGCTCCGCATGCCCGATTTATTCGGCAGTGTGTTTGTGGTGACCGGGAGCAATGTTTCGTGGTCAGAGGTGACGGTGGCGGAAAGGCAGCGCATTCGTGGCGAATTGCCTTATGTGGTTCGAAAGATGGTTCCGGCTATGATTAAATTCTACGCCGCGCTGGGGATTATCCTTGACCGTTTCCACAAGGCGCCGCAGAACTATTCTCTGTACCTTGCGGATGCTGCTGAGCGCTCAGAATACGCCATTGAGAAGCCTACGGCCAGATGGGGTATGCGCTCTCAGGCATGAGTTTTATTCGGCTTTTTTGCTGAGTTCGTTATGCCTTTTGAGGATATTGCTCGATATTGAGCATGTCGCCTCAGGTATGCTCTGGCGTACGTCTGTTTCTACAGGAGTGGAAGCAGGGTAGAGCATGGGGAATTGATTTCGGTGTCTCGTACAAGTCGATGGCCGGCTTGACGGTCATGATTAAAATTCTGTGTGGCACTGGGGATTATCCTGGCCCGTTTCCACAAGGCGCCGCAGAATTACTCTCTGTACCTTGCGTATGCGCCAGCGAGCTTAGAATACGTCACAGCGAAGCCTACACCCAGATGGGGTATGCTTGCTCTCAGGCATGAGTTTTATTCAGCTTTTTTAGCCGAGTTTTTGTCCGTTAAGCCTTTTGAGAATATTGCTCGATACCGTGTATACCACCTCAGGTATGCTGTGGCATACGTCTATTTCTACAGGGGTGGCAAACAGGGGCTTGTAGGTGCGCAATAGGTCAATTTGGCGCTGAACTTCCTCAAGCGGAAGCTCTTTTTTGCGTGCATGTATCTTTTCTGCATCGCCAAGAAGTACAAAGGTTATATCCGGCTTAGGGATGAACAGGTGCAGTAGCCTGATTACCCAGTTGCCGATATTGAGGCGATAGCGGACTTTATCCATGTAAAAGTCGTAATAGTAGCGATCAAATACGACAAGATGTCCCTGTGCAGATTGCCAATATACCTTCAGCCAATAACCTAACACATAGTCTGCGGTGTAGAGTAGCATTTTCGCTAACGACATTATTTTACCGGTTGGAGGTAGTGTGTGCGGCTGTACATTATTTACGACTTTGCCTTCACTATCAAGGCGTTTTTCGGATTTGACAAATCCCGGTCTCCAATGGTAGTAGTTCAGGGTATTGTCGGAGAATGTGTTGCCCAGCACCTGCTCGATTCCGTTAATTATCGTGGTTTTTCCGCTGCCATCCGTTCCTTGGAAAACAACGATAAGCCCGGTGCGTTTTAACGCTTTGGAGAGCAGGTAAGTTATATAGGTAATCAGTTTGCGCTTGGAGCGTTTTTTCACGCTCTTAATAATTGCCGGGCGCTTATCGTCTATCGCATCCCAGTTTTGTTCGATTGCGCAATTATATATGTATTCGGTCAGCTCCTGCGGTAGGAAATGCCGCATAATTTCGCATACTCGCGCTTTGTTGTTCAGGAATGTTTTTTGGATGTTCGGCTTGTATTTATCCTTGATTTTGCCATTGTAAAGCAGGCGAACAAACAGATTGCAGACAGCTTCAGTCTCTGCAGCTATACTGTGGTATAGTGTCTCGGTGTTAACATTTTCCAGCAATAATTCATTGGAAAGTATTTCGTAACCTTTCCAAGCGTATGTCGGGAAAACATCTATATGCACTATGTATATTTCCTGAGTTTCTTCTACCGTGTGGTAGTAATTGTAGCATTTGATGTTGCTCTTATCGTTCGCAGAGCCTGTTTTTAAGTGTAACTTCCAATTGAGTTGCTTTGCCTGTTCTTCGAGCAATTGTTCCGCTTGGTGTAATTTTTTGTCGCAAATGCACAAATCGACATCGTGCGCATCGCCTGCTGCAACTTCATGGGCGTTGCGCATGATGCAGTATGAAATATCTTGCTGCTTCAGACCCTTGAAGAAGTTTTCAATAAATAAAATATCGGGGCGTTGCGTGCTCATGTCCGGACGACAATGTCAGAAATTAAGTGTTTTGGTCGTTTTAGTAAACTCTTGTTGTATGAGGGCTTTATCCAGTTTCAGATTTGGCGCCAAACGCTGTAGCTGTTCAGCTGCATTTTGGAAAGCTTCGTCAAAATTACATTTGTTAAGGGCTATGTCGGCCATGATAATAAAGTAGGCTGCATCATATCCTGCCGGTCGCAGTCCGCAGTGTTCCCAGTCAAAAACAGTGTATGAGCCCTCCTCGCAGCGTATATTCCATGGTGCAAAGTCACCATGGGAGAAAGTGTATGCCGTGCCTTCTTGCATGATGGTCGGCCCTGCTATTTCTGTTGCGATGCGAAAAAGCTCTTCGGTTAAAACAGGGGCAACCTTCTTTCCGTTGAACTCTTTTGTGGCCTGAATATTAAAAGCAAAACCTTCACTCATCAGTGAAGAACCAAGTAGGGTCGGCGTGTGGAATGTTGAAAAATCCTGATTTTTTCGCAGAAAGTCAATTTCTCTCTGCATTTGAATATCGGAGCCTTTGTTGCCAACTTTGATGAATGTACATGGCTCGGCCGCGGTAGTGTAGCATTGGAGTACGAGTTTTTGTGCTTCGTCGTATGTGCCGACCAGAACATTCCATTTGCTACCAGCAGGGATATAGCCTTCTATTTGCGGATGAAGCTCTACGCGCGCAAAATATCCAAAGCCTACTTTCTGCAATACTTTCCACGGCAAGATGGGTAAAAGCTTTACGAGTAGAGTAAGCTTTTTATTGTAGGGGGCTATATTTTTTTGCAGTTTGGCTACGCCACCTTTCAATTCTATAAGGAACTTCATCTTCTCTCCATGACACAGCACGAAGTGAGTGGCTTCTCCTGATCGACAAGGAAAAAGCTTCAGAGCTTCTTCTAATATACCGGAGCCCTGTAAAGGTAGCGTGTTCATTGCATTTTGTGGGATAATGCTTTCTCGTATATTTTATTAATAGTGTTCATTTTAGCATCCCATGTGAAGTGCTGGCAACGCTCCAAGGCACCCTTAGAGAGAGCTTGTCGCTCTTCTTCATGAGTTGCTATGTAATCAATGTGTCGCGCATAATCCTCGATTACTTGCTGTCGACTATTAATCGGAATCTTGATACCGCAGCTTTCATCTATTACTGTGGAAAACCCGCAGTGATCCATAGCTATAATTGGCAGGCCGTAACGGAAGGCCTCAAATACTACGGTAGAGGTGTCTTCTCGTACGCTGGTGATGCAGAATACATGGCTGGTGCCCATGATGCGGAATGCGTCCTCCCGAGGAATAAATCCGTGGAACGTAACAACATCATCTAACTTGAGCTTGTGGGTTAGCTTTTTCCATGCCTCCATGCGCGGACCTTTACTCAGTACATGTAATTCTACACGTTCTTTGCATAGTGGTAAGGCATGCAGTAGCAAATCCAATGCTTTTCTTGGTATATGCTCTCCCGCCCAACAGATTCGCAGTGCAGTACCCTTTTCGTGTGGTTGTGGCGAATATTGGGTGTGATGTGTTTCGAGACCTACTTCGTTCATCAGAACGGCATCTTTGTTCCAATATTCTCGAATTTCTCTTACCGCTTTGGTGGTGCTGGTTAGTATTGTTGCACTGTGCGCAGCAGCAGCTCGGCATGCTTTACCGAAGCGTTTCTGAAGCTGGTTTGCTACGTTTCTGATGGCAAAATGCAAAGCGCCTTTCCACCCTAAGCTGCTCAGCAAGCACCATGGGGTATCAGTGAATCCACCGAGAGGTCCCCATATAAATGGTTTTCCTAATTTCCAGAGCATGCCTGGTTCTCTGTATCCGGATATGGTAATCTGGTGAACTAGGTCAAAGTTTTCTTTGTTATCTAGCTCTTTCGCGTAATTGTAGGCTCTTTTGTGCCATGCGCGATAAAACCAATAGTAACTAGGCGGCCAGATTTTGCGTAGCGTTCTGTGTCGGAACTTAGGAAGAAAATGAAAGGTTATGCTGCGTTCTATCTCCGGACGCTGTTGAACGTAGCTCATTATTTTCTCTTTAAACTTGCTTTCAACAAGAACGTGCACATCGTGGTGACGAGAGATATGATACGCAAAATTCCATCCCATTCCTGGTTCAGAACCGTAACCTGGGTCGCATGCGTAGCAGCAGAGAAGAACTTTCAGTTTTCTGTGTTCGGTGTTTTCCATTTCGGATTCGCCATTATATAGCTGTATTCGGGTATTGTCAAGTTTGTATTACTGGGCAACAGGGACTTTTTTCAGATTTGCTGACAGAGGGGGAGTAACTTTAGCATCAAAAATGGGTGTCGGAGGAAAAAGGATTGCCTTAATTTGTTAAAAAGATAGGTCACGTCACCCAGGCCACACGAGCGAGAACTGACAATTATTGCCAGACTCTCGACACCCGGGCGCACCTTATAGCCCTGCTATTCTGCCACATGGCAGACTGCCAATCCCTACGTGATATCTGCAAAGGGCTGGAAGGAATCCGTGGGGGACTTAACCATCTGGGAATTCAAAAAGCTCCATCCCGCAACGCGCTGAGTCATCAGAACGCAAAGCGCGATGCTTTGGTGTTCCGGGATATCTACCGGCTGCTTCATAAGCGGTTGGGACAGCAGACTTTCTCCTGCCGCTTCCGAGAGGGTATCAAGGCATCCCGCATCATGCTGCTTGATTCGAGTGTTATTACACTCTGCCTCAATATATTCAATTGGGCGCACTACAGTGAGGAAAAAGGCGCCATCAAGCTTCACACCCTTTTTTCGCTGAACGATTTTCTGCCCATAGATGTCCATGTTTCAGATGGTAAGGAGTCGGATAACATAGGTGCCTATCACCTGATGCCACCCGGGCGCAGCATCATTGTGACAGACCGTGGATACGATGATACACAGCTCTGGAGGGATTGGGACAGCAGAGGGCAAGAAGTTTACGTTGACCAGAAAAAGCTGTACATCGTGTGTTCATGTGTGTATAATGCCTATATGAAATCAGTATTTAGAAATTTCGTGGCAATCGGAGCCGCGTTTATGTGTGTGTGGGCGACTGCGGCTCAGGAGGTAAATGTAGACGACTTGCTGCGCGCCATGCGTGAGATGACGGTGAGTCAGGGGAACCGTGACGTGATGGGTTCCATTCGCAAAGGTCGCAATAAGGTGCCGTTCAGTCTCAGCGCCCGCGGCGAGACTATTGTATTCCAGTACAAGCACGATAATGTCTGGCAGCGCTTCGATGTGCGCATTAAAGAGAAAAATGCGGACTTGGTGCTTGTGAAGGATGGAAAGGCACAGGTTATGGCGCCTTCGGCTTACGGGCAGACTATTGCCGGTACCGATGTTTGCTATGAGGATCTTTCACTCCGCTTCCTCTACTGGACCGGCGGCAAGCTTATTGACGATGCCGGCGCATCTCGCATCAAAGGTCGCGATTGCTACATCGTTGAAGTCAAGAACCCCAGCCCCGGCGCCGGTCAGTTTGCTTGGGTACGCATGTGGGTAGACAAGGAAAACGGTACGACTTGGCAGATAGACGGCTACGGTGCCGACGGTAAGCTGAAGAAACGTTTTTCCATCACCTCCGTGCAGCGCTTGTCCGATGGTACTTGGTTCTTTAAACAGATGAAGCTCGAGGTGCGCAATCCTCAGAATCCCAATCGTACCATCGCGCTGGATTATCTCGAAATGGAAGACCTGCCCGAGCGTACTAAATAACGTCCGTTAGTTGCCGACGCACATGAGGTTATTCATGCGGATATTTAACCTTTTGCTGCCACTGGCACTTTTTGTGCTGGTTATGCTGAAGGTGCGAGAGCTCTTCAATGGAGAGGGTGAGGATGTGCGCCTCGCCCTCATTATCATGCTGGGCGCTTTGGCTGTTCTGGCGGTATGGCTGGGCTTGTTGCTGAAATACTACTACTTACCCGTATGGGGGAGTAAACTCGGGGAGCGGCTCTATATGTCGTCCTACTCGCCGGAGGAAGACCCCTTGGTGGCGCTGGCTGAGCGCATTCGATGCGAGCACGCGCGTGAGCTTTTGCCACAGATGGAGACTCTCGTACGCCAAGAATCCTCTCGCCCCAGAGCTTGGGCCGAGCTGGCTACCCTGCTGGCAGATGAATTCAATGACCCGTCCGCCGCATTGAAAGCTCTTCTTTCCGGGGCAGAGCAAGTCCCGAGGAAGGAAGACCGAGCGTTGTTTCTCTGCCGTGCTGCTCACCTGTGCGAGACCCGTTTGCAGGATTTTTCCCGCGCCACTGAACTCTATGCGCAGGCTGCTTCCAAATATCCCACTACCGCTTACGGTAAAATCGCAGCCGCCAAGCACGCTTGAGTTCATTTTCCTATAGCCCGCTCGAGCCACTGCCGACCAGCGTGAAAAATAACGAAATCAGTCGCTAGCATTTTTTTTGCTTCAAAACCGAACCGCTCACCTTGTTCCCTGGGTGGGCGTTTTTTTTGTTTTCACTCTCATGCCGGTATCTCTCGTCGGCTGTTTTTTGAGCAATCGATAAGATAATTAGATGTTAAAATATATTAATTTTATTTTGTTGTACAGAAATTTGTTATACGCTGTCTTATAAGTTTAATGTTTTAAGAGAATTGAAAATAAATAAATAAAAATTTGCAATTATCATTATTCGAATGTTATTGTATTTGTTTTTGTTGAATATGAAGAAGGATAGAAATTCGGTTAATGTGGGTCGGAACATAGGGGTGGTAAAAAGAGTTCCCAGAGCCGGTCATATACCACGCACATTAGAGGGTGTCGGAGGTGTGAAATTATATGACATTCCCGGGGTGAAATATCCCACCTCCATGCTGGCGGAGTCATCTCAGCGCAAACTGGGGCGAACGCTCTTGCTGAACAAGGCTCCCTCGTGGTCGATATCTGCTCGTCAGGCGGCGGCTATTTTGGGCTGTTTGCCTTCATCAGCTCGCGATTTAATGCATCGTGCGAATGTGCGCTATTGCCGTGTGTACGATGGGACGTGCCCACCGCGAACATACTGGGATCGCAATCGGGTGATGAGTTTGGCTCGGCAGCGCCGACCGGTCATCAATCACAAATCGCCGCGACTTCTTACAGCCGCGGAAGCGGTGGAGATATTGGGTGTATCCCGCAATACATTGAGCCGGTATGTGAGGAGTGGCGCGTTGCAGCAATTTCGATTGCGAGTGCGAGGGACGAGTGGGGCTCGGCTGGGGTGTTTTTACCTGCGCAACGAGGTCGAGGATTTGTGCATGCACCGCAGAGCCCTAGGGCGTGTGCAAACAAAGGCTCCGCGTGTGCGAACAAGTAAGGTATGTTTTCTGGGATGTCCGCTGACAGATAAACCAACGAATAGTACTGTGCCGTGATTTTAGGCTTGCGCCTTATACTCTGTCGCGTTATTATAGGGGGCAAGAACAAAAATCATGACAGAGCAGCAGAACGGACAGGCCATCGAAGAGTTTACTACCGTGCAGGGCATATTTGTGCGCAGGCGCAACTGCCTGTTGCTGAAGGCGGATTTTTCTCCGCTTTTTGTGGACTATTATCTGCACCTCATGCAGCATAAACAGCGCAATGCTGAGGCTGAAGACACCATGTTTAAACAGCTGCTTGCATATTTTACCCTGCATTTGGTCTCGCGCCCTTGGCAGGAATACCACGCATGGACTTTTAACATCAAAGACCCCATGCTGGCGAACTACTTTGTGTCGGGCTCCTCGCTGACGGAGGATGTCATCGGTCGGGTATTTACTGAAGGCGTGCGCGAGCCTGAGCGCAACATGCTTTTTGCTCAGAACCTGCGCACCGGTAAGGAACCGCAGACCTCGGTCACAGTGATTCCCGGCAATACAGTGGTGGAGTGGGTGGAAGATTTCTACCGCCAGAGCGAGCAACGCCAGGCTCGTGCATTTGATTTAGGGGGGGATGTATACGCCCTTATAACCGCACAGCCCGGGGCTGACCACGATTGGCTCAGCGAGCTTACTGCGGCGGATGTTGCCGCGATTGCCGACACGGAGGAAATCAAACTGCTCGAAACTCGCAAGTTCACGTTCCGCTGCGGTTGTACGCTGGATAAGATATTGCCCACCATCCGGACTATGCAGAAAGATTTTGCGGATTTGCTTTCCGAGCAGGGGTATCTGGAGGCTTCGTGTCCCCGCTGCGGTGCCACATACCGTGTGACCGCTGACATGCTGAAGTAAAAATTGCGCAGGGTATGTTGCACCGATTGCTCATCATACTCAGCGCGTTGCCGATTATTTTGGCGCTGTGTAACTGTGCGGCACCGCGAGGAACGGCTGAAGGACCGGTGATTCTCGATATCGGGCATTGCGTTGGGGCAGGGGGGGCGGTATCTCCGCGTGCAGTAAACGGGCAGCGTGTACGAGAGCTCGACTGGTGGTATCGCTACGTATACTATACGAAACAGGTTATTGAACAGGCCGGTTACAAGGTTTTGGTTACCAACCGCGGCGAGCGTCCGGAAACCGAACCGCTGCGCCAATGGGCCGACAGAGCTGAGGTGCAGCACCAAGACGAACCCGATACCGGCCAACGCTATCCCTCCGACTACTTTCCGGATCGCGTAGCCGGTGGCATGATTTCGGCCGATTACGCGATTGGTCGGCGGGCTTCCTGTGCCGTGTTTCTGCACCACAACAGCGCTCGCGGTTGGCGGCGGCGGGGTGCTTCCCCCTCCTTGATTATCTGCAATCGCTACAATGGGCGTAATCTTGCAAGCTGCCTGGCCGGTACCCTGAATAGAGAGGTGCTCAACCACGGCATGCCCAATAGCGGTCGTGAGTGCGGAATTTCCGTGCGATATGTGGACGCTACACGCGCCGCCGGGTGGATGAATGCCTGCGACGATGCCGGAATTCCCGCAGCTGTGGTCGAGGCCGCTTTCCTGAACAATCGCAACCACGTCAGCTACTTGACGCGAGATGCTACCGCTCGTCGCTATGCAGAGGCGGTAGGTCGTGGTATCGTTGACTACCTGCGCCGCTACGGGAATGAACCGCGCCACTACCGAGCCGACACGGATTGCCCGGATGAAGGCTCATTTGGCTATGCCGCTGAGTCTCGCGGGCTTGATGTGCCCGGTGCCGAAAATCTGTGGGAGGATTGAGCCGCTCGCCAAATTGGCTATTGAAATTGTTACTTGCCACGGCGTGGTGTCTGTGGTAAACTCAGCAGTATGAGGCCCGTCATATACCAGCTTTTTGTTCGCCATTTTTCAAATTATTGCGAAAGCGGAGTACCATGGGGTACACGCGAGCAAAATGGGTGCGGCACCTTTGCCGGCGTGACGGATGCTGCGCTGGCAGCCCTTGCGCGCATGGGGGTCACGCATTTGTGGCTCACCGGTGTGCTGCGGCATGCTACGCAAACGAACTATCCCGCTTTGCCGAGCGACCCGGCCTGTGTAGTGAAGGGGATTGCCGGTAGCCCTTATGCCGTGACGGACTATTTTGATGTAGACCCGGATTTGGCAGAGCAACCGGCGGAAAGGTTGAGCGAGTTTCGGGCATTGCTTACCCGCGTGCGCAATCATGGCATGATACCCCTCATTGATTTTATCCCCAATCATGTGTCGCGCAACTATCAATCAACCGTGCGCCCGGAGTTCAGCTTCGGGCGCGGGGATGATACGTCGCAATTTTTTGTGCGCGATAATTCATTTTATTATTTGGAACCCTGCAATAGTGGGTGCTGCATGAACCTGCCCAACGGCGAGTTCGCGCCTGAGCGGGGCCACCCGAGAGTGACCGGCAATAATGCCGCTACGCATAACCCCGGCCATTTTGACTGGTATGAAACCGCCAAACTTAACTACGGCTGCGATTACCGCGCTGGGGCTGCCGCAGCAGACAACCTGCCGCGCGAGTTTGCGCCGCTTGCCGCTGTGCCTCGCACCTGGCAGCTTATGGATTCCGTGCTGGCGTATTGGCAAACCATGGGGGTAGGTGGGTTCCGCTGCGATATGGCACACATGGTACCCATCAATTTTTGGCGCTGGGCGCTTGCGAATGCTCGCATGCGCGATGAAAGCACCATGTTTGTTGCAGAAGCCTACAACGACCACATGAAACTTTGTGAGGGGGACGTATCGGTCGCCCTGATTTCCGCCGGGTTCGATGCCGTTTACGATAGCGAGTCTTACCGCGCTCTCAATGCCATTTTCGAGGGCGCTGCCTGGGCAAACGACTTAGATGTACACAATCGCAGCGAGCACTTCCTGCACAGCCGCGGGTTGCGCTATCTGGAAAATCATGACGAGCCACGACTCGCTTCCCCTAAACACTGGGCAGGGCAGGGGAGTGCCGCGGCGAAGGCTCTGCTAGTGGCTCAGTTTGGTACGGCCTGCGGCCCCGTACTTATTTACAACGGTCTCGAAGTCGGTGAGCGCGCTGAAGGCCCCGGCGGCTATGGCGGTGACAATGGGCGAACTTCGATATTTGACTACACCTACCTGCCGCAACTACAGCACTGGAGCAACAGGGGGCGCTTTGATGGCGCTCTCATGACTGAGGAAGAACAGGAGTTGCGAAAATTCTGCACCCGTCTATTCCCCTTGTTGCAGCACCCTGCACTGAGTAAGGGCGATTTTTATGGCTTGAATTGGGCAAATCGACAAACCCCCGGTTATGGCAGGGCTGCGGGTGAAAGCTGCTCCGGCCATAGGCTCTATGCCTGCTTGCGCCATAACCGCAAGGCTCGTGCTACGCTGTTACTTGTATGTAATCTCGACCCTGTGACCCCGGCTGATACCTACATCCATATTCCGGCGGATGCTTGCGAATGGGCCGGTAGGCGCAGTGATTGTGCGAGCTTCCGCGATTTGCTCAACCCTACAGCTCCCGATCTGTGCGCTACCACTCAGCAACTCCGCGAACCGGGATTGCCCATTAGTATTCCGCCCGGGGGCGCCCTCCTTCTTGAATGGAACTAAAAAGAAAATAATCTTATGAATAAGTATAGTGCGCTTTATTATTTTGGGCGCTTAGGCTATCTCATCGTTAGTTGTGTCGCCGTGATATTGCTTGCTCTGCCGGCGGCTTTTGCCTACCCCGTTCAGGTAGTGCAGCACCGTATAGCGGTAGGCGGTGAGGAGAGTCTGCTCACCCCGGTTGCTCGCTACACCCACCCGTCCGGTGTTACGGTAGATTTAGTTGGTGCGGTTCATTTGGCGGAATCCGGGTACTACCGTAATCTTAACCGTGCTTTTAAGCGCTACGATAAAGTACTCTACGAGATGGTAGATGGCGAAGGTATATCCGAAATGCTGCGTATTGCGCGCAAGATTGAGCAGAAGACTGCTACGGCTGAGGAGCAACAGACCTTTGAGCGCATGGTCGAGGAGCAAAATAAGGGGGGCGATAAGGCCTTCAACAACATGCTTAGCTCCTATTATGTGCTTATGGCACAGTCGCTTAAGCTGAGCCTGCAAACCGAGTGCATAGACTACAGCTTGGACAATATGGTATTTGCTGATGTCAGCAGTGAAGAACTTGCCGAAGCCATGAAAAATCGCGGCGAAAGCTGGTTTGGGCTCATTGTCGGCAGTATGTTCCAAGGTGGCAGTTCCAGCGGCACGAGCTCCCTAGTCAGTACCCGAAAGGAGTTGCGACGTTCGTTCATTCGTGGTTTGGCGAAAGAGTGCAGCCGTGGCTCAAATGCTATGGAAAACAGTGCCATCATCATCACCCGCAACGAGCGCTGTTTGGCTGTGCTGGATCGCGAGCTTCCAGCTCTTGCTCCCGGCTCTCGCGTGGCTATCTTCTACGGTGCTATGCACCTGCGCGATATGCACTACCGTATGCTCGAGCGTGGCTTTTCTCTGCACGGTGTGCAGTGGCTAACCGCTATCCGAGGGTAACGATTCCGTTTCTCCAAAAATAATGGAATCACCGAGGGCTTTCATCGCAAGATAAAAGGAATTCAGCGTCGAGGATATGGCTACAGAAACTTCCAAAATTACAAGTTAAGGGTATTTGTAGAGTGCTCACATGGCCGATGACTCAAAAAACAGCCTTCCCACACTTTTGGGAGCTGACCCGTTTTTACGGGGCTGAATGGCGTGCCGGCTTTCCCCCGGTTGCTCATGGTGGAGCACCGGGCCGGTCATCATGACCGGCCCGGCTTTCTTGCAGGAGGCTTTACGGTATTGTTACCACGAGGCATTTTCTGAATTAAACAGCATCGCTAAGAGGCGCCCGATGATGCCTGGCTTACATGATGTTAATGTAAAGATGGCGATAATGGATAAGCTGATGAGTTTTTTCATGATTTGCTATTTGGTGATGTGGTTACAGAGAAACGAAGGAGTCTTATGGTTTATGAGATGTTGTTAGTAATCTGGGGACGTTCGTGTTGCTTTTTGCAATACGGGCAGGATGTCGTCCTTACTCAATTTCGTACCGTTTATCCATGCAGAGCCGGCAAGTTCTGTCAGCTCTGCCAGAGTTTCTGTGTGAATGGTACATTGAAAATAGAGATTGGAGCCGGATTCCCCAAACGAAAATATCATTTTTGAATTATTTTGTACATTTGTCTCTACTGTAATAGGGATATTCAGCTTGTTTGCCATAATACTCAAACTTTTGCGGAGCAATGCTCGACCCAGTTTTGAGGACGTGAGCATGCTAAGTGCTTTTTGGGCACCTAGATCTCTGATGATTTTCTTTAACATATTATTTCTTATCCACCCTATCATTCTTTGGTTTATTAATAATATCGATTAAGATAGGGATTGCTATATTTATTATGATAAACTTTACAATGGGGCCAATAGGAATAGCCATAAAATTAGCTTCTACGAAAAAATGTTTCTTTTTTATGCAGACGGCAGCCGTTTTCTTGATAATATCTCAGTTGCTATTCTGGCTAAGATCCTTCCAAGTATTATTATAGGTTTTTCACCTTTCCTCTTTAATAGTTCTTCAACAATAATTTTTATTGCCGGTAGGCCATGTTGCTTTATTATTTTAGTTATAATATTTACAATTACATTATTAGGTATTGCTGACATATGAGATATTGGGGGTAATTATTTAATTAGCGCTACAAAATTATCCAAATCAAGGATTCTTTCCACACTTCCGGTAATTTGCTTGGCTGTCATAGCTAAGCTGAAGTCACAAGTAACAAGGATAATATTGTCATCTGTTTTCATTCGCTGAACCAAGTCTGGATCTGCGTAGGCAATTTTATCTTCCGTTTTATTGGGTACAGAGGCATTCTGCCATATAAAGAGTTTGTGAGGGAGCAGAGCCTGTTGCATTTTTCTAACCCGTGAATGTGCCATCCGGGCTTTAAGCCCCAAAAGGCCTTTTTGTTTTCGATTTTTTTCGATTTCCTGAAATACACTGTGTTCTACCATCACGGACCAATTCTTATTTGGTGCGTTCTCGCTTAACCATTCGAACCAGTTCACAAATTCGGGCGTATTTTCTCTCATCCAAACACACGTGTCTATAAGCAGAATTTTGCCCTCCGGTATATTCCACCATGCAGTATTGAGGATTTCTTCTCTTTTTCTTTCGCGTTCTTCCTGTTGACGGCGTCTTTCTTCTTCGAGTTGCAAAGCTAGCTCTTTTTCGCGCTTTTCTCGCGCGATACGTCGTTCTTTTGCTTCAGCTTCTCGCGCGATACGTCGTTCTTCTGCTTCTCGGGCGAGGCGACGTTCTTCAGCCTCTCGGGCGAGGCATCGTTCTTCAGCTTCCTTCTCGCGTTGTAAGCGCGCTTGTTCTTCTCGCAAACGCCTTTCTTCGTCTGTCATATTGGAGTTTTTCCATTTTTCGTCAATCCATTTTTTTATGGAAGGAACTGCGGCTATTAAACCAATTAATGCCCCCGCGGCAGCTATAATACCACCGCCAAGATTGTTCGGGGGAGGAGGCGGTGGTTTAGGTTTTCCGAAAATGCCCATGGTTTGTGATTTTAGAATTGACTCAATTTATGTATTTTGCATGTTATCTTTATCAGTTTCGCTAATTTCTGACTCAATCAGCTTGCTTGTATCTATCTGATTTAACCTGCTGTTGATGTAGGTCAATGCATAAGCTGCTACTCCTAAGTCATCCAGAAAACCAGCGAAAGGCGCAAAATCAGGAATTAAGTCGATGGGGGTAATAATGTAAAGAATAGCCCCTGCAACTAAGGCTTTGTCTGCAGCGGATATAACGGGAGATTTAAAAAAATCATAGAGCAATCCAGCCTTTTTTAGAATTTCTGTATTTTTGACTTTTTGGCTCCAGAGGAGAAATTTATCGATGATTTCCTTTTGATTTTCTGGTGAGCTTGCTCGCTTGCACCACGTCGAGTTTAAGAAGTTTAAACCTTTCATTTAAGTATAATTGTGTTATTTGTTAAGTGAAAACGTGTGTGTTCTCATTGTAAGTTTTGGATTTTGTGCCTGCCCATTCGTTGATAAGTTGCTCTGTATAGTTTGGCTGCTTTTCCTTTTTCTGCGGTTACAGAGCCCGAAGAGAATGCCCTGAAGGACGTCCTGCGGGTCGAGGTTGAGCTGCTCGGCCAGAGCGCAGACGGTGCGACCGGCCGGGGAGTCAATAGATATCTCGATGCGTTTCATGGTGTAACGGGAGTGACAGTTTGCTTGTAATATAGTAACGCGCGTTACTTGTGTCAAGCAAGAACTGTGCTGATCCGCACAAAAAGTGTTCTTTTGTTACATTTTGAGCTTGCATCTGTAACGTGTGGTACATAGAATAGACACATGAGTAACATTGACCGATGGAATGAATGGATGAAGGAGCGCGGCATATCGCAGACGGCGCTGGCTGAGATGCTGCACTGCTCGCGCGGTACAGTGAACCGTATTCTGACCCGGGCGCGTAAACCCAGCCCACTGGTGGCTCGCCGCATGGAAGAGCTCATGGAGGAGAGTGAGAAGAGCATCACAGCCGTGGTGCCGGATGAGATGGAGACCCAGCTGCGTGAATGGGCGGCAGAGGCTCACGAGAGTATCGAGCAGCTGCTTGACCGCCTGATCGCTAATTTGCCGAAGCGCAGAGACGAATAAGCCGCGTCGAGAGAAACAGGGCGTGGAGGCATTGTTGGTGACGAGGCGGAGCATGTGTGTTTTTGTTGCGATGAGGTGAGATGAAAGTATCTAAAAGTGCAACAAAAGTCAAGAAAAAGTTATCAAAAAGTAGCAAAAAGGATACAATGGGAGATATTCCGCTGCCGGCGGAGCGCGTGCAAAGGGGGAATCCTTATACAAAGCGCAAGTTTTCTGCCCCGGATTTTGAGAGCTCGCCTTTTATCATTTTGCGTTCGCCGCAGAATTCGGGATTTGTTGCAACTCCTTCATCTTTTCCGCGCACAGATCAACGAGGGATTTCGTCATTTGCTCCAGGGGGGCAGTGGAGAGATAAGTGGCATAATCCGCCTTTATGCGTCGTGCAGCTTGCTCCGACACCATGCGTTCCTCCTCTGTGTTGCAGGGTAAAACGCGGGGCATTTCCTGCATGCGGGTTTGCATCGGGCGGATAACCCGAGTCTGCTGCTCAGACATATAGTCCGCCATCTTCCCCTGGCATTCCAGTTGTAAGGCGAAAATCTGTCTTTTGGCAGACAGCTCCGGGCGCATCAATGCAGAAATGCTTGGGCCTCTTTTGTGTGGTGTGTCGGGGCGAGCTTGCGTATTTGCCTGTTGAGCGGCTGTGCGATAGATTGACTCCAGCCGCTCCCGACACTCATCGTGGTACGCCGTTGCCTTTCGCATCAGTTCATTGTATTGCTGCACCAAGGCAGGCAGCCCCAAATCCCTGCACATTTGCTCATACTGCTCCGCCGGCAGCTCGGGCTTATGAAGAGTCTCGGTTTGCGCCGCCGCAGCGGGCTCTGCATTATCAGCCTGCTCCGCCTGCCCGCGCCCCAGCAGAAAGGTGCCGAGAGCCACCCCGGCGGACGCAAGCCCCCACCACAGAAAACGCCAACGCCTGGGCCGTGCTATCGCCACCGGCAGAGCTCCGCTCAGCAGCCAATCCTGCCATTCGCGGGCGGACTGGCAACGCTCTGCAGGATTCAGCGCCAGATTCTGCATGAGACTCTGCTCCAGCACGGTTTCGCCGCAGGGGAGCGGCTGCAGATCATCCTTTGCCAGGCGCTGCTGGGCCGGTTCCGGCGGGGAGCCGCTTATCAGTTCATACCAGGTGGCGGCCAGCGAATACAAATCTGTCCACGGCCCGATTTTTCCCTTGCCGCTTACCTGTTCGGGGGAGGCGTAGACGGGGGAGAACTCGCCCTGGGTGGTTGTATCCACCTTTGTAGCGCGGTTCAGCGCCGAGCCGAAATCCACCAGCACGGGGTACCCATCTGTATCGAACATGATGTTGCCCGGCTTTACATCTCGGTGAATCACCTTTTTGCTGTGCAGGTACTCCAGCGCCGAGAGTATCTCCGGCAGCCAGCGCCGAAGCTCCTGTGCCGGTATGGGTGGTCCCCCGGCCTGAACTGCTGCTATTTTCTCGCGCAGGGAGCCGCCCTCCAGCCAGGGCATCACATAAAACAAGCCTCCTGCCGCACGAAAAACATCATACACCGGTACCACACGCGCATGGTGCAGGCCTGCCAGAGTCTGCGCTTCCTCATACATGGAATTCAGCGCGGTTTCATATTGCCGCTGCAGGGCCGGTGTACGCGGGCGCACCATGCCTGTCTGCGGGTCGTGGTGGCAGATGGAAGCCGGAAAACACTCCTTCACCGCTACCAGGCGGTTCAGTTTTTCATCCCACGCGCGGTACAAAATGCCGAAACCACCCTGCGAGGCCGCTTCGAGCAAGCGGTATTGCCCCAGCTGCGCACCGGGAGGCAAGGAATCCATAGGCTCATCCATACAGGTAAGTTCGAGCGACTAAAAAATCAATTTGCGAGGCGCTGCACCTCTTCTGCCAGAAACTCCGCAAGTGTCTTGCCCCGGGCTTGGGCTCGCTGCTCCAGCGTGGCGCGTGTGGCGGCATCCAAGCTTAGTGTTATCTTGGTCTCTTCCTCCACCTGCACACGCCCCGGCATGACCAGTGGCAACTCCTTCACCATTTCACGGATGATATGCACCTTTGCCGCCGGTATCAATTTCTTGGCCATCCAGTTGCGCACCGTTGCCTCCGACACATAGCAACGCTCTGCCAGCCAGGCGTAACTGTAATTGTTCGCCTTCAGCCAAATCTTGATGCTCTTCTTTAATTCCGCCTGGTCTTGCGTTTCCACGCTGTAAAAGTAGCATTTTCGACATGATTTTGCAAGCAGATAGTGTACTTTTGGGCCGAAAAGGAACCATGCGCCCCCACATAAAGCGGGCTATCCCGTATTGCGTGGAAAGAGTGGCAGGCTGAAGCATGGCGGCGAATCAGCGGCTTCTCGGGCCCAAGCTCAATGCCAAACACAGAGCAGGCCGTAGAGGACAGCGGCGAAGATGAGGATGAGGGCGAGCAGATAGCCCAGAAACTGGAGGTAGCGATACAGCATGTTAACTTCGGGGGGGGGACTCATTGTGGGGGGGAAGGGGATTTAACGGCAGTGGGCGGCGTGGACGCGGAGGATTTCCTGCGCCACGGCGGTGAGCAGGCCGCGTTCGTTTTGCAGGTCCATCCAGGCAAACTGGCCGTTCGGGTTGAACTCCAGGAAATGAAGCGTACCGGAGGCGTCGCGCAGGAAGTCGAGGCGGGAGAAGGAGAGGCCGGTTTCGCGCATCATGTGGCAGATGGCATCGCTCTGCTCCGGGGGCAGCTCGCAGGGCTGCCACTGAGACTTGTTGTTAAAGGCGGCTATTCGGGAATCCATGCAGTTGCCTCGCTGCAGTTCACTGGCAAAGAGCTTGCCGTTCACATATGCAACGGTGACATCGTGCGTGGAGTGGGTGAGGCATTGCTGCAGGAACCAGGGATAGGCGGTATCGACCTGTGCCGGATTCACCTTGCCAACGGTGAGCAACTGCCCTTGCCCCATGGGTTCCACGCCGTTGGTCTTGCACACAACGTCCCCTGTCAGCTGCACCGGTGTGCCGTGCAGCATCTGCCATGCGGGCACAGGAAAATAGTTCGCAGCCAGGCGCATCTGCCGCATCTTGTACCAGTTGCCAAGGGGCGAGGGGTGTATGAGCGCGCATTTGCCGCTGTGCACGGCTAAATCCTTGATGCCGCTCCAGATGAGCATCACCTCGTTGCGCTGCCAGGATTCGGCACAACCGCCGGCCGGCACATCGATACGAACCGGGTCGAACATGCATTTGCGGTCATACACCGCTCCTACCTCGGACTCACGACAGCAGCGCCCGGTGGGGTCGCGCAGTTCATAGCCCTTGGCATCGATGCTCCAGCTGTAGTCTCGCCAGAGATCCATGTTGAAACGGAACACCTCGGCATGCGAGGTGAGGTGCGGCATCAGGAGGTCGGTGGTTACATCGCGGCGGTTGGTGAGGATGAGAATCATGGTTTTGAAAAATAAAACAGGGCAATGTGGCTATTTTGCCCCATTGCCCCGGATAGTTGACTTTATCAGGCCAGATTCCAGTCATCCACGCACATCTGTCCATTGGTGCCCGGAATGAAGCTGAATGTGCCAGTTGCACCTGTCTCGAAATCCTTTTCAGAGATTCCGGGGGTAACCTGAGAATCCCAGTCGTAGGATACTGCTGCAGCAGGAGTCTCTGCGGAAACTTCTACCTGTTCCTGAGCATCGGCCACCATGAAGGGGCTCAGAGTTGCAATAGCAAGGGTTGTAATAGTCATGTTGTTTGTCGTTTGTGTGAGTTTTCCTGTCGCCATCTCAGAAATGAGATAAACATAGCGCAGGTCTGAGCTTATTATATCAATAGGTGTACCTTTGTCAACATAAAATAGCTCATTTTTGTATCTTTTTCGCTATTTTTTTGCTATAATCGGGCGAAAGTGGGCTGGGCGGTAGCCCTGCAAACGGCACGAAAAAGTGATTCACTATATATGGTGAATGTGTGCTCCGGCGCTTATTTGGCTCTTCGTTATAAAGTGTGGGCATGTCCCATTCCCGCACTTTTTGGAGTTGAACCACACCAAAGAGGGGTACCGTGCTATGTCCGGCTATGTCGCAGGTTGTCGCGCTAATCCCTTGAAACACTGAAGCCTGAAGGCGTAAACCTTCAGGCTATGTCTTGGAAAACTTGCGTACGGGGGATAGGACTCGAACCTACGACCTCCACCATGTCAAGGTGTTGCTCTACCAACTGAGCTACCTCCGCATGGGAGAAATGGGCAGGGATGGATTCGAACCATCGAAATCGTACGATAGCAGATTTACAGTCTGCCCCCTTTGACCGCTCGGGAACCTACCCATTTGCAGGCTGCTTATTCAGTAGCGTGCGCCGAGATTATAAACGATTTTTATTTGCATTGCAAGCTTTTTTTTAAGAAATTTCGATTTTTTTTGATTTTTTTTGATTTTTGATAGTAAGGATGAGGAAAATGATACCGAGAGCGACAACCCCGAAAGAGAGGAATTGACCTTGTGTGATACCGTACCACACATTGGCATCGGGCTCTTTATAGCATTCGGAGGTAATACGTGCGGTGGCGTAGAGGAAGCAGAAAAGGGCGCAGAAAAGGCCGGCCGGTGCGTTTTTGCAGGTTAAACGCACGGTCATGAGGATAATGAAGATGATAAGCCCTTCGCCTACGGCCTCGAAGAGTTGCGAGGGGTAGCGCGGGGTGAGGAACGGGGAGATGGCGTCGCAAACAGCGGGATTTTCGCGGCAGAGACGCAGTATGGCATCTGCATAGCTCTCGATGTATTGACCGTCTGCGCCGCAGGCGACTACGTTTTCAATGGGGGTGCCGAGCGCATGGTCGATAGCAACGCGAGCCTGAATTTGTTTTTCTACGGGGAGTTCAAAGAGCTCTTGCGGGAACTTGCAGGCGAGGGTATGGGTTTCCTCGCACGCGCGCCCGTATAATTCACCATTGATGAAGTTTGCGACACGTCCGAAAAATAAGCCGATGGTGCAGACGATGGCCAGGCCATCTGTCACCGCTGCGATGGAGAGCTTGTTTTTGTGCGCGTACCACATAGCTACCAGGAGCACGCCGATGATGCCACCGTGGGAGGCCATGCCGCCTTCCCATACGCGCACCACCCAAAAGGGGTCCTCGGCTAAGCCGGTCAGGCCTTTTTCCGGCAACCAGTAGAAGAAGAACTCGCCCAATCTGCCGCCCAGGAGCACACCGAGGATGCAGACCCATGTGATGAAGTCGCCGAGTTTATCGGGTTCGACACAGTAGAGCTTTTTCTTGGCCAGTTGTTGCAAGACTAAGTAGCCGAGTATGAAGCCTGCTACGTAGGCGAGCCCGTACCAGCGCACTGCCAGCGGGGTGCCGGGAATGTCGAAAATGACGGGGTTTAAGTTGTGAAAATAGGTGGCGAGTGTGTTCATAATGATTTTTCTGCTTATAACACAAGCACAGTCGGCTCTCAAGCCAAATACCTGATTATGGCTCAGAAAAGCTAGGCCTCTACAGCCTATAGTGTTAAAAAATCTCAAAAAAACGCGTCAGATAGCAGATTATACTCGCCAAAGGGGGGACGATTGTGTATAAATATAACGTACATCTGAATTTTTACTATGAAAAACACGTTTTGGTCCATATTTACTGTGGCTGCATGCTCCGCTATGACAGTCTCCGCTGTCGATGCTGACTATGCTCAAGTTACGTTGAAGGCTGACAAGCCCGGAATGTCCGGAAAGATTGTGCGCGCTGTGGAGGCTAAGCCCAATACAATTTCTTTCACGGAAGGGAAGGGGAAAGCCGCCCGTAGCTGGCAGCGCATTTCTCTGCCTATAAAGGTGGAAGGGCGCGCTAAGAAGGAGCGAGGTGATAGTTCTGCACCCATTCCTGATTATTTGGATGGCTTGACAGTTACCGCCTATGTGCTTTTCAAGACGGCGGACAAGCAGGGTAAGGAGAAGTTTGCTATGGTGAACAAGACCCTTACTTACCACGAGATTGCTCTGGGCAAGGGTAAGGAAGGCGGTGAGTGCGAGATGACGGTGGATCTTTTCCTCTCTCCCCGCAATGCTATAAAGATTAGCACCGCCGGTGCACGTGCCAAGACTGCCTCTACCGAAGTGAAGGTTGTGGCTGCTGCGATTGATGCTACCTTTGGCGGGAAGGCCTGCATGAATAAGGACGAGGATCAGGATGCACGTTTTGAGCGTGTTGAATTGCCCAAGCAGTGGTGGAAGTCCGATAAGTACAATGCTGGTGGTGCTGTGCTCTACGCTATTAACGAGACTCCTTACGCCGCTGTATTACCCGCAAGTGAGGCTTGGGTGACTACGGATGCCGCTCCCGCTGTTTCTGCTTCGGGCACAATGACCGAAGCTTTACAGGAAACGGAAGAAACAGCTGGTTTGAATGCGCCGGCCGATACCACGAGTGGTGTCAATGCTCCCGCAGGCGATGGATTGACCGATGGTAACGACGATGATGAAGGCGATTCCGGTATGAAGCCCAAAAAGAAAAAGAAAAACAATAGCAAAAAGAAGTCTCGCAAGTAACCGACTTTTAACTTATTACTTATATTTATGGCTGAATTTAAGACAACCGTCGCTCTTGAGATTGGCGCACAGTGCGTCACCATGGGCGTGTTTACCCCTGCCGGGAAGGGCTATGCGCTCTCGCGCTATGCCCGCCGCGAGATAGTGCTCGATCCGCTGGAGGAGGGCATGCGCATGGACTATGTAAGTAGCACCATTGCCGAACTGGTAACAGAGCTGAAAGTGAAAGGGAGCGACGTGCGCAACGTTGTTTCCGGGCAGCAGGTTTTCATGCGCTTTGTTAAACTCGTAGCGCTTGATGATTCCGATATTGCGGAGCAAGTAAGCTACGAGGCCCAGCAGCATATACCCTTCCCGCTTGATGAAATTCAGTGGGATTACCAGGAACTGCCGGAGCGTGAACCCGGTGAAACTGAGGTTCTGTTGGTGGCTATTAAGAAAGAGGTGCTCGATAACCTCAATTCTCAGGTAGAGGGTAGTGGTTTGAAGACCCGTAGCGTTGATTGCTCCATTACCTCTCTCTACAATGCGTTCCGTATCAGTTACCCGGAGGAGCAGGAACCGGTAATGATTCTCGATATCGGTGCAAAGACAACCGATATTATTTTTGCTGAGGCCGGGCGTTTCTTTACTCGTTCCGTCACCGCTGCCGGTGCCTTCGTGACCAACGCTATTGCTCGCGAATACGGCATGAGCTTCCGCGATGCTGAAAAGCTTAAGGTTGAGTCGGGGATGATTTCGCTGGGGAACGGGTTTACCGACAACCTCAGCGAGCAGGATGCCGCACTTGCCTCCACTATCCGCAATGCCATGAATCGCCTCAGCTCTGAGGTGCAGCGTACAATTAACCACTACCGTGCACAGTACAAAGGTAGCGCCCCGACAAAGGCGTATATTTGCGGTGGCGGTGCTCGCATGCCCTACGCAGTGGAGTTCCTGCAGAGCACGCTTAATATCCCTGTTGAGTACCTCAACCCCCTCGCTGCATTCGAAATTGGCAGCAAGGTTGATGAGGAGGCTCTGTCGATGGATGCTCTCTGCCTTGGCTCCATAGCCGGTGCTGCTGTTACGGGAGCAGGTGTAGGTGAGTTCAGTATCGATTTGGTGCCGACCAGCGTGGGTAAGGAGCGCGCGGAGCTGCAGATGCTGCCCAAGGTGCTTGCCGGTGGTCTGGTGGCAGTAGCCGGTGCTGCGTTCTTCGCTTGGGCTGCGGATTCCGCTGCTGCTGATGCAGAGAAAATGCTGAAGTCTGCTCGCCCTGCGGTAGAGGCTGTTGCCTCCATCAACGATAGCATGGAAGGCGATAACTCAAAGTATTCGAATGCGAAGAAAGAACTCGAGAAGCTCAATGCTCACTATGTCATGCGGACTGCATACCCCGAGATTATTAAGCAGCTTTCCGAGCGTTCCGCTTCCGTCAAGTTCTGGTTCACGGAGTTTGCACCCCTTATTAACTACGAGGCAGACAAGGTTATCATAACAGATTCCGTTGATGTGAAGGGAACTCGCTTGATTGACCCGGGTAAGAGCCGCAATGCCGGCAGTAATTCCTCCATCAATCAGGCTCCCGAGGCTGTGGATGTGCGCAGTCGCAACAAGGCGCCCAAAGTTACCGCAATATGTGTGAGTGGCTATACGTCCAAAACACCCGGTGATGACCGTAGCCAGGCACAGCGCCAAATTATTTATGATTTGGTTGCCAAGAATTTCGATGAGCGCAGTGCAGACTCTCTGTTCTCGTATCACAATGCAGAAGTGATGCGCAATATGAACCACTACTACCAGTTTATTGACTCGAAGGGCTCTCGTGGCAAGGTTTCCGTGCCTGACTATGTTGAGAAGTTCATGCTTGTCATGCCGCTTAAGAACCCCATCGATATTCCCGAACTTGGTGAAGGCAAATAACCCCTCGTTTAACCCCAATCTTTTACACACACATGAGTATACTCGAAAATAAGCGCGTGGTTGCCCTCTCCGCCGTGTTTGCACTGGCCTTTGGTGGGTTGGTTTACTACGGTTTTGGTCGTACGGCAGATTTTGATTCCGCCAAAAAGGAACTTAAATCACTTTCGGAGAGAATAAGTGAATATGAGTCCGCGGAATTCCCGCCCACTGAGAAGAACGCTAAAGCTCTGCGCGAGGCGGTTAAGAAGACAACCGCTTCCTTGAAAGATCTTAAGGCTGACTTCAATACTTACGCAGAAAAGTGCATTGGCGACGGGAAGGTGGTTTCATCTGTCGATTTCCAGAACGAAGTTCGCGGTGCCATCGATGACCTTTCCCGCAAAGCATCGGAGAAGGGGTGCAAGGTGGGTTCTGCGGCTGCTGATTTAGGTATGGCTGCCTACAAGAATGCCGCTGCTACAGCGGAAGAGGTGCCCTGCCGCAGTTTTCAGCTGAAGGCTGCTCAGCGCGTAGCTGACATTGTGATGGATTGCGGCTCGCCGCTGCTCGATAAGATTTATTGCGCCCCCTTGCCTGAGGAGAAGGCACGCAAGAAGGCTGCCAATTTCCCCTTGGGAATCGAGGTTGCTTTCACGGCGACCCGCAGCGAAGTGGAGGAGGGTAAGGTGCCCACCAGTGTGCTGCCTGCCGTTCTCAACCGACTTTCCACAGACAAGGATTTCTTTATAAAGATTACCGGTTTGTGGGTTGCTACAGAGTCGGGTAATTTGCCGGCTCGAGATGAGTATCAGGCTCCCACGCAAGATCCCAATCAGGGGGATGATTTGAGCGGTGAGACCCCGGCTGCTTCCTCCGATGGCGGCGGCCGCACCATAGCCGTGCGCAAAACCGGTTCTCCGGACGAAACCGTGCGCGTGCACCTCAACCTGCAGGTAATCTATTTCAATGCCAATACCGGCAAGAAGTAAACTAAACTCAAACCATTTAACACATAGCATTATGGCTGAACAAAATAATTTCGGCAAAACCGCTCTTGTAACCGGTATTGTACTTGGCGTGGCTGTGGGCGCTTTCGGAGCATACACCATGAGCTCCGGCAAGGTTGAACGTCCGCAGACTCGCTTGAATGCCGGTGAGTCAAAGAAAATTGGTGAGCTTTCCCGCGTAGCGGCTGACATCGCCGCAGCTGCGAAGAAAAATCACACCATTGTGGATGTCGCCCCGGAGGGTGCAACCATTAACGGTAAACCTCGCTACACGCCCATCTTTTTCTCTCCCGAGCTTTGGCAGGTTACGCTCGATGACCAGAAGGCAACAACGGTTATCGATATTTACGATCCCTCTGCTCAGAATGTGCACAAAGATGTGCCCAATCATTGGTTTATCTCCAACGGTATAGCAGATGCCCTCGGTCGCTCCGATGGTCTTACGATGGACAGTGACTCGGATGGTTTCAGCAATCGCGAAGAGTTTGATGCCAACACTAACCCGGGAGTGGCCACCAGCTATCCTCCGTTGGTAGAGGTTGGTAAGCCCGTAAAAATGGAAGTGGTTAAAATCGACAGAGCCAAAGGCACTATAGCAATCGATTCAACCCTTGCGTACGATCAAAATGCCACCAGTGCAGGATTTAAGATTTTTGCCCGCCCCGGTGATACTAAGCCTCTGCACAAAGGTACCGTGAAAGTGGGTGAAAGCTTTGGGTTTAAGGCAGGCGAAAAGCGCTTCGAGGTTTTGCGATTTGAGCAAGCTGAGTTTAGTGACTCTGCCGGCAACAAACAGACCGAGACCGTCATTTTCGTGCGCGATACCGTAACAGCCGGAGCTGAGAAAGAGTTTGCCATCCGTGCCGGTAGCCCGTCTGTTCCCGGACGCGGCAATGATTTCGGCACATCTAACGCAAAAGGCAAAACCATCGAAGACGTTACAGCAACGTTGCGAGTCACTGCCGGCCCGAATGCCGGCAAGCCCGAAGGGACGCTCGATGTACAGCTTAACGGTAGCTTCAAAGTACCCGGTTCCGAGCTTACATGTGAACTGACAGGAGTGAATGATGATGGCGGTGTCGTTATCAAGCCGCAGAACTCAGAAAGCCCTGTAAACGTGCCTAAAGCCGCAAATTGACCCCCAATCATACACCAAAACTCAAAAAAACAGTCAAAAAATACACTTTTTTGAATTGTAGACTTTACAAGTGAACAGTTTTCTGTCATAGTTTAGACATTACCATGAACCACGCACCTCTCATTACCTCAAAGTATTCGATGATGCTTGCGGCAGTTGCCATGACCTGCCCCTTTGCGCAGGCCGGCACTGAAGGCTATTTGAGCACTTCTACAGCCGCAGGTACCAGCGAAGTTGGACCTACCGCCGTTTACGCCGGTCAGGATAGCATCAATGCACGCGAAACCGCTCGCCGTCGCGCTATGGAGCAGGAAGCTCATCAGCTTCTGCAGGAAGGCCGCGAAGCTTACAAGGAAGGCAAGTACTCCGTAGCTCTCGAGAAGTTCAAGTCCGCTTGGAATCGCGTACCCAAGGCTCCTGCAACTCTCGTGCTTCAGCAGCACATTGTCGATGTAATCGGCGATGCCTCCATTGCCGTTGCCGGCGAATATGCTAAGGTTGGTCGTTATGATGACGCAGAGCAGCTCCTGCTCGACGTGCTCTCCCGCAATCCGAACAACGAGCGCGCTCGTCGCGACCTTTCCATGCTGCGCGACCCCGTGCGCAACAATCCCGCCCTTACCCCCCAGCACGTTCGCGACGTTGAGGAGGTGAGCCGTCTGCTTACTCTGGGCTACGGTTACTACGACCTTGGCAAGTTTGACGATGCCTATGCCACGTTCGCTCAGGTTATCAAGATTGACCCCTACAACAAGGCTGCTCGCCAGGGGCAGGAGGCCGTTTCTAAGCGCCGAATGAATTACTACAAGAGTGCTCGTAACTCGTTCCGTGCTAAGGCTCTGGCTGAGGTAGACGCACTGTGGGAGGAATATGCTCCTCAGGATTTGCCCGACATTGAAATGGGTGGTGGTGAATCCACCGTTCAGGTAACTGAAAAGCAGATTGCTAACGATCAGAACCTGAGCAAGATGCAGATTACGACCGTTAACTTCGAGAATACCCCCATTGAGGACGCTCTTGATTTCCTTCGTGGTGAGGCTCGTAAGAACGGTATTCAGATGAACTTCATTTTCGAGAAGCCCCGTACCGCTCCCGCTCCCGCTCAGACGGTTTCCACCGATGAGGAAGGCGAGGAAGAGGCTGAACCCGTAGCCGTAGAGAGCGCACCCGAGGAAGCTATCGTTACCAAGCTCAATATTTCCGGTGTGACGGCTAAAGAACTGCTGCAGCTTATTTGCACGCAGGCCGGCTGTCAGTACCGTGTGGAGGACAACGCTATTGTTGTCTATCAGACCGGTGCCGGTGTGGAGCGCATGTTTAAGCGTCAGTGGAAGGTTTCCCGCGACTTCTTCACCGGCGGTGAATCCGGCGATGACGAGGACAGTGAAGAGGAAGGATTTGATGAAGCGGCCGCACCGAAGTCCAAGCTGGACGCCGTTGCAACACTGCGCCAAGCCGGTGTTTCGTTCCCCAAGGGTGCCAGCGCTCAGTATTCGCCCCGTACCGGTATGTTGACGGTGGAGAATACCGCCAGCAACCTCGACGCGGTGGAAGAAGCTGTTAACGAATATCGCCGCCAGATGCCCCAGATGATTAAGGTGAGCGCTAAGTTCGTTGAGGTTTCTCAGACCAACGAAGAAGAGCTCAGCTTTGACTGGGTGGTCAACCCCATCTCCGTCTCCAACAACGGCAGCACCTATTTGGGTGGCGTGAATGGCTCGGCTTCCGACCCTCTGCGCACAATGAGTGATTTCGTTACCTCTGGTGGTAAAGCATACTCCAATAATCACACCAATAATGGTTCTTGGCCCATCTACAGCAACAGTTCCCTTGCCTCCTCGAGCGATCCGATTTCCAATGGTCTCATGACCGGCGGTCTGCGCTCCGGTACAGGTGCACTTACCGGCAGCAGCATGGACTCTCTGGTGGCTTCCGGTTCTGCGGCTGCTAACACCTCCCGCCGTGCAGCTCCCGGCATTCTGTCCCTCTCCGGTATTTATGACGAGGGTTCATTCCAGATGATTATGCGTGGTCTTTCCCAGAAGAAGGGTGTAGACATTATGTCCGCCCCCAGCCTGGTAGCTCGCCCCGGTGAGTTGGACTACACACCTGAGCCTGACCCCTTGGCTGCCGACCAGAACGGTGACAACGGATGTGCTAAGATTGAGGTGGTTCGCCGCTTCATCTATCCCTCCGCTTACGATGCTCCCGAACTTGGCGGTTCCACCAACAATAACAACAACTGGAACAACAACAACAGCATGTCCATGCCGATTGCCTCTCCGGCCAATCCCTCTGAATGGGCTGTTGAAGAAGTTGGTATCGTCATGCGATTTAAGGTGGACGAGCTCGAGGGCAACGACATCATCAAGTTCAACCACTTCGAAATTAAGGTTGTTAACTTCGAAGGTTTCGTGAACTTCGGTTCTCCGATTACTGCCGGTATTGCTAACGATACGCAGATTGAGCACATCACCCTTACGGAAAACCGTATTGATATGCCCATCTTCAGCCGTCGTTACATCAACTCTAACCCCTGTATTTATGATGGTCACACCATCGCAATCGGTGGTATGATTGAAGATAATGTGCAGAAGGTGGAAGATAAGGTGCCCGTATTCGGTGACCTGCCCCTCATCGGCCGATTCTTCCGCAGTAATGCAGAATCCCACGTTCGTAAGAACCTGATGATTTTCGTAACGGCTGAGAAGATTGACCCGACCGGTAAGCCCACTCGCTTGCGCGACGTAGGTACGGGTGACAACCCCACCGCCGGCACCGGCACTCCCAGCCTCTTCCCGGATGATGGCCTTGCCAATCCGTAAGATATAACCGGTTCACTGGTAATTTTGACCCACCCTTGGCAATCAGGGGTGGGTTTTTAACTTTAATTTAATCAATGTAATCGTTGCCGTTATTGTTGCGGTTTGGTGGTGTGATAGCGTGAAAAATAAGAAAAAATCGCGAGAAAAGTAAAAAAAATAAAAATTAATACAGAAAAAGCTTGACGAAACGTGGAGAGTGTGGTAATTTTCTCTCGCAACGACAGAGTTGCGAATCCTAGTGTCTGGATCGTCTAGTCGGCCTAGGACACCCGCCTTTCACGCGGGCAACACGGGTTCGAATCCCGTTCCAGATGTAACAAAGAAAGCTCCATCGAAAGATGGAGCTTTTTTGCACCATAGAAAGAAGAAATATGCAGAACGCGCTAAAAGGAGGATGGGTGAATCGAGTTGAACTCAGGCGTCTGCTGTCGCTGATGCTGCCTCTGTATATAGGCAATATTCTCCACATGGGAATGGGCGTGACGGATACCGTGGTTGCCGGTTGGAAGGGGGAAGTGGATTTGGCGGCAGTGGCGATGGGATTTTCCATTGCCGGCACTATTGTGATAGCGGGTGGTGTTGTGCTGACGATACTCAGTGCCATGATATCGCGCTTGCGTGGGGCAGGGGCTGATAGTAAGAGCGGGCTATACCTTAACAACGGGAAAGTACTGGCGCTGCTTTTGGCTGTGGTGGAGATATTGCTCATGTATGCGGCCTCGTATGTCTTTTTCTATGTGACGGATAATGTGGAACTGGCAGAGAGTGCGCAGCGCTATGTGTGGTTTATGTTGATTGGCGTACCTGCCAATTTGCTCATACGAGTAGTAGTTGCCAATTTTGAGGGGTATGGTCAAACTCGCCCGGCCATGTTTGTATCATTGTGCGGAGTGTTGATTAATATACCGCTCAACATGCTGTTTGTTTTCGGGTGGGGGGTAATACCCTCGCTGGGCGGTGCCGGTTGTGGATTGGCCACGTCTATTGTGAACTGGTGCATGCTTGCCTGCTTGCTTGCCATGATGTTGGGGAGTCGCCAGCACAGGGCGCGTGCTAAGCAAATGCTGGCTTTTCGTTGCCCATGTTGGGGGGTGGTGCGGCAGATTCTTCGGCTTGGCCTGCCCGTGGGGGTGGCATCCCTCTGCGAAATGAGCTTCTTTAACTTGGTTACCCTCATGATTGCCCCGTTGGGCGAGGTCGTAGTGAGTGCCCAGCAGGTCGCAATTAACGTGAGCGGTATTATTTTTATGCTTCCGCTCAGCTTGGGAATTGCTGCATCTATACGAGCTGCCTATCATGTGGGGGGCGGGCGGAAGGCGGATTTTCACGCCATGGTGCGCACATTGTTGGTGGTGTCGTACGCTCTCGTGTTGTGCTTTATAGTGCTCACTATGCTTTTCCGCCGCGATATTGTGGGCTTGTATACCGATTCTGAGGAAATTATATCCTTGGCTTCCGTATTGCTTATATACTGCGCCGTGTATCAGATTCCGGATGCAACGCAGGTGCTCATGTCCGGCTTGCTCAGGGGGTGCCACGATACGGCGGTTATCACCTGGAGCAATATCACCAGCTATTGGGTCGTGGGTTTGCCGCTGGCCTACCTTCTCATACGGACGGATGCTATTGTGCCGGCCATGGGGGCCGCAGGTGCTTGGGTGAGCTTTATCATCTCACTTTTTATCACTGCCGTTATTCTTACATGGCGTTTTATGCGTACCCGTAGAAGGGTATTTGAGCAGCTTCATTGACGATTTTGTGAAAAAAAGTACAAAAAATTGAGATTGTGCTTGACGTCTGTATGCTAAAAGTGTAAACTCCGTGACCCCCTTACTACAGGTGTAGTGTAGGGATATATCGCAAACAATCACACACACACACGATGAAGACCCACGTGAAGAAAGGCGACAGCGTCGTCGTTATCGCCGGCAAGAACAAGGGCAAGCGTGGTGTCGTCCTGTCCGTAAACGCTGCTAAGCAGACTGTTATCGTTGAGGGCGCTCGCACTCTTAAGAAGGCTACCAAGCCCTCTGAGTCCGACCCCGAAGGCGGTATCAAGGATATTGACGGCCCCATCCACATCTCCAATGTGAAGAAAGAGAGCTGAGGCCGAAAGGCTGCATCTCCGCGCTTAAGCCATCATAACCAAATTATTAACAATAAGAGCTGACCCGCTAAAATTATGAGCACACCGACATTGCTTACATACTATAAGGAGAAGGTCGTTCCGGCCCTCCAGGCGAAGCATCAGTACACCAACGTGCATCAGATTCCCCGTCTCGAGAAGATTGTGGTGACTACATGCATGGGCAAGCACCCTGACCGCAAGCAGGCTGTTGAGGATGCTGTGGCTGAAATCGCCAAAATCACCGGCCAGAAGCCGGCTGTAACCTACGCCCGCAAGAGCGTGGCTAACTTCAAACTCCGTGAGGGTGAAGTCCTCGGCGCCCGCGTGACGCTGCGCTCCACTCGCATGTGGGAGTTCCTCGATCGCTTCATCAACATTACCGCTCCCAACATTCGCGACTTCCGTGGTCTGCCCACCAAGTCCTTTGACGGTCGCGGCAACTATGCCATCGGTATCCCTGATCAGTCCATCTTCCCCGAGATTGAGCTCGATCAGATTAAGCGCAATATCGGTTTCGACATTATCTTCGTAACGTCCGCTACGACGAACGATGAGGGTCGTGACCTGCTTGCTGAGCTGGGTATCCCCTTCCGCAAGCCCACCAAGAAGACTGAAGAGAACGCCTAACATATAAACGACCATGGCAGTATTAAGTGATCCTATCGCAGATTTTCTCACCCGCGTGAAGAACGCCGGTATCGCCCGCACTGAGGGCTTCACCGTTTCGTTCTCCGGTATCAAGGCCGAGATTGCCCGCATCCTTCAGGAGGAAGGCTACATCTGGTCCTATGAGATCGTAGGTGAGGGTAAGGACAAGGCCATCAAGGTGAAGAGCAAGTTCACCAAGGAAGGTAAGTCCATTGTTACAGACGTGAAGCGCTGCTCCAAGCCGGGCCGCCGCCAGTACGTCTGCTCCGCCGACATCCCCACCGTCATGAACGGTCTGGGTATCTCCATCGTGTCCACTTCTTCCGGTGTGATGACGGGTGCTAAGGCCCGCAAGCTCCAGATTGGTGGTGAGCTCCTCGCTCTTGTCTGGTAACCTGAACCCCTAACCGTATAGAACACTATGTCTCGAGTAGGTAAGAAAGTTATCACCATCCCCGCTGGCGTGACCGTTACCATCAATGGTCAGGATGTAGCCGTGAAGGGTGGCAAGGGTGAACTGAGCTGGACTCTGCCTGTTGGCATTACCGCCGCAGTAGAGGGCACCGAGCTTACAGTGAGCCGTGCAGATGAATCCCGCAAGCTCCGTGCACTGCACGGCACGAACCGTTCGCTGCTCTCCAACATGGTTGAGGGCGTGAGCAAGGGTTTCGTGAAGCAGCTTGAAATCGTGGGTGTGGGTTTCAAAGCCGCCGTTAAGGGCCAGGCACTCGACCTTGCCCTCGGTAAGTCCCACCCGATTCTTCACCCCATTCCCGCCGGTGTAACCGTCACTGTGACCGACAACACCAAGGTAAAGGTTGAGGGTATCGACAAGCAGGTTGTTGGCCAGTTCGCCGCTGAGGTTCGCGGCTACTATCCGCCGGAGCCCTACAAGGGCAAGGGTATTCACTATGTTGGTGAGTACATCCGCCGCAAGGAAGGCAAGAGCGTTGGCAAGTAATCATCTCAAACACTTATTACAAAGTTTACAGGAATATGAGCACTATCAATCGCAAAGCCATCCGCGCACGCGTTCATACCCGTATCCGCAAAAAGCTTGCAGGTACGCCTGAGCGCCCCCGTCTGGCAGTTAATTTCTCCAATCAGCACGTTTATGCTCAGGTAATCGACGACGTGAAGGGTGTTACCCTCTGCGCCGCTTGCACCAAGAACATCGAGCTGAAGAAGGCCAATGTCGAGTCCGCCGCCAAGGTGGGCGAGCTCATTGCTAAGAAGGCCCTGGAAGCCGGTATCACTGAGGTTGTATTCGACCGCGGTGGTTTCCTCTACCACGGGAAGGTGAAGTCCCTGGCCGACGCCGCTCGTGAGGCCGGTCTCAAATTCTAAAAAGAAAGGCTTAACATACAATGACTGAAGAAACAAAGGCTCCCGTAACAGAGCAGAGCGCTGCCCCTCAGCCCCAGCGTGGTCGTGGTCCCCGTCGTGACGCCGGCCGTGGTGGCCGTGGTCCCCGCCGCGAGGGTGGTCGCCGTAACGAGGCCCCCGTTGAGGAAGGTCCTCAGCTCATGGAGAAAGTCGTGTACGTAAACCGCTGCGCCAAGGTGGTCAAGGGTGGCCGCCGCTTCTCCTTCTCCGCCCTCATCGTTGTGGGTGACCAGAAGGGTAAGGTAGGCTACGGTTTCGGCAAGGCCAATGAGGTATCCGACGCTATCCGCAAGGGTACCGACGCTGCCAAGCGCGCCATGAAGAACGTAGTGGTGGTGAACGAGACCATTCCGCACGAGGTATACACCGAGTTCGGTGGTGCCAAGATTGTGCTGAAGCCGGCAACAGCCGGTACCGGTCTGGTGGCCGGTGCTAAGGTGCGTGCCGTGCTTGAGGCCGCCGGTGTGACCAACATCATCGCCAAGTCTCTCGGTTCTTCCAACGCCGCTAACGTGGTGAAGGCTACCATGAAGGCCATGCAGTCCATGCGCACGGCTGATCAGGTACTCTCCGCTCGCGGTAAGAAGAAGAAGGAAGACGCCGCTATCTGACATTAACATTCAACCATTGATTTTACCATCATGTTGACACTCCAATCACTGCAGCCCAACCCCGGTGCCAAGCATCGCAAGAAGCGCCTCGGTTGCGGCGAGAGCTCCGGCCTGGGCAAGACCTGCGGCAAGGGCAACAAGGGTCAGAAGGCCCGCAGCGGCGGCTCCATCCGCCCCGGCTTCGAAGGTGGTCAGATGCCCCTTCATCGCCGTCTGCCCAAGAAGGGCTTCAACAATGCTCGCTTCCAGTCCACCATCGCCATCGTCAACCTTTGCCAGCTCGAGGCATTCTTCGAAGCCGGTGCTGAGGTTAACGAGAACAGCCTGCGCGCTGCCGGTCTGGTGAAGGGCTGCTGCGATGCCGTGAAGCTCCTCGGCAATGGCAACCTGTCCAAAGCTCTCAACGTAACGGTAGATTTTGCCAGCGCCTCCGTCGCTGAGAAGATTACTGCCGTTGGTGGCACCCTTACGGTGCTGAGCGCTCAGTAATGATTAAAGCGTAGTAATACGCTGAAAATCATCACTTAAATCTACACAAGGCCGGGTGGCGCAGCGCCACCCGGCATATGTGTGGGGAAGGGGAGAGTAATAAAAAGCTCTCATTCTTTCCCTAAAAGTCGGTACATGCAGGAACAATCGGCGCCACTAATCAGAGTGCCCCGTTGGCTCCGCAACCTGCTGAACCTTTCGCTGCAATTCACCACTTCTGAAATCTCAACAAAAGAAAAGCTAACATGATATCTGCATTTGCCAATACCATGAAGGTGCCGGAATTGCGCAGTCGCATTCTCTTTACGCTGGCGATGATTGTCATCGTGCGTCTGGGTGTGCACCTGCCTTTGCCCGGCGTAGACGTGCAGGCGCTGAATGACTTCCTCGCCAAGACTGCGCAAGAAGGCGACAGTCCTTGGGGCGCCCTTGGTGCCATTCTGACCATCTTCTCGGGTGGTGGTTTGCAGCAGTGCGGTATCTTTGCATTGGGTATCATGCCTTACATCTCCGCCTCCATTATGACCCAGCTCATGGGTGCAGTGATTCCCAGCTGGCAGAAAATGCTGCAAGAGGAAGGCGGCCGCCAGAAGATGACCAAATACACCCGTATATTGGCAATTATCATTGCTGTTGTGCAGGGGTATCTGCTCACAACTTCTCTGCGTAATCCGGCCAACATCGGCCTGAGTGGCTTAGGTGACTTGGTGATGAATCCCGGTTTCATTTTCACCATTACCACGATTTTCATCATTGTGACCGGCACCATGTTCCTGATGTGGATTGGTGATCAGATTACCGAGCGCGGTGTTGGTAACGGTGTGTCTCTCATCATTTCCGTGAACATTATTCACGCTCTTCCCGGTGCATTCTCCATTGCATGGAAGACCTGCGTGATGTCCGGCGACGGTCTTGAAATCAACCCGCTGGGCTCCCTCAAGATGGTGGCTCTCATTCTCTTCATGGTTCTCGTGGTTGCCTTGGTTGTCACCATTACGCAGGCTCAGCGCCGTATTCCCGTGCAGCAGGCTAAGCGTATGATTGGCCGTGGCAAAGTGATGAACGGCAGCACTCAGTACCTGCCCCTGAAGTTGAACTACTCGGGTGTTATGCCGGTTATCTTTGCAACCGCCATCCTTGCACTTCCCAGCCTGTTGGTACAGCAAATTTTCTCCGCCGATAGCTCTGTTGTGACGATTGTGAACATGCTGATGTCACCCTCTGACATTGGTTACTATATCATCTCTGCCGTCATGATTTTCTTCTTCTCCTACTTCTGGGTGGCTACTATGTTCCGCCCGCAGCAGATTGCAGAAGACATGAAGCGCAGCGGCAGCTACATTCCCGGCGTACGCCCCGGTCCTCCCACCGCCACATTCCTGGATCAGACCATGAGCCGCCTGACCTTTGCCGGTTCTCTGTTCCTGACCCTGATTTACTTCCTGCCCAGCCTACTTTCCGTATGGGGTAGCCTGCCCATGCTGGTGACCCAGTTCTTCGGTGGTACGTCTCTGCTCATTCTCGTGGGTGTGCTGCTGGACATGATGCGCCAGATTGAGGCCACACTTCTGCAGAAGAACTACGATGGCTTCATGAAGAAAGGTCGTATTCGTGGTAAGTACAGCCACTTGCAGGGTACCGGCTCTGCTGCCGAAGGTAAGGGCATCGTCATCCTGTGGGTGATTATCGCCATCTTCGTGCTCGCCGGCGCTGTGGTGATGGCTGCTTAAGCCCAAAATCGCATTTCTTAACAAACCTTTACGCACGCTCCTATTCGGAGCGTGCGTTTTTTCTTGCAAAGATGTAAGTGCTGTAGTAAAGTGAGCGTGTTATGTTACGTTTAGCTGTACTTGGTTCCGGCTCGGGCAGTAATTGCCAGTCTATTTTTAATGCAATCAAAGATGGTCGGCTCGATGCTGAGGTCGTCATCGTGCTGTCAGATAACCCCGATGCTTACATACTGGAGCGAGCTCGACAGCATGGCGTGCCTGCGGAGGTGATGGATTGCGGCGGGTACAAGAACAAGTTCCCGCTCGAAGTACAGGCTGCCGTTGCTGAGAAGTTGAAAGCTCTGAATGTAGATATGGTGTGCTTGGCCGGTTTTATGCGCTTGGTAAAAGAGCCTTTGCTGAGTGCGTTCCCTCGCCGCATTCTGAACATACATCCGGCCTTGTTGCCTGCGTTCCCCGGTGTGGAAGCCTGGCGTCAGGCGTTGGAGGCCGGTGCCACTCAGGCAGGTTGTACTGTGCACTATGTAGACGCCGGTATGGATACCGGTGAAATCCTTATGCAGGCATACGTGCCGGTGCTTCCTGATGACACGGCAGAGAGCCTACACGCGCGTATACAGGTGCAGGAGCATATCCTGTACCCGGCAGCTATACTCTCCGCTATTTCCAGGCTTTGAGAGCCATTTTAAGCCCATTTTGCCCCCACTCGCCCATGCTTGGTGAGTGGGGCTGTATTTTCCTTTGTTCAGACAGTAAAACGCAGCAAAAAAACAACCGCTGCACGAGTCAGCGGTTGTTTGCAGGGCAAAAATGTCAGAGCTGTAGCTTCAGTTATTGTAAGCGTATAATAATGGGGCGGCCTTTATCTTTTGCATCGCTCTGAGCGACGGGGCTGATATCAGCTGTGGAAACCCAGCCACGCACACCGGTGAACGTTTGTACATAACTATAGCTGCCGCGTATAGCCAGTAAGTGCAAAGGGGTGGAGGGTGTGAGCTCCACAATGCTCGGGGCACTATCTGCCGCGGCGCTACGGGCTGTGGTAGCCGTTGTTACTATGGCCAATTCCGTTGGTGGCAGGCTGCTCATTTCGGGGACGTCGCGAGTGCTGTAGTAGAGCCTGTCGGCGGCGCACAGCAAGCACAGTATAGCCGCTGTCGCCGTGCAGGCGTGCAGCCACGGGCGGCTGTGGTGGCGGCGCAGTACTTGCAGTGCTATGCAGAGCAGAAGGGCAGCGGCACAGCCGTGCGTAAGAATCCACAAATCATTACTGCTCAATAATGTGAAAACGCGGTCTATATTGCTGCGGGTTGGCAGTATTGCGCCCTCCCTGCGCTGAATGAAGCCAAGGTTAGCTTCGGCCTCGGCCAAACCGGGGTCATTTTGCAGTGCACGGGTGTAGTACAGAGCCGCTGTGCCGGGCTTGCCGAGGCGGTAGTAGCAGTTGCCCATGTTGCAGAGCAGTTCAGCGGTATTTCGTTGAGTATTTCCCTTTTCCTGCTCTTCCTGCAGCAATTCAAGAGCTTTGCTGAACTGGCCGGCGGTGTAGGCGGCTTCCGCCTTATCCTCCGCGGCCTGTGCCTGCGGCAGCATGCTGAGTAACAGAACAATAGCCGTGCTCATACCCGCCAGTGCTTTGCGAACGGCTCGCAGCATGCGTTGGCGTTCGGAAGGTGTAACCTCGGGAGCGGCTCCGGGGAGGAAGGCTTCCGTATCTCGGCGGGTAAGAATTGCTCGCACGGCTTCACTTTGAGCCTGTGGCGGTATGTGGCTTTCAACGAAGGCTCCGAGCCCCTTCAGGAAGGCCAGTCCATCGCTGTGTGCAGTGATGGCTTTGAGCTCTTTTTCGCGTGCACGGTTGGCGGAACCGGCGGCAATTCGGCGCGTAAGTACTCTACCCAGCAGCCAGAGAAAGATGCCTATTCCCGGGAGATAAAGCAGGTAAATGAGCCATTTCGGTAGCTGTAGCTCGGGCCCGTTGCCACCTGCCGCTGCGTTCGGCAGAAAGTGGTAGATGTCCGTCAGCGTAGCTACCGGAACCGTGCCGGCCGGCGGGGGCTCAGCCGCTGGTGCACTGACCAGGCCGCTGCCGGCGTCTTCCGTTTCCCGCCATGTCAGGGGAATGGGTTTGGTAGCGGCCGTTCGGTACGCCATTTCTTCGGGGTCGAAGTAGCTGAAAGAAAAGGCCGGCAGGCCGCCCACCTCGGCAGTGGGGCGCATGAGTTGAGAGAAAATCATACCCACGGTTTCGCCATTGGCGCCCAAAATAGGTTTGCGCGTAGCCGGTACCAGTCGCCAGTTGAGTTCATCCTCCGGTTTTGGGGTGGGGAGCTGTTCCAGATTTCCGGAACCTCGCACAGTGATTTCCACCTCGACGGCTTCGTTTGCTGCTAAATCCTTAGCTTGTGTGGTAGCGCTAATGGTGTATTGCCCCACAGTGTCTGCAAAGTCGGCGGGGGCGCCCGGGGGAAGGGGTAGGGCACTGATGGTGAGCGGAGCTATGGGCAGCTCCTCTTGTGCAACGGAGAAGATGCCGCGTTGCTGGCGCATCAGTATTTTACCGACAACATCGTTGTTCCCCTCGCGGAAGGGGGTAAAGGCTCCGGCAAAGTCGGCAGTGCGCCAAGTTTGCCCACGGGCGTAGGCCTGCGGGTCGGGCAGGTAGCGCCCTTGCAGCTGTGCCACTATACCTTCCACCGCCGGGTGAAAATTACCGACTTTCACACCAACCGAGCTCAACTGGGGCGGCAATGGGGTGTTGCAGTCACTGCGCATGAATATTTTTACAGCGGCTTGTACCGGTTGGTGTACATACCCATCGTTCACATTGGTGTGCCACAGCACACCATAGGGAACCGGCTCAGCAAACCATTTAATGTCACCTGTCGGTCGAACTTTCAGTGGGGGAACCGTTACCGTGGCTTTGCGGCCGGATTGATAGGTAACCTCGATAGGCTCGGGGGAAATCTCGCCCGCCATGTCGGCTTTGAACATGATTGGTTGTACCTCCACCATGCGCCGATCCGGATCCAGCGGGTTAGCTCCTGCTGCCAGTTGCAGTATATCAACCTTGGCATTTTTAACTGTGGGAGCCTTGTCTACTTGAAAGATGTCTTGCTTTTGTTGGGCGTCTTCTTGGGTTTCCACCAAGTATAGCACTACTTGCTCACCCGGTACTGCCACTCCGGTGGACCATACCGGTACAATTTCCGCGAGACAGGGACCACTCAGGGCTCCCATTGTGGTGCAGAATACTGTGAATGCTCTTCTCATAGCTGGGGTGTGTTAATAATCTTTGGCGGGGGGGGCGGTGCGTGTGTGGTGGGGTATGGGTGACCCCTGTTCCTCATCGAGGTGCATTTTTAATATGCCGGCAGCGCGTTTTGCTGATTTATCTTTATCGTTAGGTGATTGTTGCGCTTGCGACTGCTGTTGTTCTTGTTCCTTTTTGTCGTCTTGCGGCTGTTGTTGTTCGTCCTGCTGTTGCTGATTATCTTGCTGGGGGGAATCCTGCCGGTTGTCGTCCTGCTGTTGTTGATTGTCTTGGCTGCGGTCGTCCTGCTGCTGTTGGTTGTTTTGATTTTTCCGGTCGTTGTCTTGCTGGTGGTCGTTTTGCTTCTGCTGGTCGTCCTGCTGTTGGTCGTTTTGCTGTTGTTGTTCGTCCTGCTGCTGGTTGTTTTGATTTTGTTTGTTGTCCTGCTGCTGGTTGTTTTGATTTTGTTTGTTGTCCTGCTGCTGTTGGTTGTTTTGATTTTGTTGGTTATTTTGCTGTTGGTTTTGCTGTTGCTGTTTCAGGCGCTCGATTTCCTCTTCGAGTTTTTTGATGAGGTTTTCAATTTTTTGTTTATTGTTCCGAGCCGGTGTGAAATTGGGGTTGATGTTGAGGGCATCTTGGTAGGCGGAGAGATTGCGGCGTAATTCATCTACAACGCCCTGCAAATCATCCGGGGAAGGTTGCGAAGCCGGGGTTTCCTCATCTCCGGTGTAGAGTGTGCGTAACCTGTCGAAAGTAGCCCTGGCTGCGATGTTTCCCAGTGCGTAATGGCTTGCGGTTTGTAGGGCAGGGTCATCGTCCAGCAAGGCTTGCGAGTATGCTTCCCTGGCTTGGTCGCGCTCACCCTCTTGGCTCAGTTGGTATCCTTTGTTGTAGTGGCCGGCATTTTCCGCAGCCGGTGCAGCTGTGGCTTGGGGGGCACTTGCCGCGCAGAGTAGCAGCAATACTGCGCTTACCGGCGTCCGACCGCGTTTGCGCCATTCCGTGCTCAGCAGAATAGCTCCCACCAACAGCAGCAGCGCCGGGGTACTGAACCACGCATACAAATCATTCGGTACTTTTGTGGCGGAGAATGTTTCCTCGTGCCGGTCAAGTTTATTGGCGGCTTCGCGGGCAAAGGCAGCTAAATCTGTACCGGAGTTCATGGTGAAGAAATCGCCGCCTGTGGCACGGGCAAATTGGCTGAGGTTTTCGATGTTGAGTTTACTGATGACGTGTTTGCCCTCGGCGTTTTGCCATAATCCATTTTGACCGCGCGGGTCGGGGATTGCCCCGCCTGCGGGCGTGCCTATACCAACAGTGATAACCAGCAAGTGTTTGCTCCGGGCTTCTTTTGCCATATCGGAGGAGGTGTTTACCGTGTCTTCACCATCGCTGAGTATTACCAAGGCGTTGGTGCCATCGGGGGCGGAGCGTTCGAAATCCTGCATGGCGCGTTGCAAGACGAGCCCGAAGTTGGTTCCGCCTGTACCGACCCAATCACGGTTGACATTGTATAGGGTTTCTTTCAGCGCGTCATGATCGTAGGTCAGCGGAACAACCAAATCCGCCTCGCCGGAAAAGACGATGAGCCCAATTTTATCGCTTGGCAGGGCATTGATGAGTTCATAGGCAGCGCTGCGCGCTTCTTCCAGTCGGGATGGGGTGACGTCGGTCGTCTCCATCGAGCGCGAAACATCAAGTGCGATGATGAGATTGCGGCCACTGCTCACAGCACCCGATTCCGTATATCCGTTGATAGGGCGTGCCGCTGCAATTATGCCGAAAGTCAGGGCAAGCAAGGCAAGTGTAGCGGGCAGTACAGTGCGCCACAGCGGCGGCTTGCGTACCAGTTCAGCTCGGTGTGCCGGTGCAACTAATTGCTGCCAACTTTGCCGTGCCTGAGCGTGTGCAGCTATGCCGAGTGCAGCCAACAGCAATGGGAGCAGAAGGGTTATCAGAACGTATGGGTATAAGAAACTCATGGCTCAGTGGGGAAAGTTGGCGGTTTGTCAGGGGGCCGGGCGTGGGCGGGTAAAATGCAGTATGCACCCTAGTGCCAGCAGCACACATGCTACTCCCAGCGGCCAGGGAAAGAGCTCATCATAGCTTTGCAAGGTGCGGCGCTTAACTTCGGTTTTCTCGAGGGTGTCAATGTTGGCGAACGCCTTGAGCAAGCCGGCACCGCTACTGGCGCGGTAGTAGCGGCCGCCGGTCAGCTCTGCGATTTCGCGCAGGGTTTTCTCATCGAAGGTATCCACCTGAGCAGTGTGAGTCGACAGTCGCTCATCGCGCCCGATGGCGATGGTGAATATTTTGATGCCGAGTTCGGCTGCTTGTTTAGCGGCTTCGATGGGGGCGATTGAGCCACTGTTGTTCACGCCGTCCGTTACCAGAATGATAACTTTGGACTTTGTTTCCTTTCTTTCGTTGAGTCGCGTGGCGGCAGAGGCAATAGCGGAGCCGATGGCCGTGCCGTCTTGCGCTATGTAACCGGCGCGTGCCGGTTGGCCGAATCCACCCGGGTGGGCAAGGTAAAATTGTTCAATTACATAGCGCACAATCCCGTGGTCGAGGGTGAGCGGGCTGCACAGTTTTGCCTTTCCGGCAAAGGCAACCAGCCCAATTCGGTCATTGGGTCTGCCCGATATGAACTCTTTCAATACATGCTGTGCGGCAGTCAGGCGGTCTACTGCCGTGCGTACCGGTCGGTTCCGCTTGTCGCGCACGGTAAATACCATATCGCGCGCCGCCATCGAGCCGGACAAGTCGCAGGCGAGCATGATGTCAATTCCGCTCACCTTTTGTTCTTCGTAGGTATTTTGCCACTGCGGGCGGGCTTGTGCTACCACCAGCGCGGCATAGGCAAGTGACAGGCACAACGGCCCCAAACGCCCGGCCAGTGTTGCAGGGCGGTGCAGCTGCCCTGAAATAAAGCGCAGGGTGGGGTGCAGCAAGCGGGCGGATGTGCCCGGGCGTCGCCGCAGTAGCAGTAGCAGGGGCAACAACAACAATCCCCATAACCAGGCGGGATTGCCGAATATGAACTCGCGGCTCGTTTCACCCAGAACCTCTGCTGCGGCAGCTATGGTGGGGGCGGGGTACATGGTCATCTGGCGGAGTTTTTTGTTACTTTTGCGATTTCTGCTGCGGTGGCGGCCTCCTGCACTTGCGCTCGGGTAATATCGGCTATCACGCTGCGAGCCTGTTCAATCAACCCGCGTACGAGCTGCGGGTCTTGCTCGCTGTTGCCGGCGTATTTGAGCTCGACCAAGTGCTCCAGCAGGGAACGTGTGGCAAACTGGCAATCACGAGGTACGCTTGAGAGCGCATCCATTCGTCGGCTGAATTCCTCATGGGTTTCGTACAGGGCAGGGTCTTGCGTTTGCCCGGTCAGGAAGGAACGCAAAATCATGGAAAGGCGCAGGCTGCTTTCACGCAGCGGGGGCTGTTCTTCAGCCAATTTGTCCAATGCGCGCTCTGCCAGCTCGCGCGGGCTCGGGAGTACCGGTGCCTTACTGCCCCGCCGGCGCAGGTACAGCCACAACAGCAGGCCTATCAGTACCAGAGCTATGCCTAAGCCCCAAGCCAGTGGCTCCCAGAAATTCCTCACCATAAAATCAGTGGGCGGTATATCTTGCTCCAACTCAGGGATAGCTTCTAAAATGTGCTCGTTCATCGTTCGGAGGTGGGGAAATCAGCGGGAAAATAATCGGCTGCGGCGTGAAAAAAGCTTGCGGAGCTCGGTTACGAAATCCCGGTTGGTTAGCAGGCTCAGGTAATCGATACCCAGTTGTGTGAATGTGCGCTCCCACTCTACAGCGTGGGCTTTCATGGCCTTGCTGTGGGCTGCCCTCATTTCGGTGGTGGGATTTACCAAGTATTGCTCACCGGTTTCGGGGTCTTGCGCGTAGAATCTTCCGGTAATCGGCAACTCCAGCTCGTAGGGGTCATTCACGCGCACGGGGATAAGTTCGTGGCGGAAATTGAGTTTACCTATTGCCTGGCGGTCGGGGGTGGTTAAAAAATCGCTGATGAGGAAGCACATGGCGCTCTTTCGCTGCGTGTGCAGGATTTCTGTTGCCACGGTGTCTATGGAGTCATCACTTCCGTTGCAGGGGACGGAGAGTATTTCTCGCACAATTCGCAGGCACTGTTTCATGCCCTTTGCCGGGGGTAGGTAGAAGTGCGGCCGACAGCCGAAGAGCAGTAAACCCACCTTGTCACCGTTTTGCACGGCACTCCATGCCAGAACGGCGGCTATGCGGGCGGCATACTCCAGCTTGCTATCTACAGCGGCAGCGCTGCCGTAGTGCATGCTGGCGCTGGCATCTATCGCGAGCAAGAGGGCTTGCTCGCGCTCTTCGTGAAACTTGCGCACATAGGGGGTGCCCGTGCGAGCCGTTACCTTCCAGTCGATAAATCGGGGCTCATCCCCCGGCAGGTATTCGCGAAAGTCATCAAAATCCAATCCCTGCCCACGAAAACTCGAGCGGTATTGCCCGGCAAAGGTTGTGGTGGCAACCCGCCGCGCCTGCATTTCGATGCGGCGCACTTGCTGCATGATTTCCTGAGTCTTGTCCATGGCCGTGGGCGGGGTAGGGGGTTACGGTACGGGGACTTTCGAGAGGATGTGGTCGATAACGTTGTCCGCGCTTACATTGGCGGCTTCGGCCTCGTAGGAAAGCAAAATACGGTGGCGCAGGATATCGTGTGCCAGGTCTTTTACATCCTGAGGAGTTACATAAGCTCGCTGGCGGGTGAAGGCCAGGGCGCGAGCCGCCAGAGCTATGTTGATTGTAGCTCGGGGGGATGCACCGGCGCGCACAAGCCCCTCAAGGCTGCGGTCTATCTTCTCGGGGGCACGCGTTGCGCGAACCAAATCAACGATATAGTGCTCAATCGCGGGGTCGATAAAGATGCGGTTCATCAGTCCGCGAGAGTATTCAATCTGCTCGGCTGTCACCACAGGTGAGGTGGTGGGGTGGCCCACGGTTCGGCTCATCATCTCCAGCACGCGCAGCTCTTCATCGCGCGTGGGATAATCGACCATGACTTTGAAGAGGAAACGGTCGAGCTGGGCTTCGGGCAGCTGGTAGGTGCCTTCCTGCTCAATCGGGTTTTGTGTAGCCAGCACCAAGAATGGGTCGGGCAGCGGGTAACTTGTTTCACCCAGGGTTACTTGGCGCTCCTGCATGGCCTCCAGTAGGGCACTTTGCACCTTGGCAGGAGCACGGTTAATTTCGTCCGCCAGAATGAGGTTTGCAAAGACCGGGCCCTTTTTAGCGGTGAACTTCCGTTCATCGGGATTGTATATCATGGTGCCGAGCAAATCGGCCGGCAGCAAATCTGGCGTGAACTGTATGCGCGAGAACCCTGCGCGCAATGTGCCTGCCAATGCTTTGACCGATAGGGTTTTTGCCAAGCCGGGCACACCTTCGAGCAGTACGTGCCCCTTGCACAGTAGGCTTAATATAAGGCGGTTTACCAGCTCTTGCTGACCTACTACCACCTTCGCCATCTCCATCTTCACTGCGCTTACCCAACCCGAGCTGCGCGCAATCTCGTCTTTGATTTGCTCCGTGTTCATTGTTTGTTGACTTTTACTTTACCATGCTAAAGGCACCTTGACAAGCAGTCTTGCTAAACTATGACACGCCCCGCCGCGCCTGCGTTCGATTGCTTTTTCTATCAAACGAAAATTTATTATTCCGCACCGGTTTTCTCTTGGGGAAATACGGCGAGAGTGCCTCAACTCAGTCGATTGTAAGTAAGTTATTTTACTTTTTTTGCCTGAAATTGCAAATTCGCCTTGACGTATGCGTGAAATTGTGTAAAATGTCGCTCCGCAAGTCTTTAATCCGCCCGTGCAAGGGCGCGAGTGAAAACCTTAACCGTACAAAAACTTATGTCCAGAATCTGCAATATCACGTTTGCCATGCCGCATAAGGGCCGCCGCATCCACCGCTCCGGTCTCGCCAAGAAGAAGGGCGGTATCGGTCGCCACGTCACCAAGACTGTCAACCGTACGGTCTACCCCAACCTTCAGGAGAAGCGTATCTGGGTGCCTGAGCTCAACGGTGGCCGTGGTGGTTACATCCGCATGAAGCTTTCCTGCAAGGCTCTCCGTACCATCTCCAAGAATGGTGCATACAACGTGCTCAAGAAAGCCGGCATCCTTTATTAATTGGCCGTCGCCATTTTTTCTGCACTTTTTTTGAACGGAGCGGCACATTTGGGCGTCTATCTAGGCAATGATAGAGATGCCCGTGGCCGCAAGGCTGTTCAGAGAACGAACGCGGGTAATTTCGCAAAGCTTCCTACTGCATTCACAGACTAAGCATTTCGAATAAAAAATGACACCTCAACAGACCAAAATCGCGCTTCGTATTAACGATGACAACCTTAACCACCACCTGTGGAACAACCGCGGTGTATGGTGGTGCCATGTAACGGTGCACAAGCCCGACGCTACCGCAGAGCGCCTGCGATTCTCCCTCCGTACCAGGGACATCAAAAAAGCGCGCACTTTGCGTGACCGTATCTTTGCTGATATCCAGCGTCATTTCGGGATTGCCACCTGATTCATTAGTTCAATTATTAACGAAAGCGGAGTTGCCTTCAAAGCAACTCCGTTTTTTTGTGCCATTTTTGCTACCTGATTTATTATTAACTTGACTCCGGCAGCAAACTATGGCAAACTCTCCTTGCCGCCGGGGCCCCCGGAGGTGTGGCTGGAAAACCCCGTCAGGACCGAGAGGTAGCAGCGGTATTCAGACCTCATCTGCCGGGCATGTCTCGGCGGCATTTTTTGTATACGTTGCGTGCCGCTGTGAGGGGCTGGGCTGTGTATATATTGGCATTCTCCCGCTCGGCGAGGGCTCCGCACCGGGTAAGCCCATTCGCTTGCTGATTTCCCTTTTTGTGTAGTTTTTAATGAGTGTAGAGAGGGCGCTGAGACTCTCCTTTATGTCCGGGGTGTTCACCCCTATCGTATTGCTACAAATTGCGGTTTTGTATATAGGGTGTTAAAAAGCCGCCGTTCCACGCATGGAACGGCGGCTTGTGAAATAGCATTGGAGCAGGTATTACTGCAGAGTGGTAATGTAGTAGCCTGCAATTACGGCTGTACCAATCACACCGGCGACGTTCGGGCCCATGGCGTGCATGAGCAGGAAGTTCGTGCGGTCGGCCTCCTGACCCACATTGTGGGATACACGGGCGGCCATAGGTACGGCGGATACACCGGCAGAGCCGATGAGCGGGTTGATGGGGTTCTTACGCCAGCCGGGAATGAGGTTCATGATTTGTGCGCAAATCAGACCGCAGCAGGTAGCTACGGCAAAGGCTACAATACCCAAACCGATAATGAGAAGGGTTTCGCCTTTCAGGAAGCGCACACCCTGCATGGTGAGACCTACGGAAACACCCAGCAGAATGGTCGTGATGTTCATGAGCTCGTTTTGTGCGCAAGCAACCAAGCGCTCTGTTACCTTACATTCGCGCAGGAAGTTGCCGAACATCAGCATGCCGAGCAGCGGGGCTGCATCCGGGCAGAGCAGGATGGTAAGGATGGTTACCGTGAAGCAGAAGAACATCTTCTCGCCCTTGGAAACCATGCGCAGGCTCTTCATCTTAATCTTGCGCTGCTTTTCAGTGGTGCACAGCTTCATAAACGGCGGCTGGATAAGCGGTACCAGTGCCATGTAGGTGTAAGCTGCTACTGCGATAGCGCCCAAGAGCTCCGGTGCCAGCTTACTGGCAAGGAAGATGGACGTAGGACCGTCTGCACCGCCGATGATGCCGATGGCACTTGCCTGCCCCTTGGTGAAACCTACGCACACGGCGCAAAGGAAGGTGAATGCTACACCACCCTGTGCCGCAGCACCCAGCAGCAGAGCCTTGGGCGAGGCGAGCAGCGGACCGAAGTCAGTCAGTGCGCCCACACCCATGAAGATGAGTGCCGGGAAAATCTCGCACTTAATGCCCAGTCCCAGCCAGTCGAACAGACCGCCATGGGGTTTCACAAGCAGGTATTTCTGCGGGGTCTGACCGGTTACAACCAGCTTGCCTTTCTGTACTTTGCCATTGGCATCTGTAGCCTCCTCGGCATACATGGGCTGATTCATGGCGGTATCGTACGCAGCAGCTGTTGCAGCATCGAGCCCTTCAGTGCTCTGTTTGCTCACGCCGGCATCTTTGAATGGTGCGAGTTCCAGTTGAATGAAGCCCACATCGTTCATAGTGGAGCGCTCCACTTTGCCGTCTTTGAGAGCTACCACTTCGCGCTGAGCCTGTGTGATAACCATGCCGTTATCGGGAATGTTGGCAATAAGTGCACCGAAGGCAATCGGTACCATGAGCAAAGGCTCAAACTGCTTGGCAACACCCAGATACAGCAGCACCACAACGATGCCCCACATGGCGTACATCTGCCACGTCATCTGGAATAAACCGATGCCGGAGATGAAATCCGCGAAGGAATTGATGAGTTCTTGCATATATTGCAATGGGAATTTAACTTGTTGTTACACCCCCTGCACACTATTGCGGTGCAGGGCCTGTAAGCCGCCGGGGGCTTAACCGAGGTAGGCCAGGGGCTGGTTCTCAGCTACGGTGTCGCCGGGGGCTACGCAGAAGCTGGTCACGGTGCCGTCTGCCGGGGCGTAGATGACGGTGTTCATCTTCATGGCCTCGAGGGTGAGAACCTGATCGCCCTCCTTCACGGCGGTGCCGGGCTTCACGTCGAGGGAGACAACCTTACCGGCGAGGGGGCTCTGGATGGGGGTACCGGCGCCGGCGGCGGGAGCAGGGGCAGGAGCGGGAGCTGCTACGGCTACGGGGGCGGCCACTGTTACGGGAGCGGGCACGGCCACAGGAGCGGGAGCTGCTACGGGGGCTGCATTGCTGCCACCAAGGGTCTCTACAGTTACATCAAAGGTCTGACCGGCTACGGTAATACGGAGTTGTTTCATTGTGTGATATATTTTGGGTTGATTTGTTAAGTTATTGGGTGTGGCTTGGATTCAGCCGCGTGTGATAGTGTGAGAATTCATGATTGAGGTGCGGCCGCTCTGGCCGTAGGTTGTATCGACAGGCTTGATATCGAGGATTCGAGCCTCATTGCCGATGCTTACCTTCACTGCCGCTGCGATGGCGGCAATGACCTCGGGTGTTATGCTGCTGGCTGCGGCATCATAGATGCCGGCAGCGAGTGCTGCTACCTGAGCCGGGGTGGGCTCGGGGCCAAGCACGGGGGCGGCTGCTACCGGGGCGGGAGCAGCGGCGGCCAGTGCGGCCTTCGCAGCGGCTGCTTCTGCCTTTTTCTTCGCCTCCAGGCGTGTGGCAACAGCGCCGGAGATGGAGAGAATAATGCAGAGCATGACTAGACAGCAGAACACCACAATCATGCCCGTAATCTGGTACGTCAGTGCGTCCATGAATTCCGGCCATGTAATGGCTGCTAATGTCTGGGTTGTGTTCATATTATTTGATTAAGAAGATATTACAGGGGCATGTTGCCGTGTTTCTTAGCGGGGCGTACCTCGCGCTTGCTCAGCATGGTACGCAGAGCCAGTGCTACCTTGGCGCGACTTTCCTTCGGGTTGATAACCTCAGTTACTTGGTCGCTGGCTGCGGCGGCGTAGGGGTTGTAGAAGGCCTCGGTGTATTCGGCAAGCAGTTCTTGTCTGCGTGCTTCGCGGGCGGCGGGGTCTTCTATTCCCTTGAGCTCGCGGCCATAGAGAATCGGCACGGCGCCTTGTGCTCCCATCACAGCGATTTCAGCTGTCGGCCAAGCAAATACGGCGTCTGCCCCCAAGCCCTTGCTGCACATGGCGATATAGGCACCGCCGTAGGCCTTGCGCAGAATAAGTGTGACCTTCGGTACAGTGGCGGAGGAGTAGGCAAAAATCATCTTGGCGCCGTGGCGGATAATGCCGCCGCGCTCTTGCTGCTTGCCGGGCAGGAAACCGGGAACGTCTACCAAGTTTACCAACGGAATGTTGAAGGAGTCGCAGCAACGGATGAAGCGGGCTGCTTTGTCGGAGGCATCAATATCCAAGCACCCGGCTTTCACGGCAGGCTGGTTGGCAATGATACCGACTACCACGCCGCAAATTCGGGCAAAACCTACTACGACGTTGCCTGCAAATCCGGCGTGTACCTCCATGAATGAACCTTCATCCACCAAGCGGGAGATTACCTTCTTAACATCCAGCGGGGTGTTATTGTTCTCGGGGATGATGTCGTTCATCCCCTCATCGTCCGCGATATTGAGCGGGCAGCTCAGGTCGTGTGGCGGGTCTTGCGTGTTGTTGGAGGGCAGGTAGGTGAGCAACTGCTTGGCGATGGTGATGGCCTCTTCATCTGTATTGGCCACAAAGTGGGCGTTGCCGCTCACGCTGGCGTGTACATCTGCACCGCCGATTTCTTCCATCGTGCATTTTTCGTATGTCACTTGTTCAATTACTTTCGGCCCGGTGATATACATGCCGGCTGCACCGCCGCGACGGATGATGATGAAATCTGTCAGAGCCGGGGAATATGCTGCACCACCGGCGCAGGGGCCTAAAATAAGAGAAATCTGCGGAACAACACCGCTTGCAGCTACGTTGTTATAGAATACGTTTGCAAAGCCGGTCAGGGACTCCACGCCTTCTTGCAGTCGGGCGCCGCCGGAGTCATTAATCTGAATGATGGGCATGCCGCCTTTCATGGCGTACTGCTGTGCATCGCATATCTTTTGGGCGTGCATGTAGCCCAGCGAACCGCCTTGCGCCAAGAAATCCGCAGCGGCTGCTGCAACTGGGCGACCATTTACCAGACCAAAGCCGGTCACAATGCCGTCGCCGGGAATCTCCTTGCCCAACATGCCGAAGTTGCTGCAATGGTGCTTCGTGTGCATGCCAATCTCGGTAAAGGAACCTGTGTCAAACAGGCAAGCCATGCGCTCGCGCGCTGTCCAGTCTCCCTTGGCGTGGCGGGCATCATATTTCTCCTGCGTTGCCGCATATTTAATTTTGCGGCGGCGCTCCTCGAGGTCTTCCAGTAACTTGGGATCTATGGCCATAGGTTTTTGATTGTTTGCGATTTGGGTGGAAAATGCTTGTTCGGTGCTGTATGGTGACACCGATGCACCCTCTCTACTCAGAGGTATTCTACCACATTTATCCCCCGGATGAAAAGCAAATTCCGCGCTCGCACGCCTTTTTTTTATCAAAAGTTAGAGCGGACTCTATATATTGGCGTCTGACGGGGCAAAAAACAGGCCGCTGCATCATTGCAGCGGCCTGACAAGAAAACTCTGTAGTGCTTTTTTTACTTACGACGGCGACGAGCCATCAAACCGGCCAGTGCCAACAGGCTGAGGGTAGCGGTGGTCGGTTCGGGAACAGCGGGGGCGGGGAGAACCTCACCGGTGAGCTCAAAACCTTCGATACCGATGTAGAGCTCACATTCGGCGTTGTGGTAGAAGTTGGTACCAGTTACGTTGAGGAACAGTGTAATAGTCTCCAACGGTTGGAGGGTGAAACCGGTAGGAAGTTTGAGCGTGGCACTGCCGCCGACCACACCACCATCACCGGTGCCGGTAATCGTGCATGTGGTTTCGGTCAGGCTACCGATTCCGTTGTGGTAGATATACCCGGGCTGAATGTTGGCTTCAATTGCTCCGGCAATGGGGTGCAATTTCGAGTCAGCCTCCTTGTGCATAGCGTACAGGTTGAGGCGAAGATCCTGAACCTTGTATGCTTTGTCGGTGCTGTTGTTGGTAAAGGTATATGCAATAGTCCAAGATGTCGGAATGTCGCCATCAGCTGAGTGAACGTGCATGTTGATGTTCGGCAGCAGGTGGTTTCTGTTCTGCTGTTCAGCCGTGGTGAATGTGAGGTCAGCAACATCGTACTCGTCCGTGCTTTGGGTGGTTCCGTCGCTGTTGTTAATTTGGAGCGAGAAGTTGCTCATTTCCAAATCAGGGCTGTCTGCGAAAAGTGCCAGACCACCGGTAGCGGTTATGTAGCCCTTCTCCAGAGATTCTGCGGAAGCACCGGATACCAGAGCGAAACCGGTAACTAAGGTCGTAAGAATTCTTTTCATGTGATTTTAAGGTTAAATTTATTTGAGAACCGGTAGGTTAAAAAAGCGCGCGGAGTCTACTGTATTTTGGTCAGGATGTAAAGCAAAATAATAAAAAATGTAGAGTAAACTCTCCATTTTTTTGCAAAATGAAGAAACGCAGGAGGAATATTCCGTTCCTCCTGCGTAAAAAGGGTGCAAATTTGTGTGTTTTATTTTGTTATAGCTGCACCGTAATTCGCGGCGTGATGATGGCGCGGCTATACGAGCCGGGTTGCACATGGGTGCGTGGCCAGACGATGCAGTCCGTGAGTTCGCAGTTGGCGGGGATATGGGCATCTTGCCCAATCATGCAATCCTCGCTGATTTCAGCAAGGGCTGATACGGTGGCAGTTGGGTGAATTCGCTTGCTGTATGGCATGTCGAGAATGGCTTGCAGGTAACCTTCGGGGGAGCCTATTTCGTACCAGTTGGCCCAGTCGAATTCCACGCCGCCGACTTTACCCTGACGTACCAGTTCAAGCCAGATGGGGAAGATAGAGAACTTTTCTTCTTGCGGGAACATGTCGGCGACCTCTTGCTCCATGATGTAAGTACCGGCAAATTGGTGGGTGCCGGGGTTGATGCCGAGAGCGTGGCGCATATCCGTGATTTGGCCGGTTTCGGAGTCGAAGCCTACATTGCGGTTGCCGTCCACGCTACGCAGTGCCATGGTGATGAGATTGCCGCTGCGGTGGTGTGCCGCCAGCAAATCTGCCAGCGGAATGTCGGTCAGGATGTCTCCGTTGTGTATAATGATGGGGCCATCTTTCCACAGCGGAAGTATTTTTTTTATGCCGCCGCCGGAATCGAGCGGCTCATTTTCATGGCTGAGGGTTACGGGGCAGCCTCGGTATTGCGGGGAGGGGCAGGGGAAAGCTTTGTCCCAAGTGAAATCGAGATAGGAGGTATTGATGATGAATTCCGTTACGCCGGCATTCATGAACCGATCCATAGTGTGCTGGATGAGCGGTTTGTCAAAAACCGGCATGAGGGGTTTGGGGAGGATGTGGGACAGCGGAGCCAGCCTGGTGCCGAGACCTGCGCCGAGAATGAAAGCTTGCATTTTATTGGAATGTTTCAGTAGTTAATGAGCCGTCCGAGGTGTGCCGGCGCGGCGGGCAATAAAATCGCGTATTTTGCGAATGGTGAAGAAGCCCAGCGCAATAAAGAGCACAGCTCCCACAACGGCTAGTATGGGAAGGATAACTGCTAACAGCGACCCGACTGTCGCCATCAGATTTTCGATGGTGCTGATAATGGGGTTGCTGATTCCGGCGGTGGTGGCCGTACCGGTTGCTCGTACGGATGCTGTACCCAGTTGTACTGTGCCGGCTGCGCCTGCCCCGGCTATAATGCCTGCGCTCCATTGTAGCCAATCCGGCAAATCCCCCAGCATGCCGGCGGTTATAATGGCGCCGGCAATCAGTGCGGCCGGGGTTGTAATTGTATCCAGTATATTATCAATCAGGGGTATGTAATATGCAATAACCTCGGCGAGTGTTGCCGCGCACAGGCAGTAAAATGCGGTGTCGCTACCTACCCATGCTAAATTCTCCGCCGGGGTAAACCACCCCAACCGCATGCCGATAGACATAACCAACAAGGGGATGAATACGCGAAAGCCACAGGCTGCCGATAGCGATATACCCACGCACAGGGCAAGGGCTGTTTGCACAAAGTCAATTTCCATCGTTCGCCAAATGAAGGATTACCAGAGCTGGGGCATGTCACACTGTATAGCGCAAATCCCCATGATAGCATTGGCTACCGCGTGCATGACAAATGCAGGGGTTATGCGCTTCGTCTTTACAACCAAGAGGTAGGTCAGGGTTCCGTAGAAGAAGGCACCCGCGTAGTCGACAGGCGCGTGTATGAGCATGAATGCTCCTGTTGTCACGATGTACGCCGGCCAACTGTGTGTGCCGAGCGGCACTGTTTGCGGAAAATCGCGGTTGACGCACCAGCGCATCAGAAAGCCGCGCCAGAAGAGCTCCTCTGCCAGCGGCACGACCACGGCAGCCCTTGCAAATCGCATGGCGTATTCGGCATAGGTAGCCGCTGTGCCGGCTCCCAGCACACGCTCGGGTTCAAAACCGCCGCCTTCATTCGGAATCCATCCCGCAAAGTAGGGCACCAACCACAGGCCTATGCCAATTACACCAAACAGCGCGCCCAACAGGCAAGCGTTCTTATTCCAGTCCCATTTAATTTCGCGGCGCACATGCCACAGCCACCAACCACACACCAAAGTCTGTACCGGGTAGAGCACCAGCTCCGGCGCGCGTTGCCACCAGGCTGCACTGGGGTGGTCCCACTCAAGGCTTTCGCCACCAACAGCCAGCAGAATGCTGAACCCCATGAAGATAGCCAAGGGGTAGACTGATGTGCGGTATAGTGTGGTGTCTGTGTGCATTAAGTTAGGTATTAATTAAACGAAATCGTGATTTATTGCAGGGAATCACAGAATTTCTGCATTTTGTCGCATGCGGTTTCGAGCAGCTCGAAGGCGGTAGCGTAGCAGCAGCGCAGGTAGCCCTCGCCGCAGGCGCCGAAGGCTGTGCCGGGGACGGCTGCAACCTTTTGCTCTTGGAGAAGTCGCATGGCGAAATCCTTGGAGGAGAGCCCGAATTTCTTGATGCTGGGGAAGGTGTAGAAGGCACCGCCGGGCAGGTGGCAATCCATACCCATTTCGTTAAAGCGGCGTACGATGTAGTCGCGGCGGCGGTGGTAGCTATCACGCATTTCCTGCATGGCCGGTATGCCGTTTTGCAGGGCTTCGATGGCGGCCTCTTGGCTGGTGATAGTGGGGCAAATCATGGTGTATGAGTGAATCTTCATCATCTGCTCAATCAATTCAGCCGGACCGCAGGCATAGCCCAAGCGGAAACCAGTCATGGCAAAGGCTTTCGAGAAGCCGTGCAGTAGCAGGGTGCGCTCTTTCATGCCGGGCAGGCTGGCAATGCTGGTGTGCGGCTCTTCATCGTAGCGAAGCTCGGAGTATATTTCGTCTGTCAGTACGAAGAGGTCATGCTTTATGCAAATTTGGGCAATGGCCTCGAGGGTTTCTCGCGGTGCGATAGAGCCGGTCGGGTTGGTGGGGAAGTTGAGCATGAGCACCTTGGTGCGCGGCGTAATCGCTTCTTCTAGTTTGGCCGGGTTCAGCGCAAATAGGTCATCTATGCTCGTCTGCACTGCTTTCGGGGTGCCGTAGGCCAGAAGTACCGAGGGCGCATAGCTTACATAGCAGGGCTCGTGGTACAGTACTTCATCTCCCGGGTTAATCAGGCAGCGCAGAGCAAGGTCAATAGCCTCGCTCACACCTACCGTGGGCAAAATTTCCCCAAGGGGATTATAGCTGACATTGAAGAAACTCTCGACATAACGTGCAATGGCGCGGCGGAGACTTTCGAGCCCGTAGTTGCTGGTGTAGGTGGTATGGCCTTTTTCGAGTGAGGAGATTGCAGCTTCGCGAATGTTCCAAGGGGTCACGAAGTCGGGTTCACCAACACCCAGCGAGATGATGTCTTTGCTGCCGGTAACCAAATCGAAAAATTCGCGAATTCCGGAGCGGGGTAAATCTACGACCTGTTTGGCAAGAATGCGGTTCCAATCCATGATTGATATAGAAAATGTGAGAAAATGAATAGGTGGTGGGGAGTCAGGGAGCTACGCTGATGCGCTGGTGACTCGGTTCCTCTGTGAAATGTAAACCATTGAGTTTGTAGGTTTTCAGGCGGAAATGTGTGGCTGTGGAGAGCACACCCGGCAAGCTGGCCAATTTCTCGCTGACAAAACGGGCTACCGAGAGCAAATCTTCGGCATCGACCTTTACCAGCAAGTCGAATCCACCGCTCATCAGGTAGCAGCTGCGAACTTCATTGAAACGTGATATGCGCTCTGCTAAGCGGTCAAAACCGCCGCCGCGTTCAGGGGTGCAACGTACTTCAATGAAGGCGCTGACACCCACGCGGTCATCGTTCACGATAGTTTGATAACCGACGATACGCCCCTCTTGTTCCAGGGTAGCTCGCTCGGCGGCAACTTCAGCAACGCTCACACCTAGGCGGTCGGCAATCTGCTGGTCGCTCAGGCGGGCGTCCGTTTCCAATATCTTAAGAAGCGTTTCTTCCGTCATAAGTATGCACATACTACCATGCACACGTGTGATGTCAAGCATGAATCATGTAAGTAAAGCGAATCAACAAGCTTACGCCGGGGTGGTAGTGGTGGTAGACGGGATAGAGTGGGGCTTGCTCCGCTAAAAATCAGGTTGCAAAAAAGCCTCGCAGCGTTGCTACGAGGCTTTTTCTGAAAAAAGAGGGAAAGCAATTGGCTGAAAGCCAGAGGCGCGGTTTAGCGCTTGCTGAACTGGAAGCGCTTGCGGGCACCGGGGCGACCGGCCTTCTTACGCTCCTTCATGCGGGAGTCACGGGTAAGCAGACCCTGCTCGCGGAGCTGGGCGCGGTATTCCTCGTTGATCATAACGAGGGAGCGAGCGATAGCAAGGCTCATAGCGCCGGTCTGACCGTGGATACCACCACCCTTGGAAACGATGCGAACATCATACTTCTTGATGGTGTTGGTGGCGTAGAAGGGCTGCAGCACAACGTTCTGCAGGGCGTCGGTGGGAAGGTATTCCTCGAAACCGCGGCGATTGATGGTGATCTTGCCGGACTTGCCCTCCTCAGCGGGGGTGAGCCAAGCGTGCGCAATAGCCTCCTTGCGGCGGCCGGTAGCATTGAACGGGGTTGTAGAGCTCATGATTTAAGAAACTGGGGTTAGGCGATTGTAACAACAGTGGGAGTCTGAGCAGCGTGGGGATGCTCAGCGCCAACGTAGACCTTGAGGCGTGTAGCCTGAGCGCGACCCTGACGAGTGTGGGGAACCATGCCGAGGATGGCGTGCTCCACAATCTGCTCGGGGTGAGTCTTGCGCAGCTTGGCAGGGGTGGTTACAACCTGATTGCCAACGTAGCCGGTGTAGCGAGTGTAAATCTTAGCGCGCTCCTTGTTACCGGTGAGCACAACTTTGTCGGCATTCACAACGATAACATAGTCACCGCAGTCAACGTGGGGGGTGAAGATGGTCTTGTTCTTACCGCGCAGCAGATTTGCTGCCTCAACAGCGAGCTGACCGAGCACCTTGTCGGCGGCGTCGATCACGTACCACTTGCGCTCAATATCCTGGGCTTTGGCAGAGAAGGTTTTCATGATGATTTCTTTTGTTCCTGTTTAGGCTTTCGCCAACGAACCTCTTAGTTCGGGGCGCATACTCTACACTTTTTGCGGCTTTTTGTCAATCGCTTTTTCTGCCTGAATGTAATTTTTTTTCGAATTTTGCTTATTTTGAGTAAAAAACACTTGCAAAGTGTGCTCTGGCACTATAAACTACCCGCGCACCGCTCAGCTGGACTGTCCGGTTCTCATTTATATAACCCATACGTATTTATAATGGCAAATCCCCCCAATAATCGCGGTGGTAAACCGCAGCAGCGCAATAATAACGCCCCCCGTAGTGGCAGCAACAATGCCCGCGGCGGCGCACGCCCTCAGAACTCTGCACCCATTAAGCAGAAGAAGACTGTTGAAGATGACGGTGAGGGTGAAATCGAGATGGAGGGCGTGGTTTCTGCCGTGCTCGCCGGTACGATGTTCCGTGTAAAGGTTCCCAGCGGTCACGAGTTCTTGGCTCATATTTCGGGGAAGATGCGCAAGCGTTTCATTCGTCTTGTGGTGGGTGACCGTGTGAAGATTGAGGTTTCGCCCTACGATATGAGTAAGGCACGTATTACCTTCCGCCTCAACTAATCGGGCGTGTTGGTATACCCGCACATGCAAGAGCCGCAGCTGCCACAGCCTGCGGCTTTTTTGCGTCCCTTACACCGTGGTTAAGGCCAGCGTGATGAAGGCTAAGTGCCAGAGCGCCAGCGCGACGATGCAGCCGCCGCTGCCGAGGTCGAAGCGATAGGCTACAGCTGCATGGAAGTCGGCAAATCGCCATCGTTTGACGAGCAGGGATAGAAACGCATTGAACAGCCCTATGCTGATGGTAAGCCCCAGCATCGATAGGGCGAAGGTGTGTAGCGCTCGTTCAGCGGGGACGATATCCTGCGCTGCCTGGTAGATGGTTAGGATAACCCTCAGCAAAAAGACGAGGAGGCACAGGCCGACGACGGCGTTGGAGCTGGAGCCATAGGGGGCGATGCGCTTTTGCAGGTGCTCGCGCTGTTTCGCCGTGAGCTTGCTGTACTTGGGGGAGTCGTAGAAGATGGCGGCCGCTATGCAACATTTGAGTGCATCGGCTATGAAATCGGCAATCATGGGAGTGGATATAAAAAAAATCTAGCGGACGAAATGTCCGCTAGATGGGAAAATGTTGTTGTCAGCCGCGGGATTTGATGCCCATGAGCATTTGCGCGTTGTTCGGGAACTTGCGCATGAAGAAGAGCAGGCGCTCCATTGCCTCCTCCGGTTTATGGTTAGCAAGTGCGCGGCGTATGAGCTGAATTTTAGTGAGCATCCATTCGGGGAGGATGAGTTCCTCGCGTCGAGTGCCGCTCTTGTTTATGTCTACCGCCGGGTAGACGTACATTTGCGCGATTCGGCGGCTCAGTACGAGTTCCATGTTGCCGGTGCCCTTGAACTCTTGGAAGATGAGTTCATCCATGCGGCTGTTGGTTTCGATGAGGGCTGTGGCGAGTATGGTAAGGGAGCCGGCAGTGCGGGTATTGCGGGCTGCGGCGAATAGGCGGCGTGGGGTCTCGAGTGCTCGGGCATCGATACCGCCGCTCATGGTGCGACCGCTCCCTCGGTCAGCATTGTTGTATGCACGTGCCAAGCGTGTAATGGAATCCATGAGTATGAGCACATGGCGACCGTTTTCGACCAGTCGTTTAGCGCGCTCAATGCACATTTCCGCTATACGGCAGTGCTCCTTTACTCCGCTGTCATTGCTGGAGGCAAAGATTTCTGCGCCGGGGAGCTCGCGGGAGAATTCGGTGACTTCTTCCGGGCGCTCATCGACCAGCAGTATCATGAGGTGCAGTTCTTCGCCGTAGTTGCTCATGGCGCCTTTGGCTATATCCATCAGCAGGGTTGTTTTGCCGGTGCGGGGCGGGGCTACTATCAATCCTCGCTGCCCGCGAGCCACCGGGGCTACCATGTCAAGCGTGCGGGTGGTGAAGTGCTTGGCATCGGTTTCAAAGGCTAATCGTTGGCTGGGATTGACTGCCTTGAGGTCGTCAAAATGGGGGGCGTTGGCAGCCTCTTCCGGGGGAAGTCCGTTGATGGAGGTTACGGTCGTGAGTTGGTGACCGCGCTCGTAGCGCTGTGCCATGCCGGTTATCTGAACGTAAGGCCGCAAGTGATATTGGTTAATGATGTCGGCCGGTACGTAGACTGCTTGATTTGAGGGTGCCCAGTTGTTTTCTTGTACTCGTATGAACCCAAATCCCTTGGGGGTAATTTCCAGCAAGCCGGTAAGTTCCGCCGGCTCGCCAACGGGTACGTAAGCTCGACCGGTCTTGGGGATGGGTTCTATTTTTTCGCGGCGCTGGTAATTTTGTTGTTGGCGGGGCCGTTGTTGGTTGCCGTTTCGCATGGGGCGATCGCCTTGGTTATCACGGCGTGCTGATTGGCCGTGGGTGTTGCCGCTACGGTCGTTATTTGACCTGTTATGGCGAGCGATACGAGGACGCAAGGGGCGTTTGTTTTCATCCATGGCACTCATGCTGCGGTGGCAGTTCCGATTTGTTTTTGATGAGAAAAAAAAGAGAAAGACGGGCAGTTTCGCGTACGAACTGCCCGCCATGAAATTATATGTGGTGCGAGCCAGCTGTTTCGGTATGTGTGTGTTACAGCTGCTCGAGAATTTCTTCGGAGATTTCGAAGTTTGAGAATACGTTCATCGTATCATCGTAATCGTCCAATCGCTCGAAGAGGCGCATGATTTTGCGTGCGGTTTCGACATCTGTAATGTCGGTGGGGTTCTGGGCGATGGAGACGAGCTTCATGCCTGTCACGCTCTTGCCGGCTGCTGTCAGGGCTTCCGATACTGCCTGAACCTCTGTCGGGCCGCATATGAAAGCCCATTCACCTTCATTTTCGCCTTCTTCGAATTCATCTGCACCGCAATCCATTGCAAGCTCCATGGCTGCATCCTCATTGAGTGCGGGGTCGTTGACGGTTACTTCGCCCTTGCGGTCGAACTGGTATGCCACGGAGCCGGGGGTGCCCATGTTGCCACCGTTTTTGGAGAAAATTGTACGGATTTCGGAGGAGCAGCGATTGGTGTTGTCGGTGGCTACCTCAACGATGAATGCTGTACCGGCAGGACCATAGCCTTCGTATGTGATTTCCTGAATGGTCTCACCCTGCAGTTCACCGGTGCCTTTCTTTACAGCGCGGTCGATGTTATCTTTGGGCATGGAGGCGGCTTTTGCGCCTTCGATTGCTGCGCGCAGACGGGGGTTGGTGTCTACATCGCCACCGCCGCTTTTAGCAGCCAAGGTGATTTCGTGGGAGAAACGGGCGAATATTTTGCCTTTTTTCGCGTCGGCTGCTGCCTTCGTGAACTTAATTTTGGACCATTTATTATGACCGGACATAATGTTGAGGTATTTGGTGATGAAAATCTACCTTTTTGCTGTATGTGTGGCCGTTGGATGCAGTGGGCACAATGCGGCGCGAACCCGCTCTGTTGCCAGATTTGACGCTGTTTTCTCAATCTTACAGCGACTACCGCGCCAATCAACGTGTTGCTTCGGCAACATTTTGCGGGTTTTAAGAGTCGAGCTGACAGGATTCGAACCTGCGACCTCTTCGTCCCGAACGAAGCGCGCTACCAGCCTGCGCTACAGCTCGATGTCATGTAGACACAGCAATTTTACACAAAAAAATGCGTATTGCAAGCCTAAAATGATTTTTTTGTGTCTTTATGTTGCATTTTCTGTTGAAATTGGCCTTTGCTGATTGGGTGAATAAAATGGGCCGGTTGGGGTGCAACCGGCCTATTTTGTTTATTGTGAGTTTGTTGTATTATTTTTTTCTGGATTTGTACTTGGATTGCTGAGCGGCCTCGGTGGCGGTGTTCTCCTTCACGCGTTCCAGGGCTTTCTTAGCTGCCATGGAGATTTCGGCATCGCTGTCATCGTACAGTTTGTTCAGCTGGGCTACGACCCAGGGGTAGTCGTTCATGTTGCCGAGGGTATTAACCAGCTGGGTTTTTTGCTTATAGCTGGCATCAAGTTCCTCTTCGCTGGCATCGTCTGCTACATTGAGCTTGTCGTAGACCATGGCGATAAGTTTTTCGGCATCTTCCACATTGCGGTCGCGGTTTTGTTTTACGACACCGGCTATCATGAACTCAGCCGTGCGAAGGTAGGCTGCTGCTTTTTTGGCAGCGCCTTTGTCGTCACCGGCTTCATCCACGGCTTGCTGAGCCTGTTCCTTGAGCTCCATGAGATAGGGCAGGATGTCGTCATTGTGATAATTGGCGAAGAACAGTTCCGAACCGTGCCAGTTGTCCGGGCTTTCACACTGGCTCTTGTAGAATTCGAGAGCCTTGGGGGAACAGGCGCGGCCGAGAGTAGGCTGCATTTGTTCGCGGTATTTTTCCGGAAGAACGTCGAAAATCTGGTCGCCGAGTTCTTGCTTTTTGGCGGGCTCTACCTCGAGGGTGATGATGTTGTTGAGGCAGAGGATGAGAGCATTTGCCAAGGTTCCGTCAAGTTCATCGCTCTTAAGTAGGTTGACGATATCGGGAATATCTTTGCCGCTGACTCGCAGCCCCATGCTTTCCCATACATAGGAGAGCACAAGAGATTTCTTGGGCCATTTGGGTTTTGCTGCTACGCTATCAGCGAGTTTACGGAATTTGGCGTTGATGCCCTTGTTGTCGGAGACTGCCATGCGCCCCAACAAGGTGTGGAAGAGATCCGCATCCATCTTGGCTGCGTTTTTGTCGAGCGTGCTGAAAATCAAATTGTCAATACTGGAATCCATTTCCGAAGCGATGGCGAGCAGCAAGCATGCAAGCTGTGCTGTTTGCTTGGGGCTGGCACCATAGGCTTGGCGGCCGTATTCATCCTTGGCAAAGGGATCCACTACCATGTCGAGCAGGCACTGGGCATCCTCTTTACTGCATTGTACGTCCACGCCTTTTGCTTGTGCGTCGGCGTAGGTTTCGATTTGCTGCTTATTGATTTCAAATGCGCGTTTGAGAATGGCATTGGTGGCTTCTACGCGAGCCTTGGTTGCTTCTCTTTTGGCATTTTCTTTGCTGATGTAGGTGAAACAGCCGGCGGCTACTACAACCAGAGCGGCGATTCCGATGAAGAATGCCGGGGTTTTGTGGAAGGGCTTTTTCTGAGCCATCATTTGCAGTTGCTGCAGGTAGGCATCGCGTGCGGAGAGTTGCTGGGGGCTCTGAGTTTCTTCTTCTTCGTATTCCTCTTCTTCTTCCTCCTCTACTGCTTCCTCTTCTTCTTGTTCTTCCACGACTGCGGGGGCTTCTGTCGGTTCCGGAGCCTGGGTGGCAGGCGCTTCCTGTTGAGCCTGATAGGCGGCCATTTGGCGATTGTATTCTTCCATTTGGCGGTTATATTCTTCCATCTGGCGTTCGTATTCGGCCTGTGCTGCAGCTTCGGCAGCAGCCTGTGCGTCTGCTTCGGGGGTAGCTGCCGGGGCAGGTGCCGGTGTGGCGGCTACAACTGTGGTTGCTGGCTCGGTGGCAGGGGCGGGTGCCGGGGTGATTTCCGGTTCCGGGGCGGGGGTCGGCTCCGGTTTGGGGGCGATTGCCTGCCCGTTGGCGCCCTTCAGGGTGGGTTTCTTAACGGGTGCCGCTCCGGTGTTGACCTTCAAGCGAGTGGCGGGTGCTGCTGCTACGGCCAGCTTGGGGCGTGCTCCGGTTGTCGGGGTGTTGACTTTAAGTTTAGGTGCTGCCATAAATAGTAAGTATGAGGTGTGAAAAGGTTAATCTATGGGCGCTATTCTACTGTATTTTGTGCGCGATTGCAATCACGGAATTGGATTTGGAGTTAAATTTCGTTGATTTCGGGTGATTTCTGTGCCGATGTGACATACAGTCGCATGGCAATCAGTCCGCTCACGCTCAGCAGTGGCACGATGTAGCACCCAAGGGAATGCAAGAGTAGTTCAGGCGTTTGCTCGCCCACTGCGCCGAGTGCTACTAGGTGCCATATTGTGTACAGGATTGAGAGTAATAAAGTTAGCCCCAATATGAACCGTAGCCATGCGGTGCGCTGCAAACATGGGCGCAGCACTAAGCTTAGTAACAGGGCTGTAAATATCAATCCGGCACTGATGGCAAGATGGTTGCCGTGGAATGAGGTTCCGGAGGGTACGATGACGTAACCGCCGATGGTGTGACTGAATGCGACCCCGTAGAGGGCTATTGCCGTGGCGGCGATGCTTATGTAGAATTGTAGCGGGCTCAGGCGCCCGGGGTGCCAGATGAGTAGTAATGCCCAAGGCATCAGTAGAGCTAAGCAGAAATAAGTGATGGGCTGAGCCTGGCACCAGAATTGCCCGCACACCAGCGCAATGCCGGCTGTCAGTATTACAATGGGCAGGGCGGCGCGTTCGTTCAACCAATGTGATAGCACGCGGCATAGTATCATGCCGCCACCGCCAATCTGTAGCACGAGCCTGTAGTGCTCGATGTCGAAGAAGGTTGTGGCACTTTCGCCGGGGCCGTAGGCTCCGGGGGCGCCTACTGACCACGGAAATACGCACCCCAATGCTGTGATACAGGCGGCTAGGGGGACCCAGCCGCACCACAGTCCGGCATCGGCCAAGCGATTTAAGGCGGTTCTCGGCGCCCATTGCGCCCCGCATAGTGGCAGTAGGGCTCGCCAGAACTCTGCGCCTATGCCGAGACTTACTGCACACACTCCCGCAGCAAATATGCCCGCGGGGAGTACATGGTGGAGCTTCCACAGGGGGATATGGCCCAGTATTCGGGCGCTCCCCACCAAGGCAGCCGGGTTTTGTGCCTGCTGGTTGGCCATGGTGGACAGCAGCAGAAACAGGACGAGCAGTGTGAGAAATGCGCGTTTGCGGTTCATGGTTTGGCTGGTTGAAGAGTGGTGAGTATGTAGTCGGTTAGTGACGTGTGATGATTCGCTGGAAGTCGGTGACGGAAGGCGGGCATGGCTCCGCGACCGTCGCTGATGATTTGATGCAGTTCGGTGGCGGAGCGTTCGCTGTTTGTGAGGTTTGCTACGGTTGGCATGCCGGGGTAGCGGGCGGTGTAGCTTTGGCCATTGCCGTTGCTGCCGTGACAGTAGGCGCAGTGTATGCGGTATAATTCAGCGGTGTTGTCTGAGGCGTAGACCGATTCTGTGCCTTGAGGAATGGTGCCGTAGGGGTGAGGACGAGTGGCTCTTTGGGAGGTAGGGATGTGTGTGTCGCTTATCCATAAAGCCGGTTGTCCACTGTGGTCAAATTGTATGCGCCACAGTGCTGCCAGCAGTCCCAGTGCAGCCAAACAGTATATGAAATACTTCATGAGCGCTTATAGTGATATAGAAAATGAGCAAAGAGGGCTATTCCCCCACCTAACAGGGTACAGACTAATAAAGGGGGCCACCATATCCACCAGCCGTGGGGACGAGACCCGAGTGAGCTTGCGGTGGTGTCGGCCCATTGTGTGAGGGATAGCCATAGTACGAACAGCAGCGCAAATGTGGTTGAGCCTATTGCAGCCCATCGACCGGGGCGAGTGGGGCAGGGTGCCGATAGGCTGTGTAGCGGGTCGAGCTGCTCCGTTGGTATATGGGGGGTGGCTCCCAGATAGAGGGCAAAAAATAACCCGAACCCGCCGATAAGCATAGCGATATCTACCCCTGTAGGGCTGTAGTTCGCAGCTGTCTGCAAAACGGAATGGCCAACGATGAGGTGAAGGCGTTCTAACCACATGCCGATGAGTACACCGCAGCTTATGATAGCTACGAGCGGGCGATGTTGCCGTATCGGCGCATACCAGTAAAGTGCGGGTAACCCGATGTTGAGCAGCAGCAGCAGCGCGTAGCTGCAATCCCACCTGGCAGGGGTTCGAAGTAGTTCCAGCCCATAGAGCAGAGCCATGGCGCAGCTGAGTCCTAGGGTTAATTGCGATAGTTTGTCTATCAAGAGTGTGCTTGTATGGCGACAAAGCGCAATAAGTTGTACCGCCGCTAAACCGGACAATAGAGCACCGCACACAAAGTAAGCCGGGGTTATGGGCTCGTACCACCGCAGGGTGAGTGCAAAATCACACCCTACGACACTGTGAACTGTGATTACCATCGGCGTGAGTAAGGCCGCCATCAACATACAGCAGCGTGCCCATAGCGGTCGCAGTGTTTCTGGTCCGTGTTCTCCCCACATACCTGTGAATAGGAACATGATTGATAATAGTAGGTAGCTGCTGATGGCCGCGGCATCCCAAGCCAGAGCTGAGCCTGTATTCGGCCATACTTCGCTTGCCATTGGTAGTGGCGCCATTTGCCACAGCATCCATGCTCTGCCGACGTGAATGAGGGGGTATACTGCTGCTGTGCACACGGCGCATAGGGTCATTAATTCAGCGTGTCGGGAGATTTCACTGCGCCAGCTTTTGCGCGTTAATAGTAATACGGCCGAAATTAGGGTTCCTGCATGCCCAAGACCAATCCAATAGACAAAGTTGACGATATCCCAGCCCCACGGTATGGCGTTGTTGACGCCCAGTACCCCCACTCCTTCCGTGGCTATTTTCCATGCGCTCCACCCCAACCCCCAAAGTGCAACGCCGGCGCATAGCAAGACTGATGCTATGCGCCGATTGAGCTTGTTCTGTTTACCGGCTGAGTTGCTCATTGCTTGATAGCTTGCCGTATCGGAGCCGACTGCAAGAAGCAATCAGGTCGTTGTTTATTTGTCTCGATGATTCAAAGCCATGACATCTCCCAGCTTGAATGAGTGCGCAATGGCTTGTGCGACGTAGTTTAAGGAGAGCTCGACCGCAGGTATGAGATTGTGACCGAGTGCTAAGTGTGCAGCGATGGCACTTGAGAGTGTGCAGCCTGTGCCGTGGGTGGATATACCGGTGGTTCGGGGGTGCGACCATCGGTGTGTTGTGCCATCGGTAAGTACTAGTATGTCGGTGCAGGTCGTATCTCCCAAGTGGCCGCCCTTGGCGAGTACGGCGCAGTTGTAGCGCTTGACGAGTTCGGCTGCGGCTTGTTGTAGGTCATCCGGGGTATTGATGGCAGTGCTTGTGTTGAGTAGCCGCTGCAGTTCATCGAGATTGGGGGTGAGCAGGGTGGTGCGGGGGATGAGGTACTGCTCGTATACGCTGATGGCTGCCTGCAGAATGAGCGGCTCGCCTGCCGTTGCTATCATAACCGGGTCTACAACAACAGGCCCCTCGAAGCCCTGCAACTCTGTGGTAACAGCCTGCACGATTTCGGGGCTGTAAAGCATGCCGGTTTTTATTGCTCTCACAGGAAAGTGTTGCAGGCATATCTTTACTTGGTCGGCCACGAACTCAGCAGGCATGGCAACAATGTCGTTGACTTGCCCGGGTACTTCGCTGACGACGCAGGTAACGGCGGTTAGCGGGTAGCACCCCAGCGCAAAACCCGCTTTCAAATCGGCCTGAATTCCGGCTCCGGCTGAGCAGTCGGAACCGGCTATACTGAGGTAGACAGGTGCAGTGTTCATGCCAAGGCTTGTTCGAGGGCGGAGGCAACACGCAGCAAATCAACCTCGGCGAAATGTTTGCCGAGTAGCTGTACACCTACGGGACGAGCTCCTGCCGGTTGTGGGCAGGGCACGGAAATGCCGGGAAGCCCGGCCAAGTTGGCAGGGATGGTGTAGATGTCTGCCAAGTAGATTTGCAGCGGAGTCATATCCGCGCCTTGCAGGGCGGGTGCGGGGGTCGGGGCTACAGGGCCGAGGATGAAATCTACCTGCTCGAAGGCATTTGCAAAGTCGCGTGCAACCAAGGCGCGCACTTTCTGGGCTTTGGCGTAGTAGGCATCGTAGAACCCGCTAGAGAGTACATAAGTGCCCAAGATGATACGGCGCTTAACTTCCGGGCCGAATCCTTCGGCGCGTGAGCGGCTGTAGAGGTCGTCCAGCCCGTTGGTGTTCTCGGCTCTGTGGCCGTAGCGTATACCGTCGAAACGGGAGAGGTTTGAGGAGGCCTCGGCGCAGGCAATGATGTAATAGGCCGCAACTACAGCCTCGGCATGCGGGAGCGAGATTTCCACAATCTCGGCGCCCAGTTCTGTGAGCTTGGTGATGGCTGTTTGCAGGGCGGCTTTGACTGCCGGATCGTTGCCGTCTGACAGGTATTCCTTAGGCAGGCCGATTCGTGCGCCCTTTATGCTCTTGCCAAGTCCGGCTGTGAAATCCGTGGTGGGTTCCAGGGAGGAAGTGGAATCTTTTTTGTCGTGCCCGCAAAGAACATTGAGCAGCAGGGCTGCATCTTCTACATTTTGCGTAAGCGGCCCGATTTGGTCAAGCGATGAGGCGAAGGCTACAAGCCCGTAGCGAGATACGCGACCGTAGGTGGGTTTCATGCCCACAATGCCGCAGTGGGAAGCCGGTTGGCGAATGGAGCCGCCGGTATCGGACCCAAGGGCTGCAATGGCCATGCCGCCGGCTACGGCTGCAGCCGAGCCGCTGGATGAACCGCCGGGTACATGACCGGGGGCAGCGGGGTTATTTGTGGCGCCGTAGGCTGAGTTTTTGCCGAATGAACCCATGGCGAACTCGTCCATGTTGGCTCGGCCGAAGGGGATGGCTCCGGCAGTGCGCAAGCGAGTGATGGCTGTCGCATCGTACGGCGAGCGGAAATCAGCCAACATGCGCGAGGCGCAGCGGGTCGGCGCTCCTTTTATACAGATGTTATCTTTTACCGCAATCGGAATGCCGCCGAGCGGCAGGCTGAGGTCTGCTTGTGCGGCTGCGGAAAGGGCACTCTCCTTATCCCACGAAATATAGGCGTTGATGGTAGGGTTGTGCTCTTGAATGGAGCGGTCGATTTCTTCTACCAGTTCGGTGGGGGTGATGGCACCGGAGGTAAGTTTCTGTCGCCAGTATGAGATGGTTCCGTTGAGCATGGGTGGGAAAATGTTACTGGGGTTAATGGGCGGATTCAACGACTTTGGGCACGCGGAACTGGCCTTCTTCTGCTGCGGGGGCGTTGGCTATAGCTGCATCGTTGCTCAGGCTGGGTTCGGGGCAGTCGGAGCGCACGGCATCATATACCGGCAGGGGGTGGTACATGGGGGCTGTGTCGGTGGTGTCCCACTGTTCAAGCTGTGCTACATAATCGAGCACTTGATTGAGGTCGGCGGAGAAGCGTTCTGTCTCTTCCACCGTGAGATTGAGCTTGGCCAGACGGGCGATGTAGGTTACATCGATTTGAGTAGATTCCATGGAAGGGAAGGGGGTTACTGGTTGAGAATGTAGATGCAGAGCTGGTAAAGGCCTACTATAAACAGAATGAGTAAAAGCAACAGGCCGATGTTTTCAGCAAGTGTGTTGTTGGGGCGTCCGTTACCGGTGGTGGGGAAAACGTGTGTGTGGTAACGGCGTTTTTCAACGACGTCTTCATTCGGCCCGAGGGTGTTATTCGGGGGTGTCCAGCTGTCTTCGTAGTACCCCTCTTGTCGGCGCTGCTCTTCCTGCTTAAGCTGAGCCTGCCTGTTCATGTGCTCGAGTTCTTGTCTGCGGCGTGTGCGGTAATCTGCCATGGTGTTTGTTAGGGGGTGCTAATAAGTGTATAAGTGAGCCAGCTGATGAGAATCAGCAAAAAGAGGGGGAGATGAAAGGCTAGGCCACGTGCCATGTCTTGTTTCAGGCTTTTCCACTTGAATGGGCGTTCGGCTGTTTCACCCGGCCGATTCAATAAGACGTCTGTATGACGGTACTTGCGGCCATAGGCATAGGCTTCGTTAAAATCATTGTCGGCGCGCTCGAGTTTGGGGAGTGCGTCTCGCAGTCGTTCTGCTACACCGTCTGTAGGCCATTGCTCAGGTTGTAGCACGGAGAGAATTTGAAGGTGGTGTCTGAAGCATTCGCATACCAGCTCCAGTTCCTGCTGTTCTTTGCTCATGGACTCCAGTTCGCGCTCTATGCGGCGCACCGAGTTGTGAATCCTGGTGCCGATTTCGTTCAGCTCATCATTGAAGCGAGCCTTTCGCATGTTGTTTTGCTCGAGTTCTCGACTCTGATTTTCGGCATGCTGGCGCTGCTGCTCAATCAATTCTGCTTGTTGGCGCAACTTTTCCGCTTGCTCGCGGGCGCGCTCGGGCGACAGGGCGTTTTCCCCTGTTGCTCGCTGGCTGAACTCCATTTGACGGTATGGAGGCTGCTGTCTCTGATCCGCTATAGGCATAGCTACACCGTTTGTGTAATGTTATGAATTTGTAAAGAAAAGTTAAACAAAATCAGCGAGGATGTCAAGCTGATATATTGACTTATATGACTTTTTGTCATAGCTGTCCAAAAAGCGATCTAAAGAAGAGGGGGTTATGAGGAGAAAAATATCAACGAAATAAAAGAAAACAAAAATGGAGATTGAGTTCTGGGGTGCCAGCTATTAAACTGGCGGTGCAAAAAAAAATGAACCAATCTCCGAACAGTAACCTACCATTGTGTGCACAACTTGTCAATGATTTGATAAGCCATACTGCATTTTCTTCCATTGTCAAGACTTACAATTCTGACAGAAATACCAAAAAGTTCAACTCCTGGA
>JAFZGW010000070.1 GCA_017555205.1 Akkermansia sp. | reverse complement strand
GTTGTGATAAAGGAAAATTACCCAACTGGTACCGCTAGCCGAAATCAGACAAGCGGCGAGCTTACCCCATACGACGAACCGGAGAAGTTTTTCCACTCCACCCGCGACAAATTCCTGAAAGAAGCCCAGATTATACGCCACCTGGAGCACCCCAATATCGTGCGCGTGTATTCCGTATTCGAGGCACTGGGAACTGCCTATTACACCATGCCCTATCTGGAAGGGGCAAAGGAGCTGTGGCAAGCCTCCCCCACGCCGGACAAAATTGACGAGGCTTGGCTGCTGCCTATTCTGCAAAAGCTACTGGGCGCGCTCGCTTACCTGCACGACTTTAAGCTGTTGCACCGCGACCTGAAAACGAACAACATCATGCTACGGCAGGACGGCACGCCGGTTATCATCGACTTCGGCATTGCGCGCTCCATCGACGCCGAGGCCACGACCTCACTGCAAATAGGCACGCCGGGCTTTTCCCCGCCTGAGCAGGGTTCCACTGAGGCCGGCTTCAGCGCCGACCTCTACTCGCTGGGTGCCACCTGCTACCACCTGCTCGCCGGCAAAATTCCCCCCGCGGCGCAAAACCGCCTACTCGGCACCGACCCCTACGAACCGCTCTGCAACATGGCAGAGTTGAACGGGAGATTCAACCACGAGCTGCTCAGCAGTATCGACCGCGCCCTGCGCCCCATGCCCACCGACCGCTGGCAAAGCGCGCAAGAGTGGCTGGCTGCCCTGTCGGGTAACGCTCCCGCCAACAACTCTCAGGCGACGGAAATCTGCACCCCAACTTTCGGTACTATTCCGCCGCGGCAGCCCGAGCCCAACTACGAAGAAATCGTAGCCAAAGCAAAGCAGCTCATCGACAGCAAACAATATGACGGCGTGCCTGATATGCTGCGCCCCGTCGCAGAGAGCGGTTACGCCGATGCTCAGAACAATCTGGGCGACTGCTATTACTTTGGCCGTGGCGTGCCGCAGGACTACACCAAAGCTGTAGAGTGGTACAAAAAAGCCGCTGAGCAGGGATATGCCTCCGCTCAGAAGAATCTGGGCAACTGCTATTACTATGGCCATGGCGTGCAACAGGACTACACCAAAGCTGTAGAGTGGTACCAAAAAGCCGCCGGTCAGGGACATGCCACCGCTCAGAACAATCTGGGCGTATGCTATGAATATGGCCACGGCGTGCAGCAGGACTACACCCAAGCTATAGAATTGTACCGAAAAGCTGCTGAGCAGGGAGATGCCGGTGCTCAGTGCAATCTGGGCGTATGCTATGAAAATGGCGATGGCGTGCCACAAGACTTCACCAAAGCAGTTGAGTGGTACCAAAAAGCCGCCAATCAGGGAGATGCCTCCGCTCAGTACAATCTCGGAGAATGCTATGAAAATAGCCGTGGCGTGCCACAGAACTACACCAAAGCTGTAGAGTGGTTCCAAAAAGCCGCTGAGCAGGGACATGCCAGAGCTCAGAACAATATGGGTTGGTGCTGCCAGAATGGCCTAGGTGTACCACAGAATTACACCAAAGCTGTGGAATGGTACCAAAAAGCCGCTGAGCAGGGACATGCCACAGCTCAGTTCAATCTAGGCTGGTGCTATGACGAGGGTCTCAGCGTGCAGAAGGACTACACCCAAGCTGTAGAGTGGTACCGAAAAGCCGCTGGTCAGGGACATGCCACAGCTCAGAACAATCTGGGCTGGTGCTATGAATACGGCCACGGTGTGCCTAAAAACTATACTAAAGCAGTTGAGTGGTACCAAAAAGCCGCCGGTCAGGGAAATGCCTCCTCTCAGTGCAATCTGGGCAGATGCTACCGGGATGGCCTAGGTGTGTCACAGGACTACACCAAGGCTGTTGAGTGGTTCCAAAAAGCCACTAATCAGGGAAATGCCACCGCTCAGACCCATCTGGGCAGGTGCTACCTGAATGGACAGGGTGTGCCACAGGACTACACCGAAGCTGTTGCGTGGTTCCAAAAAGCCGCGCGTCAGGGAAATGCCGACGCTCAGTACAATCTCGGAGAATGCTATTACTATGGCCACGGCGTGCAACAGAATTACTATCAGGCTTCAGATTGGTACGAACAAGCCGCTATTCAGGGAAATGCCGACGCTCAGTACAATCTGGGCTACTGCTATTACTATGGCCACGGCGTACTACAGGGCTACACCAAAGCTGTAGAGTGGTACCAAAAAGCCGCTGGTCAGGGAAATGCCGACGCTCAGAACAGTCTGGGCTTGTGCTATGAAAATGGCCACGGCGTGCAGCAGGACTACTCCAAAGCTGTAGAGTGGTACCAAAAAGCCGTCAATCAGGGAAATGCCTACGCTCAGAACAATCTGGGCGGCTGCTATTACAGTGGTTACGGCGTGCCACAGAACTACACCAAAGCTGTAGAGTGGTACCAAAAAGCCGTCAATCAGGGAAATGCCCTCGCTCAGTACAATCTGGGCAACTGCTATTACTTTGGCCGTGGCGTGCAGCAGGACTACACCAAAGCTGTAGAATTGTACCAAAAATCCGCCAATCAGGGAAATGCCGTCGCTCAGTACAATCTGGGCTTGTGCTACCGAGACGGTCGAGGCATACCACAGAGCTACACCATAGCTCAGAAATGGTTGCGAAAAGCCGCTGAGCAGGGATATGCCGACGCCCAAACAGAGCTAACAAAACTTAATAACCAATTAAGTAAAGTTCCCAAACAAACGTATGCAGCGCCGTCTGAATTAACAACAAATTCCCCGGCTAAGCAAAAACAGGTTCAAAAAAAGCGTTTATCGTTCGGTAGATGTATATCCAATATAGGGAAAATCATTAAGCTGACCTTTTGGGGTATCGTGGGCGCCATATTATGGGCAATCGGTCGAGCATTTGCAGGAACCGGAATTGCGGTAGTAATTGCTGCCATATCCGGTGCAATCGTTGCGGCTGTCATGGGCTTATTCGACGAAAATATTACTGATATAACAACTCTCGCGTTCCAGAGGGCATTAAGCTGGGCAATTAGCATGAAAACGTTAGCTGCAGGCGCCATAGGTGGCGCGATATGGGGGGCTATCGAAGGTGCGAAAATTGCTGTAAAGCACCTTATAAACAAATAAACACGCCAAGAAGACACCATCTTTCCCCATGCGCAGCCTCATTTCCACGCGCATGGGGGATTTTTCCGCTTTATTTTTCCCAACATTTTGGGTAGAATAATCGTCAGTAATAGCAGATACTACACACAAACTTTTCACACACACCATGTCAACCGAAAACATCTCCTCATCCCTGCCGCCGGGCTATATGCTGCACGACATCAGCAAAGAAGCAGCCCAAGCCAAACTGCAAAAACTTAATATCCCCACTGAGGACTATTATAGCAAACTAATCGAAACAGCGGAAGGAGGTAATATCGAGCTATTGCACCTGCTACTTGCCGCCGGGGCAGATGTCAACCACACGGATAATAAAGGAAAAACGCCTCTCATAAATGCAGCCGAGAACGGCCACGCCGAATGTGTACAGCTGCTGCTTGCCGCAGGAGCAGATGTCAACCATGCGGATAATGAAGGAAAAACGCCTCTCATAAATGCAGCCAAGAATGGCCACGCCGAATGTGTACAGCATTTGATTGCTGCACCCGGAATCGACGTTAACAAGGTAGAAAACAGTATGGAAAAAACGGCTCTTTTTGAAGCTGCATACGAGGGACACATCGAATGTGTGAAGGTTCTGCTCACCGCACCTGCTATCGATATCACCAAGAGAAATAAATTTCATGTTACTCCTCACAGGACGACAGAAAACAAAGAAATAGAACAACTTCTGTTATCTGCCATCAAAAACCGTAAAATTAAAGCCCAAGAGGAACTAGAAAAGAGGGGTATATCCCGTAACGAATATGAACAAAAACTGCTCGATGCTGCATATGAAGGAAACGCCGAGCTAATGCAGCTACTTATTACCGTCGGTACCAATATTAACGCAGAAGATATAAATGGCGCCACTCCTCTCTATTGGGCATCATATCAGGGTCACACCGAGTGCGTGAAACTGATTTTGAGTAACGAGGACTATTTTATCCAAGTTAATCAGGGACCACATTACGACAAAACTCCCCTGAAGGTTGCCAAAAACGAGGAAATTAAACAACTTCTGCGCCCGGTGGTGAAAGAAGAAGCCCAAAGTCAGCTACAGCTAAGGCAACATATCACCCCTGAGAAATACAATACAGCTCTACTCAAAGCATCCCAAAATGACAACAGTGAGTTGATTACCCTCCTGATTACCGCTGGCGCGGATATTAGCCAAGCAGATGAATATGGCGAAACTCCCCTCTACATGGCGGCATACCTTGGCCACACCGAATGCGTGAAGCTACTCATCGACGCCGGGGCGGATGTCAACAAGGCGAATGAGAAGGGCGAAACTCCCCTCTACATGGCGGAACAAAGAGGCCACACCGAATGCGCCGAGTTATTACGCGCTGCGGGCGGTAACACCGGCGGGATAGTGGGCTTCTGCAAGCGACTTTTCAGTTAACCGCGCGCCACAGTCGGCGCTATCTTCCCCCATGTGCGGACTCTTTTCCAAGCGCATGGGGGATTTTTCCGCTTTATTTTCGCAACATTTTGGGTAGAATAATCGTCAGTAATAGCAGACACTGCACACAAACATTCTACACACCATGTCAGCCGAAAACATTACATCAGCCCTGCCGGTGGGTTATATGCTGCAAAATTACCGAATTGAGCGCGCGCTCGGGCGCGGCGGGTTCGGCATTACCTACCTGGCAACGGAAAACATCACCGGTCGCAAAGTGGTGATAAAGGAAAACTACCCCCGAGGTGTAGCCACTCGCGAAAGTGCCAACTACGGTGTG
>JAFZGW010000024.1 GCA_017555205.1 Akkermansia sp. | reverse complement strand
GCAGTCCAGCCCTTCTGTTTGTATATTTGTTTAATCATCAACTCTTTGTAACGGGTGTTACAAAGACAAGCAAGACTGGATTGCCACTTTTTTTGTCATCGAGGGGGCTACTTGGGCATCAGCAAATCTGAAACAGACCCTTATCAAATAACAATCGACCTGGTTGCGTATCATTACGCAACCAGGTCGGCTCAATTAAACAAATTCGCTATCAGGCGGTTTTACTCGTCAATACCGACGGAGATAGACTCCTCTGCAGCGGTGAACTCCTCATCATCTTCCCAACGGGCGCGGGGGATGGGCGTAGCGCCGGGTGCGGGTTCAACCACGATGTTACGATACTTGTCGAAACCGGTACCTGCGGGAATGAGGTGACCGAGGATAACGTTCTCCTTGAAGCCCTCGAGCATATCGACCTTGCCAAGAGTTGCAGCCTCGGTAAGCACGCGAGTGGTGTCCTGGAAGGAAGCAGCGGAGATGAAGGAGTCCGTCTTAAGGGAGGCCTTCGTAATACCAAGCAAGATGGGCTCGCTGTCAGCGGGACGACCATTCATGCTTACGGTCTCACGGTTAATGCGAGCGAGCGTGGTGCGATCGATTTCATCGCCCCAAAGCAGGCCGGTATCACCGGGATCCTTCACGCGCACCTTGCGGAGCATCTGGGAAACGATGATTTCGACGTGCTTGTCGTTAATTTCCACGCCCTGCACACGGTAAACCTGCTGCACCTTGTTAACGAGGTGCTCCTGCAGAGCTTCCTTACCGCAGATACGGAGGATTTCGTCGGAGGCCTCGGAACCGTCGGAGAGCGGCTCACCGGCACGCACGAAGTCACCATCGTGTACGATGATGTGGCGATCCATGGGCACAAGGTGCTTAATGGAGATAGCGCCTTCATTCTCATCGTGAGACTCCAGCTTAGTGGAGCGGCGGCGAGTCTTACCGGCAGCCTCCTTGGCATCGGCATCGCGATAAATGGTCACGACCTTCTTACCACGAATCATGGCGTCATCGATAGAGACGATACCATCCATCTCTGCCAGGGTGCAAGTATCCTTGGGACGACGAGCTTCGAAGAGCTCGGCCACGCGGGGCAGACCACCGGTAATATCGTTGGTCTTCTGCACCTTGCGGGGAGTCTTGGCAATGGGAGTACCGGCAGAAATCTTCTGCTTGTTGCTCACTGCAAGGTAAGCGCCGGTGGGGATGGAGTAAGCGCGGGGCTGATCCTTGGCGCTACCGGGCTTAGCCGTGTGCACGATAATACGCGGAGCAAGATCCTGACGGTGGTCGATGATGATGGTCGTACCACGACCGGTATCACTGTGACCGGTTTCGGTGCGGCAGGTAATACCCTCAATCATGTCGGCGTATTCCACCTGACCGCCAACTTCGGCAATCACGGGAATGGCGAAGGGATCCCATTCAGCGATAACGGTACCGGCGGTAATCTGGTCACCATCCTTCACGTGAAGAACGGCACCCATGGTGAGCTGGTAGGATTCCTGCTCCTTACCCTCAGCATCATAGACCTTTACGCTACCGTTCTTGCAGAGTACAACGTTGTTACCGTTTTCATCCTCTACGCAGCGGTCACGCAGGTTTTCGTCGTAAATGAGGCAACCGTCAGTTTTAGCCACATACTCGGGGCGGCTGGCGGATGCGGAAGCCGTACCACCAACGTGGAACGTACGCATGGTCAGCTGAGTACCGGGCTCACCGATGGACTGTGCAGCAATGATACCAACAGCCTCACCCACTTTCACACTCTTACCGGTGGCAAGGTTCAGACCGTAGCACTTGGCGCAGCAACCCTTGGTCAGTTCGCAGGTAAGTACGGAGCGAACCTTAACCTTCTCGATGCCCACATTTTCGATGCGCTTGGCAGCTTCATCAGTGATAATCTCGTTCTTAGCCACGATGATTTCGCGCGTGGTGGGATCGTAGATATCGTCACAGGTTACGCGACCATAGATACGCATGGAGAGGCTAGCAATCTCATCATCGCCATCATAAATGGCAGTCATGGTGATACCGTTGTCGGTGCCGCAATCTTCATCGCGCACGATTACATCCTGAGCAACGTCAACGAGCTTACGGGTCATGTAACCGGAGTCAGCGGTCTTAAGAGCGGTATCGGCCAGACCCTTACGAGCACCGTGAGTGGAAATGAAGTACTCGAGCACGCTCAGACCTTCACGGAAGTTGGAGGTAATGGGGCGTTCGATAATTTCACCACTCGGCTTGGCCATAAGACCACGCATACCGGAGAGCTGCTTAATCTGTGCCTTGTTACCACGAGCACCGGAGTCAACCATCATGAAGAGCGGGTTGGCGACAGCAGAACCATCATTGTACTCCAGCTTGGTGTAGAGCTCCTTCTGGATAGCATCCGTCGTAGAAGACCAGATGTTAACCACCTTTTCATAGCGCTCGCCGTTGGTGATAAGGCCTTCCTCGTACTGCTCAGTAACCTTTGTTACCTCGTCATAAGCAGCGGCGATAAGCTCATTCTTGTGCTCGGGCACCACCATGTCGACGATACCGATGGAGCAACCGGAACGGGTAGCCTCCTTATAACCTAGGGACTTAAGGGCATCGAGAGTCTCAACCGTGCGAGCCTGACCACAGGTCTGGTAGCAGCGCCAGATGATTTCACCCAGCTGCTTCTTGCCAACATTGCGGTTAATGTAACCAATCTCGTTCGGCCAGATTTCGTTGAAACGCACACGACCGGCAGTAGTCACGATAGTCTTGCGACCTACGTTCTCCTGGTTGAAGGAGAGGCGGTCGAACTCGCGACCGGTCTTACCGTAATCGGGGTTCTTCAGGCGAATCCATTCGTGGTAACCAATCTTGCGAGCTGCGATAGCGAACTCAACTTCGGAGATAGACTCAAAGAGCGGCAGCAGATTCTGGTTATCCTGATTCTCCTTAACCTCCTTCGCACGAGTGTGAGTGAGGTAGTAAGAACCCAGAATGATATCCTGAGAAGGAGTGCTAATGGGCTTACCCGATGCCGGGGAGAAGATGTTGTTCGGTGCAAGCATGAGCAGGCGAGCCTCAAGCTGGGCCTCAACACTCAGGGGCACGTGTACAGCCATCTGGTCACCGTCGAAGTCAGCGTTGTAACCGGTACATACGAGCGGGTGCAGACGAATAGCGCTACCCTCAATCAGCACAGGCTCGAAAGCCTGAATGGACAGACGGTGCAGCGTAGGAGCACGGTTCAGGAACACGGGGTGCCCCTTGGTTACCTCCTCCAGAATATCCCACACGATGGGCTCCTTGCGGTCAATCATCTTCTTGGCAGAGCGCACAGTATGCACGTAGCCAAGTTCCTTGAGGCGGTGGATGATGAACGGCTCAAAGAGAGCAAGTGCCATCTTCTTGGGCAGACCGCACTGGTTCATGCGCAGGTTCGGACCAATCACAATCACGGAACGACCCGAGTAGTCCACACGCTTACCGAGCAGGTTCTGGCGGAAGCGGCCACTCTTACCCTTCAGCATATCGGAAAGGGACTTGAGCGGGCGATTACCGGCACCCGCAACGTGGCGACCGTGGCGACCGTTGTCGAAGAGAGCGTCAACAGCCTCCTGCAACATGCGCATCTCATTGCGCTTAATCACCTCGGGAGTCTGCAAAGCAGCGAGCTCCTTAAGACGATTATTACGGTTAATTACGCGACGATAGAGGTCGTTGAGGTCGGAGGTTGCAAAACGGCCACCGGGCAGCGGTACAAGGGGGCGCAAATCCGGGGGGATTACGGGCAGAACATTGAGCACCATCCACTCGGGGTGGCAGCCGCTGTTCTTGAAGCCCTGAGCAAGCTGCAGGCGCTTGGCAATCTTGCGCTTGTTCTGCTTGGAGTTAGTTTTTTCCATCTCCTGGCGCAGCTCATCGATAAGAGCGTCCAAATCGATGGTAGCAAGCAGGCGCTGAATAGCAGCGGCACCCATGCCGGCCTCCGGCGCGTCATCACCATAGTCATCCTGAAGAGTCTCGTAATCCTCTTCCGACAAAATCATGCCGCGCTCAATGCCATTCACGCCCTTGGCATCGGTCACGATGTAGTCTTCGTAGTAGATAACGCGCTCAAGATCACGCGCAGTGAGGTTAAGCATCAGGCCGATGCGGCTGGGCATGCACTTGTAGAACCAAATGTGTGTAACCGGCTCAGCCAGCTCAATGTGGCCCATGCGCTCACGACGTACGCGAGCGGAAGTCACCTCTACACCGCAACGGTCGCACACCATACCCTTGTTCTTAGAGCGCTTGTAGCGGCCGCAAGAACATTCCATGTCACGCGTGGGGCCGAAGATACGCTCGCAGAACAAACCGCCCTTTTCAGGCTTGAAGGTACGGTAGTTGATGGTCTCAGGGTTCTTGACCTCGCCGCTGGACCAGCTCAGGATGTTATCCGGGCTGGCAACGGTGATGCAAACCTGGTCGAAGTTTTTAGGCTTCTCGTTGTTAAGGTCAATGTAAGACATATAAAGAAGTTTGTGAGTAAAAGTTTGGGGTGCCACCCGCCAGTGAGCGGGTGGCGGTTACAGGTTTACATGTCGGAGTCCTCGTCGTCATCCTCCGCGTCCTCGGTGATGTCATCAACTTCGTCATCATCATCGAGTTCATCATCGTCATCGAAGTCAGAATCGCCGTCGAATTCCATCTCGTCGCCGAAGAGGTCTTCGTCGTCACCGCCGTCAGCCAGCAGGTCGAAGAGTTCGTCGGTCGTCTGCGGTGCATTCTCGCGATCCTTCTTCTCAAGCGGCTGCACGTTGAGGCAGAGTGCCTGCATTTCCTTAATGAGCACGTTGAAGGACTCGGGAGTACCGGCTGCGAGAGAATTGTCACCCTTCACGATATTTTCGTAAATGCGGGTACGACCCTGAACATCGTCAGACTTAACGGTGAGGAGCTCCTGCAGGGTGTAAGCGGCGCCATAGGCCTCCATTGCCCACACTTCCATTTCACCGAAACGCTGGCCACCGTGCTGAGCCTTACCACCCAAGGGCTGCTGGGTAACCAGCGAGTAAGTACCCACGGCACGAGCGTGAACCTTATCGGCCACAAGGTGATTAAGCTTGAGCATGTAGGTGTAGCCTACCACCACGGGGTAGTGGAAATACTCACCCGTCAGACCGTCAATCAGGCGGCTCTTACCGGCTACGGAACCATCCTTACCATCGCCTACCCATGTGAAACCGGGCACTTGCTTGGCTTGGCTCATGTAGTCCCAAATCTTGGATTCTTCGATACCGTCGAACACGGGGGTTGCCACCTTGAAGCCCAGAGCCTTTGCGGCCACACCCAAGTGAGCCTCGAGCACCTGCCCCACGTTCATTCGAGAAGGCACGCCCAGCGGGTTGAGGATGATGTCAACCGGGGTACCGTCTTCCAGATAGGGCATATCTTCGATGGGGAGCACGCGAGAGCACACACCCTTGTTACCGTGACGGCCGGCCATCTTATCACCCACACCAAGTTTGCGCTTGGCGGCAATGTAGACCTTCACCTCAGTCACAACACCCGGTTCCATCTCAGCGCCGGCCTCAATCTGGTCGAGCTTGCGATCACGCTCTTCATCGAGTTCGTCGAAGCGGGGAGCATAGGCATTGATGATTTCGAAAATCTGGTTCTTGACCGGGCTGTCGCTCATCTCGATTTGGTCGTGATATACGGCGAGTTTGCGCAGCAGAGTCTTCGTAATCTTGCGGTTGGCCGGAATCACAATCTCGTTGGAGCCGGAGCGGGTCACCTCGAGCGGAATCTTCTCACCCAACAGGCGGTCGGAAAGCTTGCTGGTAAGCTGGTCGATGAGTGCATCTCTGTCGCGATCGTACTCAGCGTCCACCTTCTTGCGCTGCTTCTGACTTTCCTTCTCCACATCCACAGTGGGAGCACCGGGAGCGGAGGAGCGAACGATACGCACATCCATCACCGTACCAACGGTACCCGGGGGCACGCGCAGAGAGGTATCCTTAACATCGGCGGCCTTCTCACCGAAGATGGCGCGCAGCAGGCGTTCCTCGGGAGCCAGGTCGGTCTCGCTCTTCGGCGTAATCTTACCTACAAGAATATCGCCGGGTTTGACCTCTGCACCGATGCGAATCACACCATCGCTGCCCAGGTTCTTGAGAGCCTCGTCGCCCACGTTGGGAATATCGCGAGTAATTTCTTCGGCACCGAGCTTGGTTTCACGAGCCTTTTCCTCGAACTCTTCGATGTGGATGGAGGTGTATGCGTCCTCCTGCACAAGGCGCTCGGAAATGATGATGGCGTCTTCGAAGTTATAACCATACCAAGACATGTATGCCACAAGCACGTTGCGCCCCAAGGCGAGTTCGCCGCCATCGGTACAGGGACCATCGGCCAGCACGTCACCGGCATTCACCACGTCGCCGCGAGAAACGATGGGGCGCTGGTTAATGCAGGTGGAAGCATTGGAACGCATAAACTTGCGCAGCTGGTATACGTAGATACCCTTCTCTGCGTCTGTGCGCACACTTTCGGGGTCGCTCAACCAACGCTGGGCGGAGACCGGCAGCTGGCCGTCGTGCGTGGTTACAATGTACTCAGCCGTGGCGGATGCCACAATACCGGGAGCCTGAGCCACAATCACAGCGCAACTGTCGCGGGCGCACTTAGCCTCGATACCTGTACCCACGAGCGGAGCCTGGTTCACCATAAGCGGCACACCCTGGCGCTGCATGTTAGCACCCATGAGTGCACGGTTGGCGTCGTCGTGCTCAAGGAAGGGAATAAGACCGGCAGCAATGGAGATAATCTGCTTGGGAGATACGTCCATGTACTCTACGCGGCGGGGGTCAACCTCGATGAATTCACCGTGTTCACGAGCTGTTACGCGACTGCGCACAAAGTGCCCCTGACCGTTATCGTTATCGATGGGATTATTGGCCTGAGCGATGAGGTGATACTCCTCCTTATTAGCGGTAAGATACTCGATTTCGTTCGTTACGATAACCTCTGTATCGATGACGTTACCCTCGGCATCTTTCTTCTCTATCTTCTTCACGCGGCGGAACGGAGTCTCAATGAAACCGTATTCGTCGATTCGCGCATAGGTACAAAGCGAGTTAATAAGACCGATATTGGGACCTTCAGGGGTCTCAATCGGGCAGATACGACCATAATGGGAGGGGTGCACGTCTCGAACCTCGAAACCGGCACGGTCACGATTCAAACCACCCGGACCGAGAGCGGACAAGCGGCGCTTGTGCGTGAGCTCGGCCAGCGGGTTAATCTGATCCATGAACTGGGAAAGCTGGCTGCGGCCGAAGAAGTCGCGAACAACTGCGCTGAGAGCCTTCGGGTTGATGAGCTTGCTGGGGGTAATGTCTGTGCGAGTTGTATCGCACAGGGTCATGCGCTCCTTAACAAGGCGCTCGGTACGAGCCAGACCTACGCGGCACTGGTTGGCAATAAGTTCGCCAACAGCACGCACACGGCGATTGCCCAAGTGGTCGATATCATCTACTGCACCCTCGCCATTCTTCAAACGAAGCAAGTACTTAATGGCGCTCAGGAAGTCAATGGGCTGAATGAGGCGCACGTCCTCGGAAACATCGAGACCAAGCTTCTGGTTAATCTTGTAACGACCTACGCGGGTGAGGTCATACTTCTTCTCCTCCTTAAACAGACGATCAAGTGCTGTTGCAGCCTGCTGGACGGATGAAGGATCACCCGGACGGAACTTGCGGAAGATTTCCTTAAGAGCACTCTCACGGTCGTGAGCCAAGTCCTTCTTAAGGGTCTTCACCAGCGTTTCTTCCTCGCGTTGGTCGATTACCTCAATATCGGTAATACCAAGCTCAAGCATCTTGCGAATGGTAGCAAGACTGAGCGGCTCGTAGGCCTTGGCGATAATAGCGGCACGGCGGCCGGAATTGTCATCACCGTGCTTCACGTCCTCAAAGGGAATGAGGTACTCGAGCTCCTCACCGGTGGCATCTGCCAAGTGCAGCGTCTGAATGCTGTAGAACTGCTCAACAATGGAGCGGTCGCTCTCGTAGCCGAGATAGCGCAGGAATGTGGTGGCAAGGAACTTACGACGGCGGCGACGGCGGTCGAGGAAAACATACATGAGGTCGCTCGTGTCGAACTGAACCTCAAGCCAGGAACCGCGGTCGGGGATAATACGGAAGGAGAAGATGTCTTTGCCGTTGGCGTGACGAGTCTTCTCGAAACAGATGCCGGGGGAACGGTGCAGCTGTGCAACAATCACACGCTCGGCACCATTGATAACAAAAGTGCCACGGTCGGTAATCATGGGAATCTCGCCCATGTACACGTTCTCCTCAGCCGTGTAGTCACCTACCTTCAGGCGGAACTTAACATACAGAGAGGCACTGTACGTATCTCCGGAACGGATGGCGGTGAAATCCGACATCTTGGGCGGAGATATTTCGTACGAATCGTACTCCAGACGAATTTGCCCGTCGTAGCTCTCTATTGGAAAATGCTCGGAAAGAACAGCCTGCAAACCTACTCGTAACCGCTTATCCGGGTCACTGAAACGTTGCAGGAATTCCTCGTAGGACTTTGTCTGGATCTCGATGAGGTTCGGTGGTTCGATAACCTCTTTGATCTTGCCGAAACTGATTCGCTCTTGCTTGGGCTTTGACATGGAGTTGGCTGAGATAATGTTTTGCACCCATGTCCGGGTGCGGATCGGATTACGTCTGGTAAAACCGACCCGGGCTGGCGCGCGCACGCGCTCGTGTGAGGACAATGCACCCTCCCGGGTCGATTTTACGTTAATTTCCTGCGGCTCAAACGGCTTTTCGTGTCATATAAGCCGTTTATTTTTAAACACTAGGAGCCTTGAGCCACTTACTCCCAGGTATAACTTGACGTGAATGCAGGGGGGGACTACTATCCCCCCCTGCGCTCGCGGGATTGGAAAGGTTACTTGATAGTGACCTTGGCACCAGCCTTCTCGAGCTCGGCCTTGGCCTTCTCAGCGTCCTCCTTGGAAGCACCCTCCAGCACGATGGCGGGAGCGCCTTCAACGAGCTTCTTAGCGTCAGCCAGACCCAGACCGGTCTTAACGGTGCGAACAGCCTTAATAACAGCAATCTTGTTGCTGCCAGCGTCGGTCAGTTCTACGTCGAAGTCAGTCTTCTCTTCCACGGGCTCAGCAGCGGCAACGGGGCCGGCAGCAGCCACGGGAGCAGCGGCGGATACACCCCACTTCTCTTCGAGCATTTTTACAAGATCAGCAGCCTCAAGGATGGTAAGGGTGCCAAGTTCCTCAGCGATTTTGTTCAGATCAGCCATTGTAGTATCTATGTGTTTTAATTGGTTCTAAGTCGCGGACGGGGGCTCCCCGTCCATTTAAGTTCTTACCGGCCGTAGAGCCGACAGAGAACCTATTTTTTCAGGCGGCGGAGAGGGTGTACCACACCGCCGCCCTCAAGTCAAGTCTTTTTTTACTCAGCAGACGCATTTTCCTGCTCTGCACCACCATTTTCCTTGTCGACATACGCCTGGATGACGCGTGCGAGTGCGGAACCGGCACCGTTGATAGTGCCAAGAAGGGTGGCAAGCAGAACCTCGCGGCTGGGGAGGTCACCGAGAGCCTTGATTTTCTCGGGGGTGAGCTCAGCACCATCAAGAATACCCGTCTTGTAGGCGGCCTTCTTGCTGGTCTTAGCGAAGGTGTTGATAGCCTTAGCAGCTGCGCAGACATCGCTCTCGCCCATTACATAAGCCGTCTGACCCTTGAGGGCAGCGGTAATGTCGGGAAGACCGGCCTCCTTAACAGCCTTGGCCATGAAGGTGTTCTTTGCAACCACGCAGGAGGCACCAGCCTCTGCCAGAGCGGCACGAAGCTTGGTGAACTCAGGCACAGTCACACCCGCATAATCGATAACGAGCAAGAAGGGGCTGGCGTTTACCTTAGCCTTCAGATCGTCGATGATGATGGTCTTATCAGCGTTCACTTTCTTTTCAGTACTCATATTCGTATCTGTGTTTCAGTGTTACAGCTTGGAGAATTCAACCTGGCTGAGAGCGAGACCCGGGTTCATGGAGCTCGACATCGTAGCACCTGCGATATATGCACCCTTGGCGCCGGAGGGGCGAGCCTTCACCACAGCGGAGATGAAAGCGCGGGCGTTCTCTACAAGCTTCTCGTTGTCGAAGGAGAGCTTACCAACAGCAGCGGAGATGTTGGCGTTCTTGTCAACCTTGAAGTCCACACGGCCGGCCTTCACCTCACGAACAGCCTTGGCGGTGTCATCCGTCACAGTGCCGGTCTTGGGGTTGGGCATCAGACCACGCGGGCCGAGCACGCGAGCAATCTTACGCACCTGGGCCATGGCGTCCGGGGTGGCGATTGCGCTGTCGAAATCAAGGTAACCACCCTGAATCTCCTTGATGAGATCCTCGAGGCCTACCTTCTCTGCACCGGCTTCGAGGGCAGCGGCAGCAGCCTCCCCCTGGGCGAAGACGATGACACGAACATTCTTACCGGTACCGTGGGGCAGGGAAACGGAGCCACGCACCATCTGGTCGGACTTACGGGGGTCCACCGTCAGGCGGAAGGACACCGTGACCGTGGGGTCAAACTTGGGAGCGGGGAAGCTCTTCATGACCGCAACGGCTTCATCGACAGCATAAGCCTTGGTGTTATCCACCAACTTAGCTGCCTCATTGTAGCGCTTTGAGCGTTTTTTGGACATATTAATTTAGCAGTACGTTCGGGTTAATAATATTCCCTCCTGCAGAAGGGGTTACATCTCGACTTCAACACCCATCTGACGAGCCTGACCGGCAATGATGCGGGCGGCGGCCTCGGGGTCTGTGGTGTTCAGGTCGGGCATCTTGGTGTTTACGATCTCCATCAGCTTCTCCTTGGAGAGCTTAGCAACCTTCTTCTTGTTCGGCTCGCCGGAACCGGACTTGATGCCGGCTGCCTTCTTAATAAGGTTAGCTGCCGGGGGCTGCTTGGTGATGAAGTCAAAGGACTTGTCCTTGTAAACGGTGATCACGACGGGGAGAACATCGCCGGCCTGCTTCTGAGTTCTTGCGTTGAACTCTTTGCAGAAGCCCATGATGTTAACACCGGCCTGACCAAGTGCAGGACCCACGGGCGGCGAAGGATTCGCAGCACCGGCAGGAATCTGCAGTTTGATTGTTTTTACTACTTCTTTTGCCATGGTTTTGTTTGTTTTGGGTTACCACAGTTCCTGTACTCTACGCACATTCCCTGTAGTGAGAAAATTTCAGTTAAATAATGGGGCCATTCTTCCCGCGCTCTTCCTCGGGTACAAGCTGTACCTGGGTATAGTCGAGGTCAAGGGGATTTGAACGACCGAACATGCTCACGCCTACACGCAGCTTGCCTTTTTCGGGATCCACCTCTTCCACGATACCGCGTTCACCCTGGAAGGCGCCCTCAAGCACAACCACTTCGTCGTTCACCTTGAAGACAATCTTCTGGCGAGCTCCCTCACTGCGACGCTCAATCTCACGCATGAGGTCGCGTACATCCTTCTGCGACATAGGCAGGGGTTCCTTGTTGCGACCGCAAGCGAAGGAAATCACTCCATCAACAGCCTGAATCTTGTACCAGGCGTCATTGTTCAGCGAGCCATCCGCACGGCGCAAGGCAAAGTTGAGGTATACATAGCCGGGGTAGAGCTTACGATCCTGCACATACTTCTTGCCATTTCTAACCTCCTCCACTTTTTCTGTCGGCACAAGCGGCTCGCTCTGCAACAGAGCAGCCATCTCTTCGTCTTCCTTAAACAAACGCTTAAGGTTCTCAACTGCACGACGCTCTTTGTTCGAGAGCACATGGAGCACATACCACTGATCTTTGGCGGCAGGTATTACACGAGCACCCTGGCTGCTTTTTCTTTCGTACGGGCGGGACATATATAGAGAAAATCTTATCGGTTATTGTTATCCTGGGAGCTTCTGCATGCAAGCTATTAACCTCAGGAAAGGCTCATAATCAGCCAGTTGGTGACAGTGGCCATAATGTAGTCGAAGAATGCCACATAAGCACCAAGAAGCACCATGGCAATCAATACCATGATGGTTGAACCGGACAACTCACGAAACTTTTTGAACCCTTTTACCTTAGGGTCACTCTCCCACGGCCAAGAACACTTCTTCAACTCGCCCTTGACATTGGAAATATACTGGGAAATCTTACGGAACATCGCTTGTCTTTTTGTGAGTTATGCTTAAAAATTGAGAAAAAAAAAGAGGAAGGTCAGCAGGGTATGAGAGACTCGAACTCCCAACACGCGGTTTTGGAGACCGCTGCTCTACCAATTGAGCTAATACCCTTTTACCTTGCTCTGTTTTTGCCGTTAGAGAGGCGGTTACCCTTTTATTGGGCAACCGCCCTTCTCTTTCAGCCGGGAGTTGTTGTTGGTACAATCAACCCCCTATAGTTAAGTTTTTCAGCGGGGCTGATTAGCCCTTGATCTTGGCAACCTTACCGGCGCCTACGGTGCGACCACCCTCACGGATAGCGAAGCGCATACCCTCTTCCATAGCTACGGGAGTGATGAGCTCAACACCGATAGTTACGTTGTCACCGGGCATCACCATTTCAGTACCCTCGGGAAGAGTTACGGTACCGGTCACGTCCGTCGTACGGAAGTAGAACTGGGGACGATAGTTGTTGAAGAACGGGGTGTGACGGCCACCTTCTTCCTTGGTCAGCACGTAAACGGCTGCCTCGAACTCGGTGTGGGGAGTCACAGAACCGGGCTTGGCGATAACCTGACCACGAACGATGTCTTCCTTCTTGATACCGCGGAGCAGAACACCCACGTTATCACCAGCCTCACCCTTGTCGAGAAGCTTGCGGAACATTTCGATGTCGGTCACGGAGGTCTTCACGGTGGGCTTAATACCAACGATTTCAACTTCCTCCATCTTGTTGATGATACCACGCTCGATACGACCGGTAGCCACGGTACCACGACCGGAGATAGAGAATACGTCTTCCACAGGCATAAGGAAGGGACGCTCGGTCGGACGCTCAGGAGTCGGGATGTACTCGTCAACAGCGTCCATGAGCTCAAGAATCTTGGCGGTGTACTCAGCGTCACCCTCAAGAGCCTTCACAGCAGAACCCATAACGATCGGAATGTCGTCGCCGGGGAATTCGTAGGAGGAAAGAAGGTCACGGATCTCCATCTCAACGAGCTCAGCGAGCTCAGGATCAGCGAGGTCCATCTTGTTCATGAATACAACGATGTAAGGAACACCTACCTGACGAGCAAGCAGAATGTGCTCACGGGTCTGGGGCATGGGACCGTCAGCGGCAGATACTACAAGGATAGCACCGTCCATCTGAGCAGCACCGGTAATCATGTTCTTCACATAGTCAGCGTGACCGGGGCAGTCAACGTGAGCATAGTGACGAGATTCTGTCTCGTACTCAACGTGTGCAGTAGAAATGGTAATACCACGCTCACGTTCCTCAGGAGCGCCGTCAATCTGATCGTAAGCTTTGAACTCAGCCTTACCCTGCTCTGCAAGAACCTTGGTAATTGCAGCGGTAAGGGAAGTCTTGCCATGGTCAACGTGACCGATCGTACCCACGTTCACGTGGGGCTTGGTGCGCTGGAATGATTCTTTGGCCATAATAGTATAGAAATTAGTTTGGGCTGCTTATTCTTGCATGAGCCAAAGAAAAAGCTTCTGGCGGGATTTGAACCCGCGACCTCATCCTTACCAAGGATGCGCTCTACCCCTGAGCTACAGAAGCGTTATTGGCTCTTGTTGTCCCTCCTGGGACGTGAAAGCACGGACATTATAATTGAAACGCGCAGCAATGTCAACCATAAAAATGCATTTTTTTAAAAAATATTTTCCAATCGTCTGCAAAAGATAAGTCAAAAAACATATAATTTACTAACTATCAATTACTCTATCAGTTAATATTTTTTCTTGCATTCCACGAAAGGTAGAGCTAATTTGAAGCTCTATGAAGAACATAGCACTCATTACCGCTGTTACACTGAGCAGTTTTGCTGCCTTCGGTGCCGAATCACAGCCCGCCGCAACCCCTGCTGCTGCAGCGTCCGACTGTTGTGCCAATCAAGCTGCAAACTGCCCCGAGCAGTGTGAAGTAGATATGGAGACAATCACCATTCTGGCCGAGAACGGTGACCCCATCGCACAATACACCATAGCTTGGATTGCCGATACCGGCACAGAATCCACCCCGGCTGACCCTGCAAAAGCAAACGAGATGTATAGCAAAGCCTTACCCGGCCTGGAAAAAGCAGCGAAGGCGGGTGACCCGAAAGCCTGCTATGCCCTGGCTCACATGTATATGGAGGGCAAGGGAGTAGAAAAGAACCCGGAAAAAGCAAAAGCCCTGCTGAAGTGGTGCAAGGACTGCTGCGATAAGAAGGAATCCGGCGACACATGCCCGAATAGCACCCCTGCTAAGGCGGACATGTAAACGCGGATAGTCTTTTGCCTTGTGTGGTATTCGCCCGCCTCCGCTACGGCTGAGGCGGGCTTTTAAGTTTACAACATACTCATCAATCGTATATAACTTGTTGCAGGTAAAGTCCCTCCGGCGGTGCGCAGAAGCGAGTTTTGGGCGCATGCAGCTCCGTGAGCATAGACGCCAACTGACGCTCTGTCATTTTACCGATTGAAACCTGATGCGCGGTTCCCACAAGCATGCGAACCATACGGTACATAAAACCGTTACCGTGAAATCTCAAGCGCAGCATATCACTGCCCTCCTCAGCGATAACGGAGGTTCGGTATATGGTTCGCACGTAAAAATCCTCCGGCGGGGCATCCGGTTCATTCCCCCTGCGTGCGGCAAAGCGACGGAAGTCGTGCTCGCCCTCATATACAGCCAATGCTGCGCGCAAAGCCGCAACATCCACCCCCATGGGGCGATGCCAGGCACGACCGAACATAAAAGGGCTCAGCACCGGAGCCGTGCATACGAGATATTCATAGATTTTCCCTTTAGCATCAAAACGCGCGTGAAAATCACCTGCAACTACTCGCGCTTGCAATATGCGAATAGATGCCGGCAAATGCGCATTGAGCGCAGCACGCCAGTTCTCAGGGGTCATGCGGCAGCTTTCCGGTATATCAGCATGAAAACACTGCGCCAATGCGTGCACCCCGGCATCTGTTCGCCCGGAGGCCGCAATACGCAGCGGATTTCGCAATATAGCGCAGAAGGCGCCTTCTATTACATCCTGCAATGTCTCCCCACCGGCTTGGCTTTGCCAGCCATGCCATGGGGTACCATCATAAGCACATGTGAAAAGGATTCGCGGCATCTTTCTTTTTTAAGCTTAACACAAGAACCGCAAACACCATTCAGGTGAATGCGGCTCTTATGCTTAATTTCCGGATTTCTATGTTATGAATTAAAGATCCATGTCACCGAGGTCAATCCCACCGACATCAGAATCCTCACCGTCATCTCCGGTAGAGAGGTCATCACCTACATCGTCGATGGAGGATTCGTCACCACCATCATCCACAGTGGGTTCATCAACTGAGGGCTCATCGACAGAAGGTTCGTCAACAGAAGGCTCATCACCCCCGTCATCCGTGGAAGGCTCATCGGTAGAGGGTTCATCGCCACCATCATCAGCGGCGGGCTCTTCATCGCTGCTGTCATCGGCGGCAGGCTCTTCATCGGCGGCAGGCACATCTTCCTCGGGCACGTCTACGGGTGCAGGAATAGCCGGCACATCCTCATCAGAATCCATCTTGGTAAGCGGAACGGAAGCGGGATCAGCCTTGTATGCGAGGGCCTCCTTCAGCTTGGAAGAGCCGTAATATTCAGGCAGGTTGCCGGGGGTTTCGTGAGTAGAGGTAGTGTCCTTAATGTAGGCCATGCCAGCTTTCTGGCGCTCTGCGGCAGGAGCCGAGGCGGATGCACCATTGGCAGCACCTACCTCGAGCAGCAACTTGGTACGGTCAATCTCGCCGTTATCACCCATGGGTGCACTGGCCTGAATACGACCGATTTCCGCAGCCAACTGGGCAAGAGCTTCGGCATACGCAGCACCTTCGCTTCCCTCGGCATCGACCATGCTGCGAGTAAGAGCCGGGTCATTGAGGGCAAAAGCACGAACGCCTGCATTTTGCATGCGCTTGTTGAGTACCTCAACACGCGGAGCAACAGCCTCAGCCGAGCGATAATCGGTTACTTTCTGCAACTCTGCAGTCAGCTCCTGAGTGAGTTCAAGAGCGGATTTTTCTTCCTTCTGGCATGAGGTCAATGTACTCATAGCCAAAAAGGCCAGCGAAGGAATGAGAAGAAAACGTTTCATGGAGGAAATAAGATAAGCTACTCTCTGAAATTAGCAGGATTTTCTGCTACTGTCAAGGTAAAGTGTACGGTTGGAAGAAAAAAATATCACTTTTAAGCATTTACAGGGGGATTCGGTAAAATATCTGCATAAATTCCGGGAGAAGAATCAGCAATCGGAGTAGCCCCCACGCAGCGGGCATAAAACTCTGCAGGGCCTACCCCACCAATGATGGCGTAACCATACCCCAAGGTGCGCATGTGCTCCAGTGCGGTAACCAACAGTACTCGCCCTACACCACTGCCACGCGCGCTCTCACTCACTCCCATGGGGCCGACAAAGCCTCGGGCAGTAGCGTCATAACAAGCAAAACCGATAATGCTGCCGTCTCGCGTGGCAATGACACAACCTATTGGTTGGTGACTCATGGCGATTCGGCACTCACTTACCCAACGGGGGCTGAAATTCCGCCCCACCCAATCTTCGAGAATATGGGCTTCGAAGGGATTACAGGTGCGCACCGTTATCCCCTGCTCCGCCACGGCGGCACGCAGGGGTGCGCCATCGGGCAGGTTATAAAGGCGTACGAGCATGTCTTGCATGGTTGAAATAAATATTTGGTGGTAATGAGAAAAAAAACGGGCGGGAGCGCCACTACTGCGCTCCCGCCCAGTGAGGATAAGCTTACTCCTTACCGGCCTGAGTGTTGAAATACAGCTTAGCGGCTGCATCTATCGCCTCATTACCGGCACCGAATATATTTTTAAGCATGTAGGCCAAGGCCACGGCATCGCGGAAGTTGGCAGGAGCCGCCCCCCACTTACCGGCATCCATAGCGCCACCCTTGGCTGCATACTCCTTCACACCGGGCATAGCCCACAGCAGAGCCTGAGCGCGGGTCATGGCATCTACCGGCAGCTCCATTTCACGCCCGTGAGAGGAGGCACCGGCCTGACAATACAGGTCAATAGCCTTGTTGGCGGTGGCAAGGTTGCCTTCCGAAATGGTACCGGCAATTTCCTCAGCGGGTATAGCAGCAGCCGTTACGTGAGCCAGTGCATATTGCAGCCAACCGTAGCAATTACCATTAATCATTGCAGCGCCCTTGTCTTCAAGCAGAGTTTTGACTTCGGTCTCCACTTCAGCAGCAGCTCCGCCGGTACAAGCCTTGGCCAGCACTCGGGCAGACATAACCTTGCGCTTATCTTGGTCGCTCAGCCAATCTGTATGGGGGAATGTACCGGCAAGTCGCTTCAGGGATTCGAAATCCTTTCGGCGAGCAGCACAATCGAGCTCAAGCAGGGCAGCGCGCTCAGCCGGGTTGCGATCCAAGCCAAGGTACCCCTTGTACTTATCTTTCACAGCTGCCAGCTTAGTTGCGGCCTGGTCGAGGTCACCGGCGGCAAGAGCATGCTCGGCCTCCACCATATCTTCCGGCGTCTGCAGGAAGAACAGTTTCATTTTGGAAGCATTGCGCTGCACATCCTGCTCCGTGCCACGATCGTAGTATACGAACGTATCCTTACCGGAGGCGCTCTTAACCACCAGCTTACCGGGCTTGCTTTTCTCGTTTACCTGCACGATTGCCACAAGCCCCTGCTGCTTGGCAGGCTCCTGAGCTTGGGAAAGACCGGCCAGCGCGGCAAGACCTACTGCAAATATATTACGAAGTTTCATTATTATCTTTTAAAGGTTTGAGCTTACTTCTTCTTACGGGAACCAACCTGCTTGCGGAAATCCTGGCCTTCCTTATCTTCGCGCTGTACGGCTGCATCTGCAGCATACTGGCCAAGAGTGGTCACCACTTCATTCCACTTATCGCGGTCATCGGGAGTCATCTTAGTCTCAAGCTTAGACTGGCGAATCTTGCTCACGTATACCTGACCGGTATTCCATGCGCGCCAGCGGTCGGAGGACTTAAAGTTACCCTGCAAACGGTCACCGGTGGCAGGGTTGTTGCGCTGCCAGTACAAATCCATGAGAGCCTTACAGGCAGGTGCGGAGTATGCTACGTTACCCATGTCCTGATACAGGTTGGTGTAAACCGCCAGTGCGTTCTCAAGATCGCCGCTCCTAGCGAGAGCCTCACCGTAGAGCAACTGCATATCTTTACGACCCACGCGAATTCCGGCATCCTCATAACGCTTGGCGGCTTTAGCGGCCTCTGCATAGTTACCGGTAGCGAGGTGCAGTTTGGTGATACCCATGAGAGCCGGGCCGGCAATGTTCGGGTCACGATTTGCGGCAAGTTCTTCGAACATCTGAGCACTTTCCGCCTGCTTGGCCTTATCGCTGGTCAAACCAAGAGCACCGGCCTTACCGAGCTTAGCCTCTGCTATATACTCACCACCACGACTGATAGCCTGATCGAAGTATGTAATAGCAGCGTTGGCTTCCTCATCGCGCATAGCCTGATTGTTCAGGCGACGTGCGTACTCGACCTCATAGTTACCCACCTGCACGCAGATGAAGTTAGAGAGGTCGTTGGGCTGGAATTCGCGTGTCATTTCACGGAAGGCCTTGCCGATATCATCCTGCATGCGAGCAGCGGCATCCTTATCCGTCTTGGCAAGTTTAACCTGTGCCTGCGACATAGCAGTCAACATGGCCATACGCAAGATGGAGCGAGTGTACTTGTCTTCTGCAGCGATACCGGGGAAGTTCTTAAAGTGCTCGGTCTTCTGTTCGAGGGTGAGTTCTTCGCCATTGAACTGCTTGTAGCCGTCAGCGTAGGTGGTGGCGTAGCCATTGATGGTAGCCTCCATATCCTCGTTCACGCTGTTATTGGCCAAGCCGTAGTTAGCCTCACGAGCAATCACCTCCTGAGCCTTGGCTACGGCGCTGTCGAATGCGGCCTTATCTTTCTCAAGAGAGTCGTTGAGCAAGTGGCTGACCATCTTCAGGCTGTAAACGCAGCCCTCAAAGTCAGCCTCGGCCCAATAGCGATCGACGTATGCCTTTGCACGGGCGTCCATTGCAGCATCGTTCTCGCCCTCCAGCAGGATTTCACGACCGTAGGAGGAGAGCATGTAAAGAGCATTGGCTGCCACATTCTTGCCTTTCTCGCCCTGCTCCAGAGCAGCTTCAACAGCATTCTGAAGGGTAAGGATACCCTCAGGCTTGCGGGCTTCATCCTCGCTATTGATGAGAATGTTACCATTGAGCATAATCACTTGGGGAGCGAGGTCATGCTTGGGCCACTTCTCTACGAAAGCAGCGCAATAGGCGAGCGCCTGCTCCATATCTTTGGCCATGGCCTCGGGCTTGCCACCGCCCTGGCGCTGCAACAGGGTGTTAATGCCCTGGTAATATACAGTGGGCTGCAGAGTAGACTCGTTCGGGAACTTAGCAATGAAAGCTGTCACACCCTCAAGCAACTTGTCGAGGTGAGTTTCGTCGTTGCGGGAAAGGCGCTGGTGCGCATCGATAATAAAGTAACGGCACTGAGTCTCCTGCGTGGTTGCAGCAGCTTCCTTCAGCTTACCGCCATTGAGTGCTACACCGAACACATCGTCTGCAAGAATCCCCTCACCCAAGCGAATGACATCTTCCCACTTCTGCAATTTATAAGCGGCAGCTACCTGTACGAAACGGCCTGCTACATAGTTGGGGCTGGTCTTGTCCTCCTGAGTGGCTTTCACTACTTCAACTGCTACATTGGCAGCCTCTGCCCAATTACCTTCCTTAGTCAGGCGAGCCATCTTGTTGATGATAAGGGTATTTTTACCACCCTCGCCCATCTTGCCCATATCAACCTTGCCTTCAAGAGCAACTGCGCGCTCCTCCTCGCCGGTGGCGCGGCAGAGCTGAGCAAGCTGGAAGATATTCTTATCTTTCATGGACTGCGGCCCCTCCTTGGTATTCTGATTCAGACCGGGATAACGGTCAAGCAGAATCTGGTAACCGGCCTTGGCCATACGCATGGAACCATATTGCTGAGCCACACCGGCACCGGTGAGTATGCAATAGGCCTCGAGCTGTGTCTTGCTCTTGCCGAGTTTATCATAATTTTTGAAGAGAGCTGCGCAATCGTTGCCGTTGTATGATGCACCGGCGGCCGGATCAGGCACTGCACCTTTGTATCCTTTCAGCTGGGTATACATACCATACAACTCGCGGCGAGTCTCCTCCACCTCAGGTGTGAGCCCCAGCAGCTCGTATGTAGTTTTGGCGGCTTCATTTGCCTGCTCAAGCTTACCGGCCTTCAAGGATGCAGACACAACCTTGGAGCTCTGAAGAGCGGGGTTGAAGAACTGCGTACCGTAACGAGCCAAACGCACCGGACCAAGAGCAAAGCTCTGAGGATTGGAGCGCACTACCTTGTACACCCAACCAACGTGCTCGGGATTTTCAATAGCCACTTTCAGAATGGTGGCAAGACCACCCATGGCCATATCATCGGGCAACGCTGCCTTCGCAGTGCGGCTCTTTTCGAGATACTCAGCAGCCTTCTTAAAGTCAGGCTCGGGTTTAAGAAGGTATGCCTGCAGAAGCATGAAGCAAAGCTTACCATCCATCTTCTGAGATTTCTCCATCTTCGACACCTTGCCGCTCTGATAAAGTGCAAGATACTCCTCCATGTCTTTAATGGCAGGAGCAAACTTGGAAGGATCACCGGCAATCTTAGCCTTGGTGTCACCGGTAGCCTGCTGGAATCGGCTGTAAGCCATGTAGAACTTGGACGCGGTAAGGAAGGGTTCGAAACCGTTGCCATTGTTCATGTTTTTCTCAGCAAGAGCACGATTGCGCAGCTTTTGGTCTTGGAAGCGCGGCTCCGTGTGAAGTGTATTGAAGGCGTTATATGCCTCCTCATACTGCTTTGCAGCAAAGTAAATGTTACCCTTCTGCCAGTGGAAATACGGCTCGTAATGAGCAAACTGAGCAGCCAAGCGAGACTTACTGCTGCTGTAGGTCTTAATCATCTTGTCACACAGAGCAATGGCGTCTGCCACTTTTTTCTGGCTGACAAGTGCCTGCACTTGTTTGGCAGCGGTGGCAGGATCCTGCGCTTGGCACACCATCGGTGCGCTGAGGGCGGCCATGGTCAGCACTGCTGCGGCGGTTGAATACTTAATCATAAAACAGAATAGGTGTTTTGTTAAGATTATTGGTGAAAGCGAAAACTGTAACAGGGGAAAGGGGAAGGTTCGCGCCCCCCTATCGGCGGGGCGAACAAGAGAGGGGAGCTGCGGCTCTGCGCCGCACAGCTCCCCCCTCAGGGGTTTAAGGTTTATACTTGTTCGGCTTCATCATTCATCGGAGGTGGTGCTTAAGCCCACGGAGTGAATGCCGGCCTCGGACAAAGCAGCCATAACGTCCACAATGCGCTGGTGCGGTGCACCCGCTGCACCATGCAGCATCACAACCGGAGTTGTGTCCACCGAATCGGCCTGATCTTTGAGCATCTTGAGAGACTCAACGAGTGATTCCATCTGGCGCTGCTGCAGATAGGCAGGAGTACCGGGCTCCAGAGAGGGATCGTAGGCCTCGCCAACAGTCAGGCCTTCATTCCAAGTCACCACGCCGGCCTTAGTCACATAGATGTTGCCGGGGTCAACCTTGGGCTTCTTGGAAGAGGAGCCATCTGAAGGCGGGGGAATGCTGATGTCGAGCTTCTTCTCACTCACCAGCGAGGTTGCTACAAGGAAGTAGATGAGCAGCAGGAAGCAGCAGTCAATCATCGAAGAGATGTTGGAAGTCATCTCTTCCTCCTCAGGAGCCTGAATTTTCTTATGTCTAGCCATATTCTCTAGGGATATTGTTTGCTGTTTTACTCTGCCGGCAAGGTGCCGAATACGATATTGGTAACACCGGCAGCTGCAGCTGCACGGATAGCGCCCGACGAGCGTTCCCACGGTGCATCAGCATCGCCACGAAGGTAGAGGCGAATCATCTCGGGCTTCACGCCCTTGGCCTCCATAGCCTCGCGCTGCTTCGTGATGAAGTCGGTAAGCTCCTGAGCCTGGGATTTATTGTAGCCAATGGAATTCTGGTTAGCATCTGCCACACCCCAGATGGTACCGGGAGCATAGGCCTTGTTGTACTTCTCCAGCGCCTTGGCATTCTTGGCACTCATAATCTCCGGGTCAGCAAAGACGTTTACCACGATACAGCCATTAGCATCCTTCATCTCCGAGGCAGATACCGCATGCGGCATATTCACGCTCGGATCCTTGGACACCGTAATCTGTGCGGCGTTCACAATGAAGAACATCAGCAGAAGGAAACAGCAGTCAATCATGGGAGACATGTCCATCTCGCTCTTGACTTCCTCTTGCGATCTTGCGTTTTTCTTAGCCATGTGTCGGATTCAGAAAAATGTTTGTAGGGGTTACGCCTGCCCGGTGATGGGCTCACATCGGGCAGGCCCAAGGGTGACAGGCTTAGGCCTGCTCCTCTTCCTCATACTCGACTTCCTCCTCAACTTCTTCGGAGCCGTCGTCGTCACCCAGACCCTCAGGGATACGGGCGAGCTGAGCCTCGGCATTGATAACGTTGATGGAGGTATTGACCATCTCCTGCATAGCATTGATGCTCATAGCCTCGAGAGCCTGAGCTTTCTTCTTGAGGAAGAAGAATGCGGGCAGAGCGATAATGGAGATAATCAGACCCCAGAAGGTGGTAAGAAGTGCCACGGAGATGGAGCCTGCGAGCTGGGCGGGGTCAGCCTGACCGGTTTCAGCCAACACGGCGAAGGCGTCAATCATACCCTGCACCGTACCGAACAGACCGATGGAAGGTGCGATAGAACCGGCAAGAGCCAGCATGTCCACATACTTCATCAGACGAGGACGCTCATTGGCAGAGAAGTCAGCAACAGCATCTTCAATGGCATCCTTACCCAAGTCCTCAGGACGGGTGGCATCAATATTGGGCAGAGCGTGCAGAACCAAACGACCCAAGTAGGTGGGGCTGGTAGTGGCATGCTGAATGGCGGATTGCACTTTGCACTCAGTCATGAGGGCAACAAGCTGTGCACGAAGTTCTTCCGGGCAGAACTTCTTCTGGGTAAGCTCCATGATGCAGATAACCACAAGGAATACAGTGATGGCGAAGAGGATAACGAGGGGAATCATCGTCCAACCACCATCAATAACCCACTTATCGAGCATGGTCTTCTTGGTTACAGTAGCACCGCCTTCTGCGGCCTCCTGAGCCAGAGCCATTGACATAGAGCCCATTGCGACAACTCCAAGGGAGAGCGCACGTACGCCGTAACGAATAATCGTGTCTTTCATAATAATAAAATGCTGTTAATGCAGAATTGACATTACCTATTTAACCAAATTTTCGTGACTTGTCGAGAAAGTTTTTCAGAAAAGTCGAATTTTGAGTCAAAATTTAAAAAAAGCCCCCTAATTTGCGGGGTTTACAGCCGGTTGAAATAGTACGGATTCCTTAATAATATGAGCCACCTGCGTGTTCTGCAACACACCGTGAAAGCGAGCTGCGCCCGCCCCGGCGGCGTATACGGGAACAACCAGGCCGCTATGCCCATCCGTAGTAAAAACACCGGTTACCCGCCCCTTCTGAGCGTTGCCATCAAGAATAGACAATCCACCGGTCTGATGATCAGCCGTCACAACTAACAAAGTATCGGGGTTATTCGCCATCCAGCGCAACACTACCCCCACAGCACTATCGAAATCAAGCACTTCGAGCACGGTTTCTCGCAGGTTACCGCCGTGAGCTGCCATATCAATGCTCGACCCTTCAATCATAAGGAAGAAACCACCCGGAGCAGACTGAAGGCGCCCCAGCGCACGCTGCACATTTTTGCAAAGGAGATTACCACGCTTGCTTGCGGGCGGACAATCACCGGGAGCAAAAAGCTCCACGTCAGCACCGCGAGCGCGCATCTGCGCGAGCTGGTCGGGCGTAAATGCTGCTGCACCACCGCCCAGCACCACGTCGAAATGAGCATCCGCCAAAGCCTGGGCAATTGCGGCGGTATTTTTTCGGGAGGCGGTATGAGCATAGAAAGCGGCAGGCGTAGCATCCGTAATCGCCTTTGTTACCACCAAACCGGTAGCCATACCGCGACGGCGGCAGATTTCCGCCAAAGATTCCATAGGCTCACCATTTGGGCGCTGCCCCAACATGCCGTTGTTTGTCTTTCCACCGCAAGCCAACGCAGTTCCTCCTGCGGCCGAGTCGGTAACTGTGCGGTTAGCAGCCACTGTGCAACTGAGAGCAGTATAGGGCAACTGCGTTATGTTAAGAGCACCTCGGTTGCAAAGCCAAGCCGCCCATACATGCTCAGCGCCCATACCATCCCCAATCATGAATATAACATTACGCACCGGGCGGTCTGTCGGCTTAGCAGAAATCGACAGAGCAACCGGTTTATGCGAAGGCAGCCCGTCAACAGTCTGAGCTTGCTGTGCAGTCGCTGCCAGCGCACCACACAGCACACAAAATATGATTTGAAGCAATTTCATGCTTCTACCCTAACATTTATCCGCCCCGTAATCAAGACGTAATTTCGACAAAAAAAAGGTCGCGACCAAAGGCAGCGACCCTGAGAAAATTTTGTAGCGGGAAAAGCCAAACTTATTTACCCTTCTCATCGAGCACCTTTACAGGCTCGGTGGGCGAAGGCTGGGCACCCACATCGCTGGCGGAGGGGGATGTGCAGTTCTTCGGCATGGGGTGCAATACGGGAGCAGACTGCGTCTGGCAGCAGCAGGAGCTAAAACCCACAGCGCAGGCAACGGCAAGAATCAGAGTTGTTACTTTCATAAAATTATCGATATGGAAGTTATCGATGTATAGTTAAGCACATATCTACACTCAAGTCAACCACTAAATCAACATTTTTTACCCTACCTGACCCATAATATACTTGCACGAGCACAGCGAGTGTGCCATAATTCGACCACCCCCACTATGGCACGCCGCAGACGCAACAGAAACACAGGCTCCTCTCACAAGCGCAATCAGACTTCCGGCAACACGGGCCGCAAATGGATAGCCCGGTTGGTCATAGCGTTGATTGTGCTCATACTGACACCCATCATTGGCGGCTATCAGTTAATTAATTGGCTGCAAGGGGAGGGATTCCGCGACAAATTATGTAAAACCCTTGCCAATAAAGCCCAGGCAGACGAAGTTTCTATACCCACACCATTGCATATTGAAGATGAGCGGGTAAGCATACAATCCTTCAATCTGCGCCGCTGTGACATAGTGCAACAGGTCAACGCCGAAAGAATAACCGCCGATATTGACCGCGGACGTCTGTTTGACAGGGTTCTGCACATCAACAAGCTGACGATGGAAGAGGCAAGCCTGCGCCTCGATAACTCGGCAAATGGCACCCTCCCCCCGGTAAAGGATGAAAATGATAACCTGCTGCAACGCTTGGCTCCTCACACAGTCAATCTGAAATCCTTCGAATGCACCGATTCTGATTTGGAGCTTAAATACAACGGGGCTCTTTACAGCCTGACCGGTTGCAAAGTATCCGCCGAGCCGCTCACCGGCACCGCGCGCGGCGAATGGCAAATTTTATTCGAAAACGGCCGAGTACACACCCCGCTGAGCTACCTGAGCAACTGTAGCATCAAATCGGCAGCCCTGATATGCGGTAAAAAATCAGCTAACCTTTCGGAATGCCGTTTCATGCTCACCCCCGGCGAACTGCGAGCCCGTGGCAACTACAACTACAGCAGCAAAAAATGGCACCTGGACCTGCGAGCCAACAAAGCAAACGTCGAAAGACTGCTGAATAACGATTGGAAAAAACACCTCAGCGGCGAACTTTACGGAACACTTAAAATCAACGGACAAGGTGCAAACACCAACGCAGCAGACGGCACCATCTCACTGCAACAAGCTGTGCTGGAGGCTCTGCCCATTCTTTCCTCAATCTCCTTCGACAACACATATCCCTACCGCAGTATATCGCTGGAAAAAGCAGATTGCCGGGTCAGTTACCCCTACAACCGCCCCGCCCACAACATAAAGGATGCGTGGCTGTTTGATAAAATTAACATACGCTCAACAGAGGGAAGCCTGCAAGTTCGCGGACACGTCATCATCTGCCCCGATGGTGCGCTGCACGGCACCCTGACCATCGGACTTCCGGAGAGCACCGTCAATCACTTAGCCACCATAGCCCCCCAAGCCGCCGAAAAGATATTCAATGCTGAAGGAGCTCCCGGCTATCGTTGGCTCAACATCAACCTGAGCGGCACCGTCAATGCCCCGAGAGAAGACCTCAGTGCAAGGCTGGGCACCATTCTGGCAGCAGATTTACCCCAAATAGCAACCGGCGCGGCAGGCAACGCCCTACACAGCACCGGAGAACTGCTCAACCGCATATTCACCCCCGCCACCCCGGAACCGGATAGCCAGCCCCAAACGGAACAACAACAGCGCCCCGGCATCATCTCCACAGCAAACGACTTGCTCAACAACATCTTCTAACCCTCTTCCCCGGTATCACAATGAGTAACAACTCCACCTCCTATCCCTCGCAGTACATTGATTGCACCTGTACCATCGTTGAGCGCTTTGCCCCTACCGCCTTCCGCGCCACACTTCCCAACGGCAAAAGCACCGTTGCCTTCGTACAGAAAAAGGAAGCCTATCTGCTCGATATATTGCAACCCGGCGACAAAGTACTGTGTACCGTATGCCCGGCCGATTTCGAGCGCGCACGAATCAGAAGCCGACAATAAAGTTATATTTTGCGAGGATAGCAGAGTTTACCCTTGCGAAATCTGATTACGCGTGGTACAATTTGGGGCGTGACACGCCGAGACTCTATACTCTACCATCTTCTTCCGATAGCAGACCTTCTGATTGCAGCCGGTCTGGTATATTTAGCCCCCGCCTGCACCGAGATTGCTGCGCCTTACTTTGGCTGGCAACAAGTTCCGGATTTCAATGCCTACCAAGCCACGCCGATATTAGCTGGCTGCGCCATTGCGGCCGTGCCGGTGCTCCTGCGCATTGTCGGTTTTTACCACAGCGGCAACCGCCAGCGCATAAGTACAGCGCTCAACCAGCTGCTTACCTTTCTTGTATACTATCTGGGAGTATTCGGACTTTACGTCATTAGCCGTTCGGACGAAAGTTCCTCCTACATTAACCACGTCATTCTGACGGGGCTGGTGCTCATCATACCGAGTGTTTTCCTTCGCTACTACCTGCTTTGCCTTGTTCAGCAGCATACTGTTTTCGGGCGCCGCAATCTGCGCCAAGTACTGCTCGCAGGCACCGAGCAAAATATCAACACCGAGTGGGAAAAACTTCCGGCAGCCATGAAGAAAACGCTGAGCGTTGTCGGGCGTGTAGTCGAGGGTAAAACCACTCAGGAACAGGTTCAGGAACTCATCGAAAACAACCACGTGCAGCAGCTCATGCTCTTCGGTGGGCTCGACACCTATCGCGATATGTCTGAGACCATCTTGCGTTGCGAGTTACAGGGTATCGACATTTACATTCACCTCAACAGCAATCACCCCGTTGTTCAGCGTGCTACCGTCAGAGAAATCGGAGAACAGCGCGTACTCATCCTCACCTCCACCCCGGACTATTCCTGGGGCCGCATGCTCAAGAGCATCATCGGGCGCGTGCTGGCCTTGTTGGGCATCATTGCCACCTCCCCCCTGTGGATTGTTGCAGCCGTGGGCATCAAAATAAGCGACCCCAAAGGTAAGGTTTTCTACCGCCAACAGCGCTCCGGCCTGTACGGCAAACCCTTCGGCATGTGGAAATTCCGCTCCATGTACTCGGATGCCGACAAGCGACTGGATGAAATTAAGGCCAAATACGGCAACGAGATGGATGGCCCCATCTTTAAGCTGACCAATGACCCCCGCATCTTCCCCTTCGGGCACTTCATTCGCAAGTACTCCATAGACGAGTTACCCCAGCTGATTAATGTACTCACGGGCGACATGTCCATCGTAGGTCCGCGCCCGCTGCCCACATACGAGACTGCGGAGTTCCCGGAGATTTCACAGCGTCGCCGCATGAGTGTAAAGCCGGGTCTGACCTGCTACTGGCAGATAGAAGACCGCAGCGACTGCAAGGACTTTGACCGCCTGATTGCCAAAGATTTGAAATACATCGACAACTGGAATCTCTGGACTGACTTTGTGCTCATTCTGCGCACGATTCCGGTTGCCATCTTCGGTAAAGGTGCCAAGTAACACGCAAGCGGCATGTTCAACATCGTACTCTTTCACCCCGAAATTCCGCACAACACCGGGGCTGCCGGCCGTTTAGCCGTTGCAACGGCCTCGCGCCTGCACCTCATCAAACCGCTCGGCTTCAGTCTCGACGAAAAGCACGTGCGCCGCACGGGCTTGGACTACTGGCCGCACGTTGACCTACATCTCTGGAACTCGCTCGCCGAGCTCGAAGCAGCGGCAGCTCCTACTGCACGGTTCTGGTACCTCTCCACAAAAGCAAAGCACACCATCTGGGCACCGGAGCTACCGATTGCGGATGGGGATTACTTCATCTTCGGTCCGGAAAGCAAAGGACTGCCGGAAAGTTGGATTGCAGAGCACCCCGACACCGCCTTGCGTATTCCCATGCCCGGCGAGCACGCCCGTTCCCTCAACCTCTCTACCAGTGTAGCCATCATGCTCTACGAGGGGCTGCGCCGCACGCTTTCCTGCTGACCGATTATATATGAGAAACATCGTCTATTTCGATCTTGAAACCCGGTTCTCAGCTGCTCAGGTAGGCGGCTGGCACGAGGCGGGGAAAATGGGTATCTCCGTAGCTGTTACCTATTCCACGAAAGACAACGCCTACCACATCTATACCCAAGATCAAGTCGAAGAGCTTATAGAAGAACTTAGAACTGCCGACCTTGTAGTAGGGTACAACCATATCGGTTTCGACTATCAGGTAATACAGCCCTTTACCTTCTGGACCCTTGCCGATGTTTCCAACAATCTTGATATCTGCACCGACCTAACCAACAGAATCGGCCACCGTCTCAAGCTCGATTCCGTTGCCTCTGTCACTCTCGGCAACTCAAAAACCGCAGAAGGGCTCGATGCCCTCAAATGGTGGGCTGAATATGAGAAAACAGGTGACCCGCAAAAGATGCTCGACATTGCACGCTACTGCTGCTTCGATGTCAAAGTTACCATGGAAGTTCACAAGTTCGGAGCCCTCAATGGCTATGTTAACTATGTAGACAAAAAGGGCGAAACTGTCCGCGTTGACGTCGACTGGCAACTCTGAGCAAATTCTCAAAAATACGCAAAAAAGCGCGCCCCGTCCCGCCACCCGGCGGCACCGGGCGCTTTCTTTTTTTTATTTTTTTCAAAAAAAATAAAACATTTCTGAGCCACTTCCGTCCATATATGCGGAAAGTATCATTTCTCAAATAAACAAAAGAAAATAAAAGTCATGAAAAACGCCAAGAATATCCGCACCATTATCGCCTGTGCTACTTTGGCCATAGTTCCCGCTATTTGCCTAACTGCCACCCCTATTAACCACAGTGCCGCTGCACCAACTGCAAGCTCCGCTACTGCACCATTGGTGAACAGCAATAAAGCAAATATCTGATACGAGTCGAGGCAAAAACGGCAGAGAACAACAAGAACATTCTATATAAGGAGGAGGGAGCCCTCCTCGCAACTACCGTCCTACACTACCCTATCTTGCTCCGTCACTACAGCACCGTAGGGAAATTGCATATACAATTTCCCTGCGGTTCAAATCTCATTGACATTTTTCTGATTCTATTTATCATTATACCATTATGAGCTCCTCTGCTTCCAATAGCATCCCCTCCCCGGCATCCGCACTCATTCATAAAGCTCTCAAACCTGCCGCGACCGGGACCATCTACCGTGCCGGCTCATTACACGAAGCCATCAGAAGTAACGATGCTGAACTTCTTCGCCACTTACTGGAAAACGGTGCCAATCCTAACCAATACGAAGAAGCCCCCCACTTCACCGCACTACATTTAGCAGCAGTACGGAATCGCGCCGAACTCATTCCGCCGCTGGTAGAAGCCGGAGCGGATGTCAACCACAGAATTATTGAGCGCATCTGCCCTTATTCATTGGAAATCGATTACTCACCTACCCCTTTGGAGCTTGCCATTACTAACAACAACACCGATGCAGTGAAAGCCCTGCTGGCTGCGGGCGCCAATCCCAACCCCGAATCGACAGAGCGCTGGGACAAGAACTCACCAATAGGAGAAGCTATAAACAATAATCAACCGGAAATAGTACAAGCCTTGCTGGAAAGCGGAGCCTCCCCCTGCGTCCCTATTTACGCTGAAGGCAGTTATCTGATAGATGCCTATCAACCGGAACAGCTATTCATACTTCGAAAACTACTGGAGCACGGAGCAGACAAAGAGGTAAGAAGAATAGAAACCAATTGGGGTTCAGAGGCTCTGCACAATATCTGCATGTATAATAACCCCCAGGGAGTAAAATTACTGCTGGCCGCCGGGGCGGATGTCAATGCTCTGACCTACCCCAATGATTCGCCGCTTTCATACGCGGTACGAAATGACAACCCAGATGTTGTGCGGGAACTACTGGCTGCCGGGGCTCGAACCGATATAGTCGATAATAACGGACATGATGCTATAGACTACGCGATACTGCGTGGTTATGATGACATATTAGAGCTGCTTCTGGCCGCAAGACCTGAGCCCTACAAAGAAGTATTGGCCGCGAACGTGTTGCCCGAAGCAATGAAAGGCGAGCGCACAGCCATCCGAGAACTGTTGGAAAAGGGACTCGGCATAAAACTCACCCGCCGAACACTGAACGAAGTTCTGAACAACAGTCACTCCGGAGCCGCCAGCATGTTACTGACTCTCAGCAATGGAAAACCCCGTCTTTTCGATGCGGATGAAGAAGCCCTGTTCACGGCAATAAATGGAGGGGTAGTAAAAATTATGCGCCATCTGCTGGCTGCCGGCTATAATCCGAATGCACGCGATGAATACGATTCCATCCCGCTCTCCGAAGCAATTGATGCCTACGACATAGAGGCTCTGGAACTCCTGCTGCGCTTCAAAGCCGACCCGAACGCATTCGTAGATAATGACCGAAATCTACTGTTCCGTTGCATAGATAAATTTGATAAGGAATTCATTGCGAAAGCCATCCCCATGTTAGTAGCAGCCGGGGTAGATATCAATGCGAAGGATGAAAGTTCCTCTACCATACTGCATAAGTGCGTAAATAAGCAGGATCGTCACCAACTCATTCCTATACTGTTGAAATGCGGGGCAAAGGTGAACGAGCCCGACGACGAGGGAAGAACCCCGCTCTTCTATGCCACAAGTGCCGATATCACACAACTACTGATAGACGCAGGAGCAGAAACGGATTTTGAAGACGAGGCCGGGATGCGAGCCATAGAATATGCCGCCGAACAAGGGAATTGGGAGAGTGCTCTGCGGCTGCTGGAAGAGGAAAAGCAAACTCCGCTGCCCTTCACCGTTGTCAAAAATGTGTTATATTCAGCCATGCGCGGCAATTGCTATACACTGGCACATAGCATCATGAGGCATTACCACGAAACCGAGCACAATACCGACTTAGCAACAGAAGCCGTGTTGACAGCCATCGAAGAAAACTGCAACAGCGATATACTGAAGCTGTTACTCCACTTTGGAGCTAATGTAGGCTCAACTGAGGAAAATACCCGACGGCTGATTTACCAAGCCATCCAATCCGGCAATGAGGAAAAATTCCGCCTGTTGTTGAGCACCTTGGGCAAAACATACTCAGCGGAAGCACTCACCGCCCGAATTAATACTACGGCCGCTCAAATTGTGCGTGCATACATAGCAGACGACCAAGACACCCGCTCCGCCCTGCACAATGCCGCAGCCAACGACTCGGTATTGTTAATCGACCTATTGCTTGCCAATGGTGCTGATTTGACGTGGGGGGATTATGGTGAACACGGTACTCCCCTGCACCAAGCAGTAAAGCACCAAAAGAGCCGAAGTGCACGCCACATCATAAAACTCTGCCCCGAGGCTCTCATCTCCGTGAACGAACAAAAACAAACACCCCTCGAACTGGCGGTTAAAAACAATTTAACCGAGTTATGCCGGGTACTGCTCGAAGGCGGAGATACGGTTACCAATCCCGATTTACTGTTCTCCGCCATCCACACCGAGAACATTGAGCTTATTGAGCTGCTTGTAGCCCATGGAGCCCCGGTAAATGTATGCGATTCAAACAATATCACTCCCCTGCACTTAGCTCTTGTGGATATGTGGCCAGGTGTCGTAGAATTACTGATTAAAGCCGGAGCCAAACAACTGGCAACCCCTGAAGAGGCATACGAATTGGCAAAGAAAATCGCTAAATGTTACAGTGAACACCCCATGCAGCTGTTACTTGAGCATATCAATCACCCCTTCAATAGCAGTCAGCTCAATTCCCTGCTGCTGATTGCCGCAACATGCACCCGTTCCACTCAAAATAAAATGAGCCAATTACTTATCGACCTCGGTGCAGACTGCAATACCCGTGATGAAAAGGGAAATACCCCCCTGCACCTTTGCAGCGAAAATTTCTGTAATGATCATTCGATAACTGAAATATTGCTGAAAGCCGGGGGCGACCCAAATGCTGTTAATCAAGCCGGGCAAACGCCACTTCATGTAAGTATCGATACACTCAGAGAATCCCTGCGCAGTCTGATAGCATACGGTGCAGATATTACCAAGAAAGATAAATCCGGCAAAACGCCACTGATAAAAGCTGTACAAGAAGGCGATTTTCCCTTAGTTCAAATTTTGCTCGAAAGCGGTATTCGCCCCGCCGAAACGGAAGAGGAACTGCTCAACGTCTGCCCCGAGGAAAAACGCCAACTGATGAAGCGACTGCTGCGACGCTATACGCCGGCAGCCGATTAATGGAGAAGAAGTCACTACAACTTCGCATAATTTTTGAACAAGTAATCGAGCAACGGTGTCATACCCGACAAGATGAACAATAACCTCACCACAAAATTAATGGAAGCGCTGCACACCGCGCAGAAAAACGCTGCGAGCGGTGGGCGTGCGCAAATATACCCGTCTGAGCTCCTGCTGGCCTTGGTACAGCAGGAGGGCGGCGTGCTTGCCTCCGTACTGAACAAAGCCGGTGTTGAGATTGCCGCTCTGGCACGTGCACTGCAAGAGGATTTAAACCGCAAACCCCACCAAACCGGAGCCGTAGCTCAAGCCCCGGGCATTGGTCCGGAGCTGGACAAATGCCTGACATCGGCCGAAGAGCAGCGCAAGAGCATGAAAGACGACTACCTGAGCGTGGAGCACGTAGTGCTCGGCATGCTGGCGGCGGATTCGGAGCTGCGCCGTATATTGGAGGGAGTCGGTCTTACCAAGAGCAGCTATTTGCAGGCACTTAAAGAAGTGCGCGGCAACCAGCGCGTAACAGATCAAAGCCCCGAAGATAAGTACGAAACGCTCGAAAAATATGGCACCGACCTGACAGCCCGCGCAAGGCAAGGCAAGATTGACCCGGTAATAGGCCGAGATAGCGAGATTCGCCGAGTGCTGCAAATACTCTCGCGCCGCACAAAAAACAACCCTGTGCTCATAGGTGAGCCCGGTGTGGGCAAAACCGCCATAGCCGAAGGCTTGGCTCGCCGTATAGTCGATGGCGATGTGCCCGACAGTATGCAGGGCAAGCGATTGGTGAGCCTGAATATCGGCTCCATGCTTGCCGGCGCAAAGTACCGTGGCGAATTCGAGGAGCGTTTAAAAGCCTTCATCAAAGAAGTCACGGCCTCAAACGGAGAAATCATCCTCTTTATCGACGAGCTGCACACCTTGGTGGGAGCCGGTGCAGGCGGGGAAGGCAGCATGGATGCCGCCAACCTGCTCAAACCCGCACTGGCACGCGGCGAGCTGCGCACCATTGGCGCCACCACACTCGATGAATACCGCAAGTACATCGAAAAAGATGCCGCCCTCGAGCGCCGTTTCCAGCCGGTCTATGTAGCCGAGCCAAGCGTGGAAGACACCATCGCCATTCTGCGCGGTCTCAAAGAACGCTACGAAGTACACCACGGCGTGCACATAACAGACGGCGCCCTCGTGGCAGCCGCCACCCTGAGCAACCGCTACATCACCGACCGATTCCTGCCCGACAAGGCTGTTGACTTGGTGGATGAAGCCGCCGCTCGTCTCAAAATCGAGCTGGACAGCATGCCGGCTGAGATAGATGAACTCAACCGCAGCACCATGCAGCTCGAAATGGAGCGACAGGCCCTAGCCAAAGAAAAAGACAACGACTCTAAACAACGGCTCGAAAAAATCACCCGCGACCTCGCCGATACCAAGGAGAAAGTAGACGCTATGGTTGCCCGGTGGAAGAGCGAAAAGGAAATCGTAAGCCAAGCCCGCAACGTACAGCAGAAAATCGACACCCTGCGCACAGAAGCTGAGCAGGCTCAGCGCCGGGGCGACCTTGCACGCGCCTCCGAAATCCTCTACGGCGAAATCCCCGCAGCGGAAAAAGCCGCCAAAGAGGCCCGAGAAGCCCTGCTACACATGCAGCAAAGCGGTGAAGGATTGCTGAAGGAAGAAGTCACCGAAAGCGACATTGCCAAAGTCGTAGCCACATGGACCGGCATTCCCGCCGCGCGACTTGCCGAGAGTGAGCGAGAAAAGCTCCTGCACATGGAAGAGCGCATCGGAGCCCGCCTCATCGGCCAGCAAGATGCCGTGAAAGCCGTGGCAGATGCCGTGCGCCGTTCCCGAGCCGGCCTGCAAGATGAGAACCGCCCGCTGGGTTCCTTCATCTTCCTGGGTCCCACGGGTGTGGGCAAGACCGAGCTGGCGAAATCGCTTGCGGAGTTCCTGTTTGATGATGAAGCAGCCATGGTACGCATTGACATGTCGGAATACATGGAAAAACACAGCGTATCGCGCCTCATCGGAGCGCCTCCCGGCTATGTGGGGTACGATGAGGGCGGGCAGCTCACCGAGGCCGTGCGCCGCAGGCCCTATAGCGTGGTACTGTTTGACGAGATAGAAAAGGCTCACCCGGATGTCTTCAACGTGCTGCTGCAAGTTCTCGATGACGGTCGAGTCACCGATGGTCAAGGGCGCACAGTCGACTTTACGAACACGGTGCTGATTATGACCAGCAACATCGGCTCCCAGTTCATCCTGTCGGAAAGCGATGCCGCCACCCGCAACGAAAGAGCTCTCGATGCTCTGCGCGGGCACTTCCGCCCCGAATTCCTGAATAGGGTGGACGAAATCATCATCTTCGACCGCCTGCAGAAGAGAGATTTAGCCCGCATCATCGATATTCAGCTGCAGCGTGTGCGCAAGCGCTTGGCTGCGCGTGGGCTGAAAATGGAACTGAGCCCGGCTGCTGCGGAACTTGTAGCCACCCACGGTTACGACCCGGTATATGGGGCACGCCCGCTCAAACGCGCCATACAGCGCGATATACTCGACCCGCTCAGCCTTGCCATACTCGCCGGGCAATACCCGGAGGGCAGCACCATCCATGTGCACGCCGAGGGCGATAAGATTGTGCTGATGTAATACCGCCTGCGGCTCCGAGTCGCCCCTATTGAGTCAGCTCTCTGATAACGAGCTTGCCGAGAGTTTCATCCCGGCGACCGCACACAAAACAGTGAGTCAAGCGATGGGGCGACATGCGGGGGCGGGTTCGGTAACGGCGAAACACCTCCCCCGTCTCGCGGTGGCAAAGCACATATCGCACCGGGCGAACCGCCGAGGGCGGAGCAAAGTCATCGCAACGGCAAGAGGGCCGCTCACCCGCAATTCCCAATAATCCGCAGTAGTGCTGCCACATGCGCCCGTGGCCACTGCTGCGGTGGTGCACCATCACCAGTGCATGTGCCAGCTCGTGCAAAATTGTACGGCGCACCAAATCAACATCTTTCCCTAAATAAGCGGCTACAAAATGGCGCGAAAGCGTTATCCGCTTTTTGGCAAAATGGCAACAGCCCAAGCGCCGCACCGCCCTATCCCAACCGAAACTCCACCCTGCCGGCAGCAGCGCCACCATACAGTTCGCCGCCCATAGTGCTACATCCTCGGCGGTGTGCCACTCACCGGTCGGCGGCAGTTCGTAGGGGTCAGTTCTCATCTTCAGCAGCTAACAAAACCTTCTCCGGCTCATCGTCGGCATACAATGTTGCCCCGGACTCACAGGAGCGGGTTCTCAACTCCACCAACGGAATATTTTCCAGCTCCGGGCACTGGGTATACAGGTGCTCCAGCATCAGCTCCATGGACGTTACAACAAACTCCGTCACGCTTATACAGTTAAACTCGCTGAGCGACTGTACCTCAGCAGCCAACTCAACCGGACATTTAAGCACAATCTGCCGAGTCTCCCTTTGCACCCTTTTCATAAGCCCACGAATCCCGGATATTGCCTATTGCAGAACTGATTTCAGTCTAGCACGTCAGCCTGTTTATGGCTAGTATTTTTTAGCAATAATTGCGTCACAATAGTGCAACAGTCGCGCCTTTTCCTTGCAACGGCTCCGAACGCTATGATAAGATACCCGGCATGAATGAAAGGTGTATACTCGTAGCGGAGGATGATGACTCCATACGCCGGGCGCTCTCAGACATGCTGACAGCCGCCGACTATGCCGTGCTCACTGCCGAGGACGGGCGCCGCGCATTGGAACTACTGCTCACCCGCGAGGTAGACCTGGCACTGCTGGATGTCAACATGCCCGAACTCTCGGGATTCCAGCTACTTAAAATCATGGGCAAGGAATGCCCGGGGATTCCCAGCATCATCCTCACGGCACACGGGGAAGAACGCGAGCGCGTGAAGGGGCTCGAACTGGGCGCCGATGACTATGTGGTAAAACCCTTCAGCACCGCAGAACTACTGGCGCGCATAGCAGCTGTACTGCGCCGCTCGCCCGAGCGCCAGCGAGCTGCCGGTGCCACACTGCACTTTCCCGGTGGGCAGCTCGACCCGGCCACCCGCAGTGCCACCCGCACAGATGGCAGCCCCATTCCCCTGAGCGAAAAAGAGTTTGACCTATTCCGCTATTTACTCAGTCATCCGAACCGCGTCATTTCCCAAGCCGAGTTACTGCTGCGCGTATGGGGATTGAGCACGAACCCGGGCAAAACCCGCACTGTACCGGTCACGCTGACCCGGTTGAAAGAAAAACTCACCCCGGCCGCCGCTGCCTGCATCGAAAACGTGCGCGCTCGTGGGTACAAATGGAACGAACACGCATGAAAAAGAAACTAGCCGTCATACTGGCTCTCTTCTCACTTTTTGTTATAAGTGCCGCCCTTTGGCAGGCACATGAAGCCGCCACCCTCGAAGAACGCCTGCTGCAAATTGACCGCCGCACGCAAGCCAACCGCTTGCTGGAGCTCTCCCTGCCACGAGTACAGGCCGAAATCAGCCGACTGCTCAATGCCGAGCGTGCCAAACTCGGCAGCAAGCCCCCCATCGGCCTGATGTACTACGACCTCCCGCCCGAGGGAAAAGCCGACTTCAACAGCGGTTTCTTCATGCTCACCTCGCGTGGACTGCAAGCCCCTGTCGGTGATGACGGTGTAAAACAATGGTTGGAGAAAAACTCCATCATTATCGATGCCATCCGCCGCAAAGCCGACAATCCGGCCGCCCCGGTCATCGACCCGAGCAAAGGCCCCACTTTCGACCCCGAGGTACATCTGCCCGTATTCGGTGTATACGAAGTCACGGATCCCAACAGCGATGAGCCACTGAAACTCACCGGCACCCCCGGCCCCTTCTTTGCCTGGTTTTACGAAGGGCTGCTGGTCTGCCAGCGCAGCATACCTACCAGCCATGGAAATGGGGCTGATGGCTTTGTGATAGATGTTCCCAAACTTGCAGCCCACCTGCTACCCTTGGTAGAGCCCGGACTGGGAGAGCCGGAAATTCGGCTCATACAGCGTGGCGAAGTGAGCAACCTTGCCCCCCTGCCCCTCATCCTCAAACCCGGCGACAAAGTCACTTTGCCTGACAGCGGCGCACGCGAAGAAGCCCTGCGCGGCACGGTAGCCAGTGCTTGGCTCATCTCCATTCTCTCCATCGTCATCCTTTTCGGGCTGCTGACCTTCTACGCCCGCCTTGAGCGCCGCCGCAGCGACTTCGTATCGGCCGTTACCCACGAGCTGCGCACCCCGCTCACCAGCTTCAATCTCTACACCGAAATGTTGCGCGACGGTAAACTGTCGCCCGAGAAAGTAGCCGAATACCACGAAACACTTTACAATGAAAGCCGCCGTCTGGGACATTTGGTGGAAAATGTACTGGCCTTTGCCAAGCTGACACGCGGCAAAGTGCGCGGCAGGCAAGACTGCGACAGTTGCAGCAAGTTGCTCCCCGAGCTTTTTAACAAAGTGAAAGCCCGCTTGGCAAAAGCCGGTTTTGACTGCCACTACACACTCGACCCTCGCACCACCCTCATCACCCTGCGTACCGACTTACTCTCTCTCGAGCAAATATTCACCAACTTGGCGGACAACGCCGTCAAATACGCCGAATCCGCGCACCCGACCATCAGCATCAACGTGCTGCAAATGCACCGCTCGCTCGCCATACGATTTGCAGACAACGGTCCCGGCATTCCCCCGGAACTGCGCAAGGGGCTCTTCCGCCCCTTCTCCCGCTCGGCAAAATCCGAAAACGGTCGCAAACCCGGCATTGGGCTGGGGTTAGCCCTGTCTCGCGACCTAGCCCGTTCCATAGGCGGTGACCTCAGTCTGGAAAAAAGCGATTCCGGCGGCAGCACATTCCTGCTCATCCTGCCTTTAGGCGAATAACAAACACCGAACTCACTCAATGTAAATGTTCAGCAAAATAGCCCAACTACCCCTTATACTCCTGCTACCTGCCCTTGCGGCCGAGGAGCAAACAGCTGCACGCCCCACCGCTCAGCAGCAGCAGCAGCCAACCATACTGCAACTTAAGCGCGATATGGTTATCATTCACAGTATGGCCGAGTTTAACAACCACCTCGAACAACTCGCCCTCAAAGGGCAAACTACAACCAACTGCCTATTCACCGGCAAACTCAAGGGGAAGGAAAAAGAAACGCTGCAACGCTCACTCTGGTTCAACTATGCGGAATCCGTCACCATCACCTACCACGCGGATACCTCAGTTGTCTTCACTTTCAACTACAAAGATCACGCGCGCCTGCTCGCGGCACACCTCAATCCCGCCTTGCTGCCCACCCTCACGCCCACCGAACGCCAGGCACTCGCAACCGCCCGCTTGCGCGTGCAAGAGCTCACCACCCCGCAAATGACGGATCAGCAAAAAGTGAGAGCGCTGCACGATGACCTTGTAAACCGCGCCAGCTACGACCTCGAAGCCGGGGGCAGCTGCACCACCATGCTGCTCACCGGGCGCGGCGTATGCGAGGCCTACAGCCGCACGCTTTGGCTACTGAACCGCATGGCCGGTGTGCCCACCATCATCGCAGCCGGGCAAACCGACGAGCCGCACGCATGGAACATGGTGCAAATTGACGGCGAGTGGTACCATGTGGATGCCACTTGGGATGACCCCACCATCCTCGGGCGCGATGAATCAATACTCAGCCACAGCTATTTTCTGCTCAACGATGAACAAATAGCGGCAGACCATAGCTGGGACCGCAGCACTCTGCCCGTTTCCGCCCGCAAGGACTCGCTCTACTTCCGTACCAACAACGCCTACTTCACCAATTACGGCCAATTCTGGCAGGGTGTAGCCGCCGCTATCGACAGCGGCTCAACGGAATACGAGGCCTACCTCACCGTCTATGGCGACAAAACCGCTTTCGAAAGCAGCCTGCACCAAAACATGTCTGCCATCCCCGCCCTGCAAGCCATTCGCACATGGAGCGGCCCAACGGGAAAAGCCGGTGTAGTGCGCCTGACGTTCAACTACTCGGGCACGCCGCCGCGCGCTACGGAAGAAGTCTTGCAAGTCACCCGAGCAGCCGTTGAGCAAGCCCGAAAATGGGTAAAAGATGGGGGTCTGACCAACTGGGTGGATGACATTGACCTGAGCCCGGTCATGCAAGAAGTTGAGCACGCATACGACGAAGCAAAACGGCAAATAGGAGAAACCGCTACACAAGCTGCGGATGCCATTGAGAAAAAAGCTACCGAATGGTACAACAACGCAGCAAATGAAATTAAGAGCTGGTTCTGATTATTCTGCCACTCGTCATGCTCGCGGGTGAGCATCGATGTAGGCCTGTTTCATGCGCGTTTTGGTAACGTGGGTATAAATCTGAGTGGTGGAAAGGGAGGCATGCCCGAGCAGCTCTTGCACGGAGCGCAAATCAGCCCCGGCATCGAGCATGTGTGTAGCAAAGGTATGGCGCAGTTTGTGCGGGGATATATGGAAGGGCAAATCCGAGCAGCGCAGGTATTTATCGAGCATAAGCTGCACACTGCGACCGGTCATGCGGCGGCGCAAGCGACTGAGGAAAAGCGGTCCGTCAGGTTCCAACCCGGCGCGCATGCGATAGTTCAGAATGGCCTCCATAGCATATTCCCCCACGGGCACCAAGCGCTCCTTGCGGCCTTTACCCAGCACACGCACACAGTTTTCGCCGGGTAGCAGCGCATCTGCATTTAAGCTCACCAGCTCACTTAAGCGAATTCCACACGAGTAAAACAACTCCAAAATCGCCACATCTCGGTACGGCAGCCAATCGGGGCTCTTCTTGTCCACCGGTGTGCGTAGCGGCAACGACAGTAAATCCTCCATCTGCCGCAAGCTCAAATGCACCGGCAAACTGTGGCGTGCCTTGGGCAGCGTAACATCAGCCAATGGATTGACAGATAAGCCTTCCCGCAGCATAAGATAGGTATAGAGCGAACGCAGTGCCGCAAATCGCAAGCGAATGGAGGCAGGCTTCAGCTCCTGCTGCATAGCCTCGTACAACCAAGCCCGAAAACTCTCCGTACCGCACTCATGCCAGCTCACAAAGCGCGGTCCCATCCAGTCTCGGAACTGCTGCAAGGTGCGCCCATAGGCAGCCAACGTATGGGCAGAGGCTGTTTTCTCCACCTCCATATACGTTAGAAATCGCTCTGCTATCTGCTCGGGCTGCATCATATCACTTCGGGGCTACCTGCCCGATGTCTCATATTTAACAAAGCATAGTCGCGATGTCAAGCCGAATGTCACCACACCGATATTACACGGATTATCCCGCATTGCCTCAAAAACTGAGCTTTTTTGTGCTTGCCATCAGCTGTATTGTTTGATAGAGTCTGTCGAAGCAGGTATATGATTTTCAGTGGGAATATACAAAGAGCACTATGGCTGTGGGGCACCGGAGCATTGTTACCGGTTGCAGCCCAACAACCACAGGCTCCCTCTATTCCCATCGAAGTACCCAAACGCGGCAACCCGGGCGTGCCGGAGCACGTGCTGCAAATGCAGGAAATTCTGCAGAGCATGACACCCTCAAATGGTGAGCCACCCCGCCAACTGCAGCTAACTGCTCCGGAAGAAGCTCCCAAACGAGGTATGCCGGGCATGCCGTCGCAATCAGATAATCAAAATTCAGCAGACAACACCCGGCGGGCACTGCCCCGTGAAATACCGGTTCGACGCAGCCCGGGAATGCCGGAGGAGATGGTCTATCACCGCAGCCCCATTTATTTCCCGTGGCAAACCGGCTATATCATGCCCAAGCATATCCCATTGCCGGAAGAGCCGGAGCACCCTGCTCCATCCGATACAACAATCGCAGCATCGGCAACAGCGGAACACAAGCAGAAAGGTGTTGAAACGACACCGGTCAGCCATATTGCAGAGGCGCAAGCCAACGCCGTTCCGCAGCAGTCAGCCCCGACCCAGACAGCCAAGGCTGATTCTATCGCGGACAGGCTGCGCTTTGAACGCTACCTGCAGCAGTCTGCTGAAAAACCGGGGGAAGCCCATGCCACCATGGAAAAGCTGCTGGCGCTCACGGCAGAAGCAACCAAGAGCGAAGTTGTTACCGAAGCACGCCATCTGCTTATCGGTCTGAAGAATGATGGTACCGCAATATCTCTTATCCATGCCATCGACAGCGTACGAGATGCCCGGCATGCCAATGCTGCCAGACGAGAAGAAAACGCGCGGCTGCAACAGCAAATCGATGAGTTGACTGCCACCAACAACAGCCTGCAGAACCGTAACAGCGCCAGACAGAAAAAAGCAGCCGGCCAACGAGCCAACTCAAATGTGGTGCTCATGGCTCACAATAACCACACCATTTCCCGACTTCGTGCCAAGATTCAGGAAAACGAGGCTCTCATCTCTTCAACCGCTGCAGATGCCCGCAGCAGTTACGAGGCCTATGTGGCACAGTTGCTCGCGCAGGGATTCTACGACCATGCCACCATTGGAGCTCGTCTGTGCCGTCACCTTTTCCGCGACGAGGGCATAGGTACCGGTGAAAATCCGGCAGCACGGGCACTGCAGCACCGCGAATCCGTAGACAAGCGCATGCAAGCCGTCAATGCCATGCTGCAGGAGAACAGACTTGTCGGCGCTAACGAAGCACTGGAACATGCCTACCGCGAGGGTGAGCACATGTTCAGCGTCAGAGAGTTCCCCACTGCTGAGCGCAGACGTATTGCTAACTTCCGCAGCTGGCAAAAACGACTGCAGGGCGCGATGAAGGCAAAAGATTACAATGCGGCTGAGCGAGCTATTGCCCGAATTTCTGCCATGAGCAGCGATTGCGAGCTAACGACGGAACTCGCACTGTGCTCCCAAAAGAAAGCAGAAAGCGATATGTACCTGCGGGAGGGAGCAAAAGCCCTGAATCGCCGAGACGAGACAGCCTACACCACAGCTTGGAAAAAGGCCGCCGAAATATGGCCCATGAACCCAAATCTGGACGCAAGTCTGAGACAGGCCGAAAATCTCGATAGAACAAGACCACACTACGAGTAGTTCAGCCTTCAAATAGGCCACAATGTCCACCGAAAAACAAACTCCCCCTGCCCGCACATCGGCGAACAGGGGAATATACTTTTTACAGAGCTGAGTGCAATCCGTTAACGTCTGGTCTGTTTGATGACAGAGTACATCGCCTTACCCAGCGACATCTTGTGCGTGAGCGCCACGTCGGTATCGTAAGCCCAAATCATGACGCCACCATAGCCGTTGTCCTTCACCCACTTGCACTTATCCTTAATCAGGTTCACACCATTGAATGAGTGCATGGTAGTACCGTTGCCGGTCGTCATCCGAGCCTGATTGACAGAGGGAGCCAGGTTGGGGTGCTGAGACACAACTCCATTCCAACCGGCCTGATCCCACAGCACATAATAACGGTTCGTGTAGAACGGCAAACCGAGCACCACCTTCGTCTTGGGCATTCTCAGCGCAGAGTGACAGGTATTGGCATCCTGCTGCATAATCCACATGGGAGAGTGCTGTTCGCCCTGTTGGTCATAGCTCATGGTATTGATAAAGTCCACTTGGTCGGTCGTCTCGTGCCAGGGAACCATGTACCACACAGTAGCAGCCATACTCACCGAAACGGCCGAGCCGGCCAGCTCCTCACGCAGGTCAGCCAGCAAATAGGTCAGGTAAATCCATTCGTTGGCATTGTCGGGGTACTCCCAGTCAATATCGATGCCGTCGTAACCGCCATCGAGCACAAACTTAGCAATATTTTTTGCAATGGACTTGCGAGCGTTGCGGTCGGAATTGTTGCGATAGAACGCCGTCAGGCCATCATCCACATGGCCAAAACCGGCAATAATGCGCGACTTGGCCGTGCCACGGAGCGACTTAAGCTTGTTACGGGCTGCGGTTGCAGTCGAGGGATGATCCACACCTTCACCATACCACTGGTAGTTAACGGTACCATCACCATTCAGCGTATAACCGAAGTGAATGATATCGGTAAAGTTCTTGAAGTGTGTGGCATTCAGGGGAGCGGCCGCCCAGCCCATGACCCACATAGTGCGATAGTACGGCACGATGCGATGCTTGAAGGGATACACTGTTGCATACTGACGGCTCTTCACATAGGTGCCCATTTTTGCCGTAGCTTTCACATTGGAGCCACCGAAGGTTACAGCGGAGCAAACGCCGTCAATTTTGTTGTTACCCTTGGCAGCAGATGCGATATCATACACCAGCCAGAGGTAGGTAGTACCGGCCTGCGTAATGGTGAGATTGGGAGCAAATGCCATCTTTCCCGATGAGGCTGGACACGTCCCCAACTGCACGGCACGGCGGTTATTATCACCGGTATTGAGAGTGAATACGTTTTCTGTGCTTCTGTACAAGCGAGCCTGCGTAATATCGGCCGCTCTTGTCGTTTTACCGGTAGTAAAACTCATGGCAGAAACAGTCTTGCCGACATCTGCGGCAGAGGCCTCGAGCTTAATCTGCAGGCAAACCTGATTTTCAACACCGGCATAGAACACGCCGTGAGTCGCGCGGGTCTCGACAGTGAGTGCCTGTAGCGGCAGCGCGAGCAAAGGGAGTAAATATCCTAATTTCTTTATCATATGCTTATAAGTTGGTGAGAAATTACATTATCGGCGGCGACGGCGCATGGCCATCACACTGAGAGCCAACAGGGAAAGCGTGGTGGTGGTAGGCTCAGGAACGACACCGAGCAAGCCCTTGATGGAGAACACCACTGTGGTGGGATCGGTCACATCAACGCTATTCTCACCCAACAGCTCGTCATCGCCGTTGTAGAAGCCATACTCCGTCAGATTATATCCTTCCAGCAAGGTAATGGCCTCATCTGTCAGAGAGAAGGTGAAAGTGGCGCCATCCACAACGGCGGTTTCAGTCACCATCAGCGTAAGAGCCATATCAAGAGCGGAGCCATCTGCCTGAGTCAGAGCGAATTCCAGTAATTCCTTTGTCAGGCTGATAGCCAACTCACCCTCCACCGTTGCAAAGCCATTCAGCAGAGTATTCACCGTAACAGCCCGAACCGTTGTGGCAAGGGAATCATCTGAATAGCCGGACATAAACTCGAGAGCAGCGCCGGAGTTGAACACACACGTACCGGAGCCACTCATAGCCACCTCATCGCCGGTAGCCACAAGTGCAATATCCTGCATCGTGCCGCCATCGAGCGTAAGGGAAGAAGAAATGTCGATTTGAGCGATGGTACCATCCTCGGCCACAATACCCTCAACCTTCCCACCGACGATGCTGAGAGACTCCGTGCCGGAAGTTCCACCCAACCTGACCACGGATTCCTCATCGGTCTCGACATATATTTCAGAGGCGCCGGTAATGCCGCCGTTCAGTTCAACCTTGTTCCCGCCGGTAGCCGTAAGAGTGGCAGAACCGCCATCGAGAGCCACGTCATTAGCTACCCCACCTTCATGCGTATTGCCAGAGAACACGATATCGCCGGCGTCTGCCGTAAGCTCAACGTTGTACGCGAAGATAGCGCCACCGGAACCACCGGCGACATTGTCGGTAATTTTGTAAGAACCACCGCTCAGGCTTACCGTCTCGTAACTATAAATCGCGCCACCGTAACCGCCGGCCTCATTACCGCTGATGGTCACAGTTCCACCCTCACCGGGAGTAATGGTCACATTACCGTCGCTGTAAACAGCACCGCCATCACCAACCAAGGTCTTATTGCCGGTTATAGCAATATCAGCCGCTGAGTAGATATCCACACCGGTGGATGAATAGAGAGCACCACCGGCTTCGTCTGCAGTATTAGAGCTGATTTCGATATTCCCCTCTGTGGACATCAGGAAAATGGCGCTATCGCTCTTCAACGCGCCACCCGAATAATAACCAGGATTGTCAGCATCCCCACTACCGATTGAATTGCCGGTCAGAGTAATGCTTGCACCCGTCATTGAAATATCCCAACCAGCATACACGGCACCACCGGATGTAGAGTTCGACGAAGCAGAATTACCGCTGATGGTGATAGCACCGGCTGCCTCTACCGTAACAGCCCCTGTAGCACTCAGAGCGCCGGCTCGATTGTAGTCATCAATTGTAGGATTGGTCGCAGCGTTGTTGCTCAGTGTGACATCGGCCACATCAGCAATGTATATATCACCATTCTGGGCACTTACGGCACCATATTCGGAAGTATATCCGGAAATGGTTACATTCTCCATCCCGGAACCGGCTATAGAAACAGAGTTGCCTGCATACAGGCGTCCCTTTGCCAAATCAACCTCGGGGGACACAGAGCCCAAATCCTCGCTAATGCTCGCTTCGATGCTGCCGTTCGACCCCAGAGTACCTCCGCAAGTGGAAAGCATGTCAGAATCCAGCTCTGTCACCCAATCTTCATTCATGCCCAGAATAAGCAGGCCTAGGTGATTTTCGGCATTCAGCACGGCGCCACCATTCGAAATATCAATGGTATTGTAGAAGACATAACCACCAAGATCAACAATAGCACCATCTGTCATCATCAACGAACCGGAACTGCCCGAAGTAGCATCTGCCGATATACTGAAGGTACCGGTACTTTCCAGACTTATCTGCATGGCATTGTTCTGAGCATTGACAACAGAGCCGTAGACTGTTACAGCTTGCCCGGATAAGCCGGCCTTGCCTTCCAAATCCATCGTGGCATTGCCGTAAACATTGAACCCACTACCGGCGGATGCAATATGGGCATTATCGCCGAATTTCACTGTACCGTCAACAATACTGAGCATTCTGCCCCCATCAAGGTTAATAGTACTGTTCAGCACCAGTGTGCCGGTGCCGGTCTTCTGAATCGTCAATCCGGTACCGATGTTCTTACCGAGCGAGAAGGTTGCACCTTCGCCGGCGTCGAGCACCAGTACACTGCCGGCGCCATTATAAGCTATCACATTGCCGTTGGTGGAGGCATTCCACGAAAAACTCTTACCTTCGGCTACAGCAAACGTGAAATACGACCCCCATCCGTTAAGACGGGCACCTATCGTTGCAGAGCCGTTTTCCGTAATTTCAATCCGGCCGCCACCATTCATAATCAACGAGTCCGTGTAATCGTTCACGCCGATATTATCATGCAGATTGCCCAGACTACCGCCGTACCCCAAGCTTTCCAGCTTCAGTGTGCCATTTACGGTCACCACTGAGCTCGAATTATGCCAGCTATTGGTCAGAAGCTTAGCTCCGTTCTTAATTTCGAGTGAAGCGCCGGAAGCAATAGTAATATTCCCCGTGCTGTTCGGGCGAGACACCCCATCGAACACCACCGTTCCGCTATTCACCGTCAGGTTACCGCTCCCGCTGATACTACCTGTACCGGACACGGTAGAATCGCCATTGAATGTGATATCTCCGACATTGACGTCTGCATTAACCGTTACGTCTTCTGCAACTGATTGATTGCCCGACGTTGCTGTATTCCACTCAACAGCATAAAGCGGCAGCATGACCGCGCCTAAAAGGAAAGAGAGAAAGAGTGTGCGTTTCATAAAAAACTCGGTGAATTATCTTTCCACTATACACCAATGCTCCGCCATTGCAAGCATTTTCCGAGGGTACGACACTTTTTGAGAGTGGCCGCATTGCCTCAAAAATCCAGTCACAGGCAAAACGAAAAAGAAATACGACAAAGCACGCACTCCGTACGAAAGAAAGAGTCATGGAACAAATGAAAGACGGGGCGAGGAAAAGAAACCTTGTGTCTCTGAAAGAATCTCTCGACCCCATCGAATTACAGGAAAATATCCAAAAATCCCTAAAAAAGCTCTTCAGTCTCATGAAACCCGAGAGCATTTTATGAGTTTTCCACCCCCTTCCGGAGAATTTTTGAGTCAATTATCCGCTAGAATTTCGGTGACCGCAATTTTGAGGCATCCACTTTTCGGTGACTGTTTTTTTGAGGCAATACGTATCCCCAAAAGGTATGCAAAGCGACTACAAAAACAATTCGCTCGCATGCAGTAATTTCTGCACACGAGCGAATTGCCTATTAACTAAAGATTTACAGCTTTGCTGCTCATGCCTTGCGGCGACGGCGAGCGGCAAGACCTGCCAGTGCCAACAGGCTCAGTGTAGCCGTGGAGGGCTCAGGAACAGCGGGGGTCGAAGGAGTCGGGACAGTTCCCCGTTCAACCTCGGCCTCAAGAACCTCCGGAGCTACACTCTCATTGAAGAACACCAAACCACCCATGGTAGAAGCGGCATTGGGAACCAACAAACCGGGAATATTTTCATCTTCTGTCAGCTCGTCACAAGTGTCGTCGATAACGTAGGCCAGATAATCGCCATTGGTAAATCTAGCAATAATGGGTACCTCATTCGTAGAATACCATTCTACGAAATCATCACCGAAGGCTGTTCTAGAGCGGAACATGAGAACCATATATTCAGCATCCGTCGGACCACCCAGCTTCAAAGAACCCGATGTAAAATCAAGCACGAGTGTATCATACTCCGTTATCTTTATGGCCGAATCACCCGCTGTTTCAGAAACCTCCTCCAACGAAATCGGTTCATTGTATTTGTTTGCCATTTCAATATTCCAAACAATCAGCCCCTGCGTAATATCGAAAGGAGGTGCTACCGGCGGCTCGGCTTTGACGTCGTACTCTACTACTTTGCCGGTCTCCGAGTTAATAAGAGTTGCTCCGGGTGCAATAACCTCGGAAATAGTGGGGGACTCTATATATTCCGCATACGGCTTCAGAATAACTTCCTTCGCATAGCTCGTAGTAGCACACAAAGAGAGCGCTACGGTGGCAAGAATTGACAATGTCTTTTTCATATCGTGTTTATAGGTTTGCAGATTTTCGGACGGGTAGGCAGATAAAACCCACCTATCAGCTATGGTTTAGCATATAAAAAATGAGGAGTCAAGCAGAAAAAACATTTTTAGCATTATTTTTTTAATTTTTTGTCAGTTTCACTTTTTGCAATTTATCTTGATACCCATCCTCAAAATACAAGCCCCCAGCAGCATAATAAATCCGCCGCCCAGAGTAAAAATCAAACCGGGGCTCGGGGAGTCCGTTACAATACGCAAAGACTCAGGGTCGGAGGGCAAGTAAACGATTGGCAACCGATGTCCTTTGGGGTAATTATCGGTACTGATGTTGTACTTCAGCACATGTGTGGTTCCTGCGGTATCCGTAAATTGCAGTTCCGGGAAATAGCCGGAATTAGCACTCCCTTCCATACGCAGCACGGTAGCGGTAGTGCGCAAGCCCTCATGCGCCAAGCGGTACTCCGTGTGCAGCAAACCCAGCCCCACAGCCACAGAAATAGTAGCGCCAAATACAAAAGCCGCGCCACAGGTCATAATGGTTCTCTTATCATCTTTAGCCTCCTCCGGCTGCTTAGAAAGCGGGGTGCCCCAAGCATCCAGCAACGGAGCCGGAGAGCGCAACACAGTAGGGCGATACGCGAAGGGAGCCGCACCTGCCGGCACAGCAGCCAACTGCTCCTGCACGAGCTGTTGCACGACATCGGGCTGCGGCACGGCTAAAAATCCTACCGGTTCCGGCACTCGCTTGCGCGAGTCGAAGGAGTAGCGCATCTCATAATCAAAAATCAGGCTACCTAAATCCACCTTTTCTTTCGTAACCTTCTTAATTAGCCCCGGGAACAGGGGCCAACAAATACAGCGGCTACGCCACATTCTGAGCTGTTCGAACACAATAGCACGCCTATTCGTCAGCACATAGAGCGTGCGCCCCATACGCCACCGGTAACGCAACGGAGAGCTCAAAAACACCAACGCCACCAGCCAGAAAGGCGAAAACAACAGCACTGTCACCCACCATTTATCGCCGAACATATACGCACCGACACTCAAAAAAACAGCTAGTACCGCACCCACCAGTAGAGAGGGAAAAGCCGCTGCCAAGCGCATGCACCCGCGTGGCTTTGCGACCAGAACCAGGCGTTCCGAATCCCCCAACACCTTACGCACACGCTCCCCATCTCGACGGCTTAAACCTAATTCATCGATACACATTATCTATTTTTCCTTCTTTTTCAAGTCAGCAATAAATCTTCTTTGCTTGCGGTATTCCTTAAAACTCTGTACCCAGCCACATACGGCCTGCCAACCGGCCCAAGCAAACAAGGCGGGAAAGCCCACGCTGATTATCGTCATAACCCAACCGTAAAGCTGCCCATTGAGCACTTGCTGCACAGACTTCACCACCCCCACAGAACCAGCTGCCAAAAACAGCCCACCCACAATCAGAGTGAGAACATTCGGAAACTCCGCCGGCGGAGCGTCATCCGCCCCGCAACCACCGGCGGACGCTGGCACCCACATCTCCGGTGCAGCAGGGGGAGGCATAGGCGGCGGCTCGGGCATATACTCGCGCACTATGGCGGAAACCTGCTGTACTTGCGGCACGCGCATGAATCCCTTCGGTTCCAAATGGGTGCCATGCCTGCTGTTACACTCTTCATACCCCAGCACCACATCACCGCTGCCATCGGGGCGAACCCTAACATCCTGAATCATGTCAGGCACAAGGGGGTAATCCGTCTGCGTGGGGCGCATCAAATAGTTGGGAGCCAGCACCACCGCACGGCGATTTGTCAACAGGTATATCGTGCGCCGCGCAACCGCACGGTTGAGCCATGGCAGCGAGATAAAAACTGCACTCACCAACCAGAAAGGCAGCATAAACAGCAGCACCAGCAGTCCCGCCGGTTTTTCAAACGCTTCCGAAAGAACATGAGGCACCAAAACACTCGAAAATCCACAAACCGCAGCTATCCACACTATCGCAAATAGCGCGCCGTCCGAATATTCGGAGCGCCACAGGCGCGCCTGCGGCTTGCACACCATCAACAACTCCTCCCCCGGTTGAAGCACACGCTCCACCCACTCGCGGTCGCACAACCCAAGCTCCGTATTGGCCAACTTCATAGAATCATTTACCTCAACGGTCATTCTATCAAAACATACATAACTTTCAAGTTTTTTTGCTTGTAACGGAAACCGAATTAGAGTACAAGGAAAGAAGGAAGAAACCATACACACTCATGAAAGCACTTATCCTGATACTTGCACTTGCCCTGCCCGCCCTCGCAGATTCTTTCTACGGTGCGAATGGCAGCAACATAGGTCGCACCGAAACCAGCGGAAATACCACCCGATACTACGACAAGAGCGGTTCATTTATCGGCAGTTCACAAAAGAGCGGCAACACTACTCGTTACTACGACAAGAGCGGTTCCTTCGCGGGTAGCTCACAACAAAGCGGTAACACTACACGCTATTACAACAAAAGCGGCTCCTTCGCCGGCAGTTCTCAGCAAAGTGGAAACTCCACCCGCTATTACAATCAAAGCGGCTCCTACTCCGGTAGTGCACAAAAAAGCGGCGACACCACTCGCTACTACAACAAATCCGGCTCTTACGCCGGTTCAAAGCGCCGTTAACATCGCCCAATCTGCTATTTTTTAGTATTTTTCCCATTTTTTTTGCAAAAAATTACATTTTTTTACGAAAAAAGCTTGCAATCCGTCTGATATTCGTGTATAGTTGCGGCGCACCAAGTGCGAAATCCGATGCTCGGGTGGCGGAATTGGTAGACGCGCTAGACTAAGGATCTAGTGGGGCGACCTGTACGGGTTCGAGTCCCGTCTCGAGTATAAGAAAGCCTCTTACGTGATGAACGTGAGAGGCTTTTCTGTGTCTTGGTGCACCCGCGATATTGATACGGAGCGAGGAGGCTTACCGCATGGGAATCAACTACTCAGGGGTACCGCAGGGTAAAGGGAGTAAGCCCGCCGGACAGAGGGGGGATATCGCCGTTGAGATAGCTAAGCACCTTGTAAATAAGCAGCGACACCTTGTGGCTGTACTGCGGGTCAGCCGTGAGCAGGTAGTTCATGAGCACCCATGCAGGGGTTAACCCATTGTGGTACTGCTCCGCCTGCACATGGAATGAGCGCAGCCCCTGTGCATAAAGCTCCTTCAATTCCGCACGGCTAAGAGTATTGCCGGGGGCGGCCGGCGGTGCCAGCAAGGCAGAAAGTTGCTCGCTGAGCTGCACCTTATAGTTAAAATCGTATGAGCGCACGCGCATCTGCGCCAGCAGCAGCAGAACCTGAGCATGCGCCGCGCGACTGCCGCGACGGCACAAATCATTCACCACCACTGTACAGCGTTCCGGCGCACTCAGGGCTTGCACCACCCCTTCCCTACGCAGGCTCCCCGGGTAGAGTTGCACCTCGTGGTAAACTTGCAAAAGTTGGTTAATGAAGTCAGCATCGGGCTCTCCCTGTTCGCAAACGCAGCGGTTCATGTGAGCCACAAGTCGCAGTTTGGGAAATTGCCGACGCAGGACAAAAGCCACACGGTCATCGGCCACGGCTACGGAATTGAGCCCGGTTGGGTTGTGCCGCAGCAGTTCATCCACAAGGAACAACCCGAAACCGTCCTCCACCATAGCTTTGGCTACATAGGGATTGTCGAAGTTCAGGCAAAGCGGCTGTCTCAATTGGTCTGTAAGCCCCAACACTCGCAAATAAGCCGTGGGGGTAGTCATGGAGCGCTGCACCGACCAATCGAGCGACCATGAGCAAGCGGGGGTCAGGTGTAGCGCGCGCAGGCTGCGTATCCCTTTCATCTCTTTAGCCATCCCCTCGCACAGCTGCAGCATGGTGTGGCCGTGCAGCAACCCGCCACCTACACTCCAGGTGGCATGCGGCAAGTAATCCTGAATCAGAAAATCGGTGTTCATACCTCGGTTGTCAGCGGGGTGAAACTTTCAAGAAAAGCGGTAGCTATGCTCAGCCCCAGGGTGTCCGACTCCCCGGTAGCAGGCAGCATAAAACGCAGCATGTCATTAATGAGCGGCAGGGCATTCGGGTGAGCACGCCCCTGCAGCTTAAACTTACGGAACCCCATATCGTATAGCCTGTCAATCTCGGGTGTACTCAGTGCCGCCACCCCCACCCGGGGGTCGGTAAGCATGGCCGGCAAATTACTGCAACCATTGCGCTCCAATGCTTTGTAAAATTTAGTAGTATCGTAGCCATCTATATCGAAAGCCTGCTCAGCCATGGTGGTATAGTGGTAGGCGCGCATAGGGCAATTACGCATACAATATTCATTCAATATCAATTCGTAGCGCCCTTTATCCTCCAATTTATCCAGCAATTCGTAGTTGACGACATCATCCGGGTGAATCATCACCTTATCATATCTCTCAGCCAACCGCAGGTACGAATCGAGCTTACCCTTACCACCGTCGCAGGTGATACGCAAAATGGAGGAAACGGTCTTCAACTGCGGGTAATTGGTTTTCACATGAGCATAGAGCGGCTCTGAACCTATGATAACAGCATGCCGCACGGTGGGCGTGCTCTGTGCGGCAAAGAAACTCAGCAGACGATTGCCGAGCATATTCTTCATATCCTCTTCCCGCAACAGCGGATTGGTGAATGTCAAATCCACCGGAATACCGCGCTTCACATAACCGGCAGCAGCCGTATTGATTTCCGTTTCACTACGCTGCAACAAGCTCAACACGCGCCCACAATTCCAGCGAAACAGCGGCGAACCATGCACCACGGCAAAGGGGGCATACCCCAACTGCTCGCGGCAAAAATCATGAAAGCGCAGCAATACGGCATCTTTCGCAAAAGCGCCCGAGACATCCCACTCCGCCTCCGGCCATCTCAACTTGTCGCGCATGTTCATCATTACTTCCACAATCTACCATTACCGGCTCGTAAGGTCAATGATAAAGTACGGGCGCGATAAATGACTCGCTATATAAATGCACATGTGTTATAGTGTGGTGCATGAGAAAAACTCTCCTAGCCCTCATGACAGCCGCTCTTTCAGCGGCGGCGGAGCCCACCACCATACCACCGACCTATGTATGCCAACGCACAACATCGCCGCTGCACATTGATGGTAAGGGCACGGAGACCGATTGGCAATCAGCGGTGCGACTGAGCCCGCTGCGCGATATCGAAGGGGCTGCCATAGAGGATAACACGGTGATTCGCCTGCTGTGGGATGATAGCTACCTGTATGTGCTGGCAGACATGAAAGAAACGCACCTGTGGGCTACGCTGCAAGAACGAGATTCCATCATCTACCATGACCCGGATTTCGAGGTATTCATCGACCCGGAGGGCGACGCTCGAAACTATGTGGAAATCGAGGTGAATGCTCTCAACACTGTGTGGGAGCTTTTTCTAACCGCCCCCTACCGCAGCTCCGGTCATGCCCTGCACGACTGGAATATACCCGGTCTGAAAAGCGCCGTGCAACTACGCGGAACCCTGAATAAGTCCGGCGACACCGATGAAGGCTGGAGCGTGGAAATGGCCATACCGTGGGAGAGTATCACCGGGCACTCAGCACACCCTCGCCGCTGTGCTCCCCCAACAGCAGGCACCGTGCTACGCATGAACTTTTCACGCGTAAATTGGCAAGTGCAGCCCGACAACAGCTCCACCTGCGGTTACCGCAAACAAACAGACGCAAATGGCACCCCCCTGCCCGAAAGCAATCATGTGTGGGCACCCACCGGGGTCATCAACATACACTGCCCCGAGCACTGGGGATATGTGAAATTAAGTGCCAATCCTGCCGGGAGCGGGTACGAGGGTATGGAGCAACCTGCAACCACTGTGGCACAGCAGCGACTTTTTGCCTGGTACCGTGCCCAACTGGACTACCGGGCCAAGCACGGCAGCTACAGCACCGACATACAGCACCCCGGGGTAAACGTGCTGTTCTGCAATCAGCAGCTTTTTGCAGCACAGACAACCGCGACCGACGGTCAGCTGCTTAGCATCGACTCACAAGGAGTACTCACCACCACCCCGGCCATCCCTAAGCACCTGCCCCTCTACCTGTGGGTTCAGGGCGGCAAACACACGGGCGACACCACATGGTGGCAGCAGCACTTCACCCGACTGGCAGGTGCCGGGGTACATGCCGTTATCATCGGCGGTACGGTGGAGCAAATTACCCACCTCACCCCCATCGCGCGCGCAGAAGGCTTGCAGGTCTATGCCTGGATGTGGGCACTCAATCGACCACAAGACACCACTGCCCTGCAACACCCCGACTGGTACGCCGTGAACCGCTGCGGCAAATCCTGCCACGCCCCGGCAAATCGTCCCTTTGTAGAATACTACCAATTTTTGTGCCCAAACAGTGAGGGGGCTCTTAAACACCTGCTCAATCAGGTGGATAAACTAGCTGCCATACCGGGACTGAGCGGCATACAGCTCGATTACCTGCGCATGCCGGATGTCATTCTTCCCCGCGGACTGTGGGGCAAGTACGGGCTGGATATGAGCAGGGAACTGCCCGAGTACGATTACTGCTATTGCGAACGCTGCCAAGCGGAATTCCGCACAACGACCGGTCGCGATATTGCTACAGATGCCGAGCAGGATACCGCTTGGCGCGAATTCCGCCTAGAGAGCGTAGCCCGTGTGGCCAATGCCCTGTGCCGCCGCATACGCTCGCACAACCTGCGCTCGGCATGTGCGGTGTTCCCTACCCCGAAACTGGCTGCCAAACTGGTTCGCCAAAACTGGGCGGACTTTGAACTCGACCTTGCGCTCCCCATGGTCTACCACAGTTTTTACAATAAAACCACCGCTTGGGCAGCGACATGCAGTCAAGAAGCCGCCGAGCAAACCGCCCAACGTCTGCCGCTGGCTCCCGGCATACACCTGCCCGACTCTACCGCCGCCTCACTACAAGCAGAGCTCGACAACATAAGCAAAACCGCGCCGGCTGGCATTGGCCTGTTCTGCGATGACGACCTCACCCCGGATTTGCTGCAAGCCCTGCAACAATGGTGTAAAAAAGACAACTGACGACATATAACAACACAATAACTTTATCCCCCGGGTCAGCTGCTGCTAACCCGGGGGATGCGTTATGCACATCATCTCACATTTCCAATTCCTCCTCCGAGACCCGCCGGAGAAGATGGTCGGTGAATTGAGCGCGCCGTAGCGGGCGCTCAGAGCGGGTGCCCGAACGCCAAGCGGTCATACTGCTCATTGGCGTAGCGGTGGCGGGGATGTGAGGTGCGCATGTAAGCCTCATGCAGGGGGTGAGTGGGGTCACCGGCTATGCGGCGAGCCTCCTCGCGCGAATCGATGGGAGCCGCACCGGTGTGCAGGGGTGCCTCTTCCAGCAAGGAGGCAGCCGCCAGCATCAAACGCGCGAAATCTGCATTTGCCCGCAGGGCTGGATTAGTGGCAAGCTCAGCCACATCCACACCCGCGCGGGAACCGAGGTGGCTCATAAAATCAGCCACGGTTTTCATATTATCATCATAGTTACGCCCCCACTCGTGCTGCAATTCCGCATCTGCCTGAGCAATGGCGGCGGCCTGAACTTCTTGCGCATTTGCCAACATCCGGCGACCTTCGTCGGCATATTTCTCGCACAAAGCCCCCATGGCTGTGGGGGGCACGCCATACTCGTATGCCACCTGCGACAAAGCCGCGGCAAGAGCAGGATCCCATAGCTCATCGGGTGTATTTTCAGGGCGGGGAATAGCGTATTCCCCAGCCTGCTCAGGCAGACCAACAGCGGTGCGGAATGCGGCCATGCGCCGAGCATCTGTCACATCGGGGTAACCTTTCATTCGCTCCAGCATGGCATAGCTCTTGGCCAAGGCTTCGGGGCGGCGGAACTTGCCCAACGTGGCGGCATAGGGCTGTAGTTCTTCAAATCGGCTGTACCACTCAGGTGAAAATGAGCCATCATCCTGCATAAGTGCGGGCGGGTGCAAAGCATCGCTGCCTTCGGCGAGTATGGCATCTGTTCCGGCAGAGGGCTCGTGAGGAGCCGGTGCATCGGGCTGTTTATCAGTAATGTTATTATGTTTCATCGTCTTGTTCGTTGTTGCTTGTGTGTGTTGACTCCTGCTTCGCCAGTTCGAGCTGACGACGGATGACAAGGAATACTTCGCGGTGGGCGTCACGCCGCATGGCATCGAGCGGGTCGTACTCACCGCGCCTGCCCTGAAAAACAGGTAAATCGACTTCAAAGCGAGACTCCAGCTCATTCAACACCTGCTGACCGGCTTGGCTGCCCAATACGGACAACAAACGGCGGCGAACAGCTCGGGCTTTTTCCACAGCGCTTTTATCGGGCGGTAATATCATGGCATGGGTATGGAAGATTGAGGTTGAATGGGCGGCTGCAGAGCAGGAACAGGACCTGCATCTGCCGCAGGGGGTGGCTCCGGCTGCCCGGCAGCAGTTGCAAGAGCCTGCTCACGCTCGCGCCGCAGGCGGCGCACGGCATTCTCGGGGCGCAACATTTGCTCCGGCACACCGTCAAGCCTAGCCGCCAATCTGAAAGTAGTATCGAGGTCAATATGGTCCGTCAGGGTAGGTTCAAGGCCGACCATGCTCTGCAAGCGGGTAAGCGTGCGCTCCATGCCCTCGGCCTGCAAGCGACGCATAATCATAGCGATACGCCCCTGATAAACCACATGGGGTTCGGCAATAGCAGCCTCTCCGCGTCGGTCGGCAACCAGCGCGCTGTTCGGCGGTTTCGGGAAACGCCCCAGGCGGAAAAGCTGAGCAAACACGCGCTCCATAAGTGGTTGAAAATCGCAGGTAAAGAGCGTAAACGAAGGCGAAAAGAGCATAACTCTCTCATTTTCCCGTGCATAGACCTCCGCAGCCGTCATCTGTAACTTGCGCTCACTCCACAGCTCAATCATGGGAATAAAGAACGCCCGATTGATACTCTCTTGTTTTTGCCGCAAGCGGTCCATACCCACATCATATCGCCCTTGGGTAGCCCACTCGCGGGGGAAACCCAAACTGGCGCTTTCCGGGCTGATAAGGGTACGTCCGCCGGCACGCAAATCGACCTCACCCACTTGGTTTGCCAGCTCAAGAATACGGGGAAAGGCGGCTACCTCCCCAAGCATATCGAGGATGCGGTTGAGGAATTGAGCACGTTCAATATCCGGGTAAACCAATCGAGCGGGGGCCAAGCCATAAGGGCTTTCCCCCCATTTGAGAAATCGCGTGACCATGTAGGGCATTTCGCGGTAGCCACTCTCTTCGACCGTACAGCAGTCATCCATGCTGTAATAGATGCTCTGCCACGCCATATCACGCGCGGTACTACGGGAGCGATTGCGCTGTTCCCGAGGGCGAACGATATGCAAAAAACGCAAAGTCGAGCCATGGTGGTCTGCCGCGCGCTCACACAATGCGCGAGCCCGTGGACCCAAGGCAGAAATTCCGAAACGGCTCTGAGCCTGATGCGGCGAAAAGCTGAACTCGCGCATATACGTATCTATCGTACCCTCATCATTTTCGGCACAAACAAATTGACCACAGGGAATATGGCGGAACAATAATCGCCCGCTGCGGGTACTGCCACAGTACAAACTACCGGTACCCAACCCCACGCGGTCCAGAAAACACTCGTGCAGAGCCGTGTAAAAGTTACTCAGCGCCAGTTCGCGATTGGCAATCTCCGAGCAACGATTGTACCACGACTGAGCTTCATCCCCGGCAGCGGGATCGGGGCTCGTCCACTTAAACCACAGTTCGTTACCGGGGGTAATGTAACTCATGTGAGCACTGGCCAGTTTCTGGCAAGCCTCTACGGCGGTGGTGTCGCAAAGGCGCTGCGGGGCATCCCCAGGGGTATCGCCGGTAAGCTCATCATAAAGTCGACGGTCGGGCAACACATAGCGTCGCAAACGTTCCCACCATCCCTCCCAGGGACTGCGAACAGCGCGCAGCGCATTGTATGAGCTCAATAAGTTTTGCTCCTGCGTAGAATTCGGCATGGATGTAGTAATGAATGGTCTCAGCCAAGAGTCGAGTTCCCCCTGTTAGCGGCAGTAGTGGCAAGGGCATTTCCGCGACTGTTTCTGACGGTTAGTATGGTGGAGAGCAATCCTCGGCGGCGTGCAGACTTCTGCTCATAATCAGCGGCGGCATTGCTATCCTCAACCTGTGTTACAACGGGTGGTTCGCTCTGCTCAACAACCGGAGCCGATGCAGCGGGGACAGAGGGGGTGAGAAATCCCATAAATATTGTGTTCCTTTCCTTGTTTGATTAATGGTGATAAGCGGGAGCTGCACTTGCCAGGCGCGAAATCAGACCGCACCAGCTTAACCGATGCGGTGCAGAACTGCGCCGACCACGCTGAAAGCATGCCCAATCAAGCCGTGGCACCTGCACCATCAGCCGACCGGCAAAGTCAAGTTCTCCCGTCAACAGGTGTACGTACCAACCGTCTGCACCAACCGGATTTTCGGACAATCTTTCCCACCGCTCCGGTCGGTTGCTGTCAACCGGTTTCATGAGTACCACTAAGCGAGGCAACCAAACCACCATACCGCGAGGGTTAGAGGTAAGAGCTGCCATATCAACGCTTAAATCGCGCCCGCCAACTCGGTAATATTGCTCGGCGATTACACGTGCATCTGTGTTCATGAGCTGAGCATATCGCAGCATTCAGCACAGGCCAAGACATTTAGCGACCATCGCGGCGAATCTCCATTTTTGACACGTCGCCGCAATGCCCATTTACGTTCTTGAACCACACTGCATCTTGTGCCAACCTGTGCAGCATTCCTACACTCCCCCCTACACATAACATGAACACAGCACCACCACATGCCGCCCCCACGGCCCTGAGTATCTGCAACCTAGCCCTTGCCAAGCTGGGGGAAGCACCCATTGGCGCCATCTTGCCCAACGGCTCACCCGCAGCCAGGCTCTGCTACACACACTACCACCCCGTGCGCCGCGAAATCCTTTGTACCAATAGGTGGACTTTCGCCTCTTCGCAGGTTACGCTGACGAATGACTCCACCACCCCGGCCCCGCCATACACCGAGCACCGCCTGCCCAACAACTGCCTGCGTGTGCTCGAAGTCAGCAGCAACGACTGGTCACTGCGAGGACGCTGCATTTACTGCCCCGAGCGCCAAATTACACTGCTCTACATTGCCGATGTAGAAGACCCGACTCTCTTCGACCCCTTGTTCATCGATGCCTTTGCTACCAGGCTTGCCTGCAAACTTTGTATTCCCCTAACCAGCAGCACCACCGCTCGCGAAGCCCTAACTCAGGAATACCACAGACTTGCCTTGCCGCAAGCCGCTCACCTCAACGCCGTTCAGGCTCACTCAAACGACTCTCACCCACTCCATAAAATACTTTCAAACTCACTTACAAACAATCAGATTTTGTGAATAACTCTGTTTATAACTATGTCAACAACATACATTGCCAACTAAATATCAACAATATACATTGCTTATAAACATTGTGAATAACTTTGTGAACAAATCTATATGAAAGCCATTGATTTTGCGTGTAACCTACTGAAAACCCTGAGCGAATGCGAGCTAAGCACGGCAGACATACGCGTGCTGTTCTGTATAGCAGCCGGTCTGCATTACAAAGAAGAGATGTGCGGATTCCTGACAGACGGAGTAAACACCGGCCATATCAGCAGCACCCTCAAACGCTTGGAAACCCGCCAGCTCGTTCATAATCTGGACCGAAAAACCGAACTTTTTAAACTGACCGACAAGGGAAAAACAACTATCAGCACACTGCTGCGTTTTCTACCCCGTAACCGCCATTAACCCACCCACGCCTCAGCTATGCCAAAGGAACGCCACCTAACCATCGAAGAAAAGCGCGATTGGCTTGCAGGCATATTCCGCGACGTCAGCGGTGATTACAGTCAGGCAGACAAGTTTAAGGCCATGGCGGAAGACACCCGCCTGGCACAACTACAGGAGGAGAAGCAACAGGCCGACACCGCTACCGCCACGGCACACCCCCCGCTGCACTCAGCCAACCTACTGTCGGATATACTCCCACCGGCACCGGAATAGCCCGCCACCCATTTCCCCACCGTGTGCTCACCATGCGGTGGGCTTTTATTCAACCCGGGCACACACAAAATACTTGCAAATGGGGGTAAATCCTGCTAGACTTCAATCGGCGGCGAACCGAATAGCGCCCCTGAGTAGACGTCGACACATTTAACAAGCGCAGCATGAAAATAAAGTTTCTTTCAGCGTGGTCAGATCGGTGGTTACCGAACAGCGTAAAACTGGGTGATGTAGAGTTCACTCGGGACAGTGAATGCCGGGACTACGACTGGCTGGTGGTATACGATGAGTTACCACGCCGCGAAAAAGTGCACGAGGTGTATTGCCCGAAAGAGCAAACGATACTCATTACCCAAGAACCGGCAATCATTAAGAGGCAACCGCCCTGCTACACGCACCAATTCGGCTACATGCTCACCACGCTATCCCCGGCAGCCAGCCGCCACCCGGGGTACCGCCGTGGTGCGGGTTGTTTGCTCGGCATGACCGGCCACCCGTTCGAAGAGCTCATAACCTACCCGGAGCGCCCCAAGAGTAAGCTGATATCCGCAGTCTGCTCCCGTAAGCTCATGACCCACACGGAGCACAACAAGCGCCACCAACTTTTCGAATATTTGCTGGAGCACCTGCCGGAGTTCACTTGGAGAGGCCAAGGTATTAACCCCATTGATGCCAAGTACGAGGCTCTCGATGATTACAAGTACCACATCGCCGTAGAAAACACTACCTCCGATTATCATTGGACGGAAAAACCGGCCGACTCCATCATGAGCTTGTGCCTGACCTTCTACAGCGGTGACCCCAAGCTCGGCCAGGTTTTGCCGCCCGAAGCCTTCATTCGCATCCCCGTTGATGACCCGCCCCGCGCACTGGCTATCATACAAGAAGCAATCGCCAACAACGAGTACGAAAAACGCCTGCCTGCCATCCGTGAGGCACGCCGTCTGCTGATTGAGCGCTACAATACTTACAGCCAGATACTCAGCGTCATTGCCGAGCACGAGCAAAAATACGGCATCGGCGAGCGCCCCACCGAGCCTTGGAAACTCTACGAGCGCCATTACCTGCGCCGCAATCCGCTCAACCTTCTCAGCGAAGCCTGGCACTTGCTGCGCACATGTCGCATGCGCTGAAAGCGACTTCGCATTTCTTATTTAAAAAGCCCGCAGCTCCAACGAACTGCGGGCTTTCATATATCTCTAAGCGAGCCTAAACGCCATATCAGGCGGGGTCAACCCAGCGACCGTGACTGCGAATAAGCTCAATCAGGCGCTCAACGGCCTCCTCCTGCGGGATATTGAGCTCAACGGGGTTGTGACCTACATAGAGGTTAATCTTGTTCGGAGCACCACCCACATAGCCGAAATCGGCATCGCTCATCTCACCGGGGCCGTTAACAATACAGCCCATGATGGCAATTTTCACCCCCTTGAGGTGACCTGTAGCCTTGCGAATACGAGCGGCGGCCTCCTGTATGTTGTAAAGGGTGCGACCGCACGAGGGGCAGGAGACATATTCCGTCTTGCTCAAACGCACGCCGGCAGCCTGCAAGACATTGTAGCCAAGATAAGCAGCCTTCGCAGGCTCTGCCTCACCACGAATCAGCACAGCGTTGCCGATACCATCGCAAAGCAGAGAGCCAACGTTTACACCGGCTGCCATAGCAGCACTCAGCTTAGCCGGAGCACCAAGAGTATCCTTCAGCAAAATACTATGGCGAGAGGGAATAAGAGCAGCCAACAGGCGGAATGCCTGCGGCACAGGCATCTGCACACCGTCCTTAACCGTTACTAGAGTGGCGGGGCAGTCCTGCAAGGGTGCCAAGTCGGCAGGATTGCAGGGGTCTACCTCCACTGCTCCGCAATCTTCATAGGCAAGCTCGGGCATGAAATCACGCATCTCAGCCGGGTCGAGCTCAGCACAGGCAGCCTGCGGCAGTACCACTCGCACCGGCTCATTCCACCCGAGTGTCACCCCATTGACCGTCAACAATTCAGCCATACGCTTGCTGTAGCTGAAGGGGTCAAAAGACGCAGCAGGAGACTCCACCGGACCGCCATCGGGCTGCTCAGCCCCAGGTTGATAGCCGGCTGCCAGCTCAAAACCGGGGGCCACCTCATATACCGGGTCTTCCGTAAGGGAAACGCGCAGGGTGTCACCTATACCGTCTGCCAATAGAGAACCGATACCGGTCGCGCTCTTAATACGGGCATCCTCGCCCTCACCGGCCTCTGTCACACCCAAGTGAATGGGGTAGTTCCAATCAGCCCCCTCTTCAGCCAAGCGTTTAACCAACAGGCGATAAGCCTGAATCATCACCTTCACATTCGATGACTTCATCGAAAACACCAACTGATGGTAATCCAGCTCGCGAGCCACACGAGCGAACTCCAGAGCGCTCTCGACCATACCCTCGGGGGTATCTCCATAGCGATTGAGAATACGGTCCGAAAGTGAGCCATGGTTGGCCCCCAGTCGCATAGCGCGCCCATGCTCTTTGCAGAACAACACCAGCGGGGTGAATGCCGCGCGCACACGCTCAAGCTCTTCTTCGTACTCATAGTCCGTATAATCGCGCTCCACAAACTTCTTCTTATCAATGAAATTACCGGGATTCACGCGAATCTTCTCCACCCACTTAGCAGCCTCCATCGCGGCATCGGGCTTAAAGTGAATATCTGCCACCAACGGAACCGTGCAACCGGCAGCACGAAGCTCACGCGAAATGTGCTCCAGATTTGCGGCAAATACACGGGTCTGAGCCGTCAGGCGAATAATCTCACAGCCGGCATCTGCCAGAGCCAGCGCCTCTTTCACACAGGCGGCTGTATCGAGCGTTGAACTGGTGAGCATGGATTGTATGCGAATAGGATTCGCCCCACCCAAACCCAAATTCCCCACCTGAACTTCACGGGAAACACGGCGGGAATAACGGAAAAGATTGGCACAATGCAACAATGAGTTCATGGCATTATATTACCCCCCGAACAGCTCTTTTTCAAGTCCAAAGGCACATAATACGCGATTTACTGTTGACTTTCACAGCAAAAGACCATAAAATTCACTCTGTAAAAAAGCTTTCTCGACTCATGAAAAACAGACTTTCATTTTCTGCGATAACAGCGGCCGTGTTGGGGTGCACGCTCAGCTCATGCGTGTACCACTCCAACCCCGTGCCGGAAATGCCGTACACCAGGCGCCCGCAACAGCATGTGCAAACACAGGCACCCATCATGGTGCAAACTCCTGCTCCCCGCCCCGGCACATGGGCTCCCGCAGTGCAGCAGCCTGTGGCACCCGGCTACACAGCCGTGCTCACCCCAACCCTGCAGCCCGCACCGGTAGCACGCCCGGCAGCACAGCCCGTACCCACGGTGTACCCCACCACGCCCGCACCTAAACCGGCTGCGCCCAAGCCGACTACTCCCAAACCGGCCACCGGCTCACACATCACCCAAGGCTACACCCCGCCCGCACCCGTAGTTGAACCGGCACCGGCTCCTACGCCGGCTCCTGCGGTGCAACCGCCTGTGGTGACTACAGTCACCCCGCCGACCCCCGATGGCGCCGAGCCCCCCACGGATCCCAAGCTTATCACCAACACCGGACCCATCCCCGTAGCCACCAAGGTGGAGGGTGACCCCATCCGTGTATACAACCCGCTCGACCCCACAAAGACAATCCGTATCATTGACCCCAAGACCGGCAAAACCCACCCCAGCGGCAAGGTGCTGAAAGTCAAGGGCACTAACTTCAAATTCATCGTACCTTAACCCACCATGCAAGAGCCACCCTTCCACACCGTCACCATTTATGGCCCCGGGCTGCTGGGTGGCTCTATCGCCCTCTCGGTTCGCGAGCAAATGCCGACCTGCGAACTGAGACTGTGGGCACGCAGGGAGCAGCCACTGCAACTGGCTAACAGCCTGGGAATTACCCACACCTATACCGATGCCCGTGCGGCTGCAGACGGCGCCGACCTCATTATCTTCGCCACGCCCATCGGGGCATTTGAAGAGCTCGCGCGGCTTATATTGCCGGCTATCAGCAAAAAGGCACTCGTTACCGATGTCGGTTCCGTGAAAGCCTATGTACACCGCACCACGGGCGAACTACTTACCGATCGAGGTCGCATGTTCATAGGCTCGCACCCCATGGCCGGAGCCGAAAAGCAGGGATTGGAGCATGCCACCACCACCCTGCTGCAAGGCGCCACCGTAGCACTCACCAATCCCCATGGAGTACCGGCTGAACTCGAGCAACGCCTGGCCGAGTTCTGGCAGGCTCTCGGTTGCCGCACTTACAACATGCAAGCAGGCCACCACGACCGCGCCGTAGCCCGCATATCTCACATGCCCCATATCATGGCAGCTCTAGCCGCGCGCAATGCCCTACCCGGCGATGTCCCCCTGCCCGACCTGCAGCGCTTAGCCGCCAGTGGTTTTCGGGACACCACGCGAGTATGCTCTGGTGCCGCCGGTATGTGGGCTGACATCTTGTGGGAAAACGACGTTGCCATTCGCCAAGTACTGACCAACTGCGTGAACGATTTGCACCGCCTCATCTTCTTGCTCGAAGATCAAGACCGCGCCGGTGTACTCCGCTGGCTCACAGGCGCTAAAGAAACCCGCGAAACTATCATCAACAATGAGGAAAGCTGATTTTGTAAGAAAAAACACAAAAAAAGCTTGCAATACGCCACCAAATACGCTAAAATCCCGCCGCACTCATTCCGAGTGAAAAAAGCGCAGTTAGCTCAGTGGTAGAGCACATCCTTCACACGGATGGGGTCATAAGTTCGAATCTTATACTGCGTATAAAAACCGCCTCAATCTCAGGATTGAGGCGGTTTTTCTTGTTTCAGGCACCGAGCCCCGCATCAGTTGGTTGCGGGGAACTCGGAGAGGAGGTTGTGGCACTCACTTTCCTTCCTCATCCTAATCAGCTCCGCAGGGGTGCGCCCCCATTTATCGGGCAAATTACGATTTACATCAGGGGATGCCAGCAGTAGTTTCAGGGCATCGTATGCATCTTGCAAAACAGCGTAGTGAATGGGAGCGAACCCGGCAGAATCGAGTCGATTGGCATCCACCCCCGGGGTAGCGAGCAACTGCTTAGTAAGAATAAGCTGGTTGCGGTACACGGCATCGCCCAACGGAGTACGCCCGCCCGGCCCCTCGGCATTCATATCGACTCCGGCGGCAACTAACAGGGGCAGTTTGTTTTCGGCATCAAACTGCGTATCCTCAGTATACCGTTCATCCATAATCGAATGAACCACCGTGCGCCCAAAATCATCTCGCGCGGCCAGATTAACCCCGGGGGCACGGAGCAGCTCAGCCAAGGTCTCATGGTCGGCGTATGAAACAGCCAAGCCCAGCGGGGTTCGACCGCTTAAATCGATTTCATTCAGAAGATGCGGCTGTTTTTCAAGTAGGTAACGCAGCGTTTTCGTAGCGCCAAACCGCGCGGCGTATGCCAATAGGGTCATGGAATCAATATTCCGAATATCAGCATTCACCCCCGGCAAAGCCAGCAAGCGCGCGGCAAGCTCCGGCTCATTGCGCCCGCAAACGCTGTGCAACACATGGCGGCAAGACAACAACTCCGCCCGCAGAAGCGGCTCTACGGCCGTTATATCCTTATCATTCACCATGGCAACATTCAGCGTTTCCGCCACTTGGTTCAAATCAATCCCCTTAGCCTCGACCAGCAACCGCACACACTCCGTGTGCCCATTGTCCACAGCCAACTGAAGCGGGGATTCCCCATTCAGGTTAAGGGCATTTACATTCACTGCGGGCAAAGCCAACAACATGCGCACGCTGTCAGCTCGCCCCTGCTCTGCGGCCAAGTGCAACAGGGTATTTCCCTGCTTATTGCGAGCCGTCATCCAATCGGAGCCCGAGGGCAACAAACCGCGCACAAGGGTGAGGGTAATAGGATAGTCGGTATCGAAAGGCAAATCCGCCACCTGCTCAAACTCGGCCCCGGCCTGAGCCAGCAGCTCAGCACAGGCTCCATGCCCGGCTTTCAGCGCCAACTGCAGCGGGGTCTCACCGGCGTTATTGCGCGAATTCAACGGTAACGGCGCGGCAGTCAGCAACTCGCGCAGAGCTTCCGCCTGCCCGCAGCGAGCAGCTATATGCAGGGCGGTGTTGCCCTCAATGTTGGTTCTAGCGGGCAGAATTTCATCCTTTGCCAGCACTGCCTTTATACACTCCACCCGCCCCAACTCGGCGGCATGCAACAAAACCTCTTCCGCAAATTTTAAATTTGCCCGGCGCACCACCAACAGTTCCACCAAATCGGCGCGGTTCTTCACCACAGCCTCCTTAATAGGGTCGGCATAATACCACTTCCAAGCCACCTCATCCGTAGCAGGATGGCAGGCAAGCAACCTCACACACTCTGAACTGCCGGATTGCACAGCCCTGTAATGCGCGCTGCAATTTTCAAAATCGCGCTCCTCTACATTCACCCACGGCGTATCCAACAACACACGCAAACACTCAGCGTCTCCCGCAGCTGCGGCCATGTGCAGCAACGGTATATATCGTAATCCTGCAAACTCCGTCACCGGTTTCAGCTCAACAGCCCCGGCCTGTATCAAGCGGCGCAGTTCTGCGGCATCCCCCAGCATAACACAGCGAGCCAATGGCGATACGGCGCTCTGCAGCGGGCTATCATCTTGCAACAACAAGCGCACCGCGTCCTTTTTTCCCGAGAGCAAGGCCGCCATCACCAGCCCCTTGCCCCCATCGGGCCATGTTGTCGGGGCAATATCGGGCTGCTGCAGCAACAGCTCCATACACTCCACCCGGCCGTGTAAAGCAGCCAAACGCAGCAAGCGCTCCGCTTCCGCTTTCGGCATTCCCTCAGCGAGCGCCAACCTCAGCGCACCGGTATTTCCCGCCATCACCCAAGCATCCGCAGCCGGGGCATCAGCCCTTTCCGGCGATTGACGTTCAAATAATTTGTATACCGGTGAATTCGATTTCTCACCGCTGGTATGACCACGATAAAAAGCATACATCGTTCCGGCAAAACTCAGTCCCCCCAGCGCCAGTGCCAGCATACACACGGCGGCATTCCTCATACTACCACACCCCTTATGTTCCTCTTTGATACTCATGGCGTACATTGTACGCCACATCTCCCATACAATCAAACATTTTCCGAGTAATAATCAAAAATTCAGTGAGGGCACTCCTCAAAAGAAAAGCCGCTGCCTCAAGATAGAAGCAGCGACTTTTGAAAATAACTTGAGATTCCTTACTTGCGGCGACGGCGAGTGGCCAGTGCAGCCAAAGCCAGTAGGCTCAATGTTGCAGTAGTGGGTTCCGGTATGATTCTAAACTCTGCAATCTGGCCGTTTGTTCCGGCGAAGGTGGCGTTATCCATGCTCAGGAGCAAGCCGGAGCAATCGGTCATGTCATCTGTGCCGAAATTAAGCTGAATAGTTGTATAACCTGCAGCCGAAAGAGCTTCGGTATCTAAGTCGATTGTGAGATTGCCGGTTACAGAACCATGGAAAAGATTGGACAAATCGACAAGGTAAACACCTGCGCTTTGCTGCTCTTGCAGAGAAAGGGAAAGGGCGGCGTTCGATAAACTGATTTCACTGTCAGTTCCGGCAGAGAAGGTACAATCATCTGTAAAAATAACATCTGTCAATGACAGAGTGCCTATTTCTGACTCTACTTGAACATTCTGCAATTCAATATCAGAAATATCGATATTACCCTGAGCGCGTTGCACCAACACGTTCTTCATCACGGCACCATCGCCATTGCCCAACACCCCTTGCGAAATCATGTTGACGTTGGTAATTTCGCCCATGGTGTCACGGTCTCCCTTCAAAAGGATATCTGCTGAGGCTACCTGCAAAGCAGCATCAGCTAACAGGAGAGTAGAGCCTTCTCCCGTCACGGAATATACTGAGCTTATGCCGGCTTCATACTCTTTTGTTTCTACCATGAGTTCGGCGCCTTTTGCCAGCTTTATCTCCACCTCGGAAAGATTATTGGGGTGCTCTGAACGAGGTTCTTTCTCATAATAGGCTGCGCTAAGAGTTACACGCCCTTCCTGCACGTCAATGATACCGGCATTTGCAACGGCATGGCTAAGGTGGAATGTGGAATCCCCCGTTTTGGTCAGCGTATGGCCGTTCAAATTCAGGTAAACAGTAGAGAATTCCTTACCAATCATACCAAATGTATCATCTGCTTTTACTATGGCATTACCTTCTAAATCTACAACCGGCAGACTGGCTTGAGTAGGTTCTAAGTCACGCCCGCCGCCGTTATACAACATGCCACCTTCCTCCAATATAATGTGGTGGTATGTCTCACCGCCATGCAGATTGAGTACACCATTCCCTTCCACTCGGATGTAGTTAGTGGGAGCTTCAAGGTAGGAGAGCCCCAGCCCGGATTCCCCGGATGAATCCAATTTACTACCGTTGATATTTCTCAGCTGAGTGTTGGCATGTACAATAATATTCCCATTATATCCATGTTCGAACTTCGGCTCAATGATGATCACGTCATCATTGTAGGAACGGGCGTACCATCCGAAATTGCCGTCAAAATCGGAAAAAGTCAAGGAAGGAGAAGAATTAGGCGAGAGTAATCTTACGGGGACATCTGCGCCTTCTTTGCTGGTTATAAAGAAAGTGGGATCACCGGGATGTATTTCTCCGGCTGTAATTTCTATGTAGTTTGCGTCTACGCTGTATTGCGTATCATTGTGGTTAAAAGAACCGATAAAGGCGATGTCATCTCGAATCTCAATATCATTGGCGTTTATTACCACATTGTTCAGCGTGATGCTGGAACTACGGTCGGGGAACGTAAAGGTTAATGTGCTGTCAGTGCCATCGGATGCGATGGTTACCGTCATGTTTAAGAGATTGCTGAGAGGCTTGTTGTCGGTATGCCGGGAAATCCAGCTGTACAGGTACCCATCACTACTATAGGTAAAAGTGTCATCAACGTAAGTCGAGCCGGCCCAACCGGGATCTTTATTCTCGGTGTTCTGCATTTTGTTCGTTGATGCGGAAAGTCCGACATACTCCTGAGCCTGTGTCATCACGTAATAATCCTCTGCCAAGGTAATAAGGTTCCATGATATACTAGAATAGTTATAATTGGCTTTTTGTGTATGGCGTTGGTACGCATTTATTGCAAAGGAAAGAGAGAAAGCGTCTCCTGCTTGATACCCGCTGGCTTCAATCTGAGAGTCTAGGGTATACGCGCATACAGAAGCCGGAACCATAGCTATTATGGTTAACAATAAATTCCGAAGTGAGGTGGATAATTTCATAATGCAAACGAAAAAGTAACTTTCTCAGTCTACCTTTTTCTCTTTTGTAATGCAAGCTAAAAGATGGGGCTGAGAAGTGAATGAGCATAGCTGTCCAAAAAGCGATCTAAAGAAAGAGGGGGTTATGAGGAGAAAAATATCAACGAAATAAAAGAAAACAAAAATGGAGATTGAGTTCTGGGGTGCCAGCTGTTAAACTGGCGGTGCAAAAAAAATGAACCAATC
>JAFZGW010000023.1 GCA_017555205.1 Akkermansia sp. | reverse complement strand
CAAACGGATACAAGCCAAAGCGTGCGGGTTGTTTGATGTGAGGTACCTGTTCTTGAAACTGCGCCAAATATACTTCCTGAGACTCCAACGGAAACACAAAATTGGTCATTTCTACTACCAGCAGATTTGAAACAGACCCTTCAGGCACATGGGGAGGATTTTTCTGCTTTATTTTCGTAACAAATTTGGTAGAATCGGTCAAGTAAGCTTCACGCCTGCAAAATACCTCACCATTTACCAAATCATGACCGCGCCGACTCAAACCATTCCTGCCGCACCTTTCACCCCCATCCTGCCGAAGGGGTACATACTGGGTGAGTACAAGATTGAGAGTGTGCGCGGTCAGGGGAATTTCGGTATTACCTACAGCGCCACGGAGCTTATGACCAATTACCCCGTGGTGATTAAGGAAAATTATCCCTCCGATTTCGCCTATCGCGACCCTATTACCGGGGAGCTACGTCCCAAGCACGATAAAGATGACGACTATCAATGGGCATTGAAAAGTTTCGAGAAGGAGGCTCGCACCCTGCGCAAACTGCCCATCCACCCCAACATCGTGCACGTCACAGGCGTCATCCGCGCGCTCAATACCGCCTACATCGTCATGGAGCCCGTCAGCGGGCAAAACCTCCACAAACTCTACACCGGAACATCGGGCACCACCGGGCGGCAAATGGAAGCGCAACTGCTGGAAAGCATACTGCGCAAGCTGCTCAGCGCAATGATTTCCATGCACAGCCGGGAAATCATACACCGCGACATCAAGCCGGCCAACATCATGCTTACCCCGGCGGGCGAACCCGTGCTCATCGACTTCGGCGCCGCACGCCCCATACAGGGCACCCACCACGCCACACAAATCGGTACCCGGGGCTATGCCCCGCCCGAACAAATGGAAGTTTTCGAGGATGAGGAGGACGGCGAAAAACAACCGCCACAGCCGCAACCCCACTGGGACCTCTATGCGCTGGGCTGCACCTGCCACCAACTCATTACCGGGCGAGCCCCCATTCACGGCTCGCGCCAACTCACGGGGCGCACCGAGCTGGCAGGCAAGTACCCTGCCCGCCTGCTGAGCAGTATCGACAAAGCCCGCGAAATTGACCCGGCTAACCGCTGGCAGTCCGCACAGGATTGGCTCGATGAACTCACCGCCGACGAACGCGCCGCTCAGGAAGAAGCACGCAAAAATGCCGAAACTACAGCCGCGAACCTGCAGCGGCAGCTCAAGAATGCTGCGCAAGGCAACACCGGCAAGCGCCGCAGCTACGGCGGCTGCCTCATCATCTCCTTACTGTTGCTCGCCGCCTCCGGCGCCCTCAACTACCACCAGTACCAATACGCCGAATCTCTGAGCACTCAGACAGAAAACGTAAAAAATGAGCTAATGCAAGCTGAAGAAAAGGTGCGAAAGGCCGAAGAAGCACAGCAATTAGCTGAAAAGAAAGCGGCTGAAGCTGAAGAAGCGAGGCAATTAGCCGAAAACGAAAAACTGGCAACTGAAATTCAACCGCTCCTCCTAAAATTGCCTGAACAAGAAGCCCGAGAGCGACTGCAAAAACAGAATATCTCGCAAGATCAATACAATAATAAGCTGCTGCAAGCCGCAGATGAGGGGAAAACCGAGCTACTCGAATTGCTTATCACCGCAGGGGCAGATGTCAATACAACTCGCGCAAACGGGCAAACCCCGCTCTACATGGCAGCGTGGAAGGGGCACGCTGACTGTGTGCGTGCCCTGCTCTCGGTAAAAGGAATCAACGTCAATCCGGCACATAAAGAATACGAGCAAACCCCGCTCTACATGGCAGCGTGGAAGGGGCATGCTGACTGTGTGCGTGCTCTACTCTCGGTAAAAGGTATCGACGTCAATCTGGCACATAAAGAATACGGGCAAACCCCGCTCTACACGGCAGCGTGGAAGGGTCACGCTGACTGTGTGCGTGCTCTACTCTCGGTAAAAGGAATCAACGTCAATGCAGCAGATCAGTACGGGCGAACCCCGCTCTACACAGCCGCTATGCATGGCCACGCTGACTGTGTGCGTGCCCTGCTCTCGGTAAAAGGTATCGACGTCAATCTGGCACATAAAGAACACAAACAAACCCCACTCTTTATGGCAGCGTGGAAGGGTCACGCTGACTGTGTGCGTGCTCTGCTCTCGGTAAAAGGTATCGATCTTGATAAGAAAAGTATTGACGGCTGGACTGCACGCAGCATTGCTGAGAAAGAAGGCAAAACCGAGTGCTTCAACCTATTGAAGGCGGCCGGCGCGAAATAAACGGGTATTCCCCTTCTCACCACATGACCGGTAGTCCCTTCCCTTAATCGCCGGGGGCAGTAGTTGACGAAGCCTCGTCGGTATTGATACGCCCACGAGGATGAAAATGCCTGTGAAGGCTAACGAGGCGTTTTTTCTCGACGTGAGTATAGATTTGGGTAGTAGCGAGGTCAGCGTGACCGAGCATATCTTGGATAACACGCAGGTCGGCGCCATTCTCGAGCAAATGAGTAGCGAAAGAATGGCGCATGATGTGGGGGTAAACATTCTCCGGCAGGCCTACGGCAGCAGCGCGGGTCTTAATAATCTGGCGAATACGCTCACGAGTAAGAGCCCCGCCCCGCCGAGAGAGGAACAGCACAGCGGTACGGCTGCCGGGGCGCAGCAGTTTACCGCGTGCATGCTGCATATAGTGGCGCAGGGCAGTAGCAGCCATACCCCCAAGGGGCACATAGCGGGTTTTTCGGCCCTTGCCCAGCACGCGCAGGAACATGTCGTCCCAATCAATTTGCTCGGGGCGCAGGGCAGTGAGTTCGCTGACCCGCAATCCGCTGCTGTAAAGGAGTTCGAGTATGGCGCGGTCGCGCGCGCCGAGGGGAATATCGCTCGGGTCTACACTTTCGAGCAGGCGGCTCACATGCTCGGCGGTTAGGGTTTCGGGCACCTTCATGCCCGGGCGTCCCCCTTGCAGCAGTTCAGCCGGGTTTGTGGCTATGGTGCCGCGGCTGTGCAGGTAACGAAAAAAGCGCCGCAAGTGCACCATGGCAATGCGGCAGCTGGAAGGGCGCAAACCTGCTGCATGCAGTAGCGCGCGGTACTCCGCCAGCAGCGGTTCGGTAATATCCCCCGGCTGCAGGGCGAGCTCGTCGCACCACTGCGCAAAGCGGGTCAAACTGCGCCGCACCCCCTCGCGGTAATTGGTGCTCAAGCCGCGCTCAGCGGCCAAGTAGAGCAGAAATTGCTCGATGAGGGTGGTATATTTCATAGCGCGGCGCAGCGAGCCGCCATGCCCGGGCACGGCGGGCGTTTTTACTGATTGGCAGAGCCGGTCGGTTCAGGCAAAGCGGCGTTGGGGTCTTCCTCCGTAGCGGGAGCAGTACCTTCGGACTCCATCTGGCGCTTCAAATCCTCGAGTTGGCGGGATTTTTCGGATTTCTTACCGACGATAACGACGGTGCGCCCCTCATCATTCATGCGAAGCTGGGGGGAGGTGGTATCTTGCAAAGGAGCCTGTTCGAAAGGCAGCAAACCATCCACGCCCGGAACAGCTGCCCCACCGGGAACAGGTACCAGCTCAGATGTTGCAACCAAGGTGACGGGATTCACCATGTCGGTCTCGCGCAAGAAACCGCGCTCGCCGCTCTCGGCCTCGACGAAATAGTAAGAGCCCTCACACGAGAGAACTTTCACCGTGGAGCACTCGACCATGCGACCGGAGGGTTTCTGAGAATAGTCGGGGTTGCGGTCAAGGAGGTAGGCGCGCCCCTGCTGCACCTCAGGTGTGGCTCCTACGGCGAAAATACCTTCCTTCACACGCTCGGCGCGCATCTTGGCGCGAGCTTCATCCGTACCGGGAGGGTCAAGCGGTGAGGGTTCCTGCAAGTACAGCGGGGTGTAATCCCCCTTCTCAAACAGGCTGCAAGAACTCAGCAACACTGCGGCAAACATGAGATAAGATGCGACTTTCATACGCGAGCGATTGTATATGATATTAGAACAGTTGGCAAGGGTTTACGGCGTCATGAGGCCATGAGAGCCTCGCGGTTAACGAAAAAGACGGCACCAAGTACACAGAGAAAAGCCCACAGGTAGTCCCATTTCCAATTCTCCCCCATGAAAAAGAGCATGAAAGGCACAAAGACAGAAAGGGTGATAACCTCCTGCATGATTTTGAGCTGTGCCAAGCTAAGCCCGGCCGAGCGCCCGATGTGATTACCGGGTATCATGAAGCAGTACTCAAAAAAAGCCACTCCCCAGCTGATGAGAATCAATTTCCACCACTCGGTATGAGCGACCTCTTCCCCGGGTTTACGCAGGGTACCGTACCAAGCATAAGTCATTACCACATTACTGATAATGAGCAGTATAATTGTGAAGGTAATTCGCATGTGCCCGATATAATGAAAAATCAGTTAGCTGTGAAGAATGAGCCGTAGGGGTCGGAAATCCCGGGCAGGTGAATGAGCACGGCGCCCTTCAGGGCATCCATACCCAGCATGGAGCGGTCATTGCGCGGGCAGAAGATGGGAGCCACGGCAGGCAGTACCACGCCGGGAGCCAGCTCCATATCTGCCGGTTTACCGGCCATTACCTGGGCACGGGAGGCCTTATCCACATCACCCAAGTGGGCAGCAATCTTCTTTGCCTTGCCGGGAACCCACTCATCTTCATACACACGGGTAATGCTGCTACCGGTATCGAGCAAAAGCTCCATCGGCTTGCCACAGCACTGCACCTGCACAAACATGCGGCCATTGTCATCCCGGCGCCCATACAGCGGCACCAGCTTGGCAGCGGCCGGCACACCCCAGTAGCACTCTTCGCTGCGCAGGTCAAAAGTAAAGGGCAGCGAACCCAGAACATCCATACCAAGTATACCGTCTATCGGCTCGGCCAACATACTGCGCACAGCCGCCAGGCTAATGACCATGATGGGGTGCTGCGGCGACTCCGCCGGGCCTGCCTGCAGAGGAGCAATCAAAATCTTGGGGCGTTGGCTGGAATTACCCTTGAACTTCATACCGGAGGTATCGAGCCAACGGGGGTTGGACAAGCGGGCAACGCTCTCGTCGTGCAGCACGGTGTGCGTGGCTCCGGTATCGAGCATCATACGCATGGGTTGACCGCCTATCAGGCAAGTTACCAGCACCTGTCCGCAGCGGGAATCACGCTTCATGGTCATGAGATCCACCCCATTCACCATCGGCAACTGAGCTTGCGGAGCTACTTCAGCAGGCGTCTGCTCAGCAGCAGGAGCCACCGAAACAGCCAGCAAACCGGCAACTGTGTATAGAATCTTCTTCATGGCGCTATTGTACCTGTTCAGGGCGATAGCGTCAACGCATTTTAGCAAAAAATATACAACCTCTACGTAACCGCCGCTTAATTCCATGTTCTCCAAAACATTGGAACAACAAGCAATATCGCAATATTACAATATTTTCGCTTGCCTTTTTGCTACGGAAAGCTAAAATATGTGCGTATGATGAAACGCACCATTCTCGCCCTTTGCAGCACCCTGCCGGCTATCGCCTCTGACCTGCCGCCCGCCATACCGAACGGCCCCGTTACTTATGATACCGTCAGCTACCAGAATTCTGCAGCCTACAATGACCCCTACCTGCCGGAACACACCGCTTACACCGCTCCGGTAACGCCCGCCGTTACCTCCGGCGACATCGGCCACATCACCCTCAATGCCTACACCAGCAACTACAACGTGCGCGGTATGGGCTTTACCAACGACCTGACCAACTACGGTTACTCCTCCATCTCCGGCAGTGCCACCCTGCCCAACCGCAACCTCTTCGGCCGTGGTATCTACCAGCGCATCAGCGGCTCCTACGGCATCATCTGGGGCGCCGGCGATTACCTGGGCGACACCAACGTGGCCGAGGCCAACTACGCTGTCGGCAAAGAGATTTTCCCCAACCTGACCGCTGAAATCGGTTACTCGCTGCGCTACGGCGGTTTCGAGGGTTTCATGGCCAAGTACTATGACGATGCCGCCCACACCATGTCGCAGGACCTCAACTTCACCCTGCGCTTCAATGACCGCCAGCGCGGTTTCTTCGGTAGCATGACATGGGGCTGGGCATTCAAAGGCCTCAACGGCGTATACGGCGATATTGAGCTGGGTTACCGCTTTACCGACGTCATCAACGCCGCCAACCTCGGCGCCGACCTCGAGCTTTCCGCCGGCATCGCTCCCTCCTTCGACTACTGGGCCGGTGGTGCCGATGGCATAGACGCCTACCGCATTCGCGCAGCTCTTCCCCTCTTCACCCACAGCGGTACCATGGGGCGTGATGCTCGACTGCAGCTTACCCCCTGGGCTCAGTTCTCATGGTCGGGTAGCAATGCAGCCAAGATTGACCGCAGAACTCAAGGCGGCCCCATCGACCACTTCCTCTTTACCTTCGGTTGTGACCTCGGTTGGAGATTCTAATCCCACCCCAAAATCACAAGCCATTGCAAAAAAATTAACTTTTCTGCAAAAAAAGCTTGCCAGCGGGCATTTTATCATGTAAAATGCCCGCACCTCGCCGGATTAGCTCAGTGGTAGAGCACCCGATTTGTAATCGGACGGTCGTCAGTTCGACCCTGACATCCGGCTCTCAAATCAAAAGCCGCTTAATGCCACGCATTGAGCGGCTTTTTCGTGCCCTCAAATAACTGCCACCGAACCGGCGCAGCTCATAGGTCAGGCTGACACCTGAAAAAAAACGGATACAGCAAAAGTAAATGTTAAGATAATATCAATTGAAAGCTTGATACCGGGTACAGCTGTGCTATACTATGGGGGTATGCAAACAAGAACTGTTCTACCTGTTCGCTCGGCCATGGCGATATTGGCAATGGCCGGCTGCGCTGTTTCAGCTGCGCAAAATAGCGACTTCAGTGCATTGAAGGCGCACTGGAGCTTTGATGAAGGGCGCGATTGGCACAACATGCCGACACCTTTCAAGAGCGATGCCATCAGCGCTACGGAATTAACCGGCAAGAGTGATGACCTGATGCTGAACGCCAACATGCAGGCGGATAACGCGGCGTGGATTTCCGGGCGCCAGTACTCCGGTATTGCCCCCGGTCGAGTACTCTCCACTAGCAAGGAGCTGCCCTGCCTTAACGGCTCGGTAACATTCTCGTATTGGACCCGCCTGAACGGCGCACCGAACAAGCGCGGAGTTGTAGGTTCCAACTACACGGCACTGTGGGGAGTTATGAATGATAAGGGGCAGGTTGGCCTGCGTGTTAAGGGGCGTGATATCGTGTTTTCCCCGGTGGCGATTAAGGATAAGGATTGGCACCATGTAGTCTTCACGCGCGATGCTGCAACGGGTAAGGTGGTGCTTTACTTGGATGGCAAGGAAGTAGCCACAGGTATGACCCACAAGGGGAAATTGGAGGGCAAGTTTGATGCCATAGCCAGCAATAACGCGGCACTGGACCAAATTCATATTTTTGACAAGCCGGTATCGGCCGCTACCGTGGCCATGCTGTACGACAACCATGCGCCGCAGGTGTTTGACCAGACTCATTTGGTGGAGGCCGACAAGCCCACGGTAACAGGTAGTATTCTGCACCGCTTTACTTACGATGTGGATCAGGATACGATGAGCGTGGCCTACTTCACCCAACCGGAAAACGGTTCGGTAAGCAGCAACGGCGACGGCACATTCACCTTTACCCCGGCTCCCGAATTCGCCAAAACCGGTAAAACGTCGTTCGATGTGGTGGTGACAGATGGTCGCGGCGGTTACAGCAAGGCGACAATGCACCTGCAAGACAGCCGCTATGAGGTAGCCTCGCCGGTGCGCGAGTTCAGTTACTTCGGTGCACTGCCTGAGTTCACTACCGGAGCCGGCAAGAAGCAGTCCCACCGCAACCCGATGGCTATCTATACCAAGGGGCCGCGCCCGGACCTGCTCATTCAAGCCGATTCCCGCCTGTGGTACAGCATCAATGAATCCAAGCGCGGCAAGATTCTATTCTCCGAACCCCAAGTACTGCGCACTACGGCTCAGGCGGATTTCGAGACCGACGGCGCCGCAGTGCTGGAGGACAACAAACTCGTTGTCCGCAAGCCCGACGGCACGCTGATTCAGGCCTATGTGGTGGGTGAAGATGTACCTGCTCTGGAGATTGGCGTAACAGTGAAAGATACAAACGGTGCAGATATGAAGCTGCCTGCCCGTCACTTCTCGCTGGTGGACTATGACCACGACGGCACACCGGATCTTGTAGCCGGTATCAGCGGCGGTTTGCACTACTATAAGGGCACTGCTACCTACTACACCATTGAGGATGACGTGAAAAAGATTCGCCACATTCGCTTTTCCCCGGAAAAGGAGGTGGTAATACTTCGCTCATACAATGTTGCCCCCGGCGTGGGCGACTTGAATGGCGACGGCCGCACGGATTTGCTGCACGGCGTTAACTGGGGCACCTTGCATGCTTGGATAAATCAAGCTACCAAACCCACCGTCGGTACCGGTGAATATATACAGCTGGCACTTAACAATCAGCCCGGGGAGCGATTTTTGCGTAACCTCAACGGTGCCCACCTTGCCGTGGCAGACTTCGATGGCGACGGTGCTGCCGACATGGTGCTGGGTGGCGATGCCGGGCGTGAGCTGGTGAGTGCCATCGGCGTAAACCCCGACAGCTGGGCAGACAATCTTTCCATCATCGAAAAAGAGCTCTACAACGGTCACGAAAATGACTTGGGTAAGGTGCTCGAAGCCGATAATCAGAAGGGGCTTAAGCGCTACCGCGAGTTGATGGCGAACTGGATTCGCTGGGCCGTGGTTCAAAATACCCCCGCTAAGCGACAGGCTGCATGGTACATGCTGGCCGCGCATGTGAAGAAGTACCCCTTCCTGCAACGCGGTGTGTTGAAAGAGGCGTGGGTGAAGCGTGAGAAAAATCAGGTGGTGAGCTACGGCGACATGCACCATGTGCCCGGTATCTTCACCATGAACTGGATTGTGCTGCACCGCTTGCTGCCGGACTCCGCCCAACACCGCATCGATGTAGCCAATGCTCTGGGCATGACCGGTCTTGATCGCGAGGCGTACTTGGCCAAGGGCATGCCCCTGGCAGATAACAACCGCTGCTCCGAAGGCCAGCTGCGCGCCACTTGGGATTTGCTCAATTACCATGCGAACATCCTGTTCCCGGATGACCACATCTCCATCAGCCAGCACTTCGATGACGGTCGCGAGGCCATGTGCTACATCTTCGAGTCCAACAAAAACACCTTCAGCGTGGAGGTGGGCAACAATGTGGCTGAAATGCACGGCGATATGGTGAAGCTGACGGAAGAATGCTTCGGCAGCAAGGGCGCGGCCAGTGGCGATTACTACACCTTCGTACTGGCTCACGAAGTGTGCCACTCGCTGGATGCCTACGTGAGAAACCGCCCCAACAAAGACCTGAACCGCCGCTGGGGTGACCAAAACTTCTATGCCGCTACCAACGCCGGTACCAACAGCGATATCGTGGCCAATGAATCCGGCTGGTGGGATAACAACCTGACCCGCGAGCGCTTTAAACAGCGCGGACTTTGGGACGGTAAGAATGAAACCTGGGGCGATGCCTGGAAAGCCTATTGGCAGAAGTGCCCCTACCGAAACAAGGTGTTCATGCGCGGCGACATTGATTGGTTCCTCGGTTCTCAGCAGGAATCCCTGGCCACGCAAGCCAACCACCACTGGGCACGCTCGGAATCTCGCCTCATCGGTGCTATTCTGCGCTACCTGCAGGGCTACAAGTCCAACATCAACGAGGTGGTCTTCTATCTCGACGTACTCTCTGCCGGGCAGAATAAATTGCCGATGCTCCACCCCTGGGGCTCCGGAAAACCCGCACTGGTGGACTTTAACGTAGAATACGCATGGCTGACACGCAATGACAGCGGCTACATTACCGACGTGCGCATTGGTAATCGCCACTACGGTTTCGACGTCGATAAAAACGGCCGTGTTGTAGGCCTGCGTACTTATCCCTTCGCAGATAAGATTCAGGCTGCCGCCAAGAAGTAACAACTCATCCCCGGCAACAAAATTACCAAAGCCGCAGTCTGTTTAAGACTGCGGCTTTTAGCATTCAAAAAAACGGGGCACGAATTAAGCCGTGGGTGCCTGCTCGCTGCCGGCCCATGCCAGGAACTGCTGCAAGGCATCCGCCCGGTGGGAAATGGCGTTTTTCTGCTCTGCACTCAGCTGGGCCATGGTGCAATCGTAACCGGCAGGCACAAAGAGCGGGTCGTAGCCAAAACCGTGCTCGCCGGCCGGAGTGAGGGTGATTTGCCCTTCCACCTTACCGGTAAACTCAGCCAATACACGCCCGCCCTCAGCCACACACATGCAGCACATAAAGCGCGCCGTGTGCGGTTGCGGCAGCTCGGCAAGCTCGTGCAACAAGCGGGCGTTGTTGGCGGCGTCATCCCCATGCACCCCGGCATAGCGGGCAGACATCACCCCGGGAGCTCCGCCCAGCGCGTCCACACACAGGCCGGAATCGTCCGCCAGTACCATTCCCGGCAATAGGGATGATATGCCGCATGCCTTCAGCGCCGCATTCCCGGCAAAGGTAGCCGCACTCTCTTCCACCTCGGGCGCACTCGGAAAATCAGCCAGACTGTGTACCTCATAACCGGCCGGTAGCATGGCCGCTATCTCCTGCACCTTGTGCGCATTGCGAGTCGCTACTATAAGAACCTTTTTCATATATTAAATTACACTTTACTATTTAATTTATCTCAGTGGGCAGACAAACGTCCTTTTTGAAATAGCGCTTCATGAAGAGCCAAATCACGGTAAAGCCCAAGATAACAGCGAACAAATCGCTGACTACCTGAGAATACCATATACCGGGTTCCCCCATATAGCGCGGCAAAATAGCCAAACAAGGCAGCAGGAAGATAAGCTGGCGAGTGAGAGTCAGGAATATACTCATGACCGGCTTACCGATGGATTGGAAGAAGTTACTGATAACCATCTGAGAGCCCACGAAGGGGAACATAAGGCTGATGACCGTGATACCGTAGGTGGCGATTTCGATAATCTGTGTAGCGTTGGCATCTTTTTCCTTCACGAACATGCTCACAATTTCGCGTGGGAAAATCTGCATGCAAATTGTGCCGAAAAGCGTGACGGCGCTGGCGAAGAGCATGGCAAATATCAACACCCGCCGCACACGGCAGAACATACCCAAGCCCAGGTTATACCCGGCTATAGGCTGCATGCCCTGAGTAATGCCGGCCACAATCATCACAAAAAAGAAAATCACTCGGTTCACTACGCCGTATGCCCCTACGCCCATCTGGCCATCGTAGTGCAAAAACAGTTTATTAAACACCAGCACCACCACACAACCCACAATGTTCAGCAGGCAGGGCGGCAGCCCAATGGTGCAAATACGCCGGGTGAGTGGCCAGTTGATAGCATATATTCCCCGGCAAAAACGCAGCACACTACTACGCTTGCAAAAGTGTGCCAGCACCCACACCAAGCCTACGGTCTGAGCCACAGCCGTTGCCAGGCCGGCGCCGGCTATCCCCCAATCCAGCACATAGATAAAGATGGGAGCAACTGCCACATTCACCACCATCGAGAGCAGCAGGCTCACCATGGCTTTTTTCGGGTAACCGCTCGCGCGCATCAGGTGGTTAAGCCCCAAAAACACCGAGTTGAAGGGGAACCACAACATCAACACAGTCAAATAATCCACCGAGGGCTGCAGCGTGTGCTCATTCGCACCGAAGGCGAGCATGATTTCCTTCAACCACGGCAGGGGGAGCCACCCCGCCAGCACACTGCTGGCAAAACTCAATATCAGGCAGTGCCCCAATATGCGCTCAGCCCGCCGGTATCTCCCCTGCCCCAATGCTATACTTGCACAGGCGGCACAGCCCAAGCCCACCAAGGTGCCCACGGCTACCATCAGGTTCATCACCGGGAACACCAGCGCCATCGCCGTCACGGCGTAAGCATCGCACCACTGCCCCACATACATGGCGCCGACTATATTATATATCGACATCGCCGCCATGCCGACAATCGCCGGCAGCGAATAGCTCACCAGCAGCGGCCACACAGGTCGCTGCTCTAACTCCAGCAGCTTAGCATCCTTCGCCATACTGCCCATAATTTACTCCGTTTCTTGCCGATTGTCAAGAAATACAAACGCAGGGCGAATGGGGGATATTAATGCTCATCCAACAACGAACACATGATTGCTACACAAATGCCGGCAACCGCCAAACAGATAATCCCTACGAGCAAGCCGAACGGCACACCATTCCACCCTTGGCTATAATAACCCAAGGCAGCACCGATAACAGCACCACTTACAACACCATAACTCCCCATTTGGCATGCCTCATGCAAGAGCTTTTTCCACGGTGAAAGTTCATCTTCGCCCTTTCTCTTTATAGCAACCTTTCTTTTAGGGTCCTGAGCATCTTCGCCTTTAGCCTTATCAGCGTAGCCCAAAGCCTTGAGCCAGCTTGCTGTAGACTTCCAGCGCTCGCCAGGAGCCAATTTCATCGCCTTTTCTATACTATCGAGCAACTTGCGGGAGTAGCGCGTTTTCAGGTTCGGCTGAGAAGCAAGATTGCTACAGAGCTTGGGGTTCGCTGCACGCTCTTGGCAAGCAGGCGGATTCGTACCGGTGATGAGGGCATAACAGGTAGCACCCAATGAGTAAATATCCGCGCGGCAATCAGCATTGCTCGCACCTTGTTCCGGCGGGGAAAAACCGGGGGTTCCATACTGCAATGCAGTCGTGGGTCCCGCGTACACCTCGCGAGCTATACCGAAGTCGATGAGGATAGGCTTTTTATCGGAATCCAGAAGTACGTTATTGGTCTTGATATCACGGTGCAGCAAATTGTGCTCGTGAATATGCCCCACCCCCTTCAATAGCGGAACCAATACCCCCAACAGCCACTCCTCCGTCATTTTAGTAGTAAGCGGAGCAGCCTTCCACAGTTCCTTAGCTCCCTTTAGGTAAGGCATGACATAATAGGTCGTCCCCAGTGCATCGAATACCGTATGCACCTTCACAATATTATCATGTGACAGGTGGCGCAGAATCTGAGCCTCGCGTTTGAACTTGTTGCGAGTGGAATCAAAAAAGCCCTTCATGTGGGGGGTAGGTGTGATTTCGTACGACTTAGTCGAACGATAAGCGCTGTTCATCGGGTAATTCTCCTTCAACACCACCTGTTCCTTTTTCTTGAGATAATGTTTGGTAGCCAAGTAAGTAATACCGAAAGCCCCCCCCATACTCAGCACACTATTGACTTCATAGATGATTCCCCCCTGCTCCATAAGTTTAAATCCCTTGGGCAGAGGTATTCGGTCATCATTCATATTACGGACGGCACACATAACTGTTTTTACTCTTGAGTTCTACACAGGGAATGACGTGCTTCGGCGTATAATTGTTTCAAAAAAAATGCATTATTTTTATTTTGAGACAATAATTGTATTTTCCGAAAGGCCGTAAGTCTGCGGCTCATAGAGCAGCTGAGCCTGTGCAGGCGGCGCCACGGAAGTACCGGCACGTTTTACTCGGGCATAGTAGCTCATATTGAGCAAATCGCGGCCACTCCATCGTGTGCAGAAACCACGCACTCGGTAAGCCAGGAACTCGCGGTGCTCGAACCAGTGGCTCCAGGGGCTCCACTCCAAACCGGCGGACTGTGAGCGAATAGCAGGGTCAATTGCCTCCATACACGAGGGCAGGTAGTCCTCGAGCACGAAATAGTTGAGCTCGCGGTCCCCCTTGGCACAGGTGAGGGTCACGCGCACGACATCGCCCACGTTGAATTCGCGGGCCTCGCGCCACACGCCGTCGGCATCCTTCTTCTCATAGATGCGGGTAATTTGCAGGCCTTTCTCCGTCACGCCGGGATATTCCGTGCGCTCGGGCAGAGCGCGGAAGTTCACGGTCATGTAGGCGGTGCCTGCTACAGTCTGCAAGGTGATGGGCTGCTCGGCCGGGGGAACGTTTGAGGCCAGGTGTATGGTGGTCATGCCCTGACCGATGGTGAACCGGCGACCATCCTGCATGGCGAGAGTAGCCGTAGCATCTACCGCAGGAGTATGGCGCAGGTACTCGTGCAGGGCAATGAGCATCCACCCGCCGTCCCAAGTGGTAGCGTGGCGGTAATCATGCCCGACGGCTCGCATCCAGCGCAGGAAATCGCCGTGAATGTCGCTCTTCCCCTTATCCATTTCAGCAAGGAAACGGAGACTGGCTACGGCATAGCCCGAGCGCCACCAGCAGTTGGCAAAGGCCGACCCGAAGATGGCGGCCTGCTCGCTCCCCTGCTCTTCGCGTCCGAGAGCGGTAGCCAAAGCCGACGACACCGTGGCGGCATCTCCAATGGTACGGCCGATGGCATAGAGGTCGAAGGGCGAGAATGTAACCTGCGGCTCAGGGCGGCGGGAGAGCTCGAGTTGAGTGCGCAGGTAGTTCTGCAGGGCGGCGAACTTATCCGCAGGTACGGCAAAGCCATGCTGCTGCGCCAAGGTAAGCACCAAACCGGCATAGGCCGATGCCCAAGGGCTGCTATCGCGAGCGCCATACCAGTAGGAGATTCCGCCGTCCTCCTTCTGCCCCTTCAGCAGTTCTTCAATACCACGGGTAACATACCGGCGAGCCTCGGCGGCGGGAGTCTCAGCCATCAGCGGGCTGAACGGTGCCAATCGCTCGTGGAGCATCCACGTCAGCATAGCGGTTGCCCCGTAGTGCGAGCACGGGTAAGCAGTGCCATGCACCAGCTCCATGCAGCCGTAAAGATGCAGCAAGGGATTGGCCGAGAGCAACACCTCCGCCTTGCTGCGCGTGGAGTTGGCCAGCTCGGGAGCAGGCAATTCACCCAACTTCAGCACAGGTTGTCCCTCCGCCAATACCAAGTGATGTGCCTCTTTAAGCAAGGGGGCCGGGAATCGCACGTTGAAGCTGCCCTCCACCGCATCGCTGCCGCCGGCGGCCACGGCCTGCCAATGCAGTTTATGCTCACCCTCGGTTGCAGCGGTGTAGTCGAAATAGAGTGTAGCGGTAGATTTTGCCTGCAAGGTGACTTGCTGAGGAGCGGCACCTTCGAGCGTAACGGTCCAAGTGCCTTCGGAGTCCGTGGCATTGGTCACGGTGAGCGGCAGGCGCAGCACATCCCCCATGCTCATGAAGAGCGGCGTACCGGGTGTGAGCATCACGGGCTGATTCACGGAGAAGCGCCCCTCGCCGTTGCCGAAAGAACTGCCGTTCGAGCCCAGCGCAATGGCAAAGACCTTGTAAGTTGTAAACGTATCCGGCAGGGTGAACTCCGTTGTAAAGTTACCATTAGCATCTGTTGTCAGAGCAGGAGCCCAAACCGCCACCGGCACGAAGTTTGTACGCAGGCGCGGCTTGGGGGCGGTATCATACCCCCTATTGCTGCTATCCACCCCCAAAGCCATGCTCTGCGCACCGCTCTCCATAGCCATAGGCTCGGCACATTCATCCGCAATAGCGCCATTGGCCGGCACAGCCGCTACCGCGGGGGATTTCATCATACGCCCGCCGACCTTCTTGTAGTAAACAGCAGAATCTCCATCCTCCATGTCGATATCTATATCGAAAAGCCTAGACAGGGGCGGTGAAATCGCTCCATCGCGCCCTATGCGCTCACCTCGCCACAGCCCGTCCAACAGCCGCTTGCCGGGTCGTTGCGGCTGAGCCAGCCGTTGAATACGGGGTGAGAATGAATCCACCCACACGTGATTGAACTCCATCTGAAGATTCGGCACGCGGTGATTATCCACCGAGAGCATACCCTCATCTACCGCGAAAAGAGTGACTTGTGCGGCGGCCGGTTTGCCATCCGCCCCCTGCACCTTGCCCCCCAGCGATATACGCTCCCCGGGACGGGGGTTTTGCTTGGGTAGCTCCAACTGTACCTGTAGTGCGCTCTCCGTCTGCGGCACGGTCGTATTGCAAACCAAGCGCTGCAGGGAATCATAGTACAGCGCCCCATCAGATTTGGTGGGCTGCATAAAACACAGGTTCACCTGCCCGAACTCACCGGGTAACAGCTGAAGGGTAATTTCATTTTCGCCTTCTTTCAGAACCTGTATCGGCAGGGCGCGAGTACCCAGCACGGAGCGCAGCACCGCTACCATCTGCCCGCCCTGCGGCACGGTGGCTTTCACCTTCAATGCCCCGTTCTCATATTGAGCACGGCAAGTAGCACCGGCAGAGGGTCTGTGAATACGCGGGGGGTAATTCGTTAAACTCTGCACTATGCTTCTACCTGCGGCATCCTTTGCCGAAATCTCAACCTGCATGGGCTGGCGGGCATACTCGGGTGATTTGCTCAAACTATCAACAAACTTCTGCCAGCGCTGCATAAGCCCGGTCGGCACACCGAACTGAGAATCGGCGGGCACGGTAATATCGCCCTCCCACAGGGTCAGGGGAATGGTATCCGTAATAGTCACTCCGTTGGGCAACTTATTCATGCGCGGAAGTCTCCCACGCAAGCGCAGGTGCACTGTCTGCTCACGGTTGAGCACCTGATTGCCGTAGCCTTCCGTATTGACAGCCTTCAAGCGCAACGTCTCGCCCTCCGTCAGCTCTGCCACAAAATCAGCCGGATATATGGAGCGGACAATCGACGGTAGGCGCAGCACCTCCTGTCGGCCATTTGTAACCTCTCCGCTCACACTCAAACTACTGCCCACAGCATTATCCGGCAGTTCGGGCAACTTCACCGTAAGAGTAGCTGTACCGTCTGCCCCCAAGGTAAATTCGTGCGACTGCCTTTGAATACCGGGTACTTTATCCCCGGCGGAATCTTCGTCATCGTTGTTCGCAACTTTTATACCGCCAATACACAACACGGTCTCCAGCTTAGCCTTACCACCGCTCAGCGGGGTTCCGTTCAAATCCGTAGCGCTCACGGTCACGCTATATTCCCCGGGACGAATAGGCTGCATGTTCAACTCCGCGTTCAGTTCGAACGAATCGCGCCGGAATATACGGCAGGGAACGTAGGTATAGGCTCGGTAATCACCGCTCTCTGCCAATATACGGTAGTTACCTGTCACGTCTTCCTCGCCGTCAGGCAGTGTCAGTTCGTAGTCGAACGCACCCCAGGGATTCACCGTTACTTTTTTCTGCTGCAACACCTGTCCATTCGGTCGACGCACAGTGATAGATACATACGACACGCCCTTGGGCAAAGCTGCCACTCCCCTGGGGCTGACACTTCGCAGCACACCACGCAGGCGCACCACTTCACCGGGGCGGTAGGTACCGCGGTCGCGCACAATTTCGAGGCGGCTATCGGTACTCATGCGGGGGTAATTCTCATACCAAAGCACGGGGCGGTAATCATCCCCGGACTGCAACACCAGCCAATATCCATCGCGCTCGCGGGTGCTGCGGTTTGCCACCACCGGGGGAACCGGTGCCACAGCATTCTGCACTTCGACGGGAGCCTTCCCCTGCTGCAAAAGTTGCCCCTGCAGCACCGGGCTACCATCGCTCAGTCGGGTCACGACCAGAGCATCCGTACCGGATATGAGGTTCAAATCCGTTATCTGCACGGCAAACCATTGCTCGGCACTGTACAATGCAGGGTTAGCCCCGACAGCGCGTAGCTGCTGCACCACCTCAGCCGTGGGGTTCCGCCGAACTGCCACCAAATAATAACCGGGCTTAGCCTGCCCACCCATCAGCACGTCAAAATCAATCTCCACATCCGTCGCACACAAACCAAGCTCCCCGGCGGATTCCGCAGCCACCGTATGAACCGGGCTGAAACTCACCCCGCTCAATCGACGGCGCAGGGCTTCGGTATCCGGCGCTTTCTCAATCATGTAGCGCAAGCGGCGCTCTGTGGCCTTAATTTCATTCACCCCGACCATTACATTGCTGATTCGCCGGCGAGTAAGAGAGCGAGCAAGCGAATATTGCAACTCAGCGATTTGATTCAGTTCGCTGAAATCAACCTGCCGCAGCACATCCATGTACTCCAGACACTGCTCCGGGCTCAAGCGCGCGGCACTCACCTGTAAATTGCTCAGGCTATTGCCATGCAGGCGCAATTTATGCGGCTGCGCCGCAGGCAACAACAACGGTGTCGTCAAATTGCTGTATTCCAATGCCGGCTCGGCCGGTGTGAGCGATACTCGGCAGGTGCAGTCCTCCCGGCTCTCCGCCCCCAGCATGGCACGAGTTCCGGCCGGCAGCGTAACATCTACCACCTGCGGAAGCACAGCCGTACCGCTCACTCGCATACTCAAACCGCTGGTGATGGGCGGATTGTAGGAAATCTCCCTATTGCCATTTTGCGGCAGTTCGATGCTGAAGTCGTTGTTTTCCGCCTCTTGCAGTGTAAACACCAAGTTTTTCCCGCCCGGCAATATTAAGATTTTGCTTTTGCCATCTTCACTATTGACAGCAGCATGCCCGGCGACGGATAACCTGATACTGCGGAAAATCTCTGCCAGTGCAGACGTCTGTACCGGGGTACCAATATCGACCTGCAACAGCATAGCAGGCACCTGCGGCTCTGCCCCCTTATCCACCTTCCCCAGCGAACAAGCAACCGCCAGCGAGGGCACCTGTACCCGAGTAACATAGGCGTTACTCTCCGTCATATCGCTACCCTCATCCGGGTCTACCAACAGCTCCCACTCGGCGCCACCAAGCAGCGGTTCCTGCGGTTGCACCAACACATGGCCGGGTATAGGGGTATCGAGAGACAGTGAGGCCAGCGCCGGCTGTGCCTTATCGTCCCCCTTCTTATCTTTGAAAAGCAAACGGAAAGCATAGCGCGGATCCATGTGCCTGAGCAGTGCCTGCTCGGGCACGCCTTTCACCGTGCGCCCGTAGCGCTTGCTATCGTGCTGCGGCTTGTGCTCATCCACCACCTCACGGAAAACGTAATTCACCGCACTCTGCGGCGAGAAATCCAGCTGAGCGCGTGTCAACGGGTCGGTCACATACAAACAAACCGCATCCTGCGGCAACCCCGGCATGACATCCATATAACTCGCCGGCTTTCCGCAATAGCTAAACTCAAAATTCGGCTGCGGCATTTCCTTACCGCTCAGGTACTTCGCCGAGCCCGGGCGGAAAGACAGGCGATAGACGGTACCGCCGTTGAACCCCTTGCGATAGCAAATTTCCAAGCGGTCTTGGTCTACCCAGCGAGCCGTCGGCGTGAACTGAGCATCCCCCGTGATATCAAAAAGATTCAGCCCGCGATCCTGCTCCGAGCCGCGTTCATACGCGCAGTTTTCCACCACACTCAGCGGCACCACGGGTTCGTCGAACTTCACCACCACCCGCCCATCAGAGCGGGTATTATGATGAATGGAATCTGCCACCAGCACACCGGGCAGCGCACCCACCATCATTAAAACTTTTTTCATAATTTCCATAACTATTTACATGATTTATATTACACACACGCTCCGCCTATGCGGAATCAAATGCCCGAATCACGACTACATCTTAACATACACCCCCTATTTGACAAGCAAAAAGAGCATTTTGGGCGAGTAGCTGACACCAGTCACATTTCGAGGTAAAGAGTCAACACCGCATTTATTTTCCATCATGCCTTTATTTGGGCTTGCCAGCGGCGGGGCGAACAGGTAAGCTCAATAGTGATATGAGTAAAGAAATTTCCCCCGAACAGGAGAAGCTGCAAGCACAGCGCCAGCGTGCGCTCGATGCCGCTATGCTCCAGATTCAGAAAGACTTCGGCGAGAACGCCATCATGCGCCTGGGCGACAAGAAAACCATGGAGGTGGAGGTAATTCCCACCGGTAACCTGCTTATCGACCGTGCGCTGGGTGCAGGCGGTGTGCCGCGCGGCCGAATTGTGGAAGTCTTCGGGCCTGAATCCTCCGGTAAGACCACGCTGACCCTCACGGTCATTGCACAGGCACAGCGTGCAGGTGGTCTGGCAGCCTTCATCGATGTTGAGCACGCGCTGGATCCCGCCTACGCTGCCAAGCTGGGCGTGAATCTCGATGACCTGCTGGTTTCTCAACCCAACAGCGGTGAGGAAGCCCTGCAAATTTGCGAGGCTCTTGTGCGCTCGAACGCCATCGACGTCATCGTAGTAGACTCCGTAGCCGCCCTTGTCACCCGCCAGGAACTCGAGGGCGAAATCGGCGACAGCACGGTGGGTGCACAAGCACGCCTTATGAGCGCCGCTCTGCGTAAGCTCACCTCACTCATAGCAAAAGCCCGCACCGTCTGCATCTTCACCAACCAGATTCGTGAAAAGATTGGCGTAATGTTCGGCAACCCCGAAACCACCCCCGGCGGCCGCGCGCTCAAGTTCTATGCCTCCGTGCGCTGCGATATTCGCCGCGTCGGCCAGATTAAGGGTGCAGACGGCACCGTAGCCGGCAACCGCACCAAGCTCAAGGTGGTCAAGAACAAGGTTGCACCGCCCTTCACTGAGTGCGAATTCGATATCATGTACAACGAGGGTATATCCTCCGTTGGCTCACTCATTGACTTAGCCATGGAGTACGACGTCATCCAAAAACGCGGCTCATGGTTCAGCTACAATGGCAGCCAGCTTGCCCAAGGGCGCGATGCCGCCAAGGAAGCCCTGCGCAACAGCCCTGAGCTCTACGCCGAAATCGAAGAGAAGGTGAAAGCCAAGCTCGAAGAGAAAGGCAAATAACTTCATTTGGTAACAGAAAAAACGCCCTGCCCGAGAAATCGAGCGGGGCGTTTTTCGTGGCAGGAAAAGCATCAGGCCGTAAGGCTCACCACCAATTTATGGAGGATATCACGGTCATCCAACTGGGTGGAAACAAGCTGACGGTCAGCCAAGGCGCACGCCTGCAAATCGCGGCGGGCTTTTTTGAGCGTGAGCTTGCCGCAGGTACGCGCCGCATTGAACAGGGAGTAGGCGTTCGGCGTGCCGTCCTTTTTGAGGGGTAAAATCTTGCGATCCGAGGGCAGCAGCTTGTTGAGGGCCGCTTCAAAAGCGCGATAGTTAGCGGTATCGATATTGAAAGAATCCATCAGCAGGCGCGCGCAGAAACGATTGCGCACGGTGGGTACTATAGCCGCACGCATAATGGTAACAGCCGCCTCGCCGTGCTCGAGCTGCTCATTGATAAGCCGCACCGCCAATCGGCAATCGCTCTGCTCAATGGCACGGGAAATCTCAAATATTACCCCATTGCGAGACACCGCCACCATCAAATCCACATCATGCACACTCACACGCCGACGCTCCGGCCCGAGGTATACGTCTATCTTGGCCAGTTCGTTGGAAATCTGGCGCGTGCTCTCATTCACACGGTGCACAAAAAGGTCCAGGGCGTCGTTGTCGAACGTAAGCTCCAGGGGCTTTGCCATGCGCACAGTCAGAGCCGCCACCTCGCTTTCCCAACCGGGTTTGGAGATATCAATCTTGCTGAACTCTTTGACCTGCGCCACCGCGCCAAGCTTTTTGAAGAAGGAGCGGCGCTTGTCCACCTCTGCACAACTGAGCACAAAAAAGGTTTCCGGCGGCATGCTGCCCAGCACCTCCAAGAGCTCATCCATGGCCTCCTGCACGGCTTCACTGCGAGCACCGGAGGGCGTATCGGCCAAGAAATTGACTCCCTTCAGCCATATCACCTTGCGCCCGCCAAACATATTCATCATCTGCAGGCCGGAAATCGCACGGCGTATGAGCTCCACGGCCTCATCTGCCGTAGCAGCTGCACCGTCTATCGTTTCGTCTCCCCAGCCATCGCCACCGGCAGAGAGCTCCGCTGCGCACTTAGTTGCGGCGGCACTTGCCGCACCCTCATCGCTGCCGAAAAACACATAACTGCTCACCTCTGCCATATCTGACCGCATTATGCCAGAACCACCGCCCCAAGTCAAACAGTATGCGCGTGCATCGCATGTAAAAAAGCTTTCAATGTACCAGCGATCTCTGTAAAGAGCTGCAATTTGGTGACAGTCTAGCTCAAAATCATAATTTCCATCATCGTTGTGCGCCACAACGCGCCGCAGGATATCTTTGTAGATTTTGCTTTGCTCACCTTGCATAGCGATGACCTCATCCTTGAGCACATTTTGATGTTCTTCTGGCAAATCCCACTCTTGGATGGT
>JAFZGW010000022.1 GCA_017555205.1 Akkermansia sp. | reverse complement strand
TGTACAATGTTGTTGTGTCTGGGCAGCTTGTGCAGAAGGGTAGCTGTTCGCTCGAAGTGTTCCTGAGCCCAGCGGTAGCTTTCCTCGCATTTGTGCATGGGGCGCAACTCGCCTGATATGGGGTCTCTGTAGGCGAAATCGGAGGGAAAGTTCTCCTTAATCACCACGGGGTAATTAGTCAAAATTTCCCTTGCTGAGTAGGTAATACCGAATCCGCCTTTCCCGAGCACATCTTCGATGATGTAGTCGTGCAGCTTATAGCCCACGGGCAGGGCGGTGTCGTTCGGTGTAAATGAGCTGTTTTGTGTGAGAGTTTGCATGATGTATGTGTTGTACTTTCTATTATGGACGTTATTCTACCCAAAATGTTGCGAAAATAAAGCGGAAAAATCCCCCATGCGCTTGGAAAAGAGTCCGCACATGGGGGAAGATAGCGCCGACTGTGGCGCGCGGTTAATTGAAAAATCGCTTGAAGAAGCCCCCTATCCCGCCGGTGTTACCGCCCGCAGCGCGTAATAACTCGGCGCATTCGGTGTGGCCTCTTTGTTCCGCCTTGTAGAGGGGAGTTTCGCCAAACTTATCCGCCTTGTTCACATCCGCTCCGGCGTCGATGAGTAGCTTGACGCATTCAGCGTGGCCGTAGTAAGCCGCATAGTAGAGGGGAGTTGAGCCATAATGACTGGCCTTGTTCACATCCGCCCCGACGGCGATGAGTAGCTTCACGCATTCAGCGTGGCTATAGTATGCCGCCCAGTAGAGGGGAGTTTTGCCATCCTTATCGGCCCAATTAACATCCGCCCCGGCGGCGAGCAGTAACCTCAGATATTCCGTGCGGCCTTTGATTGCTGCCCAGATGAGTGGAGTTTCGCCCTTATCATTCGCCTTGTTAACATCCGCCCCGGCGTTGATGAGTAGCTTCACGCATTCAGCGCGACCGTTGTCAGCCGCCTTGTAGAGTGGAGTTTCGCCAAACATATCGGCCTTGTTAACATCCGTCCCGGCGGCGATGAGTAGCTTCACCAGCTCGGTTTCGCCATTTTCGGCAGCGTAGAGTAATTTGCGATCATATTCCCTTGCCGAGATTCCCCTTCGTTGCAGTTCGGCCTGTGCTGCCTGTTGGGTGATTTTCGGGGTTGGCGCGGGCTCCTCGATGGTGGGTTCATGTGTGTTACCCGCAGCGCGTAATAACTCGGCGCATTCGGTGTGACCTCCTTCTTCCGCCTTGTAGAGGGGAGTGTAGCCATCCTCATCCACCTTGTTAACATCTGCGCCTGCGTCGAGCAACAACTTCACGCATTCCGTGCAGCCACTCTTTGCCGCCATGTAGAGGGGAGTTACGCCCTTCTTATCCGCCTTGTTCACATCCGCCCCGGCGGTGATGAGTAGCTTCACGCATTCTGTGCGGCCATACCATGCCGCCCAGAAGAGTGGAGTCCAGCCATACTTATCGGCCATGTTAACATCTGCCCCGACGTTGATGAGTAGCTTCACGCATTCCGTGTGGCCTTCGAGTGCTGCCGTACTGAGTGGAGTCCAGCCTTCCTTATCCACCTTGTTAACATCCGCCCCGGCGTCGATGAGTAGCTTCATGCATTCAGCGTGGCCATTGGCTGCCGCTGTGAAGAGGGGTGTTTCGCTATCCTCATCCGCCTTGTTCACATCCGCGCCGGCGTTGATGAGTAGCTTCACGCAATCCGTGCGGCCATTGGCTGCCGCCGTACAGAGTGGAGTCCATTCATTGGCATTCGCCTTGTTCACATCCGTCCCGGCATCGATGAGTAGCTTCACCAGCTCGGCGTCGCCATCTTTGGCAGCATCGTGCAATTTGCGATCATATTCCTCTGCCGAGATTCCCCTTCGTTGCTGTTCGGCCTGTGCTGCCTGTTGGGGCTTATTCGGCGCCGGGATAGGCGTAGGTTCAGCAATGAGCACTTTGCGTGGACTGGTTGAGTTACCGGAATTCGGCTCGATGATGCCGCGAGCCTCGAGCATATCCATCATTTTAGCGGCGCGGCCATAACCAATGGAGAAACGGCGTTGCAGCATGGAAGTGCTGGCTTTGCGCTCTTTGATTACGAGGTTCGCACAGTTGGCGTAGAGCTCGTCATCGTTCATTTCGTCCCCGCGCGTAGGCTCGAGCATGACGTTGACCGTTGAGTCGTTGGCGGGGGCAATAGCGGCCATCCACTCCTGTGCGGATTGCCAGCGGTCGGCGGGCATGGGGCGCAGGGCGTGGTCGATGCTGCTGAGCAGCGCGTTGCTGAATCGCGCGCGCAGTTCGGCCATGTTGCTGAGCGGTTGATAGGGGTCGGTGCCGAATAGACGGTCTTGCGCGACGGGGGGAATCTTACCGGTGAGCAGGTGGTAGCAGGTGGCGGCCAGCGAGTAGAGGTCGGCGCTGTAACCGGCTGAGGAGGAACCCTGCTCAGGCGGGGAAAAGCCCGGTGTGCCGATTTGCAGTGAGGTCGTGGCCCCGGCGGTAATGGAGCGCGCAATGCCGAAGTCGATGATAATCGGCGTGCCATCCTGGAGTAGCATGATGTTGTTTGTTTTCAGGTCGCGGTGCAACAGCTCAAAGTCGTGCAGGTAAGCGAGCGCGCCCAGTAGCTTTTGCAGAATAGGCAGCAGCCAAGCCTCGTCGATTTTGTCCGGCGTGGGGGCGGCTTGCCACAGCTCCTTTGCTCCTTCCAGATAGGGCATGGTGTAATAGGCGGTTCCCAGTGCCTCGAATGCGGAATACACGCGCACGATGTTGGGGTGCTCTAGGTGGCGTATAATCTGGGCTTCCCGCAGGAATTTGTCGCGGGTGGAGCGGTAAAACTTCTCCGATTTGTCGTATGGGGTAAGCTCGCCGCTTGTCTGATTTCGCCGGGCTGTATCCTTCGGGTAATTTTCTTTTACCACAACTGTACGGCTGCGTTTCATGAAGAGCTCCGTTGCCAGGTAGGTGATACCAAATCCCCCCGTAGTGCTGAGAGGTTTTTTGATAACGTACTCAACTTCACCGGGTTCGGTGAGACGAAAGCCCGGTGGTAGTGGAGGGCGGTTGCTGTTTGCTGTGTTTTGTTGAGACATGGCTGCTGAGTTGATTTGCGACGAGTAATGCGATGCCAACTGTTAGGACGTAAAGTGAAGCAAAAATGTTCGGGAAAAAAAGCGGCGGAGTCAGGGGGCGGGGGGAAGGCAGATTCGGTAGAAAAGGAGGGCGAGTAACAGGGCGACGGCCAGTGCCCAGAAACTGACTTTCTCCTCGGCAATATGCCAGAAGTGGCGCTTGATGATGAGGCCGCGAATGACTTGCCACAGGAAGAAGAGCCCCATCATGAGGCCGCTCATGACCTCGAAAATGTCGTGCAGCCAGGCAGCGAGAAGAACGAGGGCGATGCCGGCGAGCATGGCGTAGCAGCCCTTTTCCCAACGGGCACGGTGGAGTTCATCTTGCTCTCCGGGGAATTTGAATTCGGGTTTGCTCATGCCGTGGTGGTGGGTTGAGCAGGCGGTTCGCCGGCGAGTTTGCGTTGGTTATCTTGGCGCTCGCGGGCGACTTGCTCCTCGGTAGCGCCGAGCGAGCGGAGGGTGTGGGAAGCCATGGAGAGCGCGACTTCTTCCTCGCCGGAGAAGACGGTTTCCGCCCCTTGGCTGCGGAGGAGACGAGCGTTGCGAATATAGGTGGTGTAGGCCATGACGGTGATGGCGGGGTTGAGACTGCGGGCGCTCTCGGCGATATCGTGAGCGGGGGCTGCTGCCGTGGTTACGATGATGGATTTGGCTTTTTCCACCCCGGCCATTTGCAGGATGCTGCGCAGTCGGGCATCCCCGTGCAGCACGGGGATGCCCTCGGTTACGAGCCGGTTGACGGTATCGATATTCATTTCGAGCACCACGACTTCGAGGTCGTATTTGCGCAGAATGCTGCTCATGATTTCGCCGCAGGGGCCGTAGCCAACCACGATGATGCGGTGGCGCTCATCTGTGGGGGCAGGTACGTTGCCGACTACGTTTTTCCGGGCGCCGACGCCGTTTTTTTCGAGTCGGTCAGCAATCTTGGGAACAAATCGGTAGAGGGCGGCATTGAGGGTGATGGTCACAATAGCGACACCGGTGATGACGTTGGCCGCGTAGCCGGGCAGCATGTGGTACTGTGTGGCAATAAGGGTGGCCAAAATGAAGGAAAATTCACCGATTTGGGAGAGCGAAGCGGCGGTTTTTATGGCCATGCGCAGGGGGGTGCCCAGTGTTCGGATGACGATGTAGGCAACGATGGGTTTGATTAAGAAAGCAACGGCGCAGGTGGCGAGCGCGAGTTCCCAGTGCTCAATCATGCCCATGAAATTGAAGCCCATGCCCACCGATACGAAGAAGAGTACGGCGAAAGCATCGCGCATGGGCAGAGCGTCGCTCGCGGCGCGACTGGCAAAACGGCTTTGCCCCACTACCATGCCGGAGAGGAAGGCGCCAAACTCCATGCTGGCGTCAAATCCCTCCGCTGCCAGTACCGCAAAACCCAGCGCAAACACCAGAACCGACAGGGTGAAGAGCTCGCCCGAGGCACTGCGGGAGACGTAGGTGAGTACCTTCTTCATGACCTTGCGCCCCAGGAATGCTACGCAGAGCACCAGCAGGGTGAGCTTAACGGCCGCGCTGCCAATGGCCGGGCCGAGTTCTTTGCCACTGATGATGACCGGCAGCAGTACCAGCATGAGGATGGTGAAGATATCTTCCACCACGAGCCAGCCCAGGGCTGTGTGGCCGGTGGGTGTTTGCAGCAGTCGGTTATCGCCCAGCACACGGGTGAGCACTACCGTACTGCTCACGCAAATGCACAGGCCGAACATCACACAGTTGAGCCACCCGCAATCATCCCCGCCGAATAAGTAGAAGGCGAGCGCGCCCATGCCCGTGCAGGCTGCCATACAGACCAGCGCTCCGGGTACCGCTACCTTTTGCACGGCCAGCAAATCTTTGATGTGGAATTGCAGCCCTACGCCGAAGAGCAGCAGCACAACTCCCAAGTGCGAAAAATCCTCAACTATATGGCTGTCCACCGGTTCTCCCCACCACGGCCGGGCTGCCAGCATGCCCGCAACCAAGTAGCCAACCAACGGGGAAAGCTTGAGTTTGTGCGCCAGTATTCCCAGTACCAGTGCTAAGGTAAGACCGATGACGAGTGCGTGTATCATATTTGTAGTGAAGAGGCGGAAGAAGTGTTGCGGGGGCATTTCCATTCTATCACCCACGGTTCGGTGTGGCAAGAAAATTGCCACATCTTTTTGGGAAGATGTGGCATAATGAATATCAGATAAATGCAGCGCTCTGTTAGGGGCGAGGTACAATTTTAACTCGATTGGGAAGGGGGGTATTTTTGTTCAGTAACTCGCGAATTTTTTGACTGTGTTTAAATAGCAGGTCGGCTTTGTTTTGCTGCCAATGTTCTTTTGCTATGCGAGTTTCTTCCTTAGTAATGATTTCGTCTGGGGGATGTGTGCCCCTGGCCTCGTATTGCTCGAAAAGTTCATCGCGCCTGGCTTGGCACTTCTTTGAGTATTCGGAGTAGTATGGCTCCAATGCGGATGGATCGTAAATTTGGCCACCTTCCTCGCCTTTTAAATCTTCTGTCAGGTACACCAGTACATGGAAAAGAACGCCGACTTGTTGAATGGTGATAGTTTTGGGAATGATGCTGTGCGGGGTAAATTGGACATCTACACTGTCTTCGTTGTAAACGGTATTGAGCGCGGTTTGCAGGAATTGGGCACGGGCTTTCCGGTATTCGCCGATGCCGTCTTGGTAACATGTTAAGGTGCGAGAGGTATCGGTGTTGAGCGGGTTGATGAGGGTAAATAATTTATTGAATTTTTCGGTATCGAAGTTGTTTTTACTTTCCTGAAGAAGCTTGGTGAGTTCCTCGAGCAGGTTGACGATGTCGACCTCTTTGTCCCAGTCTGTTTGTTTATTGGGGGTAGTGGTGTGCACATCGTCACCGGGCAGGTTGTTTTGATAATACTTGTGCTTGTGGTAATGAGCGAAGAATCGATAAATAGCCTCCTTATGCTCACGGGCGGCATTGTTGAGTTCGTCGTGGCCGAAAGCCAGCGATTCGCTGAGCGTTTTGTAGGCCTGACCGTATGTGCACAGTTCGCCTTTTGTGGTGAGTGTGAAGGAGTGGTTTAAATATTCAAAGTTCAGGTTGTTGTTGTTACCGAGAGTCGAAGCATCGATGGGGACCTTGTTGCGCTTGGCTACGCGTTTGTCGATATCGTCGAAGTTTTTGATGAGGCCGAGTTTTTCTGCTGCTCGCAGTTCGGCATCAGTAGCGCGACCTTCAAGCAAAATGAGATTGATTGCGCAGTGTTTACGGACATCGTTGAAATGTTTGATGGCCTCTACCATAATGTTTTTTGGCTCGACATCGTTGAGCCCTTTTAAGAAAGGCACTAATTCGCTTGGGTAGACGGCCAGAATAGCGGTGTTGTCGTTCAGGGTGTAGTCATTGTAATGTTGCGCCTCGTGTGCTGCCGTGATTTCGGCTTCCTCGTTTACCAAGGGGCTGAACTCAGCTACCTCGAAGGCAGACAGGCACACTTTGTAGTAAAATGAGCCATTCTTGTTTTCGTAGTCCGTAAATGCTTCATTTTTGATTTCGTATTCTATGACTTTAGGACCGAGGTGGCGAACCTGAGCAGTTGCTCCTGATAGCGTGTGTATGAAAGAGTCCCTCGGGCAACGGATTTGAGCCAGTTTATTGCGGTCGGTGGAGGAGTACACGCGAATAACGGTGCGTGTTTTTGTTTCACCTGCCTGAATGAGGGAACCGGGTGCGGCTTGGTTGAGGGAATGCTCGGCAATGATAGCGCAGGCGTGGGTGTCGGCGTCTTTTGAGCTGTAGGTATAAACCTGCCCGGGTTTCATGTCGGCAGCCAATGGCTCATCGGTGAAGATGTGGGCGTTTGTCTGCGCGTTGGGGCTGAGGTCGGTTTTCATGACGAGCTCCATTAGTCGCTCGGTATGGGTGGTGCCGGTGATAGCCGCTGCGGCGCTGCTGCTGAGTAAAGCAGCAGCGCAGAGCAGACCGGTAAAGAATTTTTTGAAAAACATGTGCCTATGCTTCTCGGTTGATTGTAACTTTTATGGAAACGCGGCCGAGTTCGAGTACATCTCCATTTTGAATTTCCACGGGGCTGTGGGCAGGGAGTTCTTTGTTGCTGCGATAGGTCCCGTTGGCACCGCCCAAATCTGTGTAGTGCAGCTTGCCGTCAACCAGGGACAGCCTACCGTGTTGGCGTGAGATGGTGTTTTCGAAAATCTGCCAGTTGCAGTTCGCAGAACGACCGATAATATAACCGCCGTCGCGGCTGAGTTCTTTCGCCGTGATTCTTACGGTGCCGAAATCGCATGTGAGGGTGTAGGGCGGGGGTTTCGGGGTGTAAGGCTTACGATGTCCGAAAAAGGCAAAGATTAGAAGTAACAAACCGGCTGCACTGCCAATGATATAGCTCAGCGGTATGTCGTCCGGGTTGAAGTTTGTTACCTTGTTGAGCAGGGATTTCCACCAAGGGGGGGATAATTGTTCCACAATTACTCGGATTTCTTCCTCGGCTGTCAGTAAATTACCGAAGGTGATTTCAGCCCGACAGCTATGGACTTTATCATTGAGTACGGTTGTGGCAATTGAATAGTGGGTTTGTGAATTGTTGGTGCCGTTTTGTACCTGCATGGGCAGGCGGGTGCCATCATCCGCCCACAGGGTAGCAATGGTGGGGGTACAGGTGCCGCTGAGTGCCGCGATTTGTAATTCCCCGGTTTGTGTTCCCTTGATTTCCAGCCACAGCACTTTATCGCTCAGGGCTGCTTCGTCTCCTGAGATTGCCAGTTGTTGGGTTTGCCCCGGGGTTATTGTAACGTCTACTTCCGCTGCGGCGGGGGATTCGTTGGCTGTGGTTGTGGGAAGCAGGGCTGCAATGGCGCAGCAAATAATGGTTGATAGATATCGAATCATAGCGTGTTAGTAAAAGTGAGGAAAAAATGCCACACCTTTGGGAAAAGATGTGGCATTTTTGGAATTTTGCCGGTCAGAGTTAGTGAATGTTCACCTGAATAATGATGCGGCCCAGCTCGAGCTTGTCGCCATTCGTCAGGAGTACGGGTTGGTTGGTCGGCAGTTCTACATCGTTGCGGTAGGTGCCGTTGGAGCTGTTCAGGTCGGTGTAGTAGAGGCCGTCATTGGTGAGGGACAGGCGACCGTGATTGCGAGAGATACTGGTTTCATCGAGAACCCAATCGCATTCGGAGCCACGGCCGATGGTGTAGCCGCCGTTGTTTGTCAGATCTTTGTCAAAGAGCTCAACACTACCGAGAGAGCAGGTGAGGGTGCAGATGCTGCGCTTCCTTTTGACTTTGATGATGCTCACTACACACACAATCATGATTATGAAGAGACCGATGCAGGCGGCCAGGTCGTAGCTGGCGGGAGTATCACTCATCTTGAAATTGGCAATGTTTGCCATGATGGTATCTATCAGCGAGGCAGAGTTTGAGGTGGATACGACCCGAACTTCCAAGCCATCCGTAGGAGTGCCGCTGAATGTGATTTTGACCATGCATTTGGCAGGGGCAGTCTGCAGTTCGCTCTTGGAGTAAGTGTAGTTGCTCTGGGTGCTGTTGAAGCCGTTTTTGCTCTGCAATACGAGGGGGGTGCCGTCTGCCCACACAGCCTCGATGGTCGGTGTGCAACTCTTGCTCAGGGCAGCAAGCTGCAGCTCACCGGCCTGTGTACCATCAATCTGTAACCACAGAATGTTGTCGCTCAGGGCTGCGGAATCGGCAGCAATGTTAATCTTACGGGTTGCGCTACCATCGACCACTATGGTAGCTTCGGGCTGTTCGAGGGGCTGATTGGCCGTGGCTGTGGTCAGCAAAGTTGCTGCGCAACAGATGATACTTGCGAGTGTTTTGTTCATATTCGTAAAAAAAGGTTGCTTACATTACAGGTAGACGTGAAGTCTGTGAGAATTGTTGTAAGTTTTTTGCAATTTTATCGGATTTTTTTTCTGACTGCAAGCTCCTTTTTAAATTTGCGGAGTTTGGAGATATAAAAAGACTGGTTTTAGCGCGAATAGTGCGCTATAATACGCGCATGAGCGATATTCAGTGGAATAGTGTAACGGTAAGTGAGGAAGAAAAACCCAGGGTGAGTCTCGAAGATTTACGCGAGATGGCTGTGGATTTTGACCCGGATGACTTTGATGAACCGGTGCAGGCGTTTCTGGATGAGCTTATGGTGGCGGAAGATATGACGGATTTACGCCGTGCGGCAACCCTGCTGTTGCAGGATGAGGTCGATTTTTCGCCGGAGCTGGCAGCCATGGGGGTAGAGCCGGATGTGGCATTGATTTCGCTGCTGTTGGCAACCGGGGCAGATGTGAATGTCACCAATCCCTACGGGCAGACCCCGCTGCACTTGGCGGCTCAGTACGGCTATGAGCAGATTGTGGATATGCTACTGGCTGCCGGTGCAAAGTTGACGGTGCGTAACCGCGACGGAAAATTCCCTGCGGATTTGGCGCAGGATGCTGAGTTGAAGGCTCGCCTGAGCCCGCCCTCGCCCTTTGATGACGACATGCCCCTGCCGCCGGAAATTGAGGATGCCGATTATGTGCCCCCGCACGAGCACGGGCATGATTGCAACTGTGGCCATTGCCACGGGAGCTGCGAAGAGTGATTCGTTTTGATATGCGCCCCGGTGGTGTGCACCGGGGCTGAGCCGCTGCCGAACGTTAGTTCTTGGCGGGGGTGGGTTGCTTGCGTTTATTGTTGCGCTTTATGCGCTCGAGGTCTGCCGGGGTGGGGCGGCGAATGATAGTTTCGCCGGGTTTCGCCATATCAGCGCGGTCGCGCGCAACGTTTTCGTAGTACTCGGGGTCGTTCATCCAGAGGTAGCGGTTGTAGGCCTCCTGTTCCTCGGCACGAGCTTTTTCGAGCAGGTACTCGGTTTGCTCTTTTTGGTGTTCGAGCTCTTGCAGTTCGAGCATGGGTGACAGCACCAGCATGGAACCCAAAAAGGACACTAACCCCAGAAAAATAAGACCCGTTACCCCCATCACGCGACGTATGCCCTGCGTGCGCTGGTTGCGCAGTGCTTCAATTTCTTCAAGCGTGGGGTAGGAACGACGACGTGATGAGAAAAACGGTATGTTCATGGTATAGAGGGTGTGGGGGGAGGATTACTTGGCGTTGCGCTCGGCAAAGGGTACAAATCGACCACGGCGAGCCAGTACAACTGTGTGCATGCGCAGCTGTTTGCCCTTGGAGGAGGCGGGTACCGGTGTGGTGCTTACCTCGAACCCGGCGCGAATTAAGGTGCTTTCGAGCCGCTTGTCGCGCTTGGCTACTGTAATCGCCAGCAGGCTGCCGCCCTTCAACGCATTGAAATAGGCCTGAGCATCGCCCATGCTCAACTCGCAGCGGGCGTGTACATGGCGCAGCAAAATGGCATGCAGTGAACCGGTGCGCTTGCGGCACAGCTCGGCTGCACTCGCTATCTCGGCACTCACGCGGCGGTCTTGCCATACGGCTTTGTTTTCCCCGTGGGCGCGGTTCCACTCCACAATGGCCGCTACGGGTTCCGCTACTATGAATTTGGCTTTTTCGCGGGGCAGGCACTCCATGGCTTTTGCCAGGCCGTAGCCTAAGCCCAACCCGGCTATCATGATGCAGGGTTGTGTGGCGCGAGTGATGGGCGAGGTGGCTATCTCCGCCATGGAATCTTCGCTGCCGTGGGTGAAGGAGCTTGCGCAGGGCAGCCCGTCGTGCTGCAGTGAGAGTTCGCCGTCGCGTTCCCACAGCTCCCACAGACTGCCGTCCTCCATTTTATATTCGCCGAGTTTTATAAGGGGCTTCATGCCCGTATTGTAGCAGATTCTCCCCGCTTATGGCAAGCGCGTATTGCGTGCTTGCTGTTGAAATGACTTCAAAATGCGTTTTTGCCCTGTGTTAAAATGATTTTTGTACCCGCCGATTCAGTTTATACTTGACTTTGCTCAAACTATCAGTTAATGTGCTTAGTAAACAAACGTCATGAAAGACCGTCGAATCGTAATTACTGGTATGGGTGCTCTTTCTCCCCTCGGCAACAACGTGGAGGAGACATGGGCAGGTATGAAGGCGGGACGCTCCGGCATCTCCAAGATTGAGAGCATTGACACTGATGTATACGCCGTGCACATTGGTGGCGAAGTGAAGGATTTTGATGCTACTCCCTATTTTAAGAAAGACCCGAAGGGTGCTCGCCGTTGCGACCGCTTTGAGCTGCTGGCTATGGCTGCTGCCGGTATGGCTATGGAGGACGCCGGCATCGACCCCGAGAAGGTTGACAAGAACCGCGTGGGCGTGATGATTGGCTCCGGTATCGGTGGTTTGGGTATTCACGGTACAAACTGCGAGACTCTTTTCAAATCCGGTCCTCGCCGTGTGTCCCCCTTCTGCATTCCTTACATGATTACCAACATGGCCTCCGGTCTGGTGAGTATCGAGTATGGTTTCGGCGGTCCCAACATGAGCATTTCCACTGCCTGCGCTACATCGAATCACTGTATTGGTGAGGCATGGCGAATCATGAAGTTCGGTGATGCCGACGTGATGATTTGCGGTGGTGCCGAGGCTGCTATTCTGCCCATCGGTATTACCGGTTTCGCCAACATGAAGGCTCTTTCCACCCGTAACGACTCCCCCGAGACGGCCTCCCGCCCCTATGACGTAGACCGCGATGGTTTCGTGATGAGTGAAGGTGCCGGTGTGATTGTGCTCGAGACCTTGGAGCACGCACAGGCTCGCGGTGCTAAGATTCTTGCTGAGCTGGTGGGCTACGGTCTGAGCTCGGATGCCTACCACTACGCTGCCCCCGCCCCCGAAGGTGAGGGTGCCAGCCGCTGCATGGAGATGGCACTTGAGCACGCCGGCTTGAAGCCCGAGGACGTGGACTATGTGAATACTCACGGTACTTCCACCCCCGTAGGCGACATCTGCGAGGTGAAGGCCATTAAGCGCACCTTCGGCGATTATGCTACGAATGGGTTGGTATGCAGCTCCACCAAATCCATGACCGGTCACCTTCTTGGTGCTGCCGGTGCCATTGAGTTGCTTGCCTGCGTGAAGGCAATTCATGACAACTTTGTGCCCCCCACCATCAACGTGTTCAACCAGGACCCCGCCTGCGATTTGGATGTTTGCCCCAACGTGGGTCGCGCTATGAAGGTGGACGTGGCTCTGAGCAACTCCTTTGGTTTCGGCGGTCACAATGCCTCACTTGTTGTGAAGCGTTTTGTTGATTGATGGCCTGTAGGATAAGTTAAGAAACTGTGTTTAGCGGCGGTTGGGCCCCATACCCTGCCGCCGCCTTGTATTCTGTGCTATGGTGAGTCAGGAACCTCAGCAAGCCGAGCCGGTGCCGGCCGGCAAATCTCGCGCCGGTGTTTGTTTGCGGGCTCGGCTGTGCGCAAGTGTTACCGGGTTGTGGAAAAACTCGTCTGCGCGCGATAGTGGCGACATGCAGTGGCTGCGCTGGGCTGTGCTCAGTGTGGTGGTGCTGTTGGCGGTTATGCTGTTGATGTTGAGCGGTTGTTTTGAGGTGTTGGATGAAGCACAGCTGCGCATGTTGTGCGGCAATCCGTTTTATTTGGAGGCAGAGGCTACGCAGCACCCGGCGCTTAGTCAGGCAGGTATGTTCGGCTGGTGTGTGGGGGTGACTCTCTACTTGGGGATTGTGCTGCTGCGGCAGCAGCGTTTTTCCGCGCGCACTCAGATTGCGGTCATGGCGGCAGTAGCTGTTGTGATGCCCGGTTTGCTGTGTGTGCTGGGGGATTGCGTGTTCTATGTAGCCCCGTTGCTCTTCTGTGTGCTTTTTACTTGGGCACTGGTGGTCACTGTACCTTTTTTCCGTAACTCGCAATCATGAAGGCTCAGGATTATCCCCGACCTGTACAGGAGCTGATTACTCGCCTTAAGCGCATGCCGGGCGTGGGAACGCGCGGTGCGGAGCGGTATGCTCTCTGGTTTTTGCAGCACGGTAGGGCAGATGCCCGAGCCTTGGCCGCTGCCTTGACTGCGGCTGCGGATGAGGTGAGCGCTTGTCCCCGCTGCGGTTTTTTTGCGGCAAATGGTGAGCTGTGTACGGCTTGCGGTGACCCGGCGCGAGATTCCTCGCTGCTTTGTGTGGTTGAACAGCCTACGGATGTGCTGCCGATTGAGCGTTGCGGCTCATTTCGCGGCCTTTACCATTGCTTGGGCGGCAAGATTTCAGCGCTTGATGGTGTGATGCCGGAGGACCTTGCCGTTGCTCAGCTGGTGGAGCGTGTACGAGAGCTGCCCGGGTGTGAGGTTATTCTGGCAGTCGGTAGTGATGTGGAGGGCGAAGCTACGGCTCTCTACCTTGCGGAGCAGCTCGCGGCCCTCGATTGTAGGGTAACACGACTGGCCCAGGGTATGCCGGCCGGTGCCGGTTTGGGGCAGGCGGATGCTGTTACCCTTATGCGCGCTCTCGAAGGTCGCAAAAAGGTGTAGGCTTTTTATTTTTGTAAATAAAAAAGTACTGTTGCTCGACTGGCGGGCAACAGTACTGTTGTTTGTTGAGATGGGTGGTAATTCAGCGGGTGTAGGTCGCCGCAATCTCGCAGATGTAGACGAGGTGCATAGGATTGTCGGCGTCGTACCACTTGGGGGCTACTTCGCTTAAATCAACAAAGTCTTCCTCGCGCATGTGGGCAACGGCCATCTTGCGGCACTCAATCACGAGGTCGGCGTCATCCATGGCTACAAGTCCATTGGGTGTGGTGGCAGCGCTCAGCTGAGTGGCAGCCATTTTGTCCACGTCACGCCCGGAGTTGCGGCCGCAGAAAATGAGGTCATTGCGGTACTTCTCGGGCATGAAGGAAAGGGTGAAGGCGGGCTGGGCATCGATGAAGCTACGCGTATGGCGGTTGGGGCGCACAAAGACGAAGGCAACGGGGCGGTTCCACAGGAAGCCCAGGCCGCCCCAGCTGGCGGTCATGGTGTTGAAGTTCTCCGGCGTACCGGCGGTGATAAGCATCCATTGCTTGCCGATGAGCTCGGCGGGGTTCTGCTGAAGGGTGGTAAAATCGATGGCGTTCATGGTATTGTATAATGAGTTTTGACTGAAAGTTACCCCTGCTGTACTGAGTACAGCAGGGGAGTGATAATACGAGTAGGCGCGCGATTTAGCAATAGCGTGCGAGCACGTACTGCAGGATACCGCCGGCGCGGAAGTATTCCTTCTCGATGGGGGTATCGATACGCACAATGAGCGGCAGCTCGAAGGCGGGCTCGCCGGCAGGCTGCACCACGAGGGTGGCGCCGTCGCGCGGCTGTAGGTCGTTGCTCAGGCCGGTGATGGAGAAGGTGACGTCCTTCAGTCCCTTCACTCGGTCGTAGTCTGCCGGGTTGGCGAAGTTGAGGGGCAGCACGCCCATGCCGATGAGGTTGCTGCGGTGAATGCGCTCGAAGCTCTTGGTTACTACGGCGCGCACGCCCAGCAGGTTGGTTCCCTTGGCGGCCCAGTCGCGGCTGGAGCCCATGCCGTAGTCCTCACCACCGATGATGATGGTGGGCACGCCGTCGGCCTTGTAGGCCATGCCGGCGTCGTAGATGAAGGTGGGCGTGCCGCAGGGAGCAGCAATGGCGGTGTCGGGCTCGCTGACGGTCTGAGTGCCGAAGTAGAGCGTGTAGCCACCCTCTACGCCCTCGGTGAGCAGGTTCTTAATGCGCACGTTGGCGAAGGTGCCGCGAGCCATTACGAGGTCGTTACCACGGCGGGAACCGAAGGTGTTGAAGTCACGCTTCTCCACCCCGTTGGCGGCCAGGAACTTACCGGCGGGGCCGGTGGGCTTGATGGCACCGGCGGGGGAGATGTGGTCGGTGGTCACGCAGTCGCCGAAGATACCCAGCGGGCGGGCGTTCACGATGTCAACGATATCACCCTTGCTGCCGTTCCAGCCCTCGAAGAAGGGCGGGCGGTGAATGTAGGTGCTATCGGCATTCCAAGCGAAGGTGGCACCTTCGGGGGCGCTTACTTTGCCCCATTCAGGCACCACGCTGTTGTAGCAGGCGGCGTAGTCCTCGGGGGTGGCGGCGCAGGCCTGAGCGGCGGCGATTTCCTCGCCCGTGGGCCATACGTCCTTCAGGTATACGGGGGAGCCGTCAGCTGCGGTGCCGATGGGCTCGGTGGCCATGTCGATGTCTACACGGCCGGCCAGTGCAAAGGCGATGACAAGCGGGGGGGACATGAGGAAGTTGGCCTTCACATGGGAGTGAATGCGGGCCTCGAAGTTACGGTTGCCGGAAAGCACGGAGCAGGATACGAGGTCGTGCTCGGTGACGGCCTGTTCGATTGCGCTGTTGAGCGGGCCGCTGTTGCCGATGCAGGTGGTGCAGCCGTAACCGACGATGGAGAAGCCGATGGCGTCGAGTGCGTCTGTCAGGCCGTTGTTGGCGAAGTAGCGGGCGGCAATACGGCTGCCGGGGGCGATGCTGGTCTTCACATAGGCGGGCACCTTCATGCCGAGGGCGGCGGCCTTCTTGGCCAGCAGACCGGCGGCGAGCATCAGACTGTCGTTGCTGGTATTGGTGCAGCTGGTGATGGCTGCAACCAGAATGGAACCGTCTGCAAGGGCTACATCATGCGTGGTGTCAGCATCGGGATTGCCGGCATCGCCCTTCATGGTGACGGGCACCGGCGTGGTATTTTGAGGGTGGCCGTAAGTGCTTTCGCAGATGGTGGCGAAGCTCTGCTTCAAATCGGTCAGGGCAATGTGGTCTTGCGGGCGCTTGGGGCCGGCTACGGCGGGCACGATGGTGGAGAGATCGAGCTCGAGCTCCACGCTGTAGTCGATATCGCCCTTCATGGGCATGCCGAACATACCCTGTGCCTTGTAGTAGTTTTCGTAGGTGGTGACGTGCTGTTCACTGCGGCCGGTGGCGCGCAGGTAAGCGGCGGAGGTAGCATCGATGGGGAAGAAGCCCATGGTGGCGCCGTATTCGGGGGCCATGTTGGCTACCGTGGCGCGGTCGGGCAGGGAGAGGCTGGCTGCGCCCTCGCCGAAGAATTCGACGAACTTGCCCACTACGCCGTGCTTGCGCAGCATTTTGGTGACGTGCAGGGCTAAATCGGTGGCAGTCACGCCCTCTTGCAATTTGCCGGTCAGGTGTACACCCACTACCTCGGGTACCAGGAAGGTGACGGGTTGACCGAGCATGCCGGCCTCGGCCTCGATGCCGCCTACGCCCCAAGCAACGATACCCAGGCCGTTAATCATGGTGGTATGTGAATCGGTACCCACCAGCGTGTCGGGGTAGTAGGTGCCGGCTTGCTCCATGACACCATGGGCGAGGTGCTCCAAGTTTACCTGGTGTACAATACCTGTGCTGGGCGGAACGACGGAGAATGTTTTGAATGCCTGCTGACCCCACTTCAGGAACTCGTAACGCTCGGCGTTGCGCTCGAACTCGCGTGTGAGGTTTTTTTGGTAAGCGGCGGGGAATCCTGCCCAGTCTACCTGTACGGAGTGATCCACAACCAAGTCTACGGGAACGAGCGGTTCCATTTTGGCGGGGTCTGCACCCAAATCCTGCACGGCGGCACGCATGGCAGCCAAATCCACCAGCAGGGGTACACCCGTGAGGTCTTGCAGTATGATTCGCGCTACGGTGAAGGGAATCTCGTAATTGCCGGGCTCGCCGGCATTCCAAGCAGCCAGATTCTTAACATCCTGCTCGGTTACTTTCAGCCCGTCGCAGTTACGCAGCAGGCTTTCCAGTACAATGCGGAGAGAGACAGGCATGCGGTTGATTCCTGCAAAGCCCTGCTCAGCCAGTGCCGGCAGAGAGTAGTACTGACCCTCTGCCCCCGAACCAGTCGTGAATGTGCGTACCGTGTTCATAGTGCTTTGTATGTAAAAATGATAATACGCGCACGAGTATACCATTTTTCGCCCGGATTGCAAGCAGAAAAGACGTTGCCGCCGAATTTTACCCGTTGAATGTCTGGTGCCTAGTTATGGTGTGCTGTTTTCGGGCTCCGGAGCGGGTGGGGTATTTGTGAGTTTTTGCAGCCAAAATGTTTTAGCCATTACCGTGGCACGGGGGAAGGCCATGCGGAACAATTGCTCGGGGGTGTGTATGTGCTCGCTCCATAAATTCCCCTGCACGCCAAGCACATGGGGGGATGACGGTATGCGGAAGGAGCGTACGGTTTGCGTGGTTATCACATGTTCTCCGGGCAGCGCATGGCGGTAATCTTGCGGGTAGTCGAAATAAAAGTGGGAATTGGGGCAGAGTATTACCGGTTTCTGCATATTAAGGATTCGTCCCATTTGCTCAGCTCGCCAGAGCATAATCCATTGGCCGTTAACTCCGTTGCAGGCTGCTTCATCCCATGTGATGGCCGGGTTCCCGTGGGCGGTGACATAATCTACCATTTCCTGCATGAAGTCGCGTTGCTCTTCGCTGCTGAGCATGGTGGTGTCTACTTCATCGCCGCCCAAGTGAATGGGGGTGCCGGCCGGGAACAGCTCCATGACTTCATCCAGCACGGCTTTGGCGAAGGCGCGTACCTCCGGTTTTCTGACATCAATCACATCTCTCCCCAGTTTGCAGGCCGGCGGGGCTTCCATTGCCAGCTCCGGGTAGGCTACCAGAGCCGCATACGCATGCCCCGGCAGGTCGATTTCCGGCACCAGCATAATCCCTCGCTCCGCACCGTAGGCTACCAGGGCCTTCATCTCATCTTGCGTGTAATAGCCACCGTAGCAATTCGGAAAATGGTTGCCGATTTCGTGGTCTTTCCAGTTCCATGTTCCCGGTTTTAAGCGTTTTCTCCAAGCTCCCACACTCGTCAGGCGAGGGTAGCGTTTGATTTCTAAGCGCCAGCCGGGGCCATCTGTCAGGTGCAGGTGCAGGCGGTTGAATTTCAGTTTTTCCATGCGGTCCATGAGCTCCATCAAGACTGCCGGTGCAAAAAAATGGCGAGAAGTGTCCACATGTAACCCTCTCCACGAAAGGGGGGATTCCTGCCCGTAAACGGCACAGGATATTAGCAGAAATACTATCGCTATCAATTTTCGGAGTGTTGTCATTGGTGTGTATGGGTTATTTGATGTAGCCGATGAAGGGCAGATTGCGGTACTTGCCGTTGAAGTCCAGCCCGTAGCCTACGAGGAAGTAATCCTCGCACTCCAGGGCAATGAAGTCGGCTTCGTAGGGTACGCTGCGGCGGCCTATTTTGTTGATAGCCACTGTGGAGGCGATTTTGGCGGCGCCGTTTTCCTGCAGGGTGTCATGCACGGCTTTCAGGGTCAGTCCTGTGTCGAGCACGTCGTCGATAATCAGAACCTGTTTACCCTTGCACTCGGGCAGGGCGGAGTGCCACTTAAGTTTGCCGCTGCTTTCTGTGCCCTCGTAGCTGGAAATGCGAATGGTTTGCAGCTCGAAATTGTCCGGTAGGCACCTCAGCAGGTCAGCGGCATACCAGATGGCTCCATTGAGCAGGCAGAGCGCTATCACGGGCTCATCTTTGCCGAAGTGTTCCTCTATTCGCAGGGCGATGTTCTGAACAGCGGTTTTAATTTCATCTGCGGTATAAAGGGTTTTGATGTTCATAACGTGAGTTTGCTGAGGTGAAAATGGAGACGTGCTGAAGCTGTGCGGCTGAATCGGGCTGAGCCCGTATCGGATTGGGTGCCGGGGGATTATACATGTAAATCTGTTTTTATACAAGTAGTCATTCGGATTATGTGTAAAATAAGAGCAATTTTGGGGTACGCAGGGGGGCTGCTGTATTGATTTCCGGGGTAATATGTGTTTGAATTCAGTAACTCTATTGTTGCTTGTTTACTCATTTTGAGTGATATGTGTATATGTTGGTGCCTGATTTATGAGGCACCCGGCTTTTCTCGTGTCAGTTAAACTCACGAGAAGGTCAGTTCGGTGACCGGATTTTTGAGGCAATGTGTTGTCGGCAATTTTACGCTTGACTTGGTGAGTAGGAGATAGTAGAGTGCAGAAAAGAGCCGTTTTTTGCCATGAAACTTCACTTGCCTGTCTCTCTCCGTGCTTCCTTATTGGCGTTGCTTGGTACCGTTGTAGCTAGCTATACGGTGCAAGCTGCGTCCATGCATTCAGCCGTTACTCTTGTAACATATACCGATTTTGGTCAGAACTGCGGGCGATATATAGCAGGCGATGGTGGAAATGCCCTGTTGCAGTATATTCGCCGGCAGGAGGGAGGTATTGCCATTACTTATACTGACGGTAAGGCTGATTACGTGATTTCAAACGAGCAAGGAATGATTGATTTCTCAGCAGGTTACAATCGCTCCATTGCTGCGGCTATTTCCCCCACTATTACGGTGACCGTGGGGCACAACGGGGAACAATCTTCCAACTTTACGTCAGATGTGTACGGCATTGGCGGCTCTCATTGTATCAATTACAAGAGCGTTTCCATCGGCGGTTCCAGCGTGTTCAGCAATGCCTACAATGACGGGCGCTATGTGGATTACCGAATTTCCCGACAGAGCAAGATATTTACAGATATTACTCCTGTGCAGGCTTGCAGCAGCACTCAGGAAGCTCGAGAGCTTGTATCGGGCACGAACATGTTTTACCATAGCGGAGCCGGTTATCACCAATACCCCGGACTCAGCCTGCCGTATCAGGCCTATGTGTATGAGACGGGCGGTATCATTGACCCCTTGTCGTTGAATGATACCAGCGCCGGTGGTCTTCGTGTCGGTACGACGTTTAATGGGGTGAACAATACTAATCCCTTGCCGTATGCTGCGCTGGCTGGTGATTCCGGCAGCCCGGTGTATGTTTACGATGCCGAGGAGGGCGTGTACAAATTCTGGGGCTGCACTGCATTGTCCGACGGCACCAATGCCACCTACCTGAGCTATACTAACAAGTACCAAGAAGCTCTGAATTCATTTAACAAGAGTGTTGATATGTCATCCGTTTCTGCAGTGGATGGCGTGAATACTGTTTACCTGAATGCCGTGGATGAGGTGGCGGGCTCCCAGAGCGATGGCTCCAACAGCACCACCCTCTATGCCGGTAAAATCAAGGATGCAGCGGGCAATGTGCTGACCACACACATCGGTCTGCAGAACGGCCTGAGCACATGGAGTGATTTGTCCGGGGTGAAGAATAACCAGAACTGGTATAACTATGGTAACGGTTATGTGGCGCAGAATAATGCGGATTTGTATTTTACAGAGAATCTGCTGTTTAGCTCATCTGCAGCGCAGAATGCTGTGGTGCTGAATGCTACGGTAGATTTGGGCGTGGGCTATGCTGAATTCAGCGCCGCCGGTGATGAGGCCGTAAGCTACACGGTCTCTTCCGCTGGTGGCGGGAATCATATGTTGAATTCTGCCGGGTATCTGGTGAATGAAAATGTTTCTTTGCATCTTCAGCTTACGAGCTCGGATAAGCACATGTACGAATGGCGCAAGATAGGCGCCGGTGACCTGTACATCGAAGGTAGCGGTGATAACAATATTCTGCTGAATTTGGGTGGTAGTGGTACCACCTACCTGAAGCGCACCGATGGTGGCTATGCCGCATACAATGTGCTGGTGAACAATGGCGCTAGGGTGGTTATTGATGATATTGGCCAGATTGAACGCGATTTCACCTTTGGTAACAAGGGTGGCGTGCTGGACATGAACGGCCAGAGCATGGATTGGTACACAACCGGCAACAGTGAGACGATTGCTGATGCCGGCTTTACCATCAATGCCCTGACGGAAGATGCCATTATTGCTAATAACAAGGGGAGTTCAACATTGGTTTACCGCCAGAGTGGCGACACAACCTTCCTTGGTTCTTTCCGTGACTCCTCTGATTCTTCTCTGAAAATTCAGTATGCCGGTGGCGGGTCTTGGGTGCTTAACAGCGTGCGCACCAACTTGCAGAACGACAACAGCGGCTTGCAGGTAGATAACGGAAAGGTGATTCTGTGTGGTACGAATACCATTCATGCCGAGGGCTCTGCCAATGGCATTAACTCGAACCGCTACTCCAATGCCAACGATTGGCATTATGCCGATGCCGCCATGGATGTGACCGTGAAGGGCGGTGCCACTTTTGAGTTGGGCAGTCATGCTCGACTCACGGGCGATGTAACCGTTGAAACTGGCGGCACTTATGTGATGCGAGAGGGCGTGAAGTATGCTCAGGAATACGTGGAAGGTGGTCAGCGACTGGAGGACGTTTCTAAATATGCCGACTATTACGGCCATAAAGGTGGTACGGTGCTCAATGGCGGTACTCTTTTGGTAGAGTACAGCTCAGGCGTGACGGCGCATAATTCCTATGCCGGCAATATCAGCGGCTCGGGTAATATGCGTGTGGATCTTAAGGATTGGTCCGCAATCTTCACCTTATCTGGGGATAACTCTTTTACCGGCACCAAGACATTGGTGTGCGGTGGCCTGATTGCGGATTCTGCTACTGCTCTGGGTGATACCCGCTTGAACAAGTGGGTTATACAGGAAGACGCTTGGATAGCTTCGCACAAGGAAACCGGAGCCCGGCTGCTGGAGCATATCGATACCAGCTCTACCGGTACTCTGGTGCTTTCTGGTGATTCTGAGCAGTTGGGTATAGCGGGTTATAATGGCTTATTCATTGGTGCAGAGGCCGGTAAGACGGTGCAGTATGGCACGCTTGGTACAACTGAGACCCTGAATGCTGCGGATGGCGCTTGGCGTCTGGGCGGTGGCGGCGGCACGCTGGTGGTTAACTATGTGCTGAGCGGAGACAATGACCTGGTGCTGGGCGCTACGGAGAACTCCACGGGTGTGGTTCATTTGACGAATCAGGGTAATTCTTTCACTGGTAATATCTTCTTCAGTGGTGAGGGCGTGCAGCTGACCTATGAAGATGGGGCTCTGGGCTCAGCAATAGTGGATTTGAGCTATGGCAATGCTAGTGATTTGTATACTGCGAGCGATGTTATGAGAATGTCCGCCGGCTCGGATGGTATGGTGCTGGTGGATAATTTCAGCGGCAATGCCATAGCTCTTCAGAATCACCCTTCGCTCACGGTGGGCGTTGCAGCAGATAAGACCTGGAGTGGAGAACTTTGGCTGGCAGAGAATCAGGCATACCGCTTTGGCGCAATCAATGGTGCTACCTTTACGGTGAATACAGCGCTGGAGTCCGGGCGTGATTTGATTATCGATGCGCAGGGAAGTAGCGGTGGCAAGGTGGTACTGGATTCTTCTGCAATTACCGGGCAGATATCCGTCATGGGTAGAAACGATGGCACGGGTGGTGATGTCACACTGGTCATATCGCAGGATGACGCCTTGTCGGCAGCCGGAGGGGTAAGTGTGCAGAATGGCGGTATTCTGAACCTGGGAGGCACGTCTCACGTTCTGCATAATGTTGAGGTGCGGTCTGGTGGTCAGATTAACGGAACCGGTGATTTGGTTTTCAATATAACGGAGGATTCCACCGTTGCCGGGCGCCTACAGCTGGGGACTGTGGAAAAGACCGGTGCTGCAGACTTGGCTCTCAGCGCAGATGCCGGGAGCAGCTGGTCATTGCTTACCATCAGTGAGGGTTCCGTTACTGTGGGTTCCGGCTCTCTCGGGAGCAATATAGCGCTGGCCGGTGGTGTGCTGGCGGCCGGTTCAGGCGCTGCTGTCAGTTATAGCGGAACCATTTCTATTGCTGAAGGCGCAACGGAATGTATCCGCGGCGGCGCGTGGAAGCTTACCGGTGCTGAAAACATCGTTAACAACGGTACGCTGAACCTGCAGAATTCCAAGCTGTATTTCAACAGTACATCTGCCCAGACGTTAAGAGGCACTCTGAATGCAGTTGGTTCATCGGAGCTGCACAGCATCGAGTCCAATGGTGCGGATTACATGCAGAAACAGCTGGAGCATATCCACGTGGCTTCCGGTAACGAGCTCAAGATTGTTGACCATACCTGGAACTCGATATGGCATATTGATAAGCTTACCGGTGATGGTACCTTCAAGTGGAATCCGCAGAATACGCATTATTACAGCTCCAGCGTTGTTATCGATGGCGATGGCGGCTTCAGTGGTACTCTCGATTTCTATCGTCAGCATGACCCCGGATACGCTGACACTGCAGCAACATATAATAAAAATTACCAGGCTTATCTGCAGATTGACAGCGAGGAAGCGATAAGCCGTGCCACGGTCAATCTTGTGGGTACATGGGCCTCATATGTAAATCGAGATGCGTATGCCACGCTTGCCTTGAATGATGAGCGAATCAAGATTGGCGGGCTTAATGCCACGGGGCATGCTCTTGCTCATGTGATGGCCGGTGCCGCTCCCAGTGCTGTGTCCAGAAATGCGCCTGATTCCACTCGCAGCACTACGCTTGAGATTACCGGCAGCGGTAATTATGAATACAAAGGCAGTATTGGCACAGCAGCTGATAAGACCGGTTCATATGGCGTGAGTATCGAGATGTCCGGCACGGGTACCCAGCTTTTCAATGGCTCTACAGTGGTGGTGAATGATGTGGCTGCTTTGAATGGTACGCTCAATTTCAACTCCTCGGGGCTGTATATCAAGGGGAATGTGACAGTGGCGCAGGGTGCCACCCTGAAACTGAATGATAGTTTTACCCTGGGCACCGGGCACACGCTGAATGTGGTGGCCGGCGCGAATGGCGGTTCTGCTGTGTTGAATAGCGGGCTGGTGTTCGATGGCGGTACGCTGCATTTCGACGCGTTGAGCTCCAGCCATGCTACGCTGGCTGTGAATGGTTCGATATCTGCCTCTGATGAAGGCGGCATGAATCTCACTTTTGCTGATACGGATGCCCTGCAACTTGGGGTGAAATATCTGCTGGCCTCGGGTGACTGGTCTGCCATGCAGGACCGGATTTCTCTGTTTACTCCCGAATTATACAAGCAGGTGACCCTGGAAACCGGAAACTCTGGCCTGAGTATCCGGCTGGATATGAAGGAGGGTTTTGCCTTCTGGGGTGGCAATCATTCGGAAGTGCAGCCGGGGAGTAAGCTGGTGTTCATGGGTGGTGAGGGCAATCTCGGCCGCCTCGAGATTACCGGTGGGGCTCAGGCAGATACAGCCGTGTTCGATAATGAGACTGATTTCACCATTTCGGCTACGGATGGCAGCTCTCTGTCATTCGGCACCATGGGTAAGTATGAGTCTGGTGCGCTGGTGGTGAATACCCATGTGACAGCGGATACTCTGCTGGTAGGGGATACATCTGCCCTGAAGGGCTCAGGTAAACTGGAGGTCGGTGAAATCACCGGTGCCGGTACACTTCAAGTGGCTGGTGGAGCTCACCTGCAGGTGGAATCCGGGGAAGGAGCCACGCTGCATCTGCTCGATGGTTCTAAGCTCACCACGACCGGTATGGCGCTTGGTTGCGATTTGGTACTGGGCGAAAATGCCGCTACCAGCCGAGTGAACCTTGATATTCAGGGCGAGTCTCTCAGCCTGAATGGGGCGGTGAGCGTCCAAGGCAATACGAGTATGGCCGTACAGGGCAACGGTGTGCTGAACTACAATGCCGGCATGAATGACCTGGCAGAACTGCAGCTCTCCGAAACCACGGGGCTCAATGTGGCTACGGAGCTGACCACGAAGGTTGTGCAGAATGGCGCTACCGTCACGGTGCAGAATGGCGGCGTGTGGCAGGTGTCTGCTGACAACGGTGCTCTGGATGGCCAGGTGGTGGTGAATGCCGGTGGTGTTCTGAGGGGCGGGAATATCATTAAGTCCGGTAAGGATGTGGAATTGTACGGCACGCTTGATTACGATAGCTTCGTTGTGCAGGACGGCGCCTCTCTGAACCTGCGCGAAGGTGGCAGACTGGATGCCGATAATGCCGTGACCATTGCCGGTACTGGCATTATGCGCCTGAACAGGCAGACGCTGCAGGATAAGGTTGAGCTTAAGGATGGCGCCACCATGTATGGTAATGGCGGAACCATCGCTTCCGGGGCAGAAGTAATAGCTACCAGCGGCACTGCTACGCTCAGCGCAGCAGATGACACTCTCTCAGTCAACGGGCACATTGGTGCTACCGCCGGAGCTACGCTGCGATTGGAGGGAAGCCGGGCAGATATTTATACCAATGCCATCAATACGAAGGGCGGCACGCTGGAGCTGGCTTGCTCTACGGTGAATCTGGGGCATCTGGCAACCTACGCTACTCAGAACATAGGTGGTACTCTCAGCATTGCGGGAAATGTCACGGTAAATGGTAATCAGACTGATTTTACAAGGTATTCGACCATAACTCATAATATCAATCACCTGGATATTACGACTGGTAGCAAGCTGACTCTGAAGGACCCGAATAATTCATGGAATCATATTTATAACATATCCGCTCTGACAGGCTCCGGTGAGATTCACTGGCAGAGTGATATTTACTGGTATGCTCAGGGTACGTCTCGCATGGTATTGTCGGGCGATAATTCATTTAACGGCACGTTGATTGTGCAGCAGGTGAATAATGATGGCTCTACCCAGCATGTGAGCCTGGCTCATGACTATGCTGCTAAGAACATGGTGATTAACCTGTGGGGCGATGGTAACAGTCGCCCGGGGCTTGCTATCAGTACTCAGAATGCACATGTGGCTGGCATTGGTGGTGACACCGATACATTTGTGTACTCAGGCGCGGTTAAGACGGCAGCCAGTGAAGATAATCCTACTTCCTCTGCCTTGAATACCCTTACCATCAATACAGCAGGGAAGGACCATTTGTACAGGGGAACCGTTCTGGGTGATGCTACCAATGGCCTGAACATTGTGAAGGAAGGCGCCGGTAAGCAGACGTTTACCAACAGTGCCAATGTGGTACACGATGTGACGGTATTGCAGGGTAATTTGGAGTTTACAACCGCTCCTACAGTACATGGTGATGTCAGCATTGCTCTGGGTGCAGAGCTGACGCTGGGCAGCGGTGCTTTCTCGCTGAATGCCGGGCAGACCCTTAATGTGCTGGCCGGGGAGGGCAGTTCACCTGCTGTACTGAACAACAGCCTCGTATTGAATGGTGGTAGCTTGCAGTTTGGTACTTATGATTCCACGACTGCTGTGCTGAGCACTCAGGGCGTGAGTTTGGGGAGTGATTTCACAACATTGAATGTGTTGTTTGGTAACACGATGTCCATCAGAGAAGGTACCAGCTATCTGTTGGCTAGCGGTGATTGGAGCGAGTTGGCAGGTAAGCTGACGTGTGATACCGGGGAGTACCTGACGGCTACGCTCGGCGCAACAAACAGTGGGCTTCAGGTCACCTTTGCTCTGGCGGATGGATATTCGGTGTGGCGAGGTGATGAGAGCGTGCTTCAGGCTGGCGCCAAGGTGATTTTCGGTAGCTTGGGTGGTTCCAATGATGTGGCGCTGTCCGCCCCTGCAAGTATTGGTGCTGCCTATTTCGATAATCTGAGTGACGTCACGGTAAGCTCTGCAAATGGTGCCGGTCTGACGGCCAACCTTATCGAGAAGCATGGTACCGGTGCACTGGTGATTAATAATACCGTGAATGGTGATACTCTGCGTGTGGCTGAAAGCAGCTTGTTGACCGGTTCCGGTCGATTAGCTGTTGATACCATGGAAATCAGCAGAGGTGCACAGGCAAGTATCAGCAAGCTTAACGTGGCTGTAGAGTCTGCGATAACGGGCGATGGAGTTCTTCGCATGGAGCAGGACTCCACTCTGCAAGTGGGCAGTTCTGTCGGCGGTAATGTGCAACTGGCGGATGGTTCCACCCTTGTAGCGGCTGATAGTTCCGTATCTTCCAATCTTACGCTGGGTGAATACGGGACTGATAGCCGTGTATCTCTTCGTATGGGGGATAGCTCCGGTGTGGCGTTGAATGGTTCTGTGGCTGTGCAGGGGGATACGACTCTCTCCGTGCAGGGCAACGGCGCGCTGCAATTTAATTCCGGGTTTAACCGGTTGGCCGCTCTGGAGCTGCAAACAGGTGTTAATCTTTCCCTGAGTTCGGAGCTGAGCACTCATTTGGTGCTCGATGGTGGCTCTGCTTCTCTGAGCGGTAGCGATAACTTGATTTTAGATGGTGATGTCACGGTGAAAAACGGAGGTGTCTTAACATTTACCGGTTCCGGCTCGGATATCATTGATTACAATAAGAGCGGTAAGACTCTTACTGTAGCAGGTGGTTCGATTGATTTCGGTTCCACTCGTCAGACCATGGGCGGTTGGACTCTCAAGTTGAGCGATGGCGCTACCATTACCGGGGCAGGCAACGCAACTCATGGTGCGATGGACTTTAATATCAACAACTCGACCATTTATGCCACAAGTGGTAGCAGTGTCATTTCTGCGGTTACTCGCCTGCGAAACGGTAACAACCTGAACTACGATGTCAGTGATGGGGCAACCCTCACTGTCAGCGGACGCCATCACTCTTCCGGCTCTAACTCAATGGGGTCCATTACCAAATTGGGTAGCGGTGTGTTGACGTTGTCGGGCGATGCTCTTAATTTGCTGACATCGGCATCATACATCGCGGTTGAAGAAGGTAAATTAGATTTGACCGCCGCCGGCAGCTCTGCGAATCTTTCTAAGGTAAGAGGTGCCGGTACCATAGTGCTTCAATACGGTTTGAGTGGTAATGGTACTGCTTTTAACTTTAGTGGTTTAACTGGTGACGTAGAGCTGAAGAGCGGC
>JAFZGW010000069.1 GCA_017555205.1 Akkermansia sp. | reverse complement strand
TCAGCATTAGGAATACAGTATACTGTCAGAGTCGAATCGGACAACGTACGAGAATTAGCACAATGTCAAACTCAATACAATTCGAAAGTTCATTTTGCCACAACCTGGAAATTATCGCGGGGAGTACCCCTATGTCCGGGAATCCGGATTTCTGGCGAGCGGATGTCAGTATTGAGCGGTTGGAGAAGGCCTCTGCGCAATATGGCGCGTTTGTCTTCGTGTTTCTGAAAGACAGGGTAACCCATGCCTATGGAATTTCTGCATGCGAGCTTTTGTACGCTTGTCGGGAGCAGGGCGTTTCTGTCAATTCCGGCGGAACTCCCAGATACCAGTTATATATTTTATACAAAACCGGGGAGATTTTTAAGTCAGCTTCCCGGAGCAACTTTGTGGTGAAGCTTCATTCCAATTGATTCACCACAGCGCCACCCTTTCCCACAATCGCGTGGAAAGTCGGCTCTGCCGAAAAAAACACCGCTAACAAATAGAAAACAATACTATGAGCTACAAGAAACCCGTAATCGTTGCTTCCAGCGGAGCTACTCAGTCCTATGTTGCAGGATGCCCAGTAGAAAGAGCCCAAAGCGGATGCAATCCCATCAGCAATGAAAGATGCATGTGCGGAGCATTAAGATAAAAGCACACACTGTATTTTACAGGCGGGGAAATTTCCCCGCCTGATTTTATACACGACCCGCTCATCTACACGGCTGATACGTATGTATCATGCAACTAATGAGACAATTTCACACTAGCTATACAACAGCTAAACTACTTGAGCATATGCGACAAAGTAATCACGCTAAAGTAAAGCGAGATTATGACAGCATACAGTCTAAATGAAGCAGTAACATAGCTCATTAATATCAAAAAGTTTGTATATTGTCAATAAATCTCATTTTTATTATTTGGCAGTAAAAGAACCCTTACTTTATGAAATTCTCATTACATGAAAACACCTATCTTCGCCATGCGGAATCTGAAACGCTTCTTTGGAATAAACGGACCTATGCCAGTCGTATCCTGAAAGATGCTCAGGGGTTTCTGAAACCCATTGAACAAGGGGAATCAAAGGAGATAGAGGAGATTATTGCAGAGGTGGCGCAGATATATAATCTTCCTCCACAGGAGCTCGCCGACGACGTGCTGGATTTTTATACAGAGCTAGCGATGGCAACTTTTCTGAATTGCGACTGTGATATGCCCTTGTCCACTCCGGTCGTGCCGGTGCAGAAAGACGCGCCGACTGTCAATGCTGAGGTTGCGGGGGAACAGAACCGGCCTTTCCCTGTCGGCACCTTTTATGAGCGGCACGCTCTGCCCAGTTCACTGCATATCGACCTGACAAATGCCTGTACTGAGCGTTGTATTCATTGCTACATAGCTGATTATAAGCCGCGTTTCCTTCCCTTGGAGCTGGGGCAGAGTGTGCTACGAGAGTTTCGCGAAGCGGGTGGGCTGACTGTCATGTTTTCCGGCGGCGAGTGCATGCTGCACCCTCAGTTCCGCGATTTCATCCGCTATGCCAAGAGTCTGAATCTGAACTTCATCGTGATGTCTAATCTGACGCGTTGCGATGCGGAAATGGTGGAGTTCCTGGCAGAGGTGCAGCCTCAGTTTGTCAACGTGTCCCTCTACAGCATGAAGGCGGAGGAACACGACAAAATCACCACTATCCCCGGCTCATGGCAAAAGACCATGCGTGCTATTCTGGCGCTTGAAGCAGCGGGCGTGCCGGTGCGGCTGGCATCTCCCATCATGCAGGCGAATCGCCACGCCCTGCCGGAGTTGCTGGAGTTTGCCAAGGCTCACCGCATGCACCTGATACCCGACTGCGATATTTTCGGGCAGGTGGACCACGATTGTTCAAATCAATCCTGTGCGCTTTCGCTGGAAGAAACTGAATGCGTATGGTGCGAACACCCTGATTTATTCTACAAAGACCCGGCTTCTCCCGAACGCTGCGCCCCCGAAGCCAAGGTGTGCGACATAGGCAAGAGCAGTATGAACCTCAATGCCGAGGGCATTTACTATCCCTGCGATGGCTGCCACGGCATTGTGCTGGGTAACGCCCAAGAACAAAGCTTTGCTGAGGTATGGCAGGGCGAGAAGCTGCAAGCGCTGCGTGCAATGCGGAACCTCGATTTCGGCGAATGTGCCCATTGCGAAAACCGCCCTTGGTGCAAGGTGTGCCCCACCCGCAATTTTAATGAAACCGCAGATATGTTCTGCCACACGCCGGCTCGCTGCCGGGCCGCACAGATAAGACGAAAACTTTTCAGCAACAACTAACATTCATTTCCTCATGCTTCTTCGACTTTCCAACCAGACATTCAAACGCCAATTCGGTCCGTTCACATATTTCTTTCACCGTCTCAATGCCAGCGACCGCGTGTTTCGCGATGCCGAGGTATTCTGCGAAAAACTGACGCGTGTTCCCACGGAGAAATCCGAGATGGTAAATTATATCCTCTCGATTTATACGGATGGCGATAAAGAGGAAATTTGCCGGGATTTCGATGAATTTGTGACCATGCTTGTGCAGGAGGGCTATCTGCTTGCCGGGGATACGCCCGAGGCACTGGATGCTCAGGAGCAGCGGTTCACCTACAATGTGGAAAAGCCCAAGACCATTGATCAGTATGAGCGCCGGCAAACTGCTGATGGTGGATTTTCCAAAATATCGCAGGATGTGCTGGGTGAGTATTTCCGTGAGCACCCGACGCTGTTCTCTCTACACATGGATATCACGCAGAATTGCACGGAACGCTGCCGCCATTGCTATATTCCGGCGTACAATCCGCTGTATCTTTCGTATGAAAAGATATGCTCTGTGCTGGATGAGTTCCGCGCTATGGGCGGGTTGAGCATCTCGCTTTCCGGCGGTGAATGTATGATGCACAAGGATTTCACCCGCATTGTGCAGGCAATACGAGAGCGGGATTGCACGGTGGGCGTACTCTCGAACCTGACAGTTTGCACGGACGAGAAAATTCGCGTCCTGCGCGAGGCTGATGCCACGGTGCAGGTATCGCTCTACAGCATGGTGCCGGAGATACACGATGCCGTCACCTGCCTGAAAGGCTCATGGAAGCGCACGGTGGATGCGATTATCCGACTGAGAGCGGCCGATGTACCGGTGCGTATATCTTGTCCCTGCCTGCAAATCAACTACAAAGGATACCCGGATGTCATCAAGTTTGCCGAGTGTCTCAAGATGTCTGCCCAGACAGATTTCATCATCATGGCGAAGTACGATGGTGATTGCTCCAACCTGTGCAACCGCCTGACGATTCCGCAGACCCGCGAGATTCTCGAAGATGTGATTCTGCGCGCCGTGCCGACGGAGAGCGAGTATTTTGCCGTGGGTAAGAAAGCGGAGATGCCATCCCCGGAAGTATGGATGGCGCAGAAAGCCTGCGGCGCCGGGGTGGATTCCTTGTGTCTGGCGGCCAACGGAGATTTCTATCCCTGCCCTGCATTCGGGGATTATGTGATAGGCAATGTGCATCAACAATCGCTCAGAGAAGTGTGGCTGAATTCGGAGAAGCTGAACCTTGTCCGCCACGCAACCAAGGCCAAGTTTCCAAAATGCGCCGTTTGCAAGGACCGCGATTACTGCTCCATCTGCCTGTGCCGCAACTACAACGAGACCGGCGACATGTTTACACCAGCAGAGCATTTCTGCAAGGTGGCCGAGCAAAACCACATCGTGGTGGATATGAAACATGAGCAGGTGAAGAAATTGCGTCCCTGATTCGTCATGTTTGATGCCCACGTCCATATGGGGTATTTTCCCCGCTGGGACAAGGTGGAGCCTTACTACTACTCCCCGCGAAGAATATTCGGAGCGTTGACTCGCGCCGGGGTGGATGAATTCATCGTCTCCTCGACTAACGCCATTTGGGATGTCGAGGGGACGGCGATGCATGCCGAAGCACGTGAAATGAAGCGTTTGGCAGGGCAGCGGGCGCATATCTTTTTCTGGGTAAGCATGCGGTATCTGGCTCGCGACCCGGATTTGTCTCACTTGCCGGAGGGGCTGTATGAAGGTTTCAAACTTCACGGCGGGGAATCGGCTTGGCTGCAGGAGCCGGAACTGTTGATGCGCGTATTAAGCCTGGCGCAGGAGCGTAGCTTCCCGGTGCAGATTCACACGGGAATGAACGATAGGGGGATCAGCAATACCATTGGTGAGTATTTGCCCTATTGCCGCAGGTTTCCTGAATTGCACGTAGACCTTGCGCACGGTAAACCGCATGAAGAGGTGCCCGCGCTGTTGGCTGAATTGCCCAACGTGTACATCGATACAGCCTTTGTGCCCCACCATATAGTAGAAAACTGGCTGGATGCCGGTGCCGATGAACGACGTATCATGTTCGGTAGTGATTTGCCCGCACCTCAGCGATTCTCAAAAACAGGGCTCTCTGCCTATGTGCGGCGTGAGGCCGCTCATTTTTCTTCGAAGAATATTTTGTCTCATAACGCCGGTCGATTTCTGCAGAGAACGCCCGATGGGTATTGGGTAAAATTTAAGGAGACATCCCGTCTATCTGGATATCAAATTTAAGATTTAACACAACTTGAACAAAGTTTCTCATTTATTCAGGAAACTATTCTATAGTCTTATTTTGATTGGTGGGTGTATTCCTCTTATAATATATTGCTTCTATAAAAATAACAATATATAAAAATAACAATCTGGGATATAGTATGAGTTTAATGTCTTTAATTAATGATATTTGCTATGATGAATACGGTATACGATGAAAAGATTATAAGAAAATTGCAAACTGTAGGCATCAGCACGTTTTTGAAATATTATTTCGTGTTCAAGTATTATCCTAAGGATAAATGTTTGCTGGCATTTGAGGAAAAGGATAATAAGCTCTCTCTGAAATCGAAGGTGACAGTAACAAATGCAGCAAAGGCAATATTTGAAAATGAGTGGAATATTCCTGCCTTATTGTATATTAGAGATAATGCGTCCAAGGTAGATATTCGAAGAAAATGCGAAGCCGCATGGTATCTCAATCTTGAAATGGATACTGAATTTTTATAACTAGAAACGAAGCTCTTCTCTCCGCCCTGAGAAAACCTCACCGGGAGGAATGTATAATGGTTTGTTGATACAAAACTTGGACATAGAAGATGTATCTTCGGAAAGGCGAAATTCGGCTCTTCGTTATAAAGTGTGGGCATGTCCCATTCCCGGAGTAGAAAAAGGCGTCGCTTTTGGCGTAAGAGAGAGCAAAAGATACTCAATAGCCCAATAAAAGAATTGAGCATGGAGGACAAAAGTCCTACCATGCCCTAT
>JAFZGW010000021.1 GCA_017555205.1 Akkermansia sp. | reverse complement strand
TAACTCTATTTTAGAGTGTTTATAAATTTGCCCAAATGCATTTTTTATGACACCGAGGATTATCAGTCTGACATTCAATGGCTTAACTTTATTGAATCGGTCAAAAACGGAAATAAACACCAGCAAATCTGGAACAGGCCCTTGAAAGCAAGCTTTATCATCTTTGCACTTGCTTTATTCATTTGCTATGTTACACTCAGGGCATGAAGGCACGCCCCGCCAAGTCGAACAAGCGAACGCTCCACCAGCCCCCGGCTGAGATGGTAGAGGCTCTGAGTTACCATAATGAGGGCTGGGCAAAAGCCATGGAAGACGAACGCCGCCGCCATGAGCCTGAGCGGCAGGCTGACTACAAGCAGCCGTACAGAATGAATCATGACAAGCTGAGAGACTGCTACTGCCTCAATGGCCGCACGAAAAAAAAGCTTGTCAGACTTTGGAAGAGCCAGGGGCTGAATGTGGCATCCATGATGGAAAGATACGGATTCAATAAATAAAGCCTTCATAATTCTCTCAGGGTGTAAACATCTCTCTTGCCTCCATTGGGTAAATCATAGCGCTGCACGCTAACCACCTCAAACCTGGTGCCGGCAATAAAAAACGATTCGGCTTCCAGATGCGTAGGCATTACCGGGGCTTGCTGCACTGTGGTGATGACCTCATACAGAGGGCGCATGACCGCTCAAGGCTTTATAGCCAAGGGCGGTTCTTTTATCTCCACGCGTTACAAATCAAAGTAAATACTCTATAATGAGAGAATAGATTACTTACAAATGGAACTGGAACAACGGCAAGGACTTTGCCAACTGGATGACCAAGCAGGTGGCTTACAAGGCCTTATCCGAGTTCTGGTGCTGGTATGGCGATGTGGTGAAGACCCTTAGCACTTTTACAGATGATGAGCATGAATTGGCTGCATTGGATGAGATAGGTAAGAATTCCTTTGATGGCCTGCCCTTACCCTCTCTTGATGCCAAGTTCTACATCTGTGGTAAGGAGTTTGAGGTTAGGGACGCATTATCATTCGCCACAATGACGGTTGAGCAGGTTGTAAATGAGTTCCCTGATAATCCTGATGTGCCGAGTGTCCGAGTTATGTGAGAATTCGGAAAATGTTGAAATTTGAGTCAAAGTATTGACAATGAGTTGCATACGGTCCGAGTAAAATCCGAGTTGCTACCACTACTTTTCAGCCGTTTTGGGGTGGTTTTCTGGAATGATTACAAAAAGAAAGGGAGTTATGATTTGCTCATAACTCCCTCATTCTCAAGGATACGCACGAATGGACTCGAACCATCACGATGTTACTCACTAGAACCTGAAACACCCTTCTACATTGTATTATCAATGAGTTATGGAAATTGCAGAGAAAAAACAGAGAAAAGTCTTTACAAATGGCTTCCATTATGATATAATACTTTCGCATCCATGGAATTCCTAATGAAGGTTTTACATGTTGTAATAATATTAACGGATGGTGGCTGGAAAGGTGTAAAATAACTATCACTTGCAAGTTGCCATTCACACATACGAAATAAGATGGCATAGAAAAATAAAGAGATAAAAGATAATACACAAGAACTACCTGTGATATCAACTGAAACAAAGAAGTCAAAAGCAAAGACCAAGTTATGGGTCATAGAAGATAAGCGAGTGTGTCTCCCCACTGGGATAAGCACTGAAACTTGGCGTGGGGGTATCCGCAAACTTACCGTAACATGGACAGAACTTGGCAAGTCTCGTAAAAAACACTTCCCATGGTCATTAGCAGGTCTTGAAGAAGCCAAGGCTCTGAATGATGCTCTCAAAAAGGAAGCCAAGAAATATGGGGCAGAATTTGGAAACATCACCGAGGACGAAAAACGAGCCTTGGACTTGTGGAGAGCCTATGTGAAAGAAGCACAAATGAATGGCTTCAAGTTCGCCTCTGCCTATGAAATCGTCCAAGCAGGTTTGGAGGGTAGAAAAACGACATCTCCTGACTTCAATACCTTGGCTCGCTATTACTTCGACAAGGAACTCATGCGTAAAACTGATGGCGAACTCACCGAACACGCCGAAACACAGAAGAAGCGTCTGTTCAACCACATCTGTCCTGTTTTAGGTGGCAAACCTGCCCACACCATCACAGAAGATGAAGTTGAAGACTTCTTGGACGGATTGAAAGGTATGAATGGCAAGCGAGCATCTGCCATAACTCGCACGCAATACCTCAATCTGCTCAAATCAGTATTCAAGTTCTGTATCAAAAAGAAGTTACTCCCTGCTGAATACAATCCTGTGGCAGGTCTTACCCCTCCCACGAAGAAAAAGGATAAAGAACCTGAAATCTTATCTGTGGATGAGGTAAAACGCATCTTTGCCTTTGTAAAGAAGAACCCCAAGTATCACAAATTCATCCCTGTGCTGGCCGTAGGGTTCTTCTGTGGTGCTCGTGTTGAAGAAAGAGCCAAGATGACTTACCAAGACATATTTGTATGCGGTCGTAATGAAATCTACATTCCTGCTGTCAATGCAAAGAATGGTCACGCAAGACGCATCTACCCTGCTGACAACTTCAAGGAGTGGTTAAACTTCGCCAAAGAGCAAGGTATCAGCATGAGACCGTCCGATTACTTACTTGATGGAAACACGGTGAAGCAACGCAGAGATGCACACAGCAAGTTCTTGGTGGCATTGTCTAATGAAACAGGTATTACCCTACCTAAAAACTGCATCAGGCACACCGCTGCCTCCTGTATGGCTGAAATTCAGGGATACGCCCAAACTACGAACCAACTTGGACACGACATCGCCATTCTGTTGAACCATTATCGCCGTGCCATCTCCAAGTCGGAAGCAGAGGAATACTTCAACATCATGCCTGATGCAGTATGACAACAACACTTTCAGAACTGATGTATAATAAGGGTATGAAGAAATAGACGCATAGTAATACACAGGGGGAAAATACAGTAATGACACGCCGTGAGATAGCCAAGCACTTCAAGGTTGCTCCTGATACCATCACGAGATGGACAAAAGAGGGGCTACCTGCTCTTTACATTGGAAAAGTGAGAGGCGTAGCAAGAGGAGCACGCCCTCGTTACCTCCTTTCACAGGTGATGACTTGGTTAGAAAATCGGCAGAGCGGTATCATTTGGTGACTTCATATCACAATTGAGAATTTCAGAGAAGTGGGTATCCACTTCTCTTTTTTTGCTCAAATTTTCACCTCACTAGATAACGAAACTAATAAAACGCATGAAATTCATAAGGAATTTAGAATAAGTGAGTAAAAAGTGAGAAAAAGTCTTTACAAAACAGGGTCCTTTGGTAAGATTTTCGCAGATGAAGAAGACCAAAGCCAAGACCAAGTTCTACGAAGTGGAAGGTAAGCGTGTATCTCTTCCCAAGGGTGTATCCGTGGAGATGAAGAACGGCATCCGTAAGGTCACGGTCACTTGGTCAGAGCATGGCAAGGTTCGCAGAAAGTATTTTGACTACTCCTTGGAGGGTGTTGAGCAAGCAAAGGACATCAATTCTACCAAAAAGCAGGAGTTGAAGCGGTTCGGTCAGGAATTCGGAACAATCTCCGATGATGAGAAGCAGGCCTTGGACTTGTGGAGAGCCTATGTAAAGGAAGCGATGGCAAACGGATTCAAGTTCTCCTCCGCTTATGAGGTCATGAAGCGTGGTATTGATGGTCTGAACACCACTACCCCTGACTTCCGCACTCTCGCTCGCCTTTACTTTGAGAAGGAACTCATGCGTAAGACTGATGGCGAACTCACGGAACACACGGAGACGGTTCGCCAGCGTTTGTTCAACATCATCGCTCCTGTTTTTGGATGCAGGCCTGCACATACCATCTCCGAGAACGATGTTCTTGACTTCTTGGATGGACTGAAAGGTCAGAATGGTGGTAAGGCTTCACTCGTTACGAGAACTCAATACCTCAATCTGCTCAAATCGGTGTTCAAGTTCGCTGTGGAGCAAGGGAACATCACCAAGGAGTTCAATCCTGTTGCCAATCTCAAACCTGCCAAGAAGAAAAAGGATGCCGAGCCTGAAATCCTGACTGTGGATGAGGTGAGGCGTATCTTCTCCTTTGTGAAGTCCAATCCGAAGTTCCATCAGTTCATCCCTGTGTTGGCTATCGGCTTCTTCTGTGGTGCTCGTGTTGAGGAGAGAGCCAAACTGACCTACGGAGACATCTACATCGGCGGTCGTAATGAAATCTTTGTATCGGCTGCTGTTGCCAAGAATGGTATCGCTCGCTTCATCTATCCCACCGAGAATGTGAAGGCTTGGATGGACTTTGGTCGTGCTAATGGTGTGAGCATGAATGCTACTGATACGCTTATCCAAGGTGACACCCTGAAACAGCGTAAGACGGCTCACAGCGCATTCCTCAAAGCACTGGCTACCGAGACTGGGATTGTTCTTCCGAAGAACTGCATTCGTCACACTGCTGCTTCATTCATGGCAGAAAGTCAGGGCTACACGGAGACTGCTAATCAGTTGGGACATGACATCGGCATGCTGTTGAAACACTATCGCCGTGCTATTACCAAGACAGAGGCAGAGGAATACTACAACATCGTGCCCTGATACGGTGTGAGTATAATACTCCTTCGCTCCTCTTTGAATTTCTTTCTACTTGATGTGGATAAGGCGAGGTGTTACAATCCTCATACTTACAGGTGGAGCAATCTTACACGAAAAAATACTTATCAATACACACCACATTTACATCATGAGAATAAAAATCTTCTTCCGAGCCTGCTTGTTACTGGCTCTTCTTCCATGCTTCAATTGCTGTCATGATGAAGACACAGAAACCATAAAAGCCCCCATTACAGCAGAAGCAGATGTCAATCTAGCAGACGAAGATGGAGATACTCCGCTGTTTTTGGCGGCTTATAAAGGTGACACAGAAATTGTTAAAGCACTTATTGCAGCAGGAGCAAATGTTAATCAAGTAGATAAAGATGGCTGGACTCCGCTGTTTATGGCGGCTCATAAAGGTCACACAGAAACTGTTAAAGCACTTATTGCAGCAGGAGCAAATGTCAATCTAGCAAACGTAGATGGAGATACTCCGCTGCTTCTTGCGGCTGATAAAGGTGACACAGAATCTGTTAAAGCACTTATTGCAGCAGGAGCAAATGTCAATCTAGCAAACGAATATGGATATACTCCGCTGCTTTATGCGGCTTATAGCGGTCACACAGAAACTGTTAAAGCACTTATTGCAGCAGGAGCAAATGTCAATCTAGCAAACGAATATGGATATACTCCGCTGCTTTATGCGGCTTATAGATGTCACACAGAAACTGTTAAAGCACTTATTGCAGCAGGAGCAAATGTCAATCTAGCAAACGTAGATGGAGATACTCCGTTGCAGGTGGCTTCTAACGGAGGCCTCACAAAAATCGTTGAACTCCTTAAAGCAGCAGGAGCAAAGAAATAAGTAACCATTCATCAATTTTCCCATCACCCACCCTTGTTTTTATACCTTGGGTGGGTATTTTTATTCTCCTATCTCTCCGCTCCTTAAAACTCAAACTAAATACTATTGTTATGAGAGAGTAGATTACTTATAAATGGAACTGGAATAATGGCACGGACTTTGCCAATTGGATGACAGCACAGGTGACACACAAGGTCTTATCCGAATTTTGGCTCTGGTATAATGATGTTGAAAAGTCTGTATAGTCAATGGCTGATGATGAACATGAATTTGAGTTGTTGGAACAGGTTGGAGAAAAACCTTTTGATGCTCTTCCTTTACCATCTCTTGATAGCAAATTTACCATCTGTGGTAAAGAATTTGAGGTAAGAGACGCGCTTTCTCTTGCTACATTGACCGTGTTTGATGTTGCCAAAGATTTTCCCGATCGCCCAGATGGATGGAAGCGACCAGAGGCTGAATGTCTCAATGGTGTTCATGACTTTGCTCTTGGATTCTTCTGTGGTATTGTCAGAGGAATGTTGAATTAATAGTGCATCCGTGTGCGACGGAATGCGAAGTGTCATAAAAAAAGCCCCACCCTTCGTATGAAAGGTGGGGTTACTTGTATCAAAATTCCTGGGTTTATCAGGCACAATGGGTAGAACTGAATACAGACTTCATTGTGCGGTTCAGTTCCCACTGCTCCTGTTCAAGATGGTCTTCATAACGCTTCTTCATGAGTTCCCTACTCTTATTCTCCTATGCTGCTTGCTGCTGTTCTAGTTCCAATTGGGCAAAATACTCTCCGTAGATATCATCTTGTTCCGTAGTATGGGTATGCTCATCCTTATGGACACATACAATAGTCTCTTGGCTCGGCTGTGGGGTGCTGGTATTGGTGTTGAATATGGCAGACATCATTTCATCATTCTCTATCCAACGGTCAGGGATGCCTTCATTCTCATCTTCTTCCCATTCATCATCTTCGTCAATCTGACTGTTCTAGGCAGCAGCATCGTTCAAGTTGCCATACACAACAGGTTCTTCTACGGTAACTTTACACGACAATCCCACAGATGGAGCGAATTTCTCCCATTCCTCTTTACTGCACTTCTTTCTGCACACTTCCAGCCATTCAGAGAAATGCTTATCGTAGTTGGCTCTCACTTCATCCTCATTCCACGAGTTGTCAATGATGGTTTGAGCATTAATCTCGTCCAATCCATACGCTATGGCTATATCGTTGAAGTCCTTGAATTCGGAGTAAATGCCCCATGAGAACACCTTATCACCCTTGGATAGCCAATCTCTATACCCATTCACATGATACAGTCCTTTTAGCCCACCTTTATCACCCAAACGGAAGTTATCAAGAATGTGGATAATCTGGAAGCCAGCCTCTCGGTAGATGTCAATCACTTTACTCATCTCGGTGGGAAGTATCCAGTTGGAATACGCAAGGCAGTTCTTCAAGAAGCAACTATCGTAGATACCCTCTGTTACGAAGATGGTCTTGTAGGAGTAATCCAACTTCTCCAAACCATAGGGGATGTGATATTTTTCACCTGCCGTTGCCTCTTCTTTGAGAACTTTACCATCTATCACTCGTGGGATGAGCGGTCTGCGTCTGGTATTATGCACGGCTTTGTGTCTGCTACCCACTCGGTAAAGGAGTTCAATGCTCCTCTTCTTGAAAGAAAACTTCCATCCCTCATGAGGACGATACTTTGCTGTAAGTAGTCTCCGTTCTTTGAGGGTGTCGTAAGCCTGTTTGAGCAACTTCTTCTGCTCAGGCTTTTTCTCCTTGTCTATCTATTCAAGGGTAATGGACTTGTAACGCTTCTGTTCTGGTAGAGGTTGCGAATGTTCCAAAATCCTGTTGATGATGGCTGTTTTGGTTCCAATCTTACCCTCATCTTTGTCAGATGTAGCGGAGACATCAATCACAGGCACATCACAGTTGAGATGCTTCATGAGGATAGCCATCATGGAAGTCAGTTGTTCAACAGTTCCTCTCAACGCTTTCACTTCTGCTGCTAACTCATCAGCATTTACAGATTGAATGGATGTTTCATCCCCAGATGTAGATTGAACAGGCTTGGTGGATGTCTTGCCATCTGTCTTCACTCCCCACTCGGTCTTACCATTGAATTGCAAATTCCAGTATTCACGGAAAATTCGTGCTGCTCGTATTGCCTTTTCTTGTGCATCGTTACACAAAGCAGGGATTTCAAGACTATGAATGAACCAGAAGACAGTATTGAAATCCTTATCCCTCTTGGTGCTCTTAAACTGCACCGTGGTAGGATTGTTGTAATAGCAGGTGTATGGAATAACCTTGTTCTCATTTTCTATTGAGGGAGCACAGAAGGTAACTCTTCCCAATTCATCCTTAAAAGGTATCCCCTTATACTCCAAGTAGGACTTCAAGAACTCAACATCCATTTTGGTCTGCAATTCGTTTCTGAACCCTTTGGCTGATTGAATTTGGTTCTTTGTCAGACATCGGTCAGTCACATGAGTAGCCAATATCTCCTTGACCTTTGACATCCCTACCTCATTGAGCAGGTAAGAATTAACACGCTTTCCTCTTCCTCCATCTTCCCTACGCTCATAATTCACGAACTCTCCATAAGGAGACTTGTTAAAGGGTTTGTATCGCTTGTCTTTCGGACTTTTATCAACAGTTTTCTGACTGTCAATGATACCTGCTTCACCCATAATGGTATGAATGACCCTGCGATAGCGATTTTGTTCCTCTGCTGCGACTCCAAGAGAGATAACATGTTCTCTGACTACATGGTTGTATGAGTTCTCAATTACCTCTCGCTTCTGCTTAGTGGTGCAATCACCCTTATCGGTGTTCCCACTAGTATCTTCAACTATAAAATCTAAATTACTTATAATCATAGTTTTAATTTAATTTGTTTGGGCTGCTAACTTGCATGAAATCTGCTCTGCTTCTATTATACAGATGTTCTATTGAGTCTCTGGTGACTCTGATGGATAAATGTGAGATTCCTGATTCTCCCCACAAACGCATTTATCGTTGTTGTATAATGGGGTCTTGGTCGGTCTGGTATCAACTACCAGAAAACACCCATACCCTCATACTATAATAAAGGAAATGCGTTTATTGGGATGTCTCACAGAAAGCACTATGGGTTGAAACATCATGGATGATTCTTCCCCCACGGCAACCCTTCATTAGAGGATTGGCAATGGTCAAATGGCAATCCTTGCCAATGTATGTGCCAATGGTGGATAATGAGTGTTCAATGATACAGGTTTATGTCTAATGTCATTGAACACATCATTATACTACAATATCATTAATTACAATACAGATACTATACTCCTTTATACAATCTAAATGTGGGAACATCCAGTAACAGTGCAACTCTACTAATCTTTTTTTGCACCTCTTAATTAGGGTAAGGGACTTTATTCCATAGCAGCACAGTGCATTCTTATCTGCACTGCACCACTATTTCATAAAGGTGTTGGACTTTCTTAACTCACAATGATGTCCAACTTCTATTTTCAGAGATTTACTGAACAGGATACCCCAGAATAGAAACCATAGGCATATATCCTCACACCATTAGTGAATTGAATATTTCTATTTTTCCATCCATCGGGACTATCTGGTAACTCCTCGGCAGCCTCAGAAACAAGATAGGATGCTATTGAAAGAGCGTTCTTCACCTCAAACCACTTGCCACAGATTGAGAACTGAGTGTTCAATGTTTCCAATGGTAATTCTGAGACGAATAGTTCATGAAGTTTATCCAACTCTTTCTCTTGCAGGTCATCGTCTGCTATCGCATTGATTCGCTGTTCTTCTTTCTTATAGTAGTGCCAGAGTTCTGTAAGAACCTCATACACCATCTCTTCGTCCATCCAAGTGACGAAATCCACCGAATTATTAAACATCAACTCCATCTTCTTATTAGTGGTATTATTAGTAGTAGTCATAATTATAAATTTATTAAGCATTCTCATTCATTCGCTTCTCCATCTTCAATGTGCTTTGCACAAGACCAATCAGCCACTCTGCGGTTATCACTATGAGACCAAGTGTGTCAAGATTTTCTCCATACTCGCCACTATCAACAGCAAACTTATGGAATGCCTTAGCAACATGAACGCACTTAGTAAAGTTCTCAAACTTATTCGCATTATGAACTAAGTCATGGAACCCTTGCACAGTTCTACAATCCTGCAAGATACAGTAAATGAACTCAACAGCATCTACGATTCGCTGTGCATCAATAACATTGGCACGAAGTGCCACTTCCTTTTTATTAATAATCATAGTCTTGTCTATATTATATTTTTGATTTATTATCACCTCATTATTACAAGCAACATAATTAGCGGTGTCTAAACCAATCATGTTGGAATTTTCCACGACTGATGTGGAGTTTTTACCAGCGTTCTCCTTAACGGTGTTGGTAGGGGAGAACGGGGCGTTCTTGATTTTATTTCTATCCATATGAATTAATATTACGCTGCCTTCTTACGCGCGTTGTTGGGGTCGCAGTTATCGTAACGAGCAGAACGCTCTACAAGGAATTCAATTCGTTGCTTCTTGTGGATGATGAAGGACTTTCCCTCGCGTTCAGCCTCGCGGATTTTTCTGCGGAGAGTATTACCAGAAATGCCACATGTTTTCTTTGCATTCACGAAGCCTTTAATGGGGATAACAACATCCGAATCTTCGTATTGAATCAGGACGAAGAAACACTTGGCATCCTTATCCTTGGCGATACGGTTAGGGTTATTATTCACTTCCGAAATGGTTTTGACTTCCAGATTCTCCAAGCGGAGGTCTCGGCGATTACCATTTTTGCAAACGATCCGCTCATCCTTTGCGAGAGGGCGAACGAAGGTTTCATAGACAAGGCGAGCGACATGATAATACTCCAACCTCGTTCCAACCCCAAAGGTCACAGTGCCGTATATTCCTCCATTTCTGTCTTTTGAGAAATTGATTGATAACTCAATCACGGTATCATTGACATAGGACTTGGGGACACCATCCTTGGTTACAGAATAATAGCCACGCCAGCCAGCCACCCAACGCTCGTTTTCGGAAATGTAATGAGGGTCAAACATAAACTTTTTTCTTTGTTTTTGGTTAGAGGGGGTATCCCCCCCATTTTTTTATGCTCAGTAGGAATAACAATACGAATAACGACAAACAGATGTATCATTCAATTCTTTATCCATCACCTTTATGATGTCTAAAATGTCTGAGAAAAACCATTCATCATAATCTTGAAGCCCCATTGTATCCGAAAAGTTTTCATTGAGAAATTCTTGGACATCAGGAGAGAACCCATCTAACTCTGCCAATCTATCCGATAAGTTTTTCCTCAAAGAGCGATAATCAACATCGTCACCGAACACTTTTGAGATAAGTTCCTCGCATAACTTTTTCAGAGCCTCCATGTCGTTCTTTCTGACTGTGTATCCCTTATCGTCATTTTCGTCATTACCATTGTAATAGGCATAATAATCTGAATAGTCATACTTGTCATCGCAGTAATTTTCAAACCATTCATGAATAGCAAACATGTTCTTCCATAGAGCGATGACATCGTTGTCACCACTTACAGCGTCCAACTTGCAGAAATAAGAAGATAAACTCATAATTTTATGTTTTGTTGATTACTAATTTTTAGTGCAACTCGTTTTCAGAGATGTAAAGAGGGGAGGAGTTACCTCCCCATACACTCCTTTTTCATCATTATGCAACAGAACTCTGCTGGTCAATACGCTTAGAACCGTCCCATTCAGGTGACTCCCACTGACCATCAGGGTCTTCCCCATAGACATCAAAGAAAGAGTCAAGTCTCAGATGAGATGTCATGTGCCATGCCAGAGGGTCATCAGAACATCCCCAATCTTCCTGCCATTCCATGAACTCACTCACGGTGATGGAATCAAGATTCAGGAAGTCAGTCAGGCTCATCACCTCATCATCCACCATGACGGATTTACCCTCGCACCACTCTTTCACCTCATCCAAGTCAAGAAGAGTCCAATCACCGATTGAGCCACCACTTTCCACATGGTCTTTGATGAACTCAAAGGTCTCAAAATCCTTACGGTTGGAGAGGATGAATTCAATGTCACTATCCCAAAGCCCCATGTCTTGCAGAGTGTCTGCAAAGGTGTCTCTGCAAGACTGGGGAAGAGAATCCTTGATGATGTCAAGGAGTTCGCCCTGCAAGCCACTCATCTCAACGAAGTGGATGGCTTCTTCAACACAGTTGATGCACCACTCTGCATTCATCACCTCTACTGCTACACGCTCCTCAGAGAGAGCTCCACTAATTACTTCTTTGTTTGTTTTCATAAGATTATTATAACTAAGTTCTTGAATAAGATTTTTCATTACTTTTTCAATAAGGGGGGGGAATCCCCCCCCTGTTTTACTGTTTAGGCATTACGGAGAGTATGCAGCATGCAGTTGCGAGATACGCTTTCCACCAATTCCTCACGCTCGGACTTGCAGGGCTCGCAGTTGAACATCTGGCAAATTTTGCCGTATGCAAGCATTGCTGCTGTCTTCACAATGTGCGTGATGAATTCCACATTGGCAGCGTTGCCGAAATAGACACGCCCATCCTCCTTGGATTCACGGATGAGACCAGCGGTCTCCATGAGGCTCTTGAAGTTCTCCCACACTATGCAGCGGTGCATGTTGTATGCAAATTCAATGCCACCCTCCATGTTGGTGAAGCAGAAATTCGTCTGACGCTCCACGATGGAATTGACAAAATTCTTGAAGTCCTTGGAGTTACGCTGGGCAAACTTGTTAAACTTCACGCTCATCTGCATGGAAGCAGCCTTCTTAGTTTTGTTCTTCTTCTTCATATTACTAATTCTTTCTATTTCTTTTTTTATTACTAGATTACTCACAAACATCAAAACGGAAATCGTATTACTCAAAGGCAGTAAGGATTATACTACCTCTCACAGAGGAGACGAGGCGAGTAGGTTGAGGCTATGAATAAGTTTGTTAATAAAAGTGCCGCCTACTAATCTTTTACCCCTTTTTGTCTCTTGGGAACTGAGTGCCAGAGGATGATGGGTGGGTATTATTTCTTTGGGAAGGTGTAGTTACAAAAGGTCAGGCTTTCTAGCCTAGGGAAGTGAGAATCTTTTGGAAGATTCTGATTCAATTAGGGCACAAAAAAAAGCCACCTTGAACTTACCTCGCAACATTTCACCTAGCCATCATTGACTCTGGCTTTATACGCGATAACCCACTTGGGTTTCCGTTTCTCTGTTGTAAGGCAAGTCACCTTGGTGACCGCACGAGTAGTTTATCACTTTTGCTTGATGAAGTCAAGCATTTTTTGAAAACTTTTTACAAGAATTTACAGTTTAGAAAAGATAATCTTTCTAAACTCTTTATTGTTAGCGTCATCTCTCCACAGGTCGGAAAGAAACTTTTTTGAGTGTAGGTAATACAACAGTGATTTCTGGCACGATTTTCAATCCTCGGAAAGATTTTAGTTCTTGTTGAACCTTCTCAGAAGCATCAATGAGGAGTGCTTTAATTTGGTCTAGGTCTGTGATAGCAGCAGGGTAATCAGGATGTCCTGAATCAATCAGCAACTTTTGCTTACTGTGAGATATCTTTCCTAAATGCATGTTCTTCATGAACGATTCCATTAGGATAAGGAACTTTTCAGACCATTGGTCACCGTTTTCACATTTCTCTAATCTCTCTATCTCTTTGAGAATGTAAGTAATTTTCTCAATCAATTTTGTATCGGAAACACCCTTTGCTGCTTCAAGAGCCCTTTCCATCTTCCTTGTTTGGGTATCAATCTTGCCACCAACTCTGGCTCTGGGATGCAAGACTTCTGCTATCTCCCATCCCACTTGTCCATACTTCAATTTTTTAGGTGACTCTCCTCCGTTTTTGATCCAATGTTTTTTCTTCATTGCCAAATAGTGAGCAAGAGCATATTGGAAAAGTCGTTTAGGAGAATACCTCTCTGCTCCAAAGATAGTAAGCACCTTGTAACATACCGTCCCTACCCTTTTGACTGATACGGTATCTCTACCTGACTTATGCTTACGATGTTCATCGTTGAGATAGTCCATTGCCTTATCAAGAGCAGCATCCGCTGCGTTGCATAAGTCTTCGTAGGACAGATAAAAGGCGTTCATTCTACGGCTACGCAGATTCGTCAGCATCAAAGTTTCAGGTGACGAATAAAACTCCGCATGAGTATCAATCCATTCATCATCAACTTTGTAGAGGTGAATAAACTTGTCTAGAATAGACAGAGCCTGTGAAACCTTATCGTCCATGGTCCAATGATACCTGGAATGAGGAAGGACGTCAAGGTTAAAGATTGAAACTAAAAAAATAAAGAGAGCGGATAAACCACTCTCTCTGATTATATTTGCTGGACTGAGACTATTACAGTTCGTTGATGGCAGGCAGAGCCTTGACTATCTCCATCGTCTCAATGCTCACTCGGATAACACGCTTCACGAGGTCAATAATGTAGCGAGGATTGCCCTGCTCATCGCACCAGTCGTTAGGGTCATTCACAATGCCACTGTCCTTATCCGTGGTGACTGCATAACGCTCCATCAGCCACTCAATAGCGGACTTGCCATTGACGATGTATTCGTAGGCTTCCTCAGGGATTTCTGAGAGCGTGCAGGTGTCATTGTAGTGGATAGTGTGACGAATACCCTTCTTGGGGAACTTCATCTTGATCACACGGTAGTTGCCATTGGATACTTCCTTTACAGGCCACGGCTCAATGGTCTCGTAGTTGAGGTGGAGTTCTGCCAACTTCCTTCCTGCCTTGGAGAATGCCCAGAAGTCCTTAGCAAAGGGAATGCGGGGCAGTTCCTTCTTCAAGTCGTTCTCAAAGCGTGTTCGGTATTCTGTGCTATGCAGCAGGCCATAGACATAGTAGAAGATGTCCTCCTTGCTAATCTCAGGGGCTCCGTAGGCTGCTCGGAATTGTTTGAGACCGAAGTTGGAGATGCCATCGTGGCGTTTATAATCACCAACATTGGCTTCCAGACCGAGTTCAAGCATCGGTGCATCGGCATTGCGTTCCTCATACCAGTAAAGGGGGAAGTTCTGACCACCTGCATCCAAGATGTTCAAGTCAGGAGTTTGAGCATTCATCAAACAAGTAAAGCCTTTGCTTGAACCCTGACCAGGTATTGTAATCACCAAATTCTTATGCTGTGCCGTGGGGAAAAGTTTTGGCATCTGCCCTGGACGATGGTTCAGATGATTATCAAAATAAACATTTTGACGGCAGAATGGGCGATAAACCGCTGTTCTAATGTGATTTTCTTGGAATTGAATACCAACTCCTCGCTCAAATTTTGATTGCAAACTACTTGACCACTTTATGCAAGTTTTATCAAATGTTTGCTTTCTTGTCTCAACATCCGCATTATACTGCTTGATAAACTTCTCCAATTGGCTACAAAGAGAATTGCGACCAAACTGATAGACCCAAGGGTCTCTCGCCGTTTCTAATCCTCTTGAATACAACTCAAAAAGAGATGATGTATTCTTTCCTGACTTTGTAGCCTTATCACCGATAGGCAGGAACTTATCATAACCAGATGTGCGGTGATTGAGCCAGTCACCATGTTCATCAGGTGTGAGAGTCTGCCACGGAATTGTGGAGTAGTTACCGAACTCTTGGATTCGTTCCAGTTTCTGCTCACGAGAGAGATAATCACCGATGTCGTGGTAATGAAGCGTTGCCTGCTGGCCAGCAGGACGGTTCTTCTTTTTCACGAGGATGATAATGGCAATCGGTGTGCGAGAACCCTCACCGAACACATTACCCTTTTCCTTCTGACGCTGAACACCTGAGGTGCGAGCGTTGCCACGGAGATTGAAGCAGTATATAGCATCATACTCACCCATGAGAGACTGACGGAAGCCAGTCATGGCGTTGTTATCAATGTATGCACCATTGGTTACAAAGGCGAGGATACCATCATCGGTAATGCGGTCGGATGCCCAACGGAATGCACGGATGTATGAGTCGTAGAGACTGTTCTTGTTAGTAGCCTTGGCATTCTTAGCGTATGTATTAGCAATACGCTCATCCAAGTAGGGATAGGCTTCATTCTGATTGTTATCGTTTGCAGACTCTTGTTTGGCAGAATAAGGAGGATTACCGATAATCACTCGGATGTCCTGCTTGCAGAGGTTCTTCACACGCTCACCGTTATCCTCAAAGGCTGCGAACAAGTCCTTATCATTGGCACTGTTACCATCCATGCGGAAGGTATCGGTCAGACAGATACCATTGAACGGTTCGTATTCCTCCTGCTTCATGACACCATGATAGGCCACCTCCACATTCACACAGGCGATGTAGTAGGCAAGCAGCACTACTTCACAAGCAAACAGTTCGTTACGATACTTGTAAGGCAGTTGGCTACGCCTGATGAGACCGCTCTGGATAGCACGGACGATAAAGGTGCCTGTTCCTGTGAAGGGGTCAAGTATCTTCACGCCCTGTGCTCCGATACCATCCTTGATGCCGAATTCCTTTTGCAGCACCTTATGAACGGAATGCACGATGAAATCAACCACAGGGATGGGGGTATAGACGATACCCAGTTTCTCGGACATCTTGGGGAAGGCCTGCTTGAAGAACTTATCGTAGAGTTCCACCACCACTTGCTGACGGCCAGCAGCGTTATCAATGCTCTGAGCACGGTCTTTCACAGAGTGGTAGAAGCGGTCTAGTTCTCGCAGGTCAGCAGCATCGGTGTTGTCATGAACGATGTCCAGCATGTCGTTCATGGTCTTAGAGACTGGATTGTTCTCTGCAAACTGATACTTCTCAAAGAGGGCATTGAAAACAGGTCGGCTAATGAACTGCTGAGCCAGCATTTCAATGGCATCTGCCTCCGTAATGGCAGGGTTCGTATTCTCACGCAGACCTGACAGGAAGAGTTGGAATTCCTCCAAGCCGATACCCTTGTCTAAAAGGGCGTTGATAGCCGTTATTTGACGCTCAGCAATCTTAGCGATGTTCTTAGCCCAATCTTCCCAGTAACGCCTGTCACCGCACTTCTGGACGGTTCTGACGAGGATACCATCAGTCCATGAGGAGAGTTCTTTCTCAAATTCCAAGTCAAGTTCAGGCTGGATGATGATTTCATCAGGCTTATTCTCCTTTTCATCACCCTTACTTTTGCCTGTGCGTTTGCCCTTCTTCTTACCAGTTACGCCTGCCACCACGATACGCTTACCACGCCCCTTGTTGAGTTCAATGGAATTGATTTCAGCGTTGAATCGGTCATCGTGAGAGCGGAGGGCTTGCAGAACATCCCACACTACACGATACTTCTCATCCTTGTCCAGAACCTCCTCAGGCTTATCCTTGGGTGAGATGCCGATGGGCAGAATGATGTAGCCGAACTTCTTACCTTGTGCAACTCGCATCACACGACCTACGGACTGCACCACATCCACCTGAGACTTACGAGGAGCAAGGAACATCACGGCATCCAAAGAGGGAACATCCACACCTTCTGATAAGCAGCGTGCATTGGAGAGCACACGACATTCAGCCACGCCATGAGTGGCGGTTGTTCCTGCATTACCTTTGAGCCATCCAAGAAGAGCAGCACGCTCGGACATGTCCATGTTACCATCAACATGTTGCATCTCGCTATCAATGAAGTTGGAATCGTTTTCCTCATTCTTACGAATAGCCTCCACAACCTGCCCCCACATCTCCGTGTATTTCTTGGAAGCAGCAATCACATTAGCAAAGGATACCGCACGCTTCATCGGAGCAGGGTCAGAGGTAAGGAAGTCCTCATCATAGGCCAGCAGGTCAGGCAGAGAGGGGTCATAGGCTTCTCCATCTTCACTGTTTGCAGCAGGCTTGGAGGGCAGCATCACCTTCTTACGCAGACCATTGTAGCAACCCACGAGACGCACGGCTTCATCCAGTTCCAGAGCACCTGTCTCATCCTGTTGAAGATGCTCATCCAAGATGTCCTTTACATACTCCTCATCTACACAGAGCACCAGCACCTTGTAATCGGTAAGCAGGCCTTCACGAACTGCACGAGAGAACGGAAGTCGGAAGAACTCATCACCGAAAAGTGTGCGGTCATCCATAGATGCCAATTCAGCATTGGCATCCTTGGCTTTCTGACGAGCCGATTCTGCGTAAATCTTGGGCGTAGCCGTCATGTAGATACGCTTACGACATGCGATGTAGTCCTGCTGATGAACCTTGACGAAGTGGCTCTCATTGTGCTTACCAGTTTTAGCATCCACCAAAGATACACCTGTTGTGCGGTGTGCTTCGTCACAGATGCAGAGGTCAAACTCAGGCAGAGCACCTAACTTCTGGGCTTCGTGTAACTTCTCAATGGATTGGTAAGTGGAGAAGATAACCGTCAGATGGCTATCCTTGAACTTAGAATACAGTTGAGAGATAGTTGCAGGGTCTGTGGTAGCACGAGCAGGCAGGTCACGAGCAGACAGGTCGTTGAGGTCATCAATGGAGGATGCACTACCATCAGAACACACAGCAATGGGATGAATCTTGCAGGTGGTTTGAGCCATCCATTCACGAAGACTCTGAGCCACGAGTGCAATACTAGGAGCCAGAAACAGGACACAGCCCTTACCATTGGTGTATTCCTCAGTCAATCGGAGGGCTGTGAAAGTCTTACCTGTGCCACAAGCCATGATGAGTTTGCCACGGTCGGCAGAGTTGAAACCACTAATGACGGCATCAATGGCTTCACGCTGATGGGGACGAGCATCATACTTGGTAATCTCACCAGCCTGTCCTTTACTGATGGCAGGCCAATCCACGGCTGCTTCTTCCAAGTCAGATAAGCCGATGTGCTGGCAAGTGATGTGTTGCTTCAAGAGAGCATCCAGCAATACCTTATTCCAATGGTCGGTCGTGGCGATAATGATACCACCTGCGAATGAATCCTTGTCGCTGTGTTCTGTCTTGATAGACGAATTGAGAGCCATGAAGAAGGTATCCACATCATGGGCATTCATCAGATAATTAGGAGCGTAGAACTTGCACTGGATGGCTACATAACGGTCAGTATCAGCCTCCTTGGCTACGATGTCAATGCCGACATCATGCCCTTTTGCGTATGGCCACTCATTCCAGAGCCACACATCAGAGAATCGTGCTTTGTAGGTTGGGTCAGTTTGGAGATAACGCTTCATCAGCACCTCAAAGCGATGTCCTTTATCGGCTTCGGAGAGGTCAGTAGTTGCAGAGCGGATGTCATCAAGGATAGTGCGAAGGGGAGTTGTAGGGCAGAATGAAAAATCAGTTACCCTATTACCCCCCCCTATAAGTATTTTATTATCAACGCTTTGCATAATTTATAAAAACTCTATCAGACTTTGATTATTCTACCATCATCCCCTCTTGATGTCAATCATGGAGGGCCTAGGACTGCATCTAACATGGGGATTTTGAGCGTCATTCCGTCCGCAATGTGCCTTTATGCAATAAATAATTACATGAAGATGAATCAATTATGCGATGTGCTCAATAAGCAAGGAAGCAGGAGTAATGCAGAGAAAATGGGTAAGGCTATTCGGTCGGTGCTGACAGAAGATGCTAAACTAATGAGCCAAGGTAAGGAAGCCTATGAGCAAGAACGACAGAAGGACTTTGAGAGGAAGATTGCCGAGGATATACGCAACAACCGACAGATGACCTTTACCGAGATGGTGAATCGTTATCTGTGAATACAGGTTTGAGTCTGTAATTGTTGAAAGGGAGTGACAGATGGCTTGTCACTCCTCTCTCTTTCCACACACACATACTCATGGTTCAATGACACAAAACTATTGTAAAAATTTTTGGAAAATTTTTTATGGAAATTTTTAGGCATAAGGGCTAGTTTGAGATTAGAAGCATTTTTTATTAGAGGGAGTTATGAAAACGCTTCTTTGTAGGAAAAGGGTCTGATGAGGAGATACCCCTGCTAGGGAACAGTCGGTTCTGACAGATTGTCCGAGTAAATTTTACTCGGACGCTGGTGTATGAGAGCGAGAGAATACCAGAATAAGGTGTGTAACAGCGTGGCGAAAGAGCAGATAAAGGGGTATTCGCAGAGTGTCCGAGCCATGTGAGAATTCGGAAAATGTTGAATTTTGAGTCAAAGTATTGACAATGAGTTGCATACGGTCCGAGTAAAATCCGAGTTGCTACCACTACTTTTCAGCCGTTTTGGGGCGATTTTCTGGAATGATTACAAAAAGAAAGGGAGTTATGATTGACTCATAACTCCCTCATTCTCAAGGATACGCACGAATGGACTCGAACCATCACGATGTTACTCACTAGAACCTGAAACTAGCGCGTCTACCAATTCCGCCACGTGCGCTTTGGAATGCTTGCGAGGGGATTTAAGCATATTTTGCTGAAGATTGCAAGCTAAATTTTGCAAAAAACGCAAAAAATGTAAAAAATAAGCAGAAAAGTGCCAAAAAAGCGGGGCGAAATAGTCCAAATGTGCCAATGGAGCAGGGGGGAAGAGCTTGCGAGCGGCAGAAATTCTTTTTTGCACTATGTGATTGAAAATATTTTAATGCTTGACGAATCGTAATGTGTGAGTTATGCTCGTTTTGAAATATTATGTTGGAGGCTATAGATACATTATTGAGTGAAGTAAGCGGGTATTTGTGGGGGTATGTGTTGCTGTTCTGCTTGTTGGGCACGCACCTGTACCTCACGGTTATATTGAGATTTCCGCAGCTCTATTTTTTCCGAGCCCTGAAGTACTACTTCGGAAAGGGGCAGAGCGATAAGGAGGGGCAAATTTCTAATTTCAGCTCGCTGATGGTCTCCCTGGCGGCCAATGTGGGCACCGGCAACATAGTCGGTGTGGCTGTGGCAGTGGCTACGGGTGGCCCCGGTGCTGTATTTTGGTGCATGATGACCGGTGTGCTGGGCATGGCTACGCGCTATGCCGAGAGCTTGTTGGCCATACGCTACCGCGTGCAGGATCGCGCCGGCAATGTGCTGGGCGGTCCCATGTATGCGCTGGAGCGCGGGTTGAAGTGCCGCTGGTTGGCTGTGCTCTTTGCCGTGTTTACGGCGATAGCGGCATTCGGGATAGGTAATGTGACGCAGGCGAATGCTGTTTCCGGTGTGTTGGCGGAGTGTACTCTGCATGTGCCGGGGTGGCTTACTGGCGTGGTGTTGGCCGGTTTGGTGGGTGCGGTGCTTATCGGTGGTATACAGAGTATATCTCGCGTGTGCTCGGCCTGTGTACCTACAATGGCGGTGCTTTACATGGTGGGCTGTGTGATTTTGCTTTGCGTGCATGCAGACTATGTATGGCCGGCCGTGTGTCGCATTTTTGAGAGTGCGTTCAGCAATCAGGCGGCAGCCGGCGGCTTTATCGGTTCGACTATCATGCTGGCCATGCAGAATGGTGTGCGCCGCGGCCTGTTCTCGAACGAAGCCGGTATGGGGTCCTCGCCCATCATCTCGGCACCTGCCCGCACCGACAATCCTGTACAGCAGGCACTTGTGGCCGGTACCGGCCCGTTCTGGGATACCGTGGTTATCTGCACACTTACCGGTGTGACCCTTACCACCACCATTATGGCAGTACCTGAGGTTACCTCTGACAGCGGCGAGCTGCTCACCTACCACTCATTTGCCACCATTGGCGGTATAGGTTCTTTGTTGCTTACCATCAGCTTGGCTGCCTTTGTGGTTTCTACAGTGCTGGGGTGGTCGTATTTCGGCGAGAAAGCTCTGCAGTACCTCGGCGGTAGTCGTTTGGTGTTGCCCTACCGTGCACTTTGGGTGGTAATGGTTTTTGTGGGCTGCGTGATTCCTAAGAGCTCTATCGTGTGGAACTTTGCCGATATTGCCAACGGGCTTATGGCTATACCGAACCTCATCTGCATGGTCGGACTTTCGGGCGTGCTGATTTCGCAGACTCGCTATTACCTGTGGCAAAATAGATTGGATGAGGTGGATACTACCCCCATCCCGGTCGTGGATGATAGCGATACAAGCTCCAAATCAGCATAATTTCACTTTTTTCATTTTTTCTTGAACAAAATGCTTGCTACAGTTGTATAAACTATATCGGTTCCGCCGATAGCAGGTGAAGGAGAGAGCGCCTGCCATCACAACAAGGGAGGAATCGAGTTTCATAGGTAGTAAGTTGGAGGGACGGCAGGGTAAACCCCTGCCGTTTCTTTATTATCAAAGCTTTATAAAAATCATAAAACCTAATCTTGATGGGAATTTGTGACAAAAATGTGACATTCTATGAGCTGTTTTGTCACAAAAACGGCGGTGAAGTAGGGCGGTTACTTTAGGCCTTAGAGGAGGGGGGTGGAACCTGAAACGCATATACTTAAACCCATTTACAACCGCATTGATTCTTCAACTTATAAACCATAAGCAAAGGCTTTTTCTATATCCTCCACACGGTAATGTTCTCGGCCTTTCAGATATTAACAGATTTGACTCAGCTTATCGACAGCGCTGAACCGTTGGAAAATTAAAATTACGTTTGACATAGCCATAATAAAAGAGGAGAGAGTTTTTAGGCTCTCTCCTCTTTTCATACATATATGAAGCAATATTAAAAGCGGATATCTATATCATCGTCCTCAAAGTGAAAGTGCTGAGTCTTTTTCTTCTTTTGAGGGGAGACGAGGCGGCCAAGGGCACGGAATGGCTAGGTTATAATGCGGTTTAATAATTTACAAGCAAATGCGCATGTATTTACCAGACCGCTTACAATCCAATAGTAGATAATTAAAACAAGCACACCGATACCCACTAATAAGAAAAAATCCATTCCGCTCATAACATTCGTATTATAAAAGGTTAATAAGATTTCTATGATGAATCGGCATATGGGATACTCTTAGTGCAGAGAATGTAAGTTAATTATCTTTTTTTCTTTTTTTTGCTTTTGCTGTTCGGCACTAGTGAAGATAATTTAATCCACCCTTGTTTTTCTACACCATTCTCCTTCACCGTTATAAAGGCATAACCGGAGTGAACAACCTGACCGATAGCTTTTGCAACCTTTGCCTGCTCTCTTTTATAAGCTGCTACTTTCATTTTATCTATTGTACCGGAGGGAGCTTTAACGCTTGGCTCAAATTCAATCCTAAACTTGCCTAATGCTTCGATATCCGGCGAATCCATCAAGATGAAGCGAATGCTGATTTCTCGGCCTTTGGGGAGCAAATAAGCATCGGCCCATTCTTCGCTAGCCGGTAATTTATCTATTAATTTTGTGTGGTTTTCCTTATCATCCAATGACCATGACGGCCGCTCAGATAACGAATACCATTTTTGATATGTGAATGATGCTTTATGCTTGTAACCGGCGTCTCTCATGTCCTGAGATACTGTGGGGAAATCCGGTTTCAGACCGGTAGGGGGCTTTGAATGATAGCTGCTCGAACCATTATCGTCATTTTCATTTGCGACCTCTATGAATGGTGTTTCAGAAATGAGTTTCTTGGTAGACGCTATTTTATCTGCCGCTTTCACTAATTGTGTAGCAGTATTATCGTACTTTGCCGGATACCGACTATCGAAATATTTTTTGTCATTTATAGAGGCATGTGCCGTAATACCTATAGCGGTAAATACAATCAGAAGGTAGTTAATGAGTTTCATAATATTGGTATGTTAATTGAGGGTTGTATCAATTAGAAAGCTATCATATATGTAATATGAAGTCAAGTTTTTAGGAGTGTATTTCTACCTCTTGATGATTTTTAATTTTTGCTAGTGTAAACTTCTTTCTGTACATCTACAGCCCCCATCCTGCGCAGGATGGGACGCCGGCTGAACGATGCCTTTACATCGCCATGTCTGGATGAAAACTTGAAGTGTTCGGTCAATTGCTGCATTGTTTGTTTGCTCATAACTAACTCAAAAACAATGACCTAACAAGACAAAATTACCATATTCGACGCGTTAAACAAGCCTTTTCTGTATTCTGATGCCTCAGAGAATAATCAGGAGGGGCATAATTTATTTGCGCTGGCGATTCGACAGCTTCTTAATTCTTCTCTGCTAGCTCAACAGGATGAACACTTAAGCTGTGAGCGTTACGAACGCAAGTCGACAAGAAATGGACAGCGTAATGGTTTCAAGCCTCGCACCATTTGAACCTCCACCGGACAAATTACACTGGAGGTTCCTCAGATAAGAAACACGCAAACTCCCTTTACCCCCCATTATCCCGGGATTTGAACGAGGCTCACGAATTGACCGAGCTCTCAATCTCGCTATTGCTGAGATGTATCTGCAAGGGGTTTCCACCCGCAAAGTCGCCAAGGTGATGAATGAGATATGTGGAGGAAACGGAGTCTCTGCTACTTATGTAAGCCAATGTACGGCTCTACTCGATGACCTTTTTGAAAAATGGAGAAATCGGCCCATTCCCCCCATCGCTCATCTTTTCCTCGATGCCACTTACACCAAAGTGCGAAGGCATGATATCGTAAGTGATTGTGCTGTATTTGTTGCCGTGGGTATCGACGCTGAAACCGGGCGTCGCATGGTGCTGGGCGTTTCTGTTGGTCTTTCCGAAGCATCTGAGCACTGGACAACCTTCATTCAAAGCCTTTTAATGAGGGGCATGAACAGGCCTAACTGCATCACCAGCGATGATCACAAGGGGATTCGTAAGGCCCTTGCTGAAACGCTCACCGGTGTCCCCTGGCAACGCTGCCAATTCCATTTTAGCAAAACGCTCAGGCTCATGTGACAAGCGTAAGATACCGAAGTATCGCTGCATTACATATTCGAAACGTGTTCAATGCCGGAAATCGAGTATCTGCCAAGCTCATGATTCAGAACACCTTAGCTGTTTTCAGAGCAGATAATCAACACAAGTTGGCCGATTGGTTTGAAGAAAACGTAGAAGAATGCCTCACCATCATTGATTGTCCTCCCGAGGTACAGCGACGTCTCAGAACGTCCTATATTATGGAAAGCATTAACAGGCAGCTCAAACGCAGAACAAACGTTATTTCCATCTTCCCCTCAGAAACTTCTTTGCTTAGAATTGTAACGGCAAAAGCCATGGATCTCTCCGATGAATGGGAGGGTATTAGCAGCAAGGCCTACATTTCCCCGGATAAGCTTCAACAAGCGGCTGAGGTGCTGCAGGCAGCCTCGTCTCAGCCTCAAAATCCCGCTGCTTAACCTAAACCGCAAACGAACTTTGCACCAATGACTGGGATTTTACAGAAAAAAACTTGCGCCGCCGCTACCGCCGATTTTATCTGCAAACGATTCGAATAAGTTAGTCAAATTTTCAAGTGAATTACCAAGCTCTGTTGTGTTGTTATTGATGACTTTAACATCAACAGAGGGCTTGCGTTGATAACGGCTCTGTT
>JAFZGW010000020.1 GCA_017555205.1 Akkermansia sp. | reverse complement strand
TTGTCAGAAGGGGACAAAGATATATCGACAATAAGGAAGTCACAAAAAATAAAATGGAAGGATACGTCGTGAACATAAAGTCTGCGTCGTTTTTCCGCAACTCCATATCTCATCGGGCTTTCGCCTTATGAGCCAGGAAACTTTGGGACACATGTGACGCCACCTGCCCCGAAATAATAATTAATCACTTGCAATCCGGCTGCATTTAGCGTAGTATGGGAGTACCCTAATCCCATACTATTTTGTGCTATGATTGATTTTCAGAACGGTAGTTTTCTTAAGCTCATGCCCGTTGACCCGGCGGGGCAGCAAAATAAAGTCGCCCCGCTCTTGGTCGAGGGCGAGTACGTCGTCGCGGCTTTCAAGACAATTCGGGATTCCGTTGTCTTCACCAACAAACGTATCATTGCCGTTAACGTGCAGGGTATAACAGGCAAAAAAAAGGACTTTACCACCCTGCCCTACAGCAAGGTGCAAGCCTACTCGGTTGAAACCTCCGGCTCCTTCGATTTGGATTGCGAGCTCGACCTCTTCTTCAGCGGCGGAATCGGCCAAATCAGATTCGAATTCCTCGGAAATTGCGATATCCTCGGCCTCAGTAGACTCATAGCAAGCCACCTACTCTGACCCCCTCCCCCCCCGACCGTAAAATATATATTTCAAGTTTTCAAAAAAGAAAGCTTGACTCGGCTCTAACTTTAATGTAGAGTTAGCTCGAAGAATTATGCGTTACCCGATATTAACAGCAGAAGAAGCCGCTGCGCTGATAGAGGACGGCGAGTGTATAGGGCTGAGTGGCTTCACGGAAGCCGGAGCCGTGAAGGTGGTGCCGAAGGCTATAGCAGAGCGAGCGAAAGCGGAGCATGCAGCGGGGCGCCCGTTCATGCTGAAGGTGATGTGCGGAGCCTCCAACAGCTCCGCAGTAGACGGCGAATTGGCACAGGCAGAGTGCGTGAGCATGCGCATGCCCTACATGTCATGCCCGCACACCCGCGCGCAGATTAACAATGCTGAGGTGCCCTACATCGAGCCGCATATTTCCCTCTTTGCGCAAAACATGCGCTACGGCATCATACCCCGCGTCAACACGGCGATTGTCGAGGTCTGCGACGTTACGGATGACGGCAAGCTGGTTTTCACCATGAGCCAAGGCTCCTCTGCGGATTTCTGCCTGATGGCAGACCGCATTATACTGGAGCTGAACACCTACCACAAGCCCTGCCTGGCCGAGATTCACGATATCTTCATACCCGAAGACCCGCCCAACCGCACCCCGATTCCCTTGGTCGCGCCGGAGGAAAAAATCGGCACCCCCTGGGTACAGGTGGACCCGGCCAAGATTGTGGGTGTGGTGATGAACCACCAGAAAGACGGTCTGGCTCCCTATCGCCCGAATGATGCCGTGACCGACAAAATCGGCGAAAATGTGATTAAGTTCTTGGAGCAGGAGTATGCCGCCGGGCGTATACCGCCGGATTTCCTGCCCATACAGAGCGGCGTGGGTAACGTGGCGAATGCCGTGCTGAAGGCGCTGGGGCGCTCGCAGGTGATACCCCCGGTCAAGATGTATACCGAGGTCATTCAGGAGAGCGCGCTGGAGCTGGTGCGCAGCGGGCGAGTCACCTTTGCCAGCGGCTGCTCGCTCTCCGTGAGCGACGAGGCCATGGAGGAGGTGTACGAGAACTTCGACTTCTACCGCGACAAATTGCTGCTGCGCCCCACGGAGATGACGAACAACCCCGCCATCGTGCGCCAGTTGGGGCTCATCTGCATGAATACCGCGCTCGAGGCCGATATCTTCGGCAATGTGAACAGCACCCACATCCTCGGTAGCAAGATAATGAACGGCATAGGCGGTAGCGGCGACTTCGCGCGTGCGGCGGCCATCACCATCTTCAGCTGCCCCTCGGTGGCAAAGGGTGGCGCTATCTCCGCTATCGTGCCCATGGTGAGCCATGTGGACCACACCGAGCACGACGTGCAGATTCTCATCACCGAACAAGGTATAGCCGACCTGCGCGGTAAATCCCCCCGCGAGCGCGCCGAGCTCATCATCGAGAACTGCGCGCACCCCGATTACCGGCCCCTGCTGCGACAATATGTCGCCCTCACCCCCACGGGCCACACCCCGCACAGCCTCGAAAAAGCCTACTCCTTCCACCTCGCTTTCAAAAATACAGGCGATATGAGAAATGTAGAGCTCTAATCCCCCGCTTTCACCACGCATACCGTCCCTGCGCACTTGCCCAACTCCGGGCACCTGCGCAGGGATTTTGAGTTTGACTGATACAGCTCTGCGTGTTATGATAGCCCCATGAGCAGCGAAGGCATAACATTTTTCAACCGTTATACGGGACAGATGGAGCAGGAAAAGGTGCTGGGAGAGAAATCCCTGCGCTGGGTGTACGGCACAACCCTTGGGCAAGTGAGCCTGCATGTGCTGGTGAAGCGAGCCTTTTTCTCGCGCCTGCTGGGCGCCATGAAGAACACCGCCGGCTCTGCGAAGTCCCTGCCGGATTTTGTGCGCGAATACAACATCAACATGGATGAAGCTGCGCTGCCGCTGAGTGAGTACAAGAGCTTCAACGATTTCTTTTACCGCAAATTAAAACCGGGTGCCCGCCCGGTGTGCGAGGGCGCCACGGTAGCCCTGCCCGCAGACGGTCGCCACAGTGGCTGGCAGAATGCAGCGGAGATGACGGGAGCCTTCGTGAAGGGGCAGAAGTTTGACCTGCCCGCCCTGCTGGGCAGCCCCGAGCTGGGCGAAAAATATGCGCAGGGTACGGTAGTGCTCAGCCGCCTGTGCCCGGTGGATTACCACCGCTTCCACTTTGTGGCGGAGGGTACGCCGGAGGCTCCGGTGCGCATACCCGGCCCGCTGGCCAGTGTAAGCCCATATTGCCTGCGCCGCAAACTCGCATGGCTGTGGACGAATAAGCGCGAGCTGACAGTACTGCACACCCCGCACTTGGGCGATGTGCTGCAGCTGGCAGTGGGTGCCACCGGTGTGGGGGCTATATTCCAGACCTACGAGGCGGGTAAAGCCGTACAGAAGGGCGACGAACAGGGTTACTTCGCCTTCGGCGGTTCCACGGTGATGACCTTCTTTGAACCGGGGCGCGTGCAGCTGGCAGACGATATCTTGCAGAACACGGCTAATTGTGTAGAAACCTTCGCCCGCGTGGGTGATGTGCTCGGCACAGTGATTTCGTGATTGACTTAACCGACACAATAAGCTATATTTCCCCGCGTTATGTTACAGGCAGGTATAGTAGGACTTCCCAACGTAGGCAAATCGACGCTTTTCAATGCAGTGACCCGCTCCCGTAAGGCAGAGGCGGCAAACTATCCGTTCTGCACCATCGACCCGAATGTGGGCGTGGTCGAAGTACCCGATGAGCGCCTGAATGTGCTGGCCGAGATGAGCAAGACGGAGAAGATTGTGCCCGCTGCCATCGAGTTCGTGGACATCGCCGGTTTGGTGAAAGGTGCCGCTGAAGGTGCTGGCTTGGGTAACAAGTTCCTTTCCAACATCCGTGAGACAGACGCTATCGTGCAGGTGGTGCGCTGTTTCGAGAATGACGACATCATTCACGAGCTGGGTTCCGTGGACCCGGTGCGCGATATCGAAATCATTAACTCCGAGCTTATTCTTGCCGACCTCGCCGCGATGGAGAAGCGCAAGGAGAGCCGCATTAAGAAAGCCCGTGGCGGCGATAAGGAAGCCAAGGCTGAGGTGGAGCTCATTGAGAAGCTGATTCCCCACTTGGATGCCGGCAAGCCCGCTATTACCTTGGAGCTGAGCGATGATGAGCGCAAGTTGATGAAGGAATTCTTCCTGCTTTCCAACAAGAAGAGCATTTTCGCCTGCAATGTGAGCGAAGATGAACTGGCGGACGCCGTGAAGAACCCCGATGCCCACCCCTACGTCTCCGCCGTGCGTAAGTATGTGGCAGAGCAGCACGATGCCGAGGCAATCGTGATTTCCGCCCGCATTGAGGAGGAGCTCTCGGAGCTGCCGAAGGAGGAGGCTGTCATGTTCCTGAATGACCTGGGAGTGGAGGATTCCGGTGTGAGCGACCTGATTCGCGCGGTATACCACCTGCTGGGTCTGCGCACTTACCTGACCACCGGCGTGAAGGAAACCCGTGCCTGGACCATCCATGCCGGCGACAAGGCCCCTGCGGCTGCCGGTGTGATTCACACCGACTTCGAGCGCGGTTTCATCGCGGCTCAGGTGGTATCTTACGATGACCTCGTAGCCTGCGGCTCTATGGCCAAAGCCAAGGAGCAAGCCAAGCTCCGAATCGAAGGTAAGGACTATGTGATGCAGGATGGCGACGTGGTGGAATTCCGCTTCAACGTCAGCAAGTAAGCGATAATCTTAACAATAAGGTTTCACCGGCAGGGTCCCATGTGGCGCTGCCGGTTCTTTTCTGCTTGCATGCAGGGGGAAGATATGATAGGATGAAAGCCATGAAGCTGTTTATGATAGCAGGTGAGAAGAGCGGCGACAAACAGGGTGCGCTGCTCATACAGGAGTTGCTGCAACGCCGCCCCGATATCGAGATTGTGGGCTTGGGTGGCAGTCGCATGCATGCCCTTGCTCCCGGTGTGGAGGACTGGGCAGAGCAGGCCGCCGTCATCGGTATCGTGGAGGTGCTCAAACATGCGCGATTCTTCCTGAACAGGCTCAACGACATGGCGGCACGTATTGAAGCCGAACAGCCGGAGGGGCTCATCCTCATCGACTATCCCGGCTTTAACCAGCGTTTGGCCGAGCGAGTGCACAAGACCTGCCCCAACACCAAAATAGCTTGGTTTATTGCCCCCATGGTGTGGGCTTGGCACAAAAGCCGCGTGCCCAAGTTAGCAGCCATGCTCGACCTGATGATGTGCACCTTCCCCTTCGAAAAGCCCCTGTTCGAGGCCGCCGGCCTGCGCACTGAGTTTGTAGGGCACCCGCTGGTGGACGACATTCTGGCACAGCGCCAAACCGATGTGAGGGAGAAAGGGCTCATCGGCCTGTTCCCCGGCAGTCGCATGCGCGAAATTGAACGCCACTTCCCGGTATTCCTGGATTTGGTGAAGAAAGCCGAAACCACCCACCCCGAGTGGCGGTTCGAGACCTCGGCCAGCTCTGAAAAACTGGCTGCCGTCATGCGCCGCATGGCAGAGAAAGCGGGCGTAGCCGCCGAGCGTATCAATATATGCCCCGGCAGTTACCATGGCCTGATGGACCGCGCCGAAGCTGCGCTGGTGACCTCGGGCACAGCCACGCTGGAAGCCGCACTGCATGAGCTGCCCTTTGCCTTGGTCTACAAGGTGGCATGGGGTACATACATGATAGGCCGCATGATTTTGACAATCAAATATATCGGCATGGTCAACATTTTGATAGACAAACCGGTGACAAAAGAACTCATACAGCAGGATTTCAATGTTGACAGCTGTATAGCCGAGTTAGAGAAACTTACCACCCCGGAAACCCGTGCCGAGGTACTCGCCGGCATGAAAGAATCCATGGATCGGCTGGGGCATGGCGGCGCAGCCGCAAAAGCCGCCGATGCGGTGCTCTCGCTCTTCAACTAAACAACAGACATTAACAAAATCCCCTGCGGTTATTTCCCGTAACCGCAGGGGATTTTTGTTTGTCTCTTATCACCTAATTATTACCAAGTTAGATTGATAATAGAGGTTATATCTGGCATGCTATGCGCAGCAAGCGGGAGCCCAACTACCTTCCGCTGATTACACACAACAACAGCAACAAACCATGACACAGCGAAACATAACCCGGTACACCTACGAGACGACTTCCTTCCAAGGCTGGCGCCTGAGTATCTGCCGCAAGTGGAATCAGTTCACCAAGTACTTCTCCGACCGCCAATACGGCAGCGAAGAAGCAGCTTTTCAGGCAGCCATAGAAATGCGCGACAGGATTTTCGATGCCCTGCGGCAGACCCCGGACGACCCGCGAGGGGTTTTCGAGCGATTTAAGAGCGGTGTAGAAGAATCTCCTATCGAGCAGGTAACCGAGAAATAAATAGCTACCGCACAACAGCACAGCCCCTGCATGCACCACTAGCAGCAGGGGCTGTGCTTTGCCGTTTTATCAGCGCCCGTGAAAATCAAACTCGACCGTGAGCGAAAGCAAACGGAAATCAAGCGCACCGTTTACCCTCAACGCAAAGCCCTGCCCCACGCCGGGTTCCGGCAACTGGGACACGCGAATATCGCCGCTGTGCGGGAAGGAGAGCGCATCTCTCGCGGGTTCATATTGCTCCCACTCAGCGGCCTGTGTTCCCTTGTAGTCGAAATCCGGGGAACTCTCGAGCACTCGCAAGCGCACGCGCCCCTCTTGCCGCACGGTGTTGTAGCTGCGCTCATTTTCTAAGGGCATGGTATGAAGCTCAGACACGAAACCGGCTCCGAACGTGTAACTCATTCCCTGCACGAAGTCAGGGATATCGAAGGTACCATCGCTCCCGAAATGCACGGCCCGAGCAAGCTCCGCTTGCCCGGTGGGGTAAACAAAACCGCTCAATCCCGCTAAGTGCTCCCCTGCACTCACCGTGGATGATGCACTCAACGTATTCACCGCCCCATCAATAAATTCCGCCCCCGACGAGATACGCTCTATACTGCAACAACCCGAGCTCTCATTGAGTACAATAAACCACACTTCGTCTTCGCCCCCCACACGCGAAGGCAAGGTAGCCAACTGCAAAATACGGCGCCCCTGCAAAGCCACACGCTGCCAAGCCGTTACCTGCTGCTCGGCGTTGGTGGTCAGCACAGCAAGCGTGCCGTTGTGCATCAGCACCCACAGGCGCGTATCCGTGCCTCGCTGCACGGCATAGGCTCGCACACCACCGGCAAACAGGTGCTCCGCCAGCAGGCTCGTATCGGTCGAGGTGAATCCATCCGCCGTCAGTTTATACGATATTTCGCGCAGGCGCTTGCCACCGCGCTGTACATAAAATACGGTATTTTCCACGCTCCGAGCGTCCATCACCTCACTGCCGACCGAAGACTGGCGCACGAAGGAGGCATTCGTGGGAGAGATTGTGCCGCCATCTCCGCCGCTCAGGGTCCATTCGCTCTCCGTGGTTCCCACCAGCAGGTTACGCGCCGGGCATATCCAGCATATTCGGCTCTGGTTATCAGTTGCCAAAGTCAGGTGCAAAGCGGAATCCTCAACCGAATCCACCAGAAAATCGGAGTAATCATTTACCGCGCTGGCAATCAGAGTAGTCGGCATACCGGCAAACCCACCGAACCAAAGCCGCCCTTGGTGCAAGCCGCTGAAAGTCGGGTACCCGCAGCGCGCACCGTATGCCCCGAAACTCCATTTGCGCGTAAAAAACGAGCGCGCCTGTTCCTCATACTCGGACACCAAGCGCCCTTTCACCTGAGTGGGGGATATATACTGACGAATGATATACTTCATTTCGCGCTCTCCGCCCAATATGTTAAAATACACATGGGCACCCGGAGATGTGGCAGAGGAAGCACTGCGGCACACCAACATCATGCGGCAAGGGTAATCCTCCGACCCGGAAATGAGGTAATTCTTCCGCTCTGAAAAGCTGTTCTGCTCGAAGGTACGAATGCGGGTCCAATGCCAACGGCGGAAATCCAAATCAACGCTCGAGTTGTCGTAACTGCGCCACAGCTCCCAGACGGCATCCCACTCGCCACCGGTGCGAATTTCCCAATCTCCGCAAACTTCGTAAGGGCGCCCGTTCTCCAATCGCATAGCTCCCGGGAAAAAATACTCCGGGTATTGAGACGGCGAGGTGCTCCCATTGAAATACTCCGGCTTATATGGTTTGATAACTGTGTAGAAATTGTACATTTTCGAATCCGCATCGTACACGGTCCACACATAATCAGCCAATACTTCATGGTTCTGGAGTGAGGGGAGTTCTTTCGAGTTGATAACGAATTCCCGGTTCAGAAAGAGAGTTCGCGCGGGAGTTTCGGCATCGGCAATCACATATTCACAGTCAACCATTTCGGGGGTAAATCGGTAAGAATCGCTGTGGAGCGTGAGCAAGGCCGTATACCCATTCGCCTCCACCTGCACGCTCAAGCCGTCGGTCTGCTGTCGGTAAGTTTCGCGGGGGAATGGCTCGGGCGAAAATTCGCGGCAATACCACTCGGCATCCCCATACCGACTGAGCACATGCGGCCTGCGATATGCGCTCGTAACGTAAATGACATCATTGACCTGAGTACAGTGCAGAGACTGCACCTCGGCAGCGCTTGCCCAAGGCGTGCTCAATTCATAAATCGAACCGTCCTCCCGGCACACACATTGCCCATGGCGAAATACGCGCATGCGCCCCGGGTATAATTCCAGCATGAGGGAATCGCTTTCCGAAAAATAAAAAGGCACCAAGCGCCCCGCTCCCGGCTCCCGAGTAGCCGCCATGGCGACCAACTCCGTACCACAGCGACGACGTACCCCACCATACGGCAGAACCATAAAATTCTGCAACAACGCAGCCCCACGATGGTACGCCTGCAAATCAAATCGTGTGGCGAGCCAAGGGCTAAGCTCGCCGGCAGTAAAGCCAAGTACAAAAGGTGAATCCTGCATAGACCTGCCTTTCTAGCACAAAGTGTGCAGGAAAGACAGGCCAAAAACAAGCTTAGCAGCGCTGTATCACTGCCCGACAGGCGGCGCAAACAGGCGCAGGGTTTCGGAGTCTCCCACCTGCTCAGCAGCCGCACGAGCAGAGCGGCGCCCCCGTGTGCTCACATAATCGGGGTCCGCCCCCAGTTTCAACAGCAGAGCAACTTCACGGTGCATGCCCTCAACAACGGCTTTGAGCAAAGCCAGGTTGAGTGGCTCGCGGTCAGCAGCCCCTATCGAAAAGCCCAACTGCTGCAACACGGCAACATTGTCCGCACACCCATGCAAGGCCGCGCTAATGAGCAAGTCCCCGCCGGTGCGGCCTGTTGCACCGGCAGCCACAAGGTCGCGAATTACCTGCGGACCGGCCTCGACAACAGCCGTAGAAAGCCACTGTGCACCATAACGCGTCACTTGCGCGCCCATTTCGAGCAGCTGACGCACCGCTGCGGTGCGGTTATAAAGCACGGCGCGCTCCATCGCATAGTTGATATCGGGGCTGCGGCGGGCAAGAAGAGCAGCATGCGGTTTGCCGCTCACCAGCGACCATTCGGCAGCACGACCGGGATGCACACCGCGGCTGAGCATAAAATCCACCACCTCGTGCTGACCGTAAAGAGCTGCTTTTTCAAGTGCAGCCGTGGCATGAAAAGCCCCGGAGAAAAGCAACAGGCGCACGCAATCGGTATGCCCGGCGGCAGCGGCATAAATAATAGGCGTGCGACCAATCACATCCTCTGCCTCTATGCTGCAGCGGCAAAGCAGAGCGCGCACCACATCGGTCTTCCCCAAAGCTGCAGCCAAGGTAAGGGCATTCCCCCCGCAATTCCGGTCGTGAGCGAGGTAGTGTTCATCATCCGGCGCGGCCATGGGGGTAGGAATTTTACCCGGTACCATGCGGTTCATAATGTGAAACCCGGCCGGCAGAGCGGCAGGATTCCCCTGCTCGATAGCAGCAACGATTTCGGGTGTAAGGTAGCGCTCCTCTGCCGGGCGGGATGCGGGCGGCACTAATTTGGCCCCGGCCTGCACCAGCAGCGGGAATGCACAGGACTCGCGCATGCTCTCCTTCACCTCGCAGCGGGTAGCATCTGCCCCGGCATCGAGCAACAGTTGCACAACCTTGGAGTTGGCGGATAATGCCGCGAGTTCCAGTGCGAGACGGTCATAATACTCCACATTCGGATCAGCACCGGCGGCGAGAAGCAAGGCTACGGTACCGGCGGCATCGGGCATGGTGTCCGTGATAGAATCCATGGCCATTATCAGCGCCGGGCACCCATCCACATCGCGGGCATTCGGGTTTACCCCCTCGGCCAGAAGTCGGCTGACTGTCGTTTTATCACTCCGGCCGGCAGCATGTACCAGTTCCAGCTCGGGTGATGTCTTCAAGCCATGGCGGCTCAAACATTCGGTGATTTTGGTGCCATTCCACTTGCACGAAAGAGCCAATTCGAGGGCATGATACCCCTTGGCATTCTTGGCCTGCATATCTGCCCCGGCAGCGGCAAACAGTTCTATAATGGCGGGGGTATCCGATACATCAATTCCCTCACCCACTCTCTCAATTCCCCCCAATGCAAGCAGCGGCGTGCAGCCCTCATTATCGAGAGCATTCACATCCGCCCCGGCAGCCAGCAAAAGTTCCGCCAGCTCAACTCCCTGCACATAGAAAAGCGGTGTGCGCCCCCGATTATCGCGGGCATGCACATCCGCCCCGGCGGCCAGTAAATCACGGCAGACCTCGGGCTTGCGCACGTAGTGCAAAGGTGTGCGACCATCTTTATCGCGCTCGTTCACATCTGCACCATGCTCTAACAGCAAGCGCACATTCGCCGGCCAGTACAACGCAGAGCGCAAGCAGCCATCGGGCGAGAAGCCGAGTTCAAGCAGGAAACGCAAGGGCTCGGGAGAAGATGCATGAGACGCGGAGAACATAACGCTACGCCCCTGGTCATCGGTAATCGCAGGGTCAGCCCCGGCTGCCAACAAGCGGCGCATAGCATCTACATTGCCATAGGAGGCCGCAGCGCTGAATAAGGAGCGAAAGCCATGGTGCAACACATTGACACCATAAAACCCGGGGGTATGGGTAAAGAGGTCGGGGCATTGCTTATGATAGCATGGCAAAAAATGTGTGGCCATGCGGCGGGTGTGGTATTCGATAACCAGTAGGCTACGCAGGTCGCCGGACTTCTCCGCCAAGCGGCGCACCGGGTAACCGCCGACCTTCCGGTTGCCATCGGCTCCTTTTTCGAGCAGGTAGGCCACCATACCGGAACCGAGATTATGGCGCAAAGCCAGCTCGATAAGCCCCTCGCCTGCCGTAGGCTCGCTGAATGGCAAAAGGTCCAGCACATCGAGACTGCCGCTGAGCACACCCGCGCGGTAAAGCTCCACACCTTGCTCAGATGCAGGCGCAGGAAGCGCCGCCCCCTCGTTCAGCAGGCAGAGCAACTGCTCATAATCCCCGGCTCGTGCAGCCTGCAACAGCGATTCATACGTCGGTTCTGCCGCACACACCAGCGCGGGTACAGCAGCTGGCGCTGCACCCGCCGAACTTGAATGTACCAAGCAGAAAGCCAAGCTCAACATCAGGGTATCGGAAGTGATTTTCATGGGTTCTTTCGCACAACAGTTTCAAAAAAAGCACCCTGTCACTTTTTGCTGTGACAGGGTGCAAAGGGAATTTCTAAAATTAAGCCTTGCCCTCGTCTGAAGTCGAGGTCGGAGTTTCGGGAGCAGACTTACCCAAATATGTGGGCAGTTCCACACCCAGACTGCCGGCGAGCTCATGCAACGGCAGGGTTCCGGTTACAAGGTTCTGGACGAAGCCGCCTACGCTGCCGGCCTTGTCGTTGCCGCCGCCCATGACCACCACCTTGTCGAAGGTAAGACCGCGAACAGCGCTGGCCTGAGTCTCGACAATCTGCGGCAGCTGCTCAGTCACAAGCAGACCGGAGGCGGCGCGAGCATCGCCCGCAGCGGCAATAATCTGGCGGAAACCGTTGGCCTTTGCCTCAAGTGCGGCCTGTATGGCGGCAGCCTGACCACGACCTACCAGCTCCAAGCCCTCACCTTCTGCCTTCTTCTTAAGTAGAAGCGCCTCGGCCTCACCCTTGGCAAGCTCGAGGGCGGCATCACCCTCAGCTTTGTTGGCAATCACGAGAGCCTGAGCCTTACCCTCCTGCTCTTTCACAAGCACGGCAGCCACGGCCTCTGCGGCGATTTCCTTCTTGCGCTTTTGGATTTCGGCGGCCACGAGTTCATTTGCCGTCTGGGTGGCGCGCTCAAGTTCAGCGCGCTTCATTTCGGCCTCTCGATTGGCGATATAGCCGGCCTCCTCAGCCTTAGCGGCCTGCTCCTTTTCAGCCACGACGGCGATTCGGTGAGCCTCCGCCTGGCGGACTTTGAGGCGAGCATTCGAGTCGGCAACCTTCATCTGGGCTTCGTTGTTACCCTCTACAGCAGCTGCATTGGCCATAGCCACCTGCACGGTCTGGTCACGCAGTGCCTCGGCCTTACCGATTTCACCACGGCGTGTTTCTTCGGCCACCTTAATCATGGCATCGTTGATAGCGCGGGCTGCGGCTTCCTGACCAAGAGCTGCGATATAGCCGGAAGCATCGCGAATATCAGTAATGTTGGCGTTGATAAGGTAAAGACCGACCTTGTGCAACTCGACGTCTACGCCACCGGTAATACCCTTAATGAGCTTTTCGCGGTCAGCATTAATCTCTTCGATGGTAAGAGAGGCAATGACCACGCGCATCTGACCCATGATGATTTCGGAGGCGAGGTCGCGGATATCCTGCCGGGTGCGGCCGAGCAGGCGACTGGCAGCATTTTGCATGATTTCCGGCTGCGTGCTGATGCCGACGATGAACGAGGAAGGAACGTCAACACGGATGTTCTGGCTGGAGAGAGCCCCCTTCAGCGGCACATCGATGTTGAGCGGGTTGAGATCCATGAACGAATAGCTCTGGATGAGCGGCAGCACGAAAGTGGCACCACCGTGTATACACTTGGCGGAGCGCCCTGCGCCCACGTTACCGTAAACAATGAGAATTTTGTCGGACGGGCACTTCTTGTAGCGCGTGAGCAGGAGACCAATCACGCCCATGATGAAGACCACGAGGATAATTACGACCATAATCGAACCGAAGGTACCGGAACCGGACGATGCGGCACGAGCCAGTATATTGCTGATGTTGGCTGTCATAGCGATGTAGTATTTTTATTTTTGAGAAGAAGCTTGATTGTTCACCGGTCGAACGGTGAGCTGGTAGGTAGTGGCGGCCACGACCTCGATACGAGTTTGAACCGGCAAGGGTTCACTGCCCTGCTGCACAGCGGCCATGGTAATAAGTTGACTGGGGTGGCTCACCTGTACCTGTCCCCCCGGTTCACCGTTCGGGGGGATTGTTACATATACTGTACCGGTCATGCCGACCAGGCTTTCGTACTTCATCGAGCCATCGGATTTGAGGCTGTATATGGCTTTCATGATACCGGCAATGATAAAGAACATTATCACGCCCACCAATACGCCAACCGTGATTCCCAGCCCCACACCGGCGCCATTCACCACGGCCAGATAACCGCCCCAGCCGAAGCCCAAAACAAAACCCATCACGGCCTGCACCGAGAAAGACCCGGAATCTCCGTCTATCGAGCCGGCATCAAAATCGCCATCGCCCATTCCCGCAACAAATGCAAAGATGAAAGTAATGGCCGATATCAATGTAGCAACCCACGCAATGGCACAAAATACCCCCGTCGCTGAGCCGAAATCGGGCAGAAGTGACGCAGCATCGAGTATGCGGGTAATCCATTCGAACACACTAACCAAGGTTTCCATATCGCAGCGTATTTATTACCCACATACTACCACCAACTTACCCTTTCGGTCAAACATAAAGTACGCCACTGCTTATTTTTTGTATAAAACGGCACTGCGTCAAAAAAGTCGAGGAATGACGAATTGAGGTGCGCCAACCACCAAGAGTTGTGGTAATATGTGGTTGGAATGAATGTTATACCGGCTCTTGAAATGAAGGTCTGGCGCCCCTCTGCGTCAGAGGTGTACAGAGAATCAGATAGTTGTCTATAGTTCGAGTTTGTCTCCTCTGAGACATTCAAGTGCGACTATGCAACAGACGAATGCAAGGGCGAGGAAGTCGCCAGCTTTCCGTAGTAGATACCCCCTACATGCAGTACGACATTGAGTTGCAGATAGAGACACTCTGTTTATACTGTCCTTATTGCAAGAAATATGCAGTGGTAAGGCCTCAGAGCATACACCCTAAACGTTGCATGACTCTTCGCCTTATGGGGCACCTTGCCAGATTGACGCAGGAGACCTCAGCGAGACTGCTTTCCAAGCTTTTACGCCTGTCATAAAGCAGTACTCTACGAGCAGATAAGAACCTCCTCTCCCTCCTGGATAAAGTACGCCCGATTTACATGGACGGTAGGCGAGCATTGATTATAGATGAGAAATATCTGGGGCGTTATAAGAAGTTCGTAACATGCATTTGGGCTTTGCTGAAGCGGCGCGCAGACAATCGAAAAAGAGAACTCAATCCAACTAATTATTTTGAAAATAGAAGAGAGTTTATTTTTTTATACCCAAGACTGGCAACATAAACTAACAAAATCGTAACTACCGCAACAGACAAGAAAATCAGATAAGGATTCTCATTATTTAATCCCAGATGCGTGATTACGCGCATGGGAAGCAAATGAAACATGTACACCGAAAAAAGTCCGCTCCCCCCCAACCATATGAGGAATCGTGAAGGTTTTCTCCATTGGAAACTTCCACAAAACAGTGTAGTGCCGACAGCAAACAATATACCCCCAATATTTTGTATATACAAAGAAGGATTGAGACCGCTCACGTATAGATAACGCCCTACAGCAATAAATAAAAGACCGCAAATAATACTTGGAACCTTAGTTTTTTGCAAAGTTTGCTCAAAGCGCTCCCCTTTAAGATAATAAAACATACCAGCGGGAAAACAGAGAATGGTATTAACCCAATGAATAGGTCGGACTTTACTTATAAAGAAAATAGTGAGTATCAATAGAAGAGTAAAGCAAATGACAATTTTATTTGTATTTTTTCCATTGTGAAAGCAAAAGCAAACATAAGTTAACACGTAAAGTAAAAGGGTCATTAGGATGAACCATGTCGGATTTCCAAGAACGCAGAAATTGTGTAGACCGCCTAAGAAATCAGTGAATTCGATTCTTCCAGTCAATATACAATGAACGGCGAAGTATACGACCACAGCTAGTATAAAGCATAAACTAAGACTACAGAAACGCGGATAAATCAACATTCTTGCATACCCCGCCCGACTCAATAATGACAACATAATGCCATACCCTGAATAGAAAAAGAAGGTTGTGACCATGAGCTGCCCGAATAAAGATATACCGGAAGCAGTATTTTTTTCAAGGAAGTAATCCCGAATATTCGTTTCAAATAGATTTAAGCCATGGCTGCATACTACAAGAGAAATGAAAAAGGCATTAACATAAGATGTCCAGTCACGAGAGAGATACATGCCATCCCTCTCCGCATAATAACGAATTTTGGGTTTACTTGTAAGATATAAAACAGCAATGATAGAAAGGAATATAAATGGAGACATGTGTACTATTGGAATGAAATATTGAAAGAGAGTATTATAGCGGCATTACAAATTAAGAAACTACATTTTACTAAATCTCGTGAATAAGTTTACCATAAATCTGCCAATAGGCAATACTTTTATCGGAAGAATATTGATGCAGAAGGTTGTTGCATAAAAAAGCCTGACTTGTCATTCCGATGAAGTCTCAGGAAGTATACTCGGCGTAGTTTGAGGAACAGGTATGGCACTTCATAAATTTATGATAATATAGTGCAGCGCTAAAAACAACATAATTGATTTAAAGCTGGCACTCAAAGCAATTTTGATGAGCATTAGCTCTGAACTGCAACTTATTTGTCCTTAAGAGGGGGCTAAATTACCAGCGAACCTGACACAAACTCTATTTTTTGTATAAAAATAGCAATTTCAATTAATTTAGGCTTGCAAAGCTCACCAAACGTGCTATCATACGCCCACCTCTGAGGGTCGATTTGCCGCAGCCACGAAAAATCAACCAACACTTAAGAGACTATTACGACAATGACCGATATCAACGTCAACGACTTCAAAGTCAACGAGAAAGACACCGGTTCCACCGGTTTCCAGGTAGCCGTGCTCACCCAGCGCATTGCTCACCTTACCCAGCACCTTGCTTCCAACAAGCACGACCACGCTTCTCGCCGTGGTCTGCTCATGATGGTTGCCAAGCGCCGTAAGCTCCTGAACTATGCCAAGCGCACCAACGAGGAGCTTTACAAGAGCTTGCTGGCTCGTCTTGGACTCCGCCACTAATCATTTAGCGACGAACTTAAGAAGTCAAACAATTAATAAAACAGCCGCAGAGGGGTCGAACTCTGCGGCTGTTTTATTATGTAATTTTCGTGTTGCCGAATCTTGGAAATACTCGCGCGCGACCTTAACCAGCGGACTTAGCAGCAGGCTCCAATTCGCGCTGCATCAACGGCACATATACCTTGCGCGCAAAGAGTGGCTCCATCAATCCTTCTCGTATAGCCACAGAAGTGAGCACTTTTACAAGCGCTATACCGGTAAATGCTTGGAACACATCCTTGTAAATACCGGCAGATGCGTGGAAAATAATGAAAGAGGAGAAAGTCGGAACAACGTAGTAGAATATATACGCACTATTCTTAACATTCACCAGATATGCGCATACGCGCAACCCGTGGACAAGTGTTACAACTTGCAAAAGAATAACCAACGCCAAGCCAACAATACCCGTTCTGTGTATAGCAGTAATCCAACCACTGTGCCACAAACCGGCTTCAGCATAGTCTCGGTTGGTTTCCTGGTGGGTACCACGCAACACAGCGCGCGTCTTCAGAGCCTGTCGACGTATACTTACGCCATAGCCATCACCCCATACATAGTCCTTAATGTAGCCGGTTTTAGGATCAAGTGCCCACCCCCACATTTCATATCGCCATGTAAGAGATTCCTCGGCTTCAATCGCAGCTCTTTCATTAAGTTCCACACCAGGAACTGAGGAAAGCACACGCTTAACACCATAGGGTAAATCTTTAATTACGCCGGTCGAGGAAATCAACAACACACCGCCGTAGGCCACGCACCCCATCAGGATAAGCATCACCATTCGTCGATGGTAATACTGCGCAAACATCATTGTCAATGCTACTGACAACAGAAAGTTACGGAAACCGGACAATGCAACACCTAACAAGGCAAGCATATAAGTTCCCAACCTCAACGGAGAACTCATAAGTGCTGTAAAACTGTATTTACAGGCAATGAAATTGGCAACTATCATACCGAGAACAACGAACCCGCCGAATCGGCTACTCGATATCGATTCCGACATACTGGTCATCTCTTCGCTCGCCACTCCAGCTTCGGCACCGCCAAACACCAAATTACGCAAAGTCAACCCCACCTGTAAAACCAGCATCCCCCAGAATACCACTTTCAGCAATTTTCCCAGCGTCTCCAATTTCTGAGGCACTACACTGATGAATATGTAGAAGATAACGGCAAATAAACACCACACATATTCATTACCACCCACAATCTGGTCACCGGTATCGGTAATTCGGTCAACAAAGACATTCAGTGTCACCGGATTCCAGCACCAGGTCAACATAAAGTAGCCACACAACAACAATACGGAAACATCCATACTCGGAACACTGTGCCACGTAAACTTGACGTATCCCAACGTGTACAGAAGAAACCAATATAAGAACAGCGGCACCGACACCACATATATCAAAGGCAAATTTCGAGCTAGCGGCAAATCGAGAATGAGCAGCAGAGCCGGTATCACATATACCAAGGCCCAACTATGCCTGCCCAACCCAAGCAAAACCACAGTACCCACCACTAAAACGATGGGTACTACAGCCTGCTGGATACCTTCAGAGGCCATGGAACCGGCAATAAAGGCTAACGCCGACAGCAATGATAAGATAATTATCGACTTAATTGCGTTGTTTCCCATGACCCCCTATTAGATTACACTCCAATATTTACAGAGCAGAGGGAATCTCTTTCCCCAAATCCGATGCCTTGCGTCCCTTACCATCACCGGCAATACGCTCAAGCACCACGTCTCTATATCCCATACCACCGGGAATCATCGGCAGCACGTGCACATCGTGCGGCACCATAACATCCAGCACATACGCCTCCTCGGAGGCAAGCATGCGCTCAATAGCCGGAGCCAAATCAGCAGGTTCAATCACGCGCTCGCACTTAATACCGAAACCGGCGCAGAGCACAGGATAATTGGGGTAAAGAACATCGGGAGTATGGTGAGTGGGGTCATACTGCTCCGTCGGGTCAGCGAGGAAGGTGTTTGCGCGATGAGAATCGTACTTCAAGTCCTCCCATTGCACAACCATGCCGAGGTGTTGGTTATCAATAATGATGCTCTTAATGGGCATGTGCTCGGTACGAATGGTTGCAAGTTCCTGCACGTTCATGAGGAAGGAGCCATCGCCGTCAATATTGATTACAGGCAGCTCAGGATATGCGACATGCGCGCCCATGGCAGCGGGCAAACCATATCCCATGGAACCCAAACCACCGGATGTAGACAGGCGACGGGGTTTATTGAAACGATAGAATTGAGCGGCAAACATCTGGTGCTGCCCCACACCGGTACAGATAACAGCCTCGCGACCGTTCATCTGACGATACAGTTCCTCAATAACGGCCTGGGGTGCAATCTCGTGCTCGCGAGTCTCGTAGCAAAGGGGATAATCCTTCTTCCACTGCTCAATGATGCCGAACCATTCGGGGCGGTTCTCAAGCGCATACGGTTTCACGGAACAACCGGCCTGCTCAAGCTTAGCGTTCATGTATTTGAGAGCAGCACCGGCATCTGCACGAATTGCCATCTCTACCTTCTTATTCTTATTGAGCTCAGCTGCATCATAATCGATGTGTATAATACGAGCATGCTCGCAGAAAGTCTTCACCGCACCGGTCACTCGGTCATCAAAGCGTGCACCAATAGCCAACACAACATCCGCCTCGTTCACGGTATTGTTGGCATACACAGCACCGTGCATACCCAACCAACGTACCGAAAGCGGGTGTTCCTCAGGCATTGCGCCAATGCCCATCAGCGTAGTGGCAACCGGAATCTGCAAACGCTCGGCGAACTCGCGCAACTGCTCACCGGCCTCAGCTATCACTACACCGCCACCGGCGTAAATAGCAGGCCGCTTGGCCGACATCAGCACGGGCAGCACGGCATCAAGAGCCTCCGCAGGCAAGGGCAACTCGGGGCGATACCCCGGCAAATCCATGGGAGCATCAAAATCAGGCTCAAAAATGCCTTCTTGGAAATTCTTGGGGATATCAATCACCACAGGGCCCGGGCGACCAGTGCGGGCAATATAAAAGGCCTCCTTAATAATGCGGGGAATATCCTCGAGCTTTGTCACCAAGTAACTATGCTTCACAATCGGGGCTGTCATACCGAAGACGTCCGTCTCTTGGAAAGCGGAACTACCGATAAGGCCGCTACCTACCTGCGCCGTAATGGCAACCATGGGAACAGAATCCAAAAAGGCATCAGCAATCGGCGTAATCATGTTAGTGGCGCCGGGACCCGATGTTGACATACACACACCGACCTTACCGGTTACACGACCATAGCCTTCAGCGGCGAAAGCGCCGCCCTGCTCGTGCCGAGGAAGTATTGTACGGATGGAGGGCTCGTGACTAAGCGCCTGATGCATGGGCATACTGGCACCACCGGGATAAGCAAACACAACTTCTACCCCCTCGCGTACGAGACTTTGTACGAGGGCCTCAGCCCCATTCATCTTCTTGCGGACGGACTGCGTATCAGTGTGAGAATCGCTCATGGCTCTGGTATATATATATATGGGTTAACTTCCTGCGAACCGGTACTTCACTGCCCCGGCGCATGTGCATTCTATCAGAAAAGATTCCTAATGCAAAGTTTTTTTTCACTTAGTTGTGGCAGTAAGGAAAGAATATTGCCGTTATTGTGATTGTGAGGATATTTGAGATGCTCGAAATGAATTTTCATCGCAAACAAAAGAAACACGACCACCCACCCCCATAAGCAAAGCCAATTCATTCACATCCGTGCTTTTCATACGCAATACCTTTCCACTGTTCTGGGGGCGCGCACTAATAACCCACCCATTTGCCAACACAAGTACACGCTCCGATGCAGCAAAAACAGTCGCATGATTAGGCAAGGGCGAATCCCCCAAATACCCATCACGCCGCTCAATCTCCGTTTCCACATTCTCGCTACCGGGGTTACCTTCCACGGAATCCAAATTGTACGCTGCAACCAACACCGAACCATCCCACACCATAAGTTCACGTTGACGGACATGAATTTCCATACGAAGGCTCATTGGTATATAAACAACGGATTGATCGACCTTCAAATCCGAAGGCTCAACCATGCCGTTAAGCAACATAATAACATCGCCAGGGCATTTTGTAACATCGGCAATATGTTTCAACGTATCACCCCGGCGCACTTTATACTCGGCCAAACCGGGATGCTCCTGCGTGAGATAACGCCTTACATTGACAGCCGAGGTAATTTGCCGCGCTTCACGCCCGGCAATCCCCTTTTCCGCAACAAAGGGCTGCAACACTTCCAGCGCCTCGGCATTTTTTTGAGCTCGAACCAAACTGCGCGCCTGCGCCAGCTCTGCCGGCCGACGCGGCCAAAGCGAATAGTTCTCCTCCTCTTGCGCCGAAACCAATCCCGCCAGACTACAGTAAACCGCGGCGCTTAAAATCGAAAAAATTAATATCATGTGATTTCTGTATCATTTCAAGCATAAAACACAGCAAAGACACCTCCCAACTGTCATCCACTCCCTGTATAACAGCCCGAAAGACATCACCGGAATGCAGTGCATCCTCCACAATACGAGAGGCAACTTCCTCAACCGGCTCATGGAGATACTCCACGTGCACCTCCGAACGGCTGAATCGGAAACCATATTTAACCAAGGCTCGCACAGGAGCCCCATGCTCAGCCATCCAATCCATGAAATCTCTGGCAGCTGAACCAAATCCCTCCATCTCAACTCCCATTAAATCAGCAGGCCGGAGTATCCGAGGACGGTTGGCCTCCACCCACCCACGGCGAATCCGGCAATGCCCTACAGCATCCAACGGCTCGCTGAGAAGCAAAAAGTTGAAGCGAGTATCACCAAAGCTATCTATGCGACGATCCGGCACATAAAGAACTTTGGTATTTTGCAGTGCATAAGCTGCTAGGGAATCACTGCTCATTCGCAAAAAATACTCAGAAAATGAAAGAGAAAGAGCGGCTCCTCCCATACCATGGTGGAACCGCCCGTTATGAAAAGGTTAGCGGGCTACAATCAGGCCTGGTTAGCCTTGATGTAAGCAACAACGTCAGCCACAGACTTCAGCTTCTCAGCTTCTTCGTCAGGAACGTCTACGGAGAACTTCTCCTCGAACGTCATAACGAGTTCAACCGTATCGAGAGAATCCGCACCCAGATCTTCGATGAACTTAGCGTCGGTGGTTACCTTCTCGGGGTCAACGCCGAGCTGCTCGACGATGATTTCCTTTACTTTTGATTCAATGCTGTCGGACATAAGATGTTACTTTTTTAAGTGACTTCATACTAGCACAATTCGAGTGAACTTGCAATAAAAATTTACGTTTAGAAAAAAAAAGTATTACCAAATCCGTTCGGCCAATGCCTGCAATCCACGAAAAGTTAAAAGCGGTTCCCACAAATCGACTTCCGGCAAAAAAGGCAAAAGACGCTCTGCGTCGCCCCCAGTAACGATTACATAAGGTTTACATCCAATCTCTTGCGAAATAGAAGACACCAAACCACGCACCAAACCACTGTAACCGTACAAACAGCCGGACTGAATCGCCTCTACCGTATTCCGGCCAATAGCATGCGGGGGCTCGGCAAGCTGGACCATAGGCAGCTGAGCCGTGCAATTAGCAAGATAACTAGCCATAGCGGGCAATCCGGGAGCAATAGAACCACCTATAAAACGCGCTCCGGCATCACCCGGAACTACTACATCAAAGGTTGTTGCCGTCCCGAAATCAATGGCAATACCGGGTACTCGCCCCAACTGTACCATACCGGCAACATTTGCGATACGATCAGCCCCCAGCGTAGAAGCCCCGGGATAATCCAGAGAAAAGTTTAATACTCCTTCACCTGTAACAAACACTACACTTTGCCCGAAAGCTAGGCGAACTTCAGCTGCTGCCCTCGGCACAACGCTGGCACACAAAACATGCTTGATATCTATGCCGCGAGTTATGTTCAGCAAACTCTCAGCACTCACTTGCGCGGTAGGTAACACTAAACATTCATCCGAGAGTTTTTCATCATATAAAAAACGGAGCTTTGTTCGCGTATTAGAGTTATCTATAAGTAGAGTCATAATTCCCATACATCATCATACAAAAAACCTACATTCCAATTCATCCACGATTGCGACCGCCCCCCCAATTCGGTTAGCGCTCCTCATCGCATGCACCAAGCGCAACCAACCGGCTGAATTATTTTTCAGCAAGATATGCAACCTGCTCATAAGCTCCGAAGTACTGGAAGCTGTAACACCGGCACCATCTCTCAGAAGCAAAGCCAAATTTCCCTGTTCTTGCCCCGGCAAAGCATAATTCACTATTACCGGCAGTTCCGAGCTATATGCCTCGAACATAGTCGCTGCGCCGGCCTTTCCTATATATATGTGACTTTCTGCAAATAAAGATGGCATATCGTCCGTTCGCTGTATAATTTTTATACGCTCACCGGCGCAATCAGATAAAACCGCTCTTCGCTCGCCGGCTATGACAGTAATATGAGCCAGCGGATATGAAGCCGCCAACGCCTGCAAATCTGCGCGTACCCTATCGAGAGGCGCATATGCCCCATATACAATGCGGAGAGTTTCCGGAGTAGGCAGCTTGCGCCCAATACGAGCCTTTGCAAATGCACCTCGCACAGGAAATCCTGTTACCAACAATCGCTCCGGAGCAAGAGCATAACGCTCGCTAACATAGCGGAACGAGTGCTCATCCGGTAAAAAAATCAACGGCGCCTTTGTCACCATCCAAGGTCGACTAATTTCAATAGAATCTGTTACAACCACTGCATAGGGCACTCGAACTCGCCCCTCATCTGACAAGGTATCAAGCATATGCGCAAAAAGCGGATATGTGCAAAGGATTACCTTGGGGGACCATTCATTTACCAATTGCGCAATTTGCTCAGTTACATCGTCAAGAATCAGGGAATGCGCTTTCAGCGACCAATCAGCGGTATCGGTCTGAGCGTATGTCACCCCCCACAACCACGGCAACTTGCGTACACACAAATGATAGAACATTCGAGTAAACTCGAAAATCTTCGGGTGAGCCATGGCACAAGGATCGCACACCTTGGCAGAGCAATCTCGTCTCTCTAATTCTTCAGCCAACGCACGCGCAGCAGCATGGTGCCCCTCACCATAACCAATGCTCAATATTAATACCTTACTGCGAATAGACATTAGCACAAAAAAAATATAAGCCCGCCGTTTTTTGAACGGCGGGCTTTCAGAATTAGCATTACGGCAGCAACTTCGCCGGTCGACCTTCCCAGGGTCCACGTTCAGGCACATACACCTGATCGTTGGGCAAGAGCTTAATCGAACGGTCACCTGCACTGAAATAGTCGTACGTGCGGGTTACACCCTTTCGTGTTACCTGAATATTGCGAGAACCGTGCATCGATATATCACCACACTCCAACAGCACCTGAATAAGCGTGATGCCGGGGCGATATACCACCACCTTCTTGGCATTCACATAACCGGTCACCGTAATGCGGCGGGTCATCAGCTGGCGCTGCTCATCGTCATCACCAACGTGAACCATCACAATCGGGCGCGAATATATCTTCTGCTCGATGTACAACTGACGTACCATATCACCCAGCTGTCGTGCAGTCTTACCGACCACGCGCACTCGGGATGAGAGATAGGGCAACATCACGGTGCCATCATCATTACTGACGGTGTAGTTACCGTCCACGTTTGCCTTATCCTCGGCAGGTATATCCCTGAACTCAAGGCGGATAAATCCACCCTTGCGTGCACGGGGTTCTTCCACCACGCTATCATCGTACTCCCCCTGCGCCATTGCGGGCAACAGAGCGCATACTGCGAGCAGGAATGCGAACAATACTTTGGAAATATTACTTTTCATGTTTAACAATCCCTTTCTAATTAATAGATATCAGATTCTGCGCCGTCATCCTGAACTTCCGTCTTGGCAATTTTAACCTTGGAAACGGGCTGCTTCTTAGCAGGAACTGCGTCTTTACGCTCCTCACTCGAATAGTATGAATAGTAGGTAGTGTAGTACTGATACTGCATATCAGAGCTGATATCCACATTGTTCATAACAAGACCCATAATCTGGCCCCCCACATTCTGTACAATCGAACGAGCACGGAGCAGAGCCTTGAGCGGCATCTTGCTGGGCTGCAGTACCACCAACGTAGCATCAACCTTGCTAACAAGCAGAGATGCATCGCTCACACCAAGCACGGGCGGAGAGTCCACCAGCACAATGTCAAAGCGCTCATTCACCTCTGCAAGTAGCTGATTCATGCGGTGAGAACTCAGCACACCAGAGGGGTCATTCGGTTGCGGACCAGCCGGCAACAAGTAGAGGTTCGGAGTACCCGTTTTCACAACTACATCCTTAAGCTCAATATTGCTGGTCAGATAGTTCGAAAGACCGGAATCAGCCTCAATCTCAGCATAGCGAGCAAGTCGAGGACGACGCATATCCGCGTCAATCATCAGTGTACTATAACCTGCCGAAGCAAACACATAGGCCAAGTTACACAATGTTGTCGTCTTACCTTCACCGGCGTTTGCAGATACCACAGCCAAAGTACGAGCTCTGTAAAGAGACTTTTTCAACTCGATATTAGTACGCAGAATTCGGTAAGCTTCGGCATCAGGGCTACTTCCATCCTGAAGCATCAACAAACCTACATCCTGAGGAATCACACCCAGAACCGGCAAACCAAGGTGACGTTCGGCTTCTTCAAGAGACTTCACGGAAGTATCAAAATAGTTGAATACCACAGCAACAACCAGACCAAGAATAATACCGGCAACTGCACCTACAATAAGGTTCAATTTGTAGTTAGGGCTGCTGGGAACCATCGCTACAACAGGACGATTGTAAATTTCGATAATCTGACGCGGTGCGAGAAGTCGCATGCGATCGATAATGTAGTCATTCTCGAGTCGGTCGTAACGAGCTTTTTCTGCACTATACTCCTGCAGAGCAGTCATCACCTTCTGATCTTCGAGCGTTTTCTCACGCAGTTTACCGCGAGCGCTGCGCAAGCGAGCCTCCACTTCAACAAGTTCGGACTTCTTCACCTCAAGTTGATCCTGCATGGCATCACGCATGCCAACGAGTTCCGAAAAGAGCTGCTCCTGAGTATTTTTATGCTGCTCAGCAAGACTCTTCATAATCGGGTGATTTTCACCATAACCGCTGATGAGCTTCTGAGCGCGTATTTCCTCCTCCTGGCGGAAAGACTCATTCAGTTCACGCACGCGAGCAGAGCTGTAAGACTCAGCGGAAAGAAGACCTGTTCGAGTCACATAACTAAGCAAATCCTCATCTTTAAGAGTCTGCAACTTATTAACGTGAACAGACATCTGAGAGATTTCCGATTCAAGAGACAAACGAGAGTTATTCAACTGAGCCACAGCCTGCTCCTCAGCGGCAGAAGAAATGGGAGCACTGTTACCGTTCTGAGCCCAGATATTCTGCAAATATTTACCAGAACGAATATACTGGCGAACAACGTCGGCTTTTCGCTCAAGTTCGTCCTGACGAGAACGCAAAACTTCATAGCGCTTATTGATAACTTCATTAATAAGAGCCGTTTCCTTTTCTTCTCGCACCTCTTTATAACACACTGCTACAGCCTCACAAAGACGCTGTGCAGTTCGGGGATCAGGGTGTGTTACATAAACATCAAGCAGATTTGTACCCAACACCGGTTCCACTTTCGTGATGCCAATAAGCTCTTGTGCAGCAACCTCGGGAGTAACCTCCCATTCGCTCGCCAAACCAAGCTTATTAACAACAGCCAAGAGATTTTGCTCTGAAATCAACAACTCAAATTGAGTTGACATGTAATCATAGCCATCGGCTACTTTTTGCACAGGATTAGCATCTCCGCCAACTGCGAGATTAATCAAATCCTTCGGTAACTTAATTTCAAATCGAATTGAACTGGTGTACTTCGGGGTCATCAACTTCGTGATAAGAGCACAGCTCAAGAACACCAAGAAAAATACGAGCATCGCCTCTTTCCACCTCGACTTCAATATTTGCAGGTAATCCTGCGCATGAAGCGAGGCTTCCGAACGATTTACTTGTAATGCATCATCTGCCATATTTCAAGAAAAAAAATTATGGGAGGTTCCAAGTCTCATTAGCAGACAGGAAACCTCCCATAGAAAAAAACAATATTAGAAGCTATACTTAAGGCCAGTAGTAATGCGGTTACGCTTAGCCACACCAGAAGTACTGTATTCGTTGTTCTCGTAGCTATAGCCAACTGTAGCTGTCAAGTTCTTATCGATGATATAGTCCATCGAGCAACCAATCGTCCAACAGTCATTGCTATACCCTCTCGTGCCCTTATCTGAATTCGAGTAATCAGCGCTGTAAATGCTTGCGTATGCACCAAACGATACGCGGTGCGTGTACACATAACGCATAGACACACCCAGACGCCATGTATTCACGGAGCGATAATTACTGTTGTTATACCAGTTGTAGGAGTCAACATTCTCGTTAGAGTAGTTCGCATAGGCATTGATGCTCAGACCTTCAGCCAACTCGCGACGATACGAAGCCTGCAGAGTCGGTGACCACTCACCCCATGAGTCAACCATCTTGTACTGAGCACCGACACGAGCAGTGAATGAGGAAACCGGGCTAAGCAGATGAGATACATTACCGGTAACAAAAACACTCTCAGAGTCGCTACCCTCCTGACGGAACTCATAACGGTAGGTTGTAGAGATACCGTACGTAGTACGCTCAGATGCCTTGTAGCTGAGTCCCAAACCAGGAGTCAGATACATGCGATCATCTTGGTAGTACATATCATTGTCGTACACACAACCGCTGTAAGCAAGGGATACATTCCAAGACCAGCGCTCATCAATCGGCTGAGAATATACATTGGATATACCCCAGTTCAATCTGGAACTATCCACACCAACGTTGGAGTAGTAACCGGAGTACTCGGGCTCGGGAGTGTAAGAAAGAGAAACCTCGGCACTGTACACGCTACCGCGACCCAGCGTACGCGTAAGCTTTGCGTTAAAGCTCATATCGGAGAACATGCGGTTATCCGTACCGTAAGCCGTCTCATTGTACAGCTGAGCACCAATCTTAGCATTGTAAGACAGACGAGTCACCGACTCATAGTCTGCATACGAAGCACCCACACCAAATCGTACATAACCGCCGGACTTCTTATTATTCACCGAGTTATTTACGTTATCGTCATAACCCACATTCAGGTAAGCGTTATAACGAATCGCATAGGACTCAGGAACACCCACGATAGGAGCCGCATCATAGAGCGAGAAAGCCATAGCTGACGGCGCGAGAGCACCGGCAAGCACCAGCGTTTTATAGAACATTGACTTCATTTTCGTTTTCTTCTATTCTTAGACTTTTCCCAACACCTCAGCGAGATACACTTGAATCATCAGGTGTTACAAAGAAACTCCCGGGAGAAGGAGGTGCACCCCAATCGTGAGAAACCACATCAGGAGTATCAATTAAGTAATTGAACGTTGTCTCAGCCACACCATCCTCCAGAGAGGCACGGTACAGAGAATCAAGCATCTCGCTAATCACAGGATCCGGACCGACAGTAACCATACCGGCATTCTTACCATCCTTACCACCCTTATAGCCACGAGCATACTGAGACAGGTTGCGTTTTTCATCCGGCAAAGCCATCAAAACAGCTCTAAATATCGCAGCACACTCGCTAGCCTTCCATGTAGTACGCTGTTGTATAACCTCGTCAAAAATCGAAGACGCCTTCTGAGGCTCAGCCTTAACCGCCTCATATACAGCCAAGCAAATTGCGTTAAGCGATGCTTTCGATTCAGGCGCAGTCGCAACCATCACCTTCTCCATCTGGGGAGTCATATCCTCTGCAGACAGCACGCCGGCTGAAAGCAGAACCAACATCATCGTTAAGGCCTTTTTCATATTGGTTTGAGTTAACTTAGGGGAAGCGGGTAGCGGGAATCGAACCCGCATGATCAGCTTGG
>JAFZGW010000003.1 GCA_017555205.1 Akkermansia sp. | reverse complement strand
TTCATCGCAAGATAAAAGGAATTCAGCGTCGAGGATATGGCTACAGAAACTTTCAAAATTACAAGTTAAGGGTATTAGTAGAGTGCTCACATGGCCGATGACTCAAAAAACAGCCTTCCCACACTTTTTGGAGTTGACCCCGAATTCGGCAAGCGTAAGTAAAATTAAGAACCTCCTAAACCGTTTAGATTTAGGAGGTTATAAGAATGGAGCATAGGGGATTCGAACCCCTGACCTGTTGCGTGCGATGCAACCGCTCTACCAACTGAGCTAATGCCCCCTGATGTGCAGGATGGCTGCCGGGGCATTATACACGCGGTGCGGGGTGTATGCAAGTATAATGTGTGCAGGGTGACAGAAAAAATATGGATTTGTGTGTATGTGGCGGTGGAATTTGCTTGAGTTTGGGGGCGCTTATCATATAATGGCGGCATGTCTATGAAAGAAAAGGAGTTTCCGTCTTCATTTCAGCGGGGCGTGTGCTGGTTGGCACTGAGTAGTTTATGCTTGGTGTTCATGGTGGCTTTGTTGTTTGGTATTGTATATGGTCTTGGCTGGATATTTGTGACCCTTGAGCCGGTATTGTTGCCTGTGGTGATATCTGCCATATTGGCATATTTGCTCACGCCATGTGTGAATGGGGTACAGCGTTTGGTGAAAAAGCGAGTTCCGGCGGTTCTGATTGTGCTGTTGCTGACTGCATTGGCAGTTGGTGGCTTGGCCATGACGATTGTGCCGCCGTTGGCTCGCCAAACGAATGAGTTGGTGAATAATCGACTTCAGATATTGGAGCGCTCGGTCGCCGCCGGTCGTAATTTGTTGCGCGATAATAAGGCTGTGCGCAGTGCGGTGGATTCGCTTTATGTGCGCACGCTTTCGGCAGCTGAGAGCAAAAATCAGACTGTAGAGGTTGCTCCCGCTGTTACCGATGAGCCGGAAGTTGATGTGGCTCTTTATGAGAGTAAGGTGCTGGCAATTATTGATTATAATTCGGATTATCTGATGGAGAAGGCCTTTGCATGGCTTACCGCAGGCACTCGCGCTATTTATGGCGCATCGGCATTCCTGATTGGTGTGGTGATGGTGCCAGTTTTCCTGTTTTATTTCTTGATAGAGAGTGAGGCGATAAAGAAAAATTGGGCGCAGGTGTTGCCGCTGCGTGCTTCTCAGTTTAAAGATGAGGTGGTGTCAACCTTGCAGGAGATTAATGAGAATATCGTGGCTTTCGTTCGCGGCCAGATGCTGGTGAGCTTGATTGACGGCGTGATTCTCGGTATCGCGCTCTCTATTATGGGATTGCCGTATGCTATTACGATTGCGGCGGCGGCGGCTTTGCTGGGGATTATTCCTTATATCGGCATGATTTCTACCAGTATTCCTGCGTTATTGATTGCTTGGTTTACTTGGCAGGATGCTACCATGGTTGTGGGTGTGGCGGCTACGTTCTTGTGCGTGAGTCAGTTCGATGGCTGGGTGCTGCAGCCTAAGGTGGTGGGTAATTCTGTTAAGATGCATGATATGACGGTGATGTTCTCCGTATTGTTCTGGAGTATGGTTTTCGGTGGTGTGATTGGTGCGCTGTTGGCTGTGCCGCTCACGGCTTCCATTAAGGTGCTTTTCAGCCGTTATGTGTGGAATTCTTGGCGTTCGGAGGGGGCAGATTACCCCTCAATCGGTCAAAAAGTGCCATGATGGCAATTTTTTTAAGCAAAGTGTAATTTTTTTCTTGATTTCTAAGAAAAATTAAGTATCCTAATGAACGTAGACAGGCTCATGGTGAGTGTGTTTACTAGCAACTAAAACAATCTCGAATAGATATGAAGACCATCGCCATCCTCGCTATCGCAGCCGCCGCTCTGGTGTCCTGCCAGCAGCAGCAGCAGCAGCAGACTCCTCCTCCTCCTCCCGCTGATCCGATCCCCACACCGGTTCCCGGCAAGTAAAGCGAAGGAGTTTCGCAATAATCGATTTCGACCCGACAGGCCTTTGGCTTGCCGGGTCAAATCATTTTCCGGGAATGGGGAAGGTGTGGTAGCTTAGGTGGTTGGGTGAGGGGGGGCGCGCCGATTAGAAATCGAAGTTGGCCAGAGTGGCCTCCGAAATGTAGGGGACGGTTTCGGTGGTGATGTGCGCGAAGTCGGGGGGAAGGTTATCTTCTGTAAACAGGTGGTAGTTGCGCAGTTGTATGGGGTGTGGGGCGGTTGTGCCGAGTGCGGCTGCCGGGGTTACAACCAAGGTTTGTTTGGCGGTTTGAGTGGCGGCATTGGCCCAAGCTGCTTGCGTGGGGGTTTTGTAGTTTGCCTGTTCCGGGGTGAGTGCCGGCGGGCAAAGTAGGGCGATGTCGAGGTTAAGCTTTTCTAACAGTTCGCTTGGGTTTTGATGGGTGAACATGCCGGCTTGTTTGTCGAGCATGCCACCGGTGCAGATGACGTTGTGGGGTATGGCTGCCGGGGCTAGGGCGCTGACCAAGCGAGGGGCTGCTGTTATGAAGGTGCAGGGGATTTCTTGCAGTTGGGTGGCCAGTACTCGGGCGAAGGGGGCGGCATCGGCATAGATTACGGTACCGGGGCGAATGTGTGCCGCAACCAGATTGGCCAGCTGGGCATCCAACCGCGGGTTGTCTGTGGAGGCCGGCGCGGTGGGCATGGTGTAGCGTGCGCCGCCGTGTATTCGCTGTAGCAGGCCGCGAGCTTGCAGGGCGACTAAATCGGTGCGTATGGTTTCATCTGTCACGCCAAGTTCGCGTGCAAGTGCAGAGGTGCGTATGGTGCCGCGCTGCTCCAACAGGCGCAGCAGGTATTGACGTCGTTCGCGAGACATGTACATAGGTCGGGTGGTGGGGGGTAGGTGTTTGAGTGTTGGGGTGGTAGCTGTTTTGTTGGGGGGGAGGGGTAGGATATAGGGGCGGTTGTTGTGTGTGTGGTGGGGTTAGTTTGGTATGGTTGCGATGAATAGGCGCATGTTGTGCATGAGCGTGTCGCTCGCGAGCCGCAGCTCTTGGCGACAGTCTGCGGGAAGGTATTCGGTGAGTTGTGAAAGTTTGTTGAGCCGGGCGCACAGGATTTCCATGCGGCGTGTTGCCAAGTGGGCAGGGTATTCATTCTGACCGGTCAGCAGTATGGTGGCCAGAGTATGGGTTACCAGGGTGGCGTAAAGTTGCAGGAAGGCGGCGCCGTGGGGGCCGGTTTCGAGCTCGGGGCGGTAACGCTGAATGAGTTTCGATTGCACGAGTGCGGTCATGGCAGCCAACTCGGTGAAGAGGGGGTGGTGCATGGCCTGCTTCATCTCCTTTTCGTAGGGAGTCATGAAATCCACTACTTCCCAGTCATTTTCTATGAGCTCGCGGTCCGGGGGCATGTCTGCTTCGTCCTCCGTCGCAATTTTTCCGAGAAAGTCGGTGCGATCCATCACGAAAGCTGCGGATATGTAGCCGCCGGGGATTGTGGCGAACTTGTCTTTGATGGTGGGATAGATGGCCATGTATGCCTCCGCCCTGTTCAGGCGGTAATCCCAATCGCAGTCGGGCAGTTCGCTATTCAGGCCGTAGAGCGCAGGGCCTTTGTAGCTCTTGACATTGGCACGCACATGGGAACGCAATGCCTCAAGATTGAGCATGGCCTGCATGTTGTCGCCTTCCCATGTGGGTTCCCATTGGGGGAGGCTCAGGTCGAAGTCGACGGCGTTGAACTCGAGCAGTACGCGTGTGTTCACGCCCACGAAAAATTCGATATAGAGGCGGTTGCTGATGCCCTGGCGGTTGTTGCGCTCAACCGCGCGGCGTGAGAAGGTGATGTCGCCTGCGCAGAGGGGGGCGCCATTGCTCCGGTTGCGCAATTCGTGTATGAGTGAGGGCAGGTTTGCAGGGGGGGAGCCTGCGGAGGTGTTGGTGAATTCCAGCCTGCAGCCGGCGATATCGCGCCGGCAGTTGCCCTGCATGCGCAGGTGCAACGGCTCCGCTCCATCGGTGCACCACAGGCGCAGGTCGATGAGGTCTTGCAGCGTGTTGTCGATGACGCCTCGCGCAATCAGTGGAGCGATGGATGCCAGCATGCAGGTGGAATTGTCTTGCGTGAGGGGGGGGATTAGCTTAGAGCGGGGGCGGGTAGGGCGGCTGCCAGGGCGGCCACTGCCTCGGGGGCGTTCATGAGCTCCACTACGGCGTCCCAGCGCCCTTGCATGAGAGCCTCGCGAGGCTCGGCTGGCATGGTAACAGGCAGGGTGGCAGCGGGGCAGCTGAGGGTCATGGCTGCTAAATCCAGCACCCACTCCGTGTCGGGCTGTTCGGTGGTGATTTGGTGGGCGGTCAGCAGGTCCTCGCGGGTGGCGCAGACGCAGGGCATACCGATGCCGGAGCTGTTGCCGAAGAAGATTTCTGCAAAGCTCTCGGCTACCACGGCGCGCACGCCGCTGCGTTTGATTGCCTGCGGAGCGTGCTCGCGGGAGGAACCGCAGCCGAAGTTTTCGCCACCCAGTATAATGGCTGCGCCGGCGTGTTGCGGGGCATCGATGGGGTGGCCCTTGCTGCTGCCGTCGGCGTTGAAGCGTTCGTCGTAGAACATGGTGCCGGCCAGTTCATCGAAGGTTACGCATTTCAGGAAGCGCGCCGGGATGATTCGGTCGGTATCCATATCGGCGCCGGGGACGGGAACAGCCTTGCCGGTGATGGTGATGATTTTGTTGAGGGGCATGTGAAAAAACGTTTTTTTGGGGGGTTAATGAATGTCGAATACCTCGCGGGGGTCAGCCACGGTTCCGGTTACGGCTGCAGCGGCGGCCATGAGCGGGCTCATAAGTAAGGTACGCCCGGTGGGGCTGCCTTGGCGACCCTTGAAGTTGCGGTTGCTGGTGCTGGCGCAAATCTGGTTGCCCTGCAGTTTATCGGGGTTCATGGCAAGGCACATGGAGCAGCCTGCCAAGCGCCACTCAAAACCGGCCTCGCGGAAAATATCGGCAATTCCTTCTTTTTCGCATTGCTTGGCGGTTTCCTGAGAGCCGGGGACGGCCAGGGCTTTCACCCCCTCAGCCACCTTGCGCCCCTTGAGCAGCGGGGCAACGGCGCGGAAGTCAGATATGCGACCATTGGTGCAAGAGCCGATGAATACTACATTGACGGGCAAACCCTTGAGCGGCTGACCGGCTTGCAGCTGCATGTACTCCAGTGCGGTTTCGCGTGCTTTGCGGGTTTCGGCATCGGGTGCGCTCTCCGGTGAGGGCACCGTGCCGTTGATGCCGATGCTCATATCGGGCGAAATGCCCCATGTAACCGTGGGCTCGATGTCGTCGGCGTCGAATACGACTACGTCATCGTACTCGGCGTCTGCATCACTGGCAAAGCTCTTCCAGCGCTCAACAGCGGCATCCCATGCAGCGCCCTTGGGGGCATACGGGCGGCCTTTCAGGTAGGCGAAGGTCTTTTCGTCGGGGTTAACGTAACCGCAGCGGGCTGCACCTTCGATAGCGAGGTTGCAGAGGGTCAGTCGACCGTCCATCTCCATGTCCTCGATGGCGGAACCGCCGAATTCGTAGGCGTAGCCCAAACCGCCGTCGGCGCCAAGTTTGCCGATAATGTAAAGAGCTACGTCCTTAGCTGTTACACCGGGGCGCAGGGTGCCCTCCACGCGAACATTGCGCACTTTGAGCGGTAGCATGGCGAGGGTTTGTGTGGCCAGTACGTCGCGCACCTGAGTGGTGCCGATACCCATGGCGATGGAACCCACTGCACCGTGTGTGGCTGTGTGAGAGTCTCCGCATACAATCGTCATACCCGGTTGGGTAATACCCAGCTCCGGCCCGATGGAGTGCACGATACCTTGATTTCCCGTGGACAGGTCAAAGAGTCGAATTCCAGCTGCTGCACAGTTGCTGCGCAGGGCATTGAGCATGGTCTGAGCGCGGGGGTCGGCAAAAGGCTCCGCCTGATTGTCGGTGGGGATGATATGGTCCACCGTTGCAAATGTACGCTCAGGGTGCAGTACCGGCAGGCTTAGCTCACGGAGCATGGCAAAGGCCTGCGGCGATGTCACTTCGTGCACAAAGTGGGTGGCGATAAAGAGCTGCGTGCGACCATCCGGCAGAATTCCTACCGTATGTGCGTCCCATACTTTCCTGTATAATGTCTTGCCCATGATATGTAACGGCCAGTCTATCACCGCGCGCGTGCGGCGTCAAGATGGCATGTCGGAGAATGACACGAGAATATACCCGGTTGGGGTAAAATATTATTTTTTATTGTTATTTTTGTGAGGTGTGACCTATGGATTTGCTCTTGTTGGATATGTTTGTACGGGTGGGATTTGTGGAGTCCCGGTGTGAATATATAACCAACGTACCATAAACTTCAGACTTGTGGGTGTTATGTCGCGGCGTCTGCTTGACAATGTGGGGTGTTTATGCTAGCTTGGCGCTATGTTCTCGCTCCTTTCCGACAAGCTTGATGATACATTCCGTAAACTGCGCGGCCTGAATAAGATTTCGGAGTCGAATATTGCGGATGCCATGCGTGAAATACGCATGGCTTTGCTTGATGCAGATGTGGAATACAGTGTGGCTCGTGAGTTTATTGCCGCCGTGAAAGAGCAAGCTATGGGCGAGGCCGTGCTCAAGACCGTGAAACCCGGCGAGCAGATTGTAAAGATTTTCCGTGACCAGTTGGCAGAATTGCTGGGTGGTGAGGCTGCGGACTTGAACCTTACGCCGCCCGGGCGTATTTTGGTGGTGGGTTTAAATGGTGCCGGTAAGACGACGACTAGTGCTAAGCTTGCCCGCAGACTGAAGGCCGAAGGTCGCAAGCCGCTGTTGGTGGCCTGTGACTTGGTGCGCCCGGCAGCTATTGATCAGTTGGCAACTCTGGCTAAGCAGATTGAGGTGCCTGTTTATACTCCCTCCGCCAGTGAGAAAGACGTTATCCGTGTAGCAAAAGATGCCTTGAAATGGGCAAAGGAGCAAGAGCACGATGTTATCATTTTCGATACCGCCGGCCGTCAGGAGGTAGATGAAGAGCTTGTGGACGAGCTGCGCCGCTTGGCTAAATATCTTGAACCGCAGGAGGCTTTGCTGGTGGCGGATGCCGCAACCGGTCAGCAGGCTGTGCGTGTGGCTCAGACTTTCGACAAGGCGGTGGGGCTGACAGGCATTATCCTTACCAAGCTCGATGGTGATGCCCGCGGTGGTGCCGCACTTTCCATGCGTGCCGTAACCGGAAAGCCCATCAAGTTTGTGGGTGAGGGTGAAAAGCTCGACATGTTCGGGCCGTTCGTGCCGGTGCGCATGGCCGACCGAATTCTTGGCATGGGTGATATCGTAGGTCTGGTGGAGAAAGCCGCCGAGAAGATTGACCAGGAATCAGCCATGAATTCCATGAGCCGCATGATGAGCGGCGAGTTTAACTTCAACGATTTCTTGGGGCAGATGCGAATGATGCAGAGCCTCGGTCCGCTGGAAGGGCTGCTTGGTTTGCTGCCCGGTTTCAGCAAGATTAAGAAACAGCTGCCGGAGGGGGCACTAGACCCCAAAAAGATGAAGCGCATGGAGGCTATTGTGCTCTCTATGACCCCGGCAGAACGTGCTAACTACAAGCTGCTTATTCCCTCTCGCCGCCGCCGTATTGCTAAGGGCTCCGGCGTGAGCGAGATTGAGGTGAACCGCTTTATCAAGAACTTCAAGCAGATGAAGGAAATGATGAGCGGTAAGGGGAAGATGGGCGGTTTGATGAAAGCTATGGGCAAGATGAAAGGCGGTATGCCCGCCATGCCTCAGGGCGGCGGCGATATGCCTGACCTTTCTTCCTTGATGGGTGGCGCCGGTGGTGCCGGTATGCCCGATCTTTCCGCACTGATGGGTGGCGGCGGCAAGAAGCCCAAAATGCCCGGTATGGGTGGTATGGGCGGCTTCGGCGGTCTTTTCCGCCGCAAGTGACAGCTGCCACGCGCTGAGTGGCGCAGGGGGGGATTTACTCTTTGCCGTGGCGTGCTGCGTAGGTACGCCAAGGCAAGCGGTTGGCAATAGAGCAGCTCGAACTAAGCGCGGATTCGGTTCAGAGAATCAGCATGCAGTCACCGTAGGAGAAGAAGCGGTAGCGCATCTCAACTGCCTGACGGTACGCCTCCATAATAAGCTCTTTGCCGGCAAAGGCACATACGAGCATGATGAGTGTGCTCTGCGGCAGGTGGAAGTTGGTGAGCAGTCCCCCGACTACCTTGTATTCATAGCCGGGGTAGATGAAAATATCTGTATCGCCGCTGCATGGGGGGAGGGGGCGACCATGGCGGGTGGCTAGGGTCTCGAGCACGCGCACGCTGGTGGTGCCCACTGCAAGTACGCGGCGGGCTTGCTCGATGGCTGCTGCGGTGTCCGCCGGCAAAGTGAAGCTCTCGCGGTGCATGTGGTGGTCTTCGATAAACTCTGCCTTTACAGGGCGGAAGGTGCCCACGCCCACATGCAGAGTTACAAAACTGTGGGGTACCTGAGCGAGGATTTCGGGGGTGAAGTGCAGGCCGGCAGTTGGGGCGGCTATGGCGCCCTCGTGCTTGGCGTAGACTGTTTGGTAACGCTCTTTGTCTGCCGGTTCGCTCTCGCGGTTCATGTAGTGAGGCAGTGCCAGGCGCCCGTAAACTTCGGGGTCTATGAATTTATCCCAGCGAATATAGCGATAGCCCTCGTCATCAATGCTTTCCACTACACCGGTGGCATCCCCCACCTGCACAGTGCGACCCACCTTCATTTTTTTGCCGGGGCGTACCATACACTTCCACACCAGCTCTTGTGCAAGCCCGGCGCGCACCAGTTCAATGCTGCCGTCATTACTGAAATAGCGAGCGGGTACGACCTTGGTGTTGTTGAGCACGAAATGGTCGCCCGGCTGCACATATTCGAGAATATCGCTGAAATGGCGGTGCTCGATGAGGCCGGAGTCCCGGTGTACAACGAGCATGCGGCTCGCGGCGCGATTGGGAAGCGGACGGTCGGCAATCAGTTCTTCGGGCAGGGTGTAGTCGAAATCAACGGTGCGCATATCTGTTCGGCGGGGAAGAATAAAAAGAGCAGGGCGCGAATGGCGCGCCCTGCCTCGGTTAAGTGTTTCTGTTTCAGCAGGGGAAGATGGAGATGCGGCGCAGCACCTCCTCACGGCCCAGCACCTGCATGATGACATCAATGCCGGGGCCGGCGTGCGTGCCCGTGAGGGCCATGCGCAGCGGGAACATCATGGCGCCCACCTTCACGCCGTTGGCTTTGGCAAGCGGTTTGATGACTTGGAATGCAGCCTCGCCGCTCCATTCCTCAATGCCGTTGAAGGCCTCTACCAAGTGACCGAGCATTTCGCGAGCGTTCTCCTGCAGCTTGGCCATGTTTTCCTGCTCATACTCCAGCACTTGCACCCACTTGCACCAAGCAGGAACCTCGCTGAGCAACTGTACCTTTGTTTGTACGGCAGGCAGCAGCTCGCGCAGCTGTGCGGTATCTTCCAGTCCGGCTGCCGTGCAGAAGGGCATGGCCAGTTCGATGAACTTGTCGGCAGACAGGCGCATGATGTGCTGCTGGTTCATCCACTTGCACTTGGTGATGTCGAACTTGGCAGCGGCTCGGTTCACATTCTCGAGCGAGAAGAGGTCGATGAGCTCCTCCTTGCTGAAAATTTCGTTATCGCTCTTGCTGCTCCAGCCGAGCAGTGCGATGAAGTTGATAACGGCATCGGGCAGGAAGCCTTCCTCCGGGTAATTGCCGAGCTGAGCACCAACGTCGCGCTTGCTCATCTTGGAGCCGTCGGGGTTCTGAATGAGGGGGATGTGGGCATACACGGGCGGCTCCACGCCGAAGGCGTCGAAAAGCTGCAGGTGCTTGAATGTGTTCATGATGTGATCCTCGCCGCGGATAACGTGAGAGATTTTCATCTCGATGTCGTCCACCACGTTGACAAGGTGGAAGATGTAGGAGCCATCCGTGCGCTTGACCACCATGTCGGGGGTGTTTTCCTCGTTGGTGTAGTCCACGGAGATATCGCCGCATACCAAGTCGTGCAGCGTCATTACGCCATCGCGCTTGAAGCGGAAACGCCACACCGTGCCTTCGCTGGTGCCGGGAATCTCATCGCCGTTTTTGTCGCGCTTATTGGGGGCAGGGCACTCGTACACACGCCCCATCTCCACCAATTTGTTGAAATAGCGGTCGTAAATATCCTTGCGTTGGCTTTGGAAGTAGGGTTCACAGGGGCCACCCTTTCCTTCACCTTCGTCCCAATCCAGCCCGAGCCAGCTCATGCCGGTGAAAATGGCCTTCATGGCGTCTTCCACGTGGCGCTCTTGGTCGGTGTCTTCAATGCGCAGAATGAAGGTACCACCCATTTTACGGGCAAAAAGGTAATTGAACAGAGCGGTGCGCGCGCCACCGATGTGCAGATAGCCGGTGGGCGACGGGGCAAAACGTGTGCGAATAGACGTTGACATGCGCGCCTTATACACCATATCTTTATTTTTTTCAAGCCTTAATTCAACCCGTTTTTTCAAAATATTGCACGTGGAATGGCGATTCTTCCATTCATTTGCAGTCGAGTGCTGCTCACTGTAGTATGAATGGCTGCTGTCGGTCAATGCCGCGCCTGTAAAATTTTTCTTTTCACTGGCTGAATATATGCTTGAGTGGTGAGCGGAATTTGTGTATAATGCGGCTCGCGCATGATAGGAGAAACGCTTCAGTTGGGTCTGGCCGGTCTTGGCACTGTGGGTTCCGGTGTATATGAAACCCTGTGTCGTAATCGAGAGCTGCTTGAGGCCCGAGCTCAGATTTCGTATGCCATTCGCAAGGTGGCCGTGGGTAACTTGGCACGCAAGCGCGATGTGCAAATCGCCCCTGAGCTGTTGACCGATAATTGGCATGAGCTGGTGGACGACCCTGATATTGATATCATTATTGAGCTTATCGGTGGTACGGACGAGGCGTATCGGCTGGTGAAAGCAGCGCTCATGGCCGGCAAGCCTGTGGTGACCGGCAACAAAGCCGTGCTGGCTGTTTATGGTAGTGAGCTGTTTAAGCTTTCTGCCGAGATGAATGTTCCGCTGTATTTCGAGGCCTCTTGCGGTGGTGGTATTCCTATCATTCAAAGTTTGCAGAACTCCCTTATTTGCAATAAGGTGCAGAGTATTGCCGGCATTATTAACGGTACGAGTAACTATATCCTTACCAGCATGAAGGAGCAGGGGCTGCCACTCAGCGAGGCTCTTTCCAATGCTCAGAAACTCGGCTTTGCCGAGGCTGATCCTTCGTTCGATATTAATGGGTGGGACGCCGCTCACAAGGCGCTTATTCTCGCCATGTTGGCCTATGGCACCCCGCTGTCTCCCGACAAAATCCACGTGCACGGTATAGAAAAGGTGGAGAGTGTCGATATTTCCATGGCCGAGAAGCTTGGGTACACCATCAAACTGTTGGTGGTGATTAAGCATCACGAGGCGGATAAGGCACTGGAGCTGCGTGTGCAGCCCAGTTTTGTGCCGCAGCAACACCTTCTGGCCAGTGTGAATGGGGTGTTCAACGCCATTGCGGTGAAGGGTGATATTGTGGGCGAAACTATTTTCTACGGTCGCGGCGCAGGTAAGAACCCCACTTCGAGTGCTGTGATTGGTGATGTTGTGCTGGCTATGCGCGAGTGTAGGCTCAATGGCTACCACACCGGTTTCTTGCCCTACACTAAGGAGCTGGCCGTGTTGCCCATGGGCGAGACGGTTACGCCGTACTACGTCCGCTTCGACATTCATGACCGCCCCGGTATGATTGCTGCCATTGCATCGATGTTCGCCAAGTATGATGTGAGCATCTCTGCCACCAGCTCGAACTTCGGTTATGTAGATGAAGACGGCGTGCAGCACAATCACTTGGTCTTTATGGTTCACGCCTGCAAGTGGGTGCGCCTGAAGTATGTACTGCGCGAGCTTCGCGAAAACCACGTTATCGACCGCCTGCCGGTTGTATTCCGCATAGAAACCTTTAACGATTGATAAACATATATGGCACTAATCGTACAGAAATACGGTGGCTCCTCGGTGGGCACAATTGACCGCATTCGCAATGTGGCTCGCAGGTTGATTGAAACTCAGCAGGCCGGCAACAAAGTCGTGGCTGTGATTTCGGCCATGAGCGGCGTGACTGATAAACTTATCGGCTTGGCTCACGAGGTGATGGATAACCCGCCTGAGCGAGAGCTCGACATGTTGCTCGCAACAGGGGAGCAGCAGTCTATTGCACTGCTTTGCATGGCTATCACTGAAATGGGCTGCAAGGCTCGTAGTTTTACCGGTGCGCAAGCCGGTATCTGCACCTATGGCAGCCATACCCGTGGGCGTATTGAATCCATTGACCCTAAGCAGGTTATCAGTGCTCTTGAAGAGGGCTGTATCGTAGTCTGCGCCGGTTTCCAGGGGGTGGATAAGCTTGGTACGGTTTACACGCTCGGTCGCGGCGGTTCCGACCTTTCCGCCATTGCTATGGCGGCTGCGGTAAAAGCCGATATTTGCCAGATTTTCACAGATGTGGATGGTGTGTACACCTGTGACCCCCGCGTGGTGAAAGATGCCCGCAAGATTCCTGTCCTTTCCTATGAAGAGATGCTGGAGATGGCCTCCAGCGGCTCGAAAGTTATGCAGGCTCGCTCCGTCGAGTTCGCCAAGAAATTCGGCGTGGTGTTCGAAGTCCGCAATTCCATGAACAATAACCCCGGTACCATCGTGCAAGAAGAAAACTCAGCTATGGAGAGCCTCGTCGTACGCGGCGTCTCAATCGAACGTAATCAGGCCCGTGTAACTGTTTCGGGCATCACCGCCCCTGTGGCCTACACCGCACTCATTCTTACTGCCCTTTCCGAGGCAGAAATCAATGTTGATATGATTGTGGCCAATACCGCTCACGACGGTCAGGCTCGCCAGTCATTCACCATGAACATGAGCGACCTCGGTGCTGCTCAGGCTGCGCTCAAATCCGTGTTGCCGCAGTTGGGTGAGAAGGCTCGTTTGGAGACGGAGGCCGGTTTGGCTAAGCTTTCCGTTGTTGGTGTGGGTATGCGTTCCCATTCCGGTGTTGCTGCCACGGTATTCCGCTCGTTGGCCGAGGCCGGTATTCAGACCGGCATGATTGCTACGTCTGAAATCCGTATCACCACCACGGTAGATGCCGCTGATATCGAGCAGGCTGCCCGCGTGGTGCACTCCGCATTCCACCTCGACCAGGTGATGTCCTGATTGAACTCAGTTCGCCGCACTCATGCAGCCGGAGCAATCCCAGCCTGAAAGAGAAGAAGAACTTAACGAAGAGGATCTCGAGTTTAAACCGATAGTGAAATATGCCGCTATCGGTTTGGCTCTGGTCGCTTTGTTGGGAGTGGAATATGCTACTTATCGACTGGGATTCAGCCAGGGCTACAATGAGGGCGTGACTTCTGAGGTGGTGAGCGAGGCGGTGAATAACGCTGCCGTTGAAAATCTGACTCATTTCATGCAGGCCGCTACGGCGGATGATGCCACCCTGCTGGCGGCCGTGCGAAATCGCGCTACCGGCTTGGCGTGGATTAAGAATGAACAAGTTCGCCGCGAGGCCGAGTGGTCCTTAGCCCTTGCTCTGATAAATCGCCGCAAAGGCGCTGAGGTAGAAGAGCTGCTCAATTCTCTTTTCCAAACGGCACCGGCAAACGAAATCTGGATTCACCGTGCCGTGATTGTAGCTCGCGCCATGGCAGATGAAGGAAGCGCTCAGCTGGCGCTGCGCCACTACCGCTATGCCGCCGCGGCTTATGCCAAGTTGGGTAAAACCCGCGAGCAGCTCAATATGTACTCCGAGATAGCCGGGCTAATTGCCACACCGACTCAAAACCCGCAAGAACAGCTTGATAAGCTTCAGGAGTTGCTTGCAGATGTTACTGCTATGGGGGAGCCGGCTAAGCAATTGCAGGCCGATTTGTTGGCTCATATCGGCCGTATTCACCGTGCACACGGTCGGCATGAGGAGGCTTTGCGCTGTTTTGAGCAAGCGCTCTCCGGTGCCGATCTCAGCAAGGCACCTGCGCTGGCGGCCGCGGCTGTAAGTATGGGCTCCGCCTTGCTTGAAAAAGGGGATACCGAGCGAGCTGCTCAGCTATTGCGAGATGGTGTAAGCCGCTTGGGCGAGCACCCCGGGGATGCCGCTTACCTTGCCGCAGCACTGCGTGACCTTGCTCGTATTGAGGCTGGGCAGGGGAATGCTGAGAGTGCCCTTGCACTGTTGTACCGTGCGGAAGGTGCTGCCATGGGGCGCTTGCCTGAAAACAGTGCCTATTGGCTTTGCCTGTATGACCAGCGAGGCTGGATTCACTATACGAAAGGCTCGCTTGATGCCGCTTTCTCAGATTTCAGCCGTGCTCTTGCGCAATCCTCTGTTCCGGAGGAGTTGCGGGCTCAGCCGCTCGAAGGTGCCGGCAGTTGCTGCCTGACCCCCGAGCGCGCCGGAGAGGCTGTCAAATACCTGCTGGAATGTGTGGCGCTCCGTGAGCGACACTTCGCCGGCGATAAAGCAGCCCAGGGGCGTGTGTTCCTCAAACTTGCCCGCGGTTATGATATACAGGGCAACTCCCGCGAGGCGGCTAAATACTATGGCCTTGCCGTAGCTAACCTGCCGCAACAATCCGGAGAGAACTCAGATTTCTTCCACGCATCTCTTGCTCGTGCTTACGCGTGCTCACAAATTGCTGATTGGAATGCGGCCATTCAGGCGTGGGATGCTATGCGCCCCTTGGTCGAGAAAGGCAGTGCGCTTGCGCGAGAGATTGAGGAGCAGTTTGCTCTTTGTCTCCGGCATGGTGCCACCCTTGCCGACGATGCTGATGTTGATGACGATGAACCGGCGGCGGCAGCAGATGCTCCCACGGATGTACCCGTTCAATAACCTTTAAAGTTTATCCTCACTATGTACCGTCGCTACAGACCTCGCCGCAAAAGTACCGGCCACACCTTACCGCTGGCCGCAGTCGGTCTGACTGTTGCAGCTCTTATTATTTGGGCTATATTTGCTAAGGGGGACGATATTATTCGTTTCTTTAAGGGTGAAACTGTTTATGTGCACGACAATTCGGAGGCGAATGATAACCTGGAACGCTTGCTCTCCGACCTTTCCGGCGACAAAGCGCGGCTCTTAGAGCTTGCTGAGGATTCCAAAACTCGATTGGGGTGGATTAAAAATACCGAAACCCGCCGCCAGTTTCGCTGGTTTCTCATGTGCCGCCTGATAGACAAAGGTTTGTGGGCGGAGGCCGTGCGTATATTGCCGGAGGTGGAGGCTCTGGCACCTGTAGAGGGGCTGGATCGCTTGGCCGAGGCCGCTCTTGAGCACGAGGACTATGATTTGCAAATCCGCTTGGATAGCCAGCTGTTGGATAAGGCTACGACCATGCCCGGCGCCACGGCTTTGCTGCTGCGCTCTATTCGCCGCTTAGCTCATACCTACATCCGCATGCACAAGAATGACGAAGCTGTTAAGGTGCTCTCTCGTTTGGAGATGGCGACTGTTTTGGCTCGTCTGACGGACGACCCTGTATTGGCGGCCGAGGCAGCCGAGCTGCAAATGCTGCGGGCAGAGGTAGGCGGAGTGCGTGACCATGCTTTGCAGCTTGTGCGCAATATTCTCGATGCCGCTCATTGGCCATCTTGCCCGGCAACTGCCAAACTCATGCTGGAAGAAGTAGCCAGCACCTTGCGCGATAACCGTAATTTGTCGAATACATCCCTCAAAGATGTTGAGGCTAAGCTGCTGCGATGCCGCGATGCCATGCTCGAATACCCCGACCGCGAGCATAAGCTGCCCGAGTGTTACACTATGCTGGGCGAGCTGCGCTACCGCATGGGCGAGTATGAGGGCTGCGCGCAGGCTCTTAACCTTGCCGGCGCTTTCGCTGAAGGCTATGGCGAAATGACCCCCGAGTTGCAGCTGCGGCTCGCACGCCTGCGTTCCCGCGCAAATGAGGCATGTGGTGCAGTTAGTGCCGCTATGGTTGATTGCCGCTACCTGCTTGAGCACGAAAAGGATCAGACCGAAGTATTCCGTTGCTTGAATTTCCTAGCTGCTCATTCCGAAGGTGCCGAGAAAATTGAACTGCTTTCCCGCTGCTGGGATATGATTCGCTCCAACCCCGAGATGGCTAAGAGCAGCCCCATATCCATGGCAGATATTGCCGCCTCCATCGCAACCTATTACGAGGGGCAGAGCGATTACACCAACGCCATAAAATGGGTCAATGAAAGTGTGGCACTCGTAGAGCAGGCTCACCCTGACCTTACTGATGGTAAATTGCTGCGCGCTCGCATGGAACTCGCTCTCATAGAGCGTAAGACCGGCAAGAATGACTGGGGCGCCGTAGTTCGCTTGCGCGATATTGTGCGCGCTATCGAGGCGATGAGCGAAGAGGAACGCGCCCGGTTGGATGCCGCGGACAGCAAACTGTACCGCTCGGCTGTGCGTGAGTTTGCCCGCACCTACCTCTTCACCGGCGATACTAAACTCGCCAAACAGGTTATCCGAAAAATTAAGGAATCCCTGCCTGAAAAAGTGCGCTGAGAATGCGCGCTGCCTGCTTCAACTCCGAATTGCTGCCAAGCCATGTCTTCTCTGCACAAAAAAAGTCTGATAGCTACTGCTGCCATTTTCTGTTGCCGCTTCACCGGACTGCTGAGAGAGGTCGTTTACACCGGTTTGTTTGGTGCTACCGGCGCGTTGGATGCCTTTCTGACTGCGTTCCGCGTGCCCAACATGCTGCGCGATATGTTTGCCGAGGGTGCGCTCTCTCAGAGCTTCACCAGTGTGATGAGTAAGGTGGAGAAGCAAGACGGCCCGGAGGCCGCTTGGCAACTCGCCAACCGCGTGGTAAGCCAGCTTATCTCGCTGATGGTCTGCATTGTGGCGGCCGGTGTGTTGCTCTCCGGTCTGTTCATGCAGCAGCTCTACCCTGAGCGTGCGGCTCTTAACATGGAGTGTGCGAATCCTGCGGCGGCTCCTCTGCCTGTAGTAGAGGCTACATATCGCGGGGTTGCCAAGCTGGAGGACGGGCGCTCGCAAGCTGTTTTTTCATTACCTGCGCCCTTGGCAGATTGCCCGGAGGGCGCTGTGCTGCGCCTGAGCTCGGTGCAGAATCTTGCGGTTGGCAGTAAGGTGCAGCTGAGCGCTCAGCGCATGCCCGATGCCCTGCGGGTGGAACAGCGGGATTTCATGGGGCTGGCAGCTGATTTATGCCGCATCATGTGGCCGTTTATCTTGTTGGCCTCTCTGTCCGCACTCAGTATGGGCGCGCTGAATGTTTTCGGCATTTTCGGATTGCCGAATCTGGCCAGTGCCGCATTCAACCTCACCACCGTTGCCGTTGGGTGTTTGATTGGCTGGTTTATTGACCCCGCTTTCGGACCGGATGCCCTGTATGGCTTTGCTGTAGCCGTGGTGCTCGGTGGTTTGGCTCAGTTGCTGGTGCAGTTGCCGGCATTGCGTCGCAAGGGATACCGCCCCCGCTGGAGCCTCTCACTGCAATTCCAAGCCGGTAAACTACTCATCACAAATCCCGCAGCGCGGCGTGTGTGGCTGCTTATGGTGCCCGGCGTGATTGCTGCCGGAATCACCCAGACGAATATCTTTATCAACACCTCATTCGCCCTATACCTTCCGGGGGGCGCCGTTACGGCACTTTCCGGTGCCTTCCACCTCTGGCAGCTACCTGTAGCTCTTTTCGGTGTGGCTGTCGGTATGGTGGTGCTGCCCTCCGTTTCGCGCATGACCCTGCAGGGGGACGACAGTGGCCGCAGCGACATTGCCCGTCACCTTGCTACAGCCATGCGCTTTGTCGCATTCTTCGCCGTTCCTTCGGCCGTTGTGCTCGGTATTTGGGGGCAGGAAATCGTCAGCATCTTCTTCCAACGCGGCAGGTTCGATGCCGCCGCCTCCGCCCTCACGGGGCAGGTACTCAGTGCCTATTGCCTAGGGCTCTTGGGCTATGCCGGCATGAAAGTGCTGCAGCCCGTCTTCCTGGCGCTCGAAAAACCCTGGGCTCCTGCCGGGTTGGCCTTGATATCCGCCACCATCTCCGTTGCGCTCAACTACTGCTTCGTCCATGTCTTCCACTTTACAGAGGTTGCATGGCTGGCCCTCACGACCTCCGTCGTCACCACCCTCAACTTCTTCTTCTACTTCTTCTACCTGCGTAAACTGCTCGGCACCATGGCCACCCGCCATCTCATCCCGGGCCTGTTGCGCATTCTTGGGGCAGGGGCTGTACTCGGCGTCATTTGCTGGCAAGTTCGCGGACTCTTCTTTACCGACTTCCTCAATTGGGAATTCTTGCCCCGCCTTGCGGCACTCGCCGTCGCCGGCGCTGTAGTCGGGGGAATTTACTTCGCCGCATGCTTCCTCTTCCGCGTGCCCGAGCTAGAGGCCTTCTCCAACCGCTTCCTGAAGCGCCGTAAATAAGCTTTCTCTCCATATTTCTTTCCCATTTTTGTCATCATCCTACAGGAATTGGCATTTTTTCTTGACTTCCGCCGCACCGCTTGCTATACTCACCACGGCCCTGTAGCTCAGCGGTCAGAGCAGGCGACTCATAATCGCTTGGTCGCGGGTTCGAGCCCCGCCGGGGCTAGCACGAAAAAAGCGCACCATTCGGTGCGCTTTTTTGTGCTTACGCCCCAGGCGGATTCAGGCTCGAACCCGCGACCGAGCGGGCAGGCTGCGAGTGACGCAGCAGCCTGCCCCCAAGCCGAGCAGACACCTCTGCGAGGGAACCGCTTGCTTGCAAGCGGCTTGGGGGACGGGTAGAGCCCCGCGGCGAGTGAATAACCACTACGGTGCGCTTTTTTGTGCTTTATTCCGGCGGGGCGAGAACGAAGTTCGAAAGCGGGCGACGGCCCCGTTTGGGCGCTCGCGCTGCGAGCGGTATGCCTGCTTGGACAAACAGCTCTGCTGTTTGCCCCGTCAGGGGGGGGGGAGGGCTCGTGAGGCAAGCCCGAATCAACCCCGCCGGGGTTAGCTAAATACGTAATCCTCTAACGCTCAACACGTTAGAGGATTTTTTAATAATTATTCTTAAATGTCAATGACTTAACTATAAAATTACAAGTCCTTGATATACAAATAATACCACTCATAAAAAGCTTGTACACGCCCAAAAACGACCTTTTGCACTTCGCAAGGACTCAAAAGGACTGGGGTGCTGGCATACAAGGATTGAGCTAAAAGCTTAAAATGATGCTTAGCATGGTATATGGTGCTCTTTACAGTATTGAAGTCTTGATTCATCAGAACTGAACCCGTTGTCACATATTGACGTTAATCCCTGTTTGATAAATTCGACCGTGTCGTTTTTTGCGTTTATTACGTGGATGGTTCTGTTGATGAAGTCCTTGAATCCATCGTTGATGGAACAGAGTTTGTCTATAGTATGGTAATCCAGTTCGTTTTTTCGAGCTGGATACAAAACTTCAGTGTCGTCCGTATAGGCGCCCAGCTTGATAATTCCTATGCCAAACGCTCTATTTAAGCGTTCCATTTCTTCAAGCAGGTCATCACAAATTTCAAACGCTACGAGGTATCCATAATTTGCCCAGCTACTATTAGAGAGAGCTTGAAAGAAGTATTCCTTTAGATCATAGTCGGTTTTGATGGACCGTTTAAGCTCGTATGAAAAAAGGGACATGTAATTTTTTGTTTCCGTGGCTTTAAGTAAGCCTTTAGTTGTTTCGCTGCTGAAATCCTGGAAAGCAACACCAATCATGTCCGGATGAATCCATTTTTGTGCTGAATCTGATTTTTTAGAATATGTATGGACAATTGTTTTAGCATGTATTATCTTGCTGCTATTGAGTAGATAATCTGCAAGCAATTTGTGTAAGCTTTGTTCCGAATAATGTTGCTTGGGGGGAGGAGGTACACTAACGATAGTTGGAATTGTCCCGCTAATGAGTACTTCTATCTCTTGCGCGTATTTTGTCAGATTGCAGCAAGTTCCAATGGAACCTGCAGAATTTTGAAGTTTTTGGCTCATTGCATTGCGAGGGATGACAATAGACATCCATTGTACTTTCCGGCGGTGTGGAATAAGTTCTCCTTGTTGGAAGTAGTAATTTCCTTCAATGGTACCTACTTGATACCCGCCATTGCCATTAGGTGCGAGTACAATGTCACCTTTTTTGAGTCCGTAACATATTGTCCACAGGAAACCAGCTGCAGTTCGTGCCGCTTGGGCTGATTTGTCTGGATTCACGCACAGGTAGTTTTCTGTTACATTTTGCTTCCACCGTTTTTCGTCAGAGTGAGATTGAACTGTGAAATCTGTGTCTTTTAAGAATGCTGCTCCTATAAAGCCGCCGGCAAGGCAATCCGCAATGTATTTGCCATGCTCTCCAAGCATGATGCGGTTATATTGTTTCATAATTGTTAGTGGTTGAAAAATTATGGATTATTATTTAAGGTCGCGTTCCCTTGTGGTTTGTTGTTTAGACTGACTGAAAAAAGCTGACTTACCTGTGTATTTAAATTATTTTGAGCAATAAGACTGTAGAATGTTTCTGCAGGCATTAGAAGATAATTATCCCACAGACCCATTTCTATTTCTTTTATTAATGAGTTTATTCTTTCTTTTTTGAAATTACCTTGATTATCGTAGTCATCGCTAAAAAACAAAACCTGTCGTATAACTTGTAAAGTCCTAAGTTCCCCCGATGTAAAAATTGTACTTATGTCTTGAGAAAAAATTATATTGCTCGTGTCTTTTTCTTTTTTGCTTGAAGAAACTACTTCTTTTACGAATCGCTTTCCTAGATTTCGTAGTGCTCTTATTCTATAATCGGAGGAAAAATACGATTCGGGATCTTGATAAAAGAAATTATCACAATTCCCGGATTCAATTTGTCCAATCATTTCAAAAATTAATTCTTTGTCTATTGCTTTTTCTTCAAATGTAACTTTTGCAATATTAATAATACCTGTTTCAGGTATTGCTATGGGAAGACCTGCTTTGTGCAATGAAACTAAAACTGTTCTTTTTTCTGTCAAGGTTAAGATTTTGTTGAACTCATCTGTAGCTTCATTATATTTGCCATTACTTTTGGCATATTTATTGAATATGGTTAACGCCTTTACCGCAATGTTTCGTACAGCCCTATTTTTTTTGTCGGAAAAATAGTAAATCAAGCGAGCCCCAAAGTAGGTACCTACAAGCGCGCCTACCAAACCTGAAAAAAGAGACGTTAGATCAATCATCACAGTGTTTTTGTTTGAAGGCATTATACCCTACTGAAGTGCACTTGGCAAGATACCAAGCTAAAAAACATGTGTGAGATAAATAATGTGATGAGTTCGCAGGACTTGGAAAAGGACTTGGCTTTTGAGTGGAAAAACGTCGGTTTTGAGTACAAAACAGCGGGTTGCCGTACCCCTCTCAAAGGGCGTTTATCTTGATAACTTAGAGATATAACTTACTCTTATTTCGCGTAATTTATTAAATATAAGTCAGTAAACACTCATAAAAAAAAGCATGGGCTTTCGATTTCTGCGCGTTAGGGTGGTAAAATTAACCCCTATTTGTAACGGCTACAATACCATTCAGTTACAAAGTGCCGTACCCTTCTCGAAGGCTAGCTAAATACATAACCCTCCAACGCGCAAGGCGTTAGCTGTTCTTTTAATAATTATTCTTAAATATCAACGACTTAACTATAAAATCGCTAGTCCTTGATATACAAATAATACCACTCATAAAAAGCTTGTGCGCGCCCCAAAACGACCATTTGCACTTCGTAGGGACTCAAAAGGACTAGGGGGCTGGCATACATGGTTTTTAAAACAGGCAGTCTGGCATTAAATCTGTAATCACATGCAAAATGCATTTAATCCTTGCTTTGTGTAACAAAAACTGTTATGTTTTATAGCAACATGAAAACTTATGAATTCACTCCGGAAAAGATAACAGAATTATGCGATAATGAGGTGTTTGTGTTTGGTAGCAATCTAGCAGGTTGCCACGCGGGAGGTGCTGCGCGTTTTGCTCATGAGCGATTTGGTGCTGTTTGGGGGCAAGGTGAAGGCTTGCAGGGGCAGAGTTATGCGATACCCACAATGCAGGGGGGTGTAGAAACCATAGCTCCTTATGTTGACAGGTTTATTGAATTTGCGAAAGTGCATCAGGAGCTGCATTTCTGGGTTACTCCGATAGGTTGTGGTATTGCCGGGTTTTCGGCAGACGAAATAGCGCCGCTTTTTCGTGAGGCATTGACGCTTTCTAATGTATCATTGCCGGAAAGCTTCTACCATATTCTGGTGGCGATGTAAGCTTCCTCTCATACTGCTCCTACTTGGGATGCAGATGCATGGACGCGGGATTTCAAACAAGCTATCGAAAATCTGGACTATTTCCAATTGCATGACCTGCGTATCCGAGTGTACAGCAATACGCTTGATGTTGTGGAATGCGAAAGGTATGTGACAAGCTCCGGCATGCTTGTGGAGTTGCCGAAGGATGATTCCATTCTTTCTTCTACCCGATTTTATGAGCGAGAGTTACCGCAAGACTTCAGCGTGTGCGGTCAATATGCCACACGGGTGGAGGTCGTGAATGGGGATTGTCTTGCTGTAGCTCGAGCGTTGGTTGAAGCCGGCGAAGATGTTTGTGTTCTCAACCTCGCGAATCGCCAAAATCCCGGCGGTGGGGTGTTAGGTGGCTGTGGGGCGCAAGAGGAGTATCTGTTCCGCTGCTCGGACTACTTCCGCTCTCTCTATCAGTTCGCGGATTATGCCTCGACGTATGGTCTCCCTGTGTCTGCGGTGCATAGTTATCCCATGGATTGCAATTATGGCGGCGTGTTTTCTTCCGGCGTAACGGTGTTTCGAGATGTGGAGGAAAAGGGATATCCTTTGCTGGAGCTGCCGTGGCGGGTGAATATGATTGCCGTTGCAGCCATTAACCGTCCTGAGTTGGAATACGTCAATGAAGAACCCAGAGTTGCGCACCACTTGGTGTCTGCTGTGAAAAATAAGATGCGCACGATTTTCCGCATAGCAAGGGAAAATAAGCAAAAGGTACTTGTACTGGGGGCTTTAGGGTGTGGTGCATTTCGTAATCCGCCTAAGCATACGGCTGAGCTGTTCCGAGAGGTGATGCAAGAGCCGGAGTTCTGCGGAGTATTCAGTCATATTTTCTTTGCAATTAAAGAAGATCATAATTCCCGTGGTGCCGGTAACTACGCACCTTTTGCTGAAGTGTTTAAAGATGAGGATTGTCATTAGAGGAGCATCATGGGGGCTGAACAGATAAAAAGAGGTCTGTCCAGAGACTCAATCCTTGCCCCGGTATCCATTCTCTTCCTGCTGCCAGTCTTGACGTAGCATGAGTCAGATAGGGTTACGAGAAGCCGGACTCTGTTTTTCGGTAGAGTCAAAAAAGCAGGAGACTCGCAAAAAATGTCTGCCGCATGCGGTAGCAATGCAGAAAAGGTGCACAGCATGATGCAGCGCCCCCTTGTGACACGCCCCCTTATTCAGGCAAGGCAAGTAGGCATTGTCCCATCGACGATTTACAGGGTTTTGGAGAAATTGAAGGTACATGGTATCATCCGACAACATACGCAGGGTGAACGAAACAGGCTCTATACCTATTCGGCGTACCAGGGTATGCTTGATGACTAGACCACCCCGTATCACGATGAAATGAAAATAAGACGTTCTCTTATTTTTGTTTCTCGCATTAAGTGAAAATAATAATAAGTTTCATTTCAACATATGTACTACGTTGATGCTGACTCTATTTGGTGGATAGTTCGCAGGGCTTGGAAAAGGACTTGTTCGACCTGCATTTTGAGGGGTAAAATTAAAGCTGCTTTGTAACGGCTACAATATCATTCAGTTACAAAGCGCCGTACCCTTCTCAAAGGCTATTGCTAAAGGCTGCATTCCTGAAATTGAGGGGATGCAGCTTTTTTTGTTTATGCGCTGATATTTAACGAATTGCGGAGTCCTTAATTGTTAAAAAGAATGTATATTAAAAGGCTCAAAACGCCCTGATTTTGCCCTTTCTTACTCCCCGGGGACTCTAAAGGACTGGGGTCGCGGCATACAATAAACCCCTATTTTATTGCAAGAGCTTAATGATGAGTGGATTGGATAAAAGTATATGGTTTACCCCTCTCAAATAAAAGTGGTGTTGATAATGAATGCGTTATGAGCCTGACCCATAAAAAGACTATACTTTTGCCCCTTTTCCAGCCCGGAAATCGGCAAGCTTTTTAACGATTCGCGCCTCTCCTCAACCCGCCAAACCAAGCTCCGTTATCTTTGTTCTCTGACATAGTAATTATCCGGGAAGTATGGATTTTTAAGAAAAAAGCCACTTTTTTGCAAAAAAGTGGCGGATTGACCTCTCCGAAGTAGTTATATATAATGAAGACAGGTTACTTATACGGATGCGCTTTTTCTTTACCAGACACAGTCGAGAACTCCACCGGCAATGCGCGGAGTGGTTTCTGGCGTGTCGCCATCGCCTGATGGCTTATACTGAGCAGCAGGTGGATAGCTTGACAGATGCAGAACATTTGTTGTCTGAGGTAATGGGAAAGGTGATTGCAGCCATTGTGGGTCGTAGTCTGCCACAGGAAGAATGGTTGCCCTATACCTACACGGCTATCCGAAATGCAGCCATTAATCAGAAAAAGAAAAACGCACGGCGCCTCGAAGCGGAGCTGAAATACGGGACAAATGAGCCAAGTGCCGTTGTACTCCCGGATAGCGATATTTACGAACACCTGCGGCATCAGCTCTCGTGCTTGCCTCAATTAACCTCGCGCATTGTCCGTATGCGGATATGGGAAGAGCTTAGTTTTGCCGAAATCGGCAGACAGCTCAATATGCCGGAATCCACCGTGAGAGCTCGTTACCAATCAGCATTGCTCCAACTCAGAAAATTTTATACTGAAGACTTAGCATGAACAAGCCCCCATACAGCACAGAAGACGTTGAAAACATCTTGCGGGAACTTGCCGCGCAGGATAAAAGAACTCCTATGAGTGATGAGTTCACGGCAAAAATGCTGCGGTTGATAGATGCCGAGGTGGAGCGTAGCCTGAACCGCAAGCTCTATAAGCGTATGGCTCAAGTAGCAGCAAGCGTTGCCCTATTAGCTGTGGTTGGCGTGGTTCTGATGCGCTCGCCTGAGAATACACCGGAAGCATCATTAACTAAAGCCCCTGAGCAGAAAATTGTAGAGCAGCCTTTGCCTTGCCAGATTGCATTGAACGAGCTGGACGCCTTAAAAAAAGGCATGCAGCCGGCTACCGATTTGCCTCAATCTGAGGATGAGGGGGCTTCAATTTCCTCCGGGCAATTCCGGATTACTGTGTGTGTGGATACGTTATGAGATTTTTACAATGAATCAATTATTTCCTATCATCTGCTTACTTTTCGTCTTGCTGTGCGGGGGATGCTCCACGTTCTTGGCCGCAGCGGAGCCTGAACCCTGCCGCTGGGAGATTGTGTCGGAAATCTATCTCGGTGTGCAGTCCCACGAGCTTAGCCCGGAGGAGCGGCAAGACTTGGTACGCTACGGAGTTCCGAAACGACAAGGCTTGAAAGTGGTGGGCATTGCCCCGGGAAGCCCTGCAGAGCGTGCGGGAATGCAAGTGGGTGATTACATCCTCAAGTATAACGGCGCGTCCATTAAATGCCCTGCGGATTTACTGCTGGCTATGAGAAACACAAAGCCGGGGGAATATGGTCACTTCGATATCTGGCGAGCGGGTGCCAAAATGCCGCTACCCGTGCTTGTCGGGGCGTTGCCACAGCCCAGAGTTCTGGGCTATATCACATTTAAACAAGGTGAATTACGCCGTGGCGATGAGTTGCAACAGAAGCAGAAAGAACTGGCCATTTTGCTGAGTGCCAATGTGCCGAGTCTTGCGGACTCTCGCTCTGTGGTGCGTGAAATCCACTACATCCTTCCCTCTGCGCAAAGAACCGGTAGCCTGCGCTTGTATTATGGAGTGCCGGGCGGGCAATTCTCTATCACTGCTTACCCGGATAAAATAACCGTGGCCTTGTACCTGACCGAATCTACGGAAACATACCATATCATGAAGCAAGGCGATTCTCTTCCGGCGCATGTGCGGGCAATTCTCAGAATGACTGCCGATAATTAAATGCAATTTTTTGAAAAAATCTTGCGGATTCGCCAGCGAGATGTGTTAACATAGGTGTAAGGAGATAAATAATGCGGAAGAAAACAGTTACAACAATCATAGTTTCTGTCATTCTTACTCTAGCTACAGCCGGAGTGGGGGCTGCGCTGTATCTGAAAGAATACAGGCTGCATCCCCCTACTTACAGTGTTGAAGAACACCGCTTGGAACGCCTGAAGGAAAGCGCCGCACTTTGGCCGGATGATTGGGCGGAGCGAGAACTGGTGCTGCATCCCGGTTGGACGGATGAAGAAGCCCAAGCTATCCGCAGGATGGATGCCTACCTGCGTCTCGGATACTATGAAGCTTCTGTTGCCCGGAATGAGCATCTTAAGCAACAGATAGCGTCTGGTATTATTGAACCCTGTCCCTGTGGTTTCGATGTCCCCTATTCCGATACTGCCTTGTTGCTGGCCAACAAGGCTAAAAATGCACCTGTGCGTCTGGCCCTATTACAGCTGGCGGCCACATGCAAGGTGGATACAGGGGAAAACGCAGAACGCATTAACATGGCGCTGGAGGCTGCTCTGTGCCGGGAATGGGAACTTTCCCGCGCTCTGGTTCGCATGGGATGTAGTGCCTCAACTCCATGCAAAGGAGATGCCACTACACTTATCAGCCATGTGAAATACGCCGATATACCCACGGAGGAGTTGATTCGATTTCTGGAGTTTTTCCACCAACGGGGAGAACGTATCTGGTACGATAGCAGAGATATCTGCCACACCGCCTGCCTGCGCAATACCCCGCAGAAAATCGTGCACCACGGTCACGGTCAGAGATTGGTGGAAGAAAGTTTCCTTCCGGCGCAGGGCGGCGGTATGGAGGTATTGGAATGGGCCTGTGATAAAGGTCTGCTGACAGAGCTCGAATGGCGCGATGTGTTGGTCATTCCCGGCGTCTTACCCCTGATTCAGCGTTTCCACAGAGCTGGAAAATTTTCCCTACAGGTTGCACCGAATCAACACGAGCCCACCCCTGTGCAGGAGGCTGTCATTCTCGCAGCCCCGCCCATTAGAGAGGGGCTGAGCATGGACGACATTCTGCAGAAGATGGAATGGATGCTCGAAAACGGAGCAGACCCGAATGCTCTGCCAACCCGTTATTCTGAACGTGGAGACCGCCGCTTCCTGCCCTTGGCCATGTGCCGCCGTGTTCTGGCTCGTGCCGATTTGCAAGACCGCGACGCTTGGTTAAATATGGAGCTGCTGCTCCTGAAACACGGTGCTATAGACCAATAACCCTTGATTTATCATGCCCACCATCCACAAAATCCTAGCTTTCGCTACCCTCTGCCTTGCTGCGGTGGGGGTGAGTTCGTGCACAAGCCCGCAAGCAAGAGCTGCGGGGGCAAGCCAATCTAGCCAAAGCCCCTCTGCAGAAAAGCCGACAGAGCCGTATGTCCGACAAATGCCGTACTCACCCTTGCGGGATGCCGAGCTGGAACAATCCAGCCGGGAGCGGTTGGCCGAATTGCAATCGCTGGCGAGTTCGTGCAAGAGCGTTCGCGTGGTTATTAAATGGAGCCTTTTCACCGGACTGATATTGCAAGGAACAGAAGTGCCCTTGACAGAATCAGAAAAAGCCGAATTGCTGAGCCTAATCGGCAAAATTCAGCCGGTCAAGCCGGACTTGTGTGCCTTTGTTACTCCCGCATACGCTCTGGAGTTGCAATTTGTCATGGCTGATGGCAGCATCAAAACAACACCATTTCCTGGAGTTGCCGCTTTAAGCCGCGTCAGTTCAGACGGCTACGCCTTCATGTGCAGCATGGCCTTGCCGGATGCCGATGCCGAACGTTTGGAAAAACTCGCGAAACACGAGTGGGTACAACAAAGAATAAATCAGGCTCGAAAGGGTAAGTGAGCTAGCCACGAGCGTCTATTTATTAGAAAATCTGCACTTTCTGCAATTTTTTGTTGCGGATTCGGTGCCGGGAAGTATTATTAAGGGTAGAAGGAGATAACTATATGAAAGACAAGCCCCGTAACAAAAAAGCATATTTGTAGTGCTGATTCTGCTGATTTTCTGTGCGGCCTATCTGGCGTATGATGTTGCTGCCGGGGCTACTCCCGTTTTGTCTTTTCTCTTTCCTACCGGTGCCGTTCTTCTATTCTGCATCTACATGTTGCTGAAACAACTTAGCTCT
>JAFZGW010000045.1 GCA_017555205.1 Akkermansia sp. | reverse complement strand
TGAGAGTTTTTTCGATAACGTACTCAACTCCACCGAGTTCTGTGAGTCGAAACCTCGGTGGTAGAGGAGGGCGGTTGCTGTTTGTTGCGTTTTGTTGAGACATGGCTACTAGGTGAATTGGCGGCGAGTAATGCGCTGCTAACTGTTACGACGTATAGTCTACCAAAAATGTTGCGAAAATAAAGCGGAAAAATCCCCCATGCGCTTGGAAAAGAGTCCGCGCATGGGGGAAGATAGCGCCGACTGTGGCGCGCGATTAACTGAAAAGTCGCTTGAAGATGTTCATTACCTCGCTGGTGTCACCCGCAGCGCGTAATAATTTGGCGCATTCGGTGTGACCTCCTTCTTCCGCCTTGTAGAGGGGAGTGTAGCCATCCTCATCCGCCTTGTTCACATCCGCGCCTGCGGCGATGAGTAGCTTGACGCATTCCGTGTGGCCATCCTCTGCCGCCCAGTAGAGGGGAGTCTGGCCATACTTATTGGCCTTGTTCACATCCGCCCCGGCGGCGATGAGTAGTTTGACGCAATCCGTGTGGCCATAGTATGCCGCTTGGGAGAGGGGAGTCCAGCCATTTTTATCCGCCTTGTTCACATCCGCTCCTGCGGCAATGAGTAGCTTCACGCATTCCGTGTGGCCATCCTCTGCCGCCCAGTAGAGGGGAGTCTGGCCATACTTATTGGCCTTGTTCACATCCGCCCCGGCGTTGATGAGTAGCTTCACGCATTCAGCGTGGCCAGAGTATGCCGCCCTGTAGAGGGGAGTTTCGCCATCTTTATCCGTCTGGTTCACATCCGCCCCTGCGGCGATGAGTAGCTTCATGACTTCTGTGAGTCCTTCGTCTGCCGTCCAGTAGAGGGGCGTGCCGCCATACTTATCGGCCTTATTAACATCCGCGCCGGCGTCGATGAGTAGCTTGGCGCATTCAGCGCGACCGTAGTGAGCCGCCCAGTAGAGGGGAGTTTCGCCATCCTCACTGGCCATATTAACATCTGCTCCTGCGGCGAGCAGTAACTTAGCGCATCCGGCGTGGTCATTGCCTACCGCTACGATGAGGGGTGTACAACTAGTATAACTATTCCAAGTATAATCATCATCATGCTCATTAACCTTCGCATTACCCTTCGCATTAACATCTGCTCCTGCGGCGAGCAGTAACTTAACGCATTCAGCGTGGCCAAAGATTGCCGCATTATGGAGGGGAGTTTCGCCCAAAATATCCGCCTGGTTCACATCCGCCCCGGCGGCGATGAGTAGCTTCACCAGCTCGGTTTCGCCATTTTTGGCAGCGTCGAGTAATTTGCTATCATATTCCTCTGCCGAGATTCCCCTTCGTTGCAGTTCGGCCTGTGCTGCCTGTTGGGTGATTTTCGGGGTTGGCGCGGGTTCCTCGATGGTGGGTACGCGTGCGCCATTAGCCGGGGTGGGGGATGTATTGTTGGCGGGAGAGTTACCCGACAGGGCATCCATCCATTCCTGCGCGCTTTGCCAGCGGTCGGTGGAGCGCAGGGCGAAGGCTTTGTCGATGGAGGCCAGCAGCGCGGGGGAGAAGCGGCCTTGCAGCTCGGGGCGGTGTGCCAGCAGGTCGCTGTCGGGGGCGGCATAGTTGCGGACGAGGCACTCCGGCGGGGTTTGCCCGGTGAGCAGGTCGTAACAGGTTGCGCCCAGAGCGTAAATGTCAGTCCACGGGCCGCACTTGCTGATGTCGGTCATTTGCTCGGGGGGAGCATAGCCCGGCGTTCCCATTAGTTTGGCATTGCAGAGATTCGACATAGAATGCAGGGAGCCGAAGTTGATGAGCACGGGCTCGCCCGCCGGCGTTACCAAGATATTATTTGGCGTAATATCGAGGTGCAGCAGCTGGCCTTGGGGGAGGGTGTGGATGTAGTGCAGCGCGCTGAGCATGGGGCGCAGAATGCTGAGTAACCATTCTTCCGTTATCTGTTGTGGTGCTGCTTCGTGCAGGGGTCGCCCGCCGATGTAGTCCATCACATAGTAGGCGGTGCCGAGTGCCTTGAAGTCGGTGAGTACGGGCACGATATTCGGGTGTTTGAGCCGTGTGAGGATTTTTGCATCTTTGAGGAACTTGTCGAGCACCCAGTCGTAAGGCATCTTACACGCCGATCCGGCAGGGCCGACGTGGTGGTTAGCGCTGTTGCGTATGGAGAATTCGGCAGGAAAATTCTCCTTAATTACTACTTTGCGACCTGTGATGTCATCCGTTGCCAGATAGGTGATAACGAAGCCACCCTGTCCGAGCGTTTCAGTGAGGGTGTATGTATCTCGCAGCATATAGCCGGCAGGTAATTCATGCGAAAGAAGTTCGGAATCGGTGGCCATGGTGTAAGGTATGATTGTGAGCAGTATACGCTACTACTGACGTATATTCTACCAAAAATGTTGCGAAAATAAAGCGGAAAAATCCCCCATGCGCTTGGAAAAGTGGCTGCGCATGGGGGATTGGCTGTAGATTTACTTTGCCCCGGCGGCGCGCAGAAGCTGCTTAATCTCCTCGGTTGTCGCTGAGTTGATAGGGGTGTTCCCTTTCCAATCAGCCTTGTTGACATCAGCCCCGGCGGCGAGTAGCAGTTTCACGCATTCGGCGTGACCGTTCGATGCCGCCAAACAGATGGGGGTCTTGCCGTTTCTTTGCGTATTCTCCCCGTTATTCATCATGTATGAGGGGTGTCTGTTTCCTATAAAAGCATTGTTCCAGATGTCGACTGTTTGCCACAAGCAAGGCTGATATTCAATCTTGCGCGACATATTGACATCAATGCCGGGCATGGCGAGCAGAAGCTTCACACAGTTGGTGTGCCCGCATTCAGCAGCTTGGCTCAGGGGTGTTTGATTCTCTTTGTCCGGCATGTTGACATCTATACCCGGCATGGCGAGCAGTAGTTGCATACATTCGGTGTGACCGAAAAGAGCAGCTAAGTTGAGGGGAGTTTCGTGATAGTAATTTACTGTATTGACATCAATGCCGGGCGTAGCGAGCAGGCGGCGCATACATTCGGAGAAGCCTAACAAAGCGGCTAGGTTGAGGGCGGAACCGTTGCTATAAGTGGTACTATTAATGTCGATGCCGGGGGATGCAAGCAGTAGACTTATGAAGTCAGGTCGGTTATTCGACACGGCATCATGCAGGGGGCTGCTCTTCTTGTTGACATCGATACCGGGCGCGGCAAGCAGTAGTTTGGCGCAGTCGAGAAGTGCGCCGGATATGGCATGGCTCAGGGGTGTTTTCCCCGTATTATCCGCTTGGTTGACATCGATACCGGGCGCGGTAAGCAGTAGTTTGGCGCAGTCGAGCCGGTTGGCGGATATGGCATGGCTCAGGGGCGTTTTCCCGTCATTGTCCGCTTGGTTGACATCGATACCGGGCGCGGCAAGCAGTAGTTTGGCGCAGTCGAGCCGGTTGGCGGATATGGCGCGGATGAGGGGTGTTTTCCCGTCATTGTCCGCTAGGTTGACGTCGATACCGGGAGCGGCAAGCAGTAGATTCAGGCATTCGCTGTACCCATTGTGCGCCGCGCAGAGCAAGGGTGTATCACTGCTGTTAACTTTATGGTTGATATTGATGCCCGGCGTGGAAAGGAGAATTTTGACACACTCAACATGTGCTCGACACACTGCCAGATAGAGTGGCGATTTGTTGCTTTTGTCGGTCTGATTGGCATCGACCCCTTCTATTTCGAGCAGGAGCCTAAGGCATTCTGCCTGTCCTCGTGATGCTGCCTGAATGAGCGGGGTAATGCCATATTTATTTGCCCTGTTAACATTTGCTCCGGCGGAGATGAGCAGGCTCAGGAGCTCGGTGTTGCCGTTCCCGGCAGCGTTGAGAATTTCAGTATTGTAATCGGCTGTTATAATTCCCAGCTGGCGCAGCATTTGTTGTGCCGCTTGCGGGGGGAACTGTATGGAGGAGTGGGCGGGGAATGTCATGCGTAATTTGTATATGTGCTTACTCGGTTAGACGTATGTCGGGCATGGATGTTGCCTAAAAAAGCAGAAAATCCCCCATGTGCACGGGAAATACCGAGCGCATGGGGGAAATTGCGAAATGAGGGGGGATTTTACCTTGTTGTCGAATTTCAGGCCTGTTCAACAGGGTTCGAGCCAGCGGGGGCTTGTTGTGCCGGGGATTCAGCGGGAGCCGGGGCAGCGGAGCCCGAGCCGGCGGGTGCTTGTTGTGCCGGGGCAGCGGGTGCTTGTTCAGCGGGTGGCTCGGCTACAGGTGCTTTAGCTGTATCGGAGCTTATTTTTGAGAATGAGGGCAGGATTTCCCAGCTTTTTTTCAGCATGGAAAATTGTTGATTATTCTCGAGCTCCGGCCCTATGGTGTAGCCGCAAATTACCCATGTGCAAATGAGTAGAACAAGCGTAGCTCCCAGAAAACTCCATGCAGACTTTTGCAGCTCGGCACCTTCTGTTTCCGAATCGGTTGCCGCTTCCTTTTCGGGGAGGGTGACCGATTCCGGTTCGGGTACGCTTATCGGCTCCGGCTCAGGTTGAGTCGTGGGCGGTTCGGTAGCGCTTATCGGCTCCGGCTCAGGTTGAGTTGTGAGCGGTTCGGGCACGCTTGTCGGCTCCGGCTCAGGTTGAGTTGTGGGCGGTTCGGGCACGCTTGTCGGCTCCGGCTCAGGTTGAGTTGTGGGCGGTTCGGGCACGCTTGTCGGCTCCGGCTCAGGTTGAGTTGTGGGCGGTTCGGTAGCGCTTGTCGGCTCCGGCTCGGTGGAGGTAGGGGCGGGGGCTGCGTTATCCTGTTCTGCAGCAGCGGGTACAGGAGGGAGCGTGGGGAATGTGGGGTTCAGTATAGTGACCGAATCCGTAGATTCCGCAGAATCCACAGAGCCCAGGGGGGTGGCTCCGATTGGGTAGAGCAGTAGGTGCTCTACGTCGGTGTTTTGCTGAGGGGGCAAGATGTCGAGCACGATGAACGAGGCATTGTCCTGATATTCGTATTCTATGCTTTTGAGTGCATCCATGAGGGTTTGGCATACGGTATCCGCGGGTGCTTGGCGCAGGGTCGGATTGTTGAGCATGGTCTCCCAGCCCTCGTCAATAAGGGGTTGCAGCCCATCGGAGGCAATGATGTAACGATCGCCAATCTGCAAATCGTTGATGGAGTATTCAATTTCAGGTATATTGGTGCCGCAGACGGCCGAACTGAGGGCATGGCGAATGTGCTTTTGGCTGTCGGCTTCCTCTTGCGATATGAGACCGCGCTCAAGTTGGCGGTCGAGAAGTCGTCCCCATGTGTGAGGGGTGTTGATTTTGCGGATTTCGTCGCCGCGTTGCAGGTAGAGCAGGGAATCGCCTATGCTTTGCCACCAAATGGCACCGGGGGTAATATGCAGGGCTATCAGGGTGGCACCGGAGCCTTCGGTCATTTCGCCTTTCTGTTTTTCCTGCGCAAGACTTTGGTTGCCGGCCATCAGGCATTCTTGGAGCAAATTGTAGCCGGTTTCTTTATCGTTTTGTACCTCCTGAGGTGAGTTGTACGCCCGGCTCAGGTAGGTCGCGTGCTGTGTGGTGCCGACTTCTTTTCGGTAGCAATCCGTGTAGCCGTTTACAATCAGGTCGGCAGCTAAGTCGCCATTTCCCATTCCACCCATGCCATCTGTCAGTAGGGCGAGCATGGCGGGCGTGCCTTGGGTATCTATCGGGCAGATTGCTACTCGGTCTTCCTGTTTTTGGCGTTTGCCAATCCATGTAGTAGCTGCTGCGCTGATGGTGCAATCCCGGAATGGTGTAGTGATAGTATTCATATTCTATGGATTTCTGAAAGATATTTTTTCTATATCCTCACTTTGAATTTCATTCTACCATGCGATTTTCACGATGTCAAAACTCAAATTCCTGCATGGTGTAAAAACTTTCGGTGAGTGTATGGGGTTGAAATGTTGCGGTAACTGTTGTTACTGTACTGTGTAATAAGACGCTTTTTCATGGGGTATCGTTGGCGAAAAGATGAAAAAAAATCACCCGCGGCGGAATCGCAGCGGGTGATGAAATGTGGTGTGGATTAAGGCTTAATTGCCGGGTGTCTCGTTGGGCGTATCATCGTCATCGTCACCATCGGGGTCGTCTTCGCCATATACCTCGATAGCGCGGCGCATGCGGCGGGTGAGGAAGGGGCGAATGATGAGCCCGTAGCCCAGGTAGCACAGGAAGATGATGGCCGGTGCAATCCAGGGGAAGCATACGAAGGCGCAGATGGCACCCGCAACCAGCAGAATGGCGGTGATGGTGCCGCGTTTCTCAAAGTTCACATGCTTGAAGCTGGGGTAGATGACTCGGCTCATCATGAGCAGAGATACCACTGCCATTGTGCCGCCCATGGTGTATTGCCAGACCGGCTGAATATCCAAGTTGCGGTTGCAGGTGAGGTCGATGACCAAGTACATGGTGCTCACTACGGCACCGGCAGCCATGGGGACGGGAAGCCCCACGAAATCCATGCTCTGGTTGGGTTTCTTGGGCGCAGCAGCCATGCAGTTGAAGCGAGCCAAGCGCAGGGAGGCGCACAGCAGGTAGAGCACGGCTATGCCCATGCCGAAGGCGTCCGGCAGGTCGAAGAGTACCGCGCGCCCCAGCAGCATGGCAGGTGCCACACCGAAGGAAATCACGTCGGCAATAGAGTCGAACTCGCGGCCGAAGGGACCGTCAGCCTTGCACATGCGAGCCACGCGGCCATCGAGCAGGTCGAATATACAGGCGGCAAAGATGAGGTAGGTCGCCTGCTGGTAGTAGTCGAAGGCCTCGGGTGAGCCGTCCTGAAATGCCATACCCTTGAAGATGGTGAGTATCGCGAAGAAGCCGCACAGCAGGTTGCCCGCTGTGAGCATGTTGGGCAGAATTGGTATCTGCGGTTCATCCGGGTAAACCGGGGGTTGTTTATGTGACATGGTCGTGAGTAGGTTGTTGTTTGGTTAGGAGAGGGATTCCGTGGCTTTGGCCAGCAGTTCGGCCTTTGCAGCCAAATCCTTGCCCGAGCCGCGTGCCATATCGGCCTTGCCGCCGCCCTTGCCGCCCACAATCGGAGCCAGGGTGCGAATGAGGTCGCCGGCTTTCAACCCGGCAGCCTGTGCGGCGCTACCGCAATAGGCCCCCAGCGACAGCGAGTTGCCATCGTCGGTTACCAAGAAGGCGGCGGCCTCGAAATGGCGCTTGCGCAGGCCGTTGAAGAGCTCGGTGAGCAGGTCGTTGCCGCCCTCGGCTGCTATGACTGTGTTGCCGCCCGTGAGCTGCTCGGCCAGTATAGCGTCCGCCATACCGGCAGCGGCGGCGGATATCGCCTTCTTCAGGCTCTTTTCTGCCTCTATCGCAGCATCTCTGAGCTTGTCGCAATAGGCATTGTACTCATCCAGCAGGCTGTTGACCACGCGAATATCGCGCGACTGCACGGCTTTTTCGGCAGGGTGGCCATCGTTGGTCGGTACGGGGATGGTGGCTTTGCCGAGTTTCTCGAGTTGGCTGTTGGCATGGCCCAGTTTTTCGAGGTTTTCCTTGCACTCGGGCAGGCGGGCAGCGACGATATCGCGCACGATGGCCAGACCGGCTGCACCGGCGGCGGCCTCTATACGGCGCACGCCGCTGGCAATGGCGCCCTCGCTCTTAATTTTGAAGAAACCAATCTTGCCGGAGGACGGGGCATGGGTGCCGCCGCAAAGTTCCATGGATACGCCGTTGAACCCGCCGGCCTCACCGCCCACCTGTACCAAGCGCACTACGTCGCCGTACTTGTCGCCGAAGAATTGGCAGACTTCGGGGTGTTTGCGGATTTCGGTCATGGGGTATTCGCGGCAGCAAATAGCGAGGTCTTCTTCCACCCACTGGTTGACCAGCTCTTCCACACGGCGCAGGTCTTCCTTGGAAATAGCACCGCTGTTCACGTCGAAGCGCAGGCGGTCGGCATCTACCAACGAGCCCTGCTGGGCGATGTCTTCGCTCACAAGCGTGCGCAGTGCCTTGTGCAGCAGGTGGGTTGCACTGTGGTGCCCCTCGATGGCGCGACGGCGCTCCGGGTCAATGCTCAGCACCACGCTGTCGCCCACGGCGGGGCGTACTTCGTCTGCCACGGCTATCAAGTGGGCACGGGCCTGGCCGATTTGCTGCACACCCAGCACGGGGGCGCTGTCGCCACCGGCCTGCAGGGTGCCGCCGTCGCTTACCTGACCACCCATTTCGGCGTAGAAGGGAGTCTTGTCGGTGATGATGAAGAGCATGCCCTCGGCCTCGTGTACCTCGGTCACGGTGGCGGTGGTGCTGTCTTCTGTATAGCCGGTGAACTCTGTCACGGCATCGGTCTTCAGCTCCAGAGCGCGCACAACCTGCTTCTTCTGCGCGGCCTTGGCGCGGTTGCGCTGCTCTTCCATGAGCTCTTCAAATCGGGCGGTGTCTACCGTCAGACCGCGCTCACGGGCCATCAGCTCTGTCAGGTCGATGGGGAAGCCGTAGGTGTCGTAAAGTTTGAAGGCGAAGTCGCCGCTCACGGTGCCGGTGGCTGCTACTTCTTTGTCGAAGAGTTCCAAACCGCGATCAAGCGTTTCATTGAAACCGGTTTCCTCTCGCAGCAGTACTTCTTTGATGGTGGCGGCACGCCCCACTACCTCGGGGAATACGCTGCCCATCTCGGCTGCCAGGGTGTCTACCAGTTCGCTCAGGAAAGGCTTGACCAGCCCGAGGGTGCGCCCGTAGCGCACGGCGCGGCGCAGTATGCGGCGCAGCACATAGTTGCGGCCGTTGTTACCGGGTAATATGCCGTCTGCAATCGAGAAGCTGAGCGTGCGAATGTGGTCGGCAATCACGCGGAAGGCTACGCTTTCTTTCAGTGTGGCTGCGTTCTCGGCCGTGGCATCCTGCGGGTAGATGTCCACATATGTGCGCCCGGAAATCTCTTCGATGCGGCGGAAGAGCGGGCGGAATACATCCGTGCTGTAGTTCGACACGCGGCAGTTGAAGTCGGTGAATCCCTTGGTGCACTGAATCATGGCACAGGCGCGCTCAAAGCCCATGCCTGTATCCACATGGCAAGCGGGCAGGTTGCGGAAGGTGCCGTCGCTCTCGGCGTTGTACTGAATGAACACGAGGTTCCAGATTTCGATGCACAGCGGGCTGTCTTGGTTCACAAGGCTGCCCTGCGTGTTGCCCTCGGGGGTAAGGTCCACATGCAGCTCGGAGCAGGGGCCGCAGGGGCCGGTTTCGCCCATCATCCAGAAGTTATCTTTCACACCGCCATTGACGATGTGTACTTTCGGGTCGAGCCCCTTGCTTTCGAAGAGGGGTGCCCAGGTATCGTAAGCCTCTTGGTCGAACTCGCCGGGGTTGCCCTTGCTCTTGTCCGGGCAGTATACTGTGGCGTACAGGCGCTCGGCGGGGAATCCCCAGCGCTCTACAACCAGCTCCCATGCCCATGCAATGGCCTCTTTCTTAAAGTAGTCGCCGAAGGACCAGTTGCCCAGCATTTCGAACATGGTGTGGTGGTAGCTGTCCTGCCCCACATCTTCCAAGTCGTTGTGCTTGCCGCCGGCGCGAATGCACTTCTGCGTGTCGGTCGCGCGGGCAGGCTGCCACGGCGGGGTCCATACACCCAGAAAGTACGGTACAAACTGGTTCATGCCGGCGTTCGTAAACAGCAGGCCGGGGCTCTGCGGCATCAGCGAGGCGGAGGGTACAACGGCGTGCTGCTTCTCACGGAAAAAGTCCAGGAAGCTCTGGCGAATCTGTGCTGCGGTCATCATAGCGCTTTGTCAGATGGTGTTATGTGAAAATCTCTCTGGCATTCAGTATACACCCGTTTCGCGCGCGTGTAAAGCAGAATCAACGCACAACAAGCCCGCCACATGCGTTGATATCGCACATTTCGCGTCCGTTTGTGTCTTTGTTGTTGGTTTTCAGCCCTGCATGGGGGGAGTTAGTAACCGCCGGCGGCGCGGAGCAGGTTCTTTATTTCCTCGTTTCCGGTGGCAGCCAAGGGAGTTTGTCCGTGATTGTTCGGCTGGTTAACGTTGATTCCGGGTGCCGACAGTAGTGCGCGCACGCAGTCAACATGACCGGCAGCGGCCGCCCAGTAAAGGGGAGTCCAGCCTTCATGGTTTGCTTTGTTCACGTCTATGCCGGGCATGGAGAGCAGGGCTCGCACACAGTCGGGGTGTCCTTTTTCGGCGGCGCCGTTAAGCGGGGTCCAACCATGGTCCGTTGCCCTGTTGATATCAATCCCCGGTGCTGTCAGAAGGGCTTGCAAACAGTCCGTATGGCCTGACCAAGCCGCATAAAAAAGCGGGGTCCAACCGTGCTCAACGCTTTTGTTCACGTCAATACCCGGCGCTTTGAGCAATTCACGCACGCAGTCCACATGGCCTGCGTATGTTGCCCAATAAAGGGAAGTCCAGCCGTAATCATTGGCTTTGTTTACGTCGATTCCGGGCATGGCGAGCAGAGCCCGAACACAGTCGGCGTGCCCTTTTTCGGCAGCGCCGTTGAGCGGAGCCCAACCATAATCCGTTGCCTTGTTGATGTCAATCCCCGGTGCTGTGAGCAGTTCACGCACGCAGTCCACATGGCCTGCGTAGGCTGCCCAGTAAAGGGGAGTCCAGCTCTCATGGTTGGCTTTGTTCACGTCTATGCCGGGCATGGCGAGCAGAGCCCGCACACAATCAGGGTGCCCTTTTTCGGCAGCGCCGTTAAGCGGGGTCCAACCATAGCCCGTTGCCTTGTTGATGTCAATACCCGGCACTTTCAGAAGGGCTTGCAAACAGTCCGTATGACCTGCCCACGCAGCGTAAAAAAGTGGGGTCCAACCGTAATTGTTGGCTTTGTTGACCTCAATTCCGGGCACGCTAAGCAGGAGTTTCACACACTCGATGTAGTCGCTCTTGACTGCCAGAAATAGGGGCGTTTCACTTTGGTTGTCAGTTATATTTACATCGACCCCGGCTGTGGTGAGCATGCGCAGCAGGTCAGGATTGTTTGCTCCGGCTGCAACAAGCAGTTTAGTATTGTACTCTTCCGGGGCGATTCCCCATTTCTGTAGTTCCGCCTGTGCGGCTTCCCGGTTGATTCCGGTGGTGATGGCCGCTTGCCATTCATGCGCGCTTTGCCAGCGGTCGCCGGCACGCAGGGCAAGCGCTTTGTCGATGGTGGCCAGCAGCGAGGGGGTGAAGCGACCTTGCAGCTCAGGACGCGGCGCGAGGGGGCGGTAGGTTTCATCCGGCATGCGGTCGCTGCAGTCCGGTGGTGCTTCGCCGACTATCAGGTAATAACAGGTGGCGCCCAAGGCGTAGATATCAGTCCACGGACCACACTTTTTGCTGCTGCTCCACTGTTCGTGCGGCGCATATCCGGGGGTGCCTACTTTGCTGTGGGTGTAGGTGGATATCATGGAGCGCGCGGCGCCGAAGTCGATGAGTATCGGCGTGCCCTCCGGCGTTATCAAGATGTTATTCGGCTTGACGTCTCGGTGCAGCAGCTGGCCTTGGGGCAGGGTGTGGATGTAGTGCAGCGCACTGAGCATGGGGCGCAGAATGCTCAGCAACCATTCCTCCGTTACCCGCGGCGGTACCGCCCGGTGCAGGGGCTGCCCGCCGATGTAGTCCATCACATAATAGGCGGTGCCGAGCGTCTTAAAGGCGGTGAGTACGGGCACGATATTCGGGTGTTTGAGCCGTGTGAGGATTTTTGCCTCATTCAGGAACGAGCCGAGCGCCCAGTCGTAGCTCTCCTTGCGCGTGGCTCCGGCTGGGCCTGCATGGTGGTTGGTGTAGTCGCGCATGGAGAATTCAGCAGGAAAATTCTCCTTTATGACCACGTTGCGTCCTGTTACATCCTCCGTTGCCTGGTAGGTAATACCGAATCCGCCCTGCCCAATCACATCGGTGATGGTGTAGATATCTCGCAGCTTGTAGCCGACAGGTAATTCCGGGGAAAGTATTTTAGTTTCAAATGTCATGGCAGGTGTGGAGGCTTTGCGTGCACTATAAGCGCTATTGTCGACGTGTATTCTACCAAAAATGTTGCGAAAATAAAGCAGAAAAATCCCCCATGCGCTTGGAAAAGAATCCGCACATGGGGGAAGATAGCGCCGACTGTGGCGCGCGATTAACTGAAAATTCGCTTGAAGAAACCCTTTATCCCGCCATAGTTACCACCCGCAGCGCGTAATAACTCGGCGCATTCAGTGTGGCCGTTTTTTTTCGCCGTGTAGAGGGGAGTTTTGCCATCCTCATCCGCCTTGTTGACATCCGCCCCTGCGGCAATGAGTTGCTTGACACATTCCGTGTGGCCATTGTCTGCCGCCTTGTAGAGGGGAGTGATGCCATCCTCATCCGCCTTGTTCACATCCGACCCGGCATCGATGAGTAGCTTGACGCATTCCGTGTGGCCATTTTTTGCCGCCCTGTAGAGGAGAGTCTGGCCATCCTCATCCGCCTTGTTGACATCCTTGTTGACATCCGCCCCTGCGGCAATGAGTAGCTTCACGCATTCGGTGTGGCCACAAACTGCCGCGTTGGAGAGGGGAGTGCCCCACTTATCCGCCTTGTTAACATCCGCGCCGGCGTTGATGAGTAGCTTCACGCATTCGGTGCGGCCATTCCATGCCGCCATGTAGAGGGGAGTTTTGCCCCACCTATCCGCCTTGTTCACATCCGCGCCTGCGGCGATGAGTAGCTTCACGCATTCGGTGCGGCCATTGGATGCCGCCCCGTAGAGGGGAGTTTCGCTTTCGCCATCCTCATTCGTCTGGTTAACATCCGCGCCTGCGGCGAGTAGTAGCTTCGCGCATTCGGTGTGGCCACACCGTGCCGCCGTGTAGAGGAGAGTTTCGCCCAACTTATTCGCCTTGTTAACATCCGCGCCTGCGGCGAGTAGTAGCTTCACGCATTCGGTGTGGCCATTCATTGCCGCCGTGAAGAGGGGAGTTTTGCCCAACTTATTCGCCTTGTTAACATCCGCGCCGGCGGCGATGAGTAGCTTCACGCATTCGGTGTGGCCTTCGCTTGCCGCTCTGTAGAGGGGAGTCCTGCCCCAATCATTATCCGCCTTGTTAACATCCGTGCCGGCGGCGATGAGTAGCTTCACTAGCTCGGTTTCACCATTTATGGCAGCTTCGAGCAATTTGCTATCATATTCCCCTGCCGAGATTCCCCTTCGTTGCAGTTCGGCCTGTGCTGCCTGTTGGGTGATTTTCGGGGTTGGCGCGGGGGCTGCGATGGTGGGCACGCGTGTGCCATTGACCGGTGTGGCTGTTGTATTGGAGCTGGAATCGATAGCGGCCATCCATTCCTGCGCGCTTTGCCAGCGGTCGGTGGGCATGAAGCGCAGGGCGCGGTCGATACTGCTGAGCAGCTCTTGGTTGAATCTCCCGTTCAACTCTGCCATGTTGCAGAGCGGTTCGTAGGGGTCGGTGCCGAGTAGGCGGTTTTGCGCCGCGGGGGGAATTTTGCCGGCGAGCAGGTGGTAGCAGGTGGCGCCCAGCGAGTAGAGGTCGGCGCTGAAGCCGGCCTCAGTGGAACCCTGCTCAGGCGGGGAAAAGCCCAGCGAGCCTAATTGCAGCGAGGTTGTGGGCTTGGCGTCAATGGATCGCGCAATGCCGAAGTCGATGATAATCGGCGTGCCATCCTGCAGCAGCATGATGTTGTTCGTTTTCAGGTCGCGGTGCAACACCCCAAAGTCGTGCAGGTAAGCGAGCGCGCCCAGTAGCTTTTGCAGAATAGGCAGCAGCCAAGCCTCGTCAATTTTGTCCGACGTGGGGACGGCTTGCCACAGC
>JAFZGW010000044.1 GCA_017555205.1 Akkermansia sp. | reverse complement strand
TTCTGGGCGGCAAACATAGGTCACACCGAATGCGTGAAGCTACTCATTGATGCCGGAGCGGATGTGAACAGGGCCAACAATGAGGGCAGAACTCCCCTCAGCATAGCGGAAAAAAACGGCCACACTGAATGCGCCGAGTTATTACGCGCTGCGGGCGGAACCACCGGCGGGATAGGGGGCTTCTTCAAGCGACTTTTCAGTTAATCGCGCGCCACTGCGGGCGCTATCTTCCCCCATGTGCGGACTCTTTTCCAAGCGCATGGGGGATTTTTCCGCTTTATTTTCGCAACATTTTTGATAGAATAACGTCCATAATAACGCATACCGTACACAAGACTTCTCCACGCCATGCCTTCCTCCACACAAAACAGCTCCTTTGTACCATTCACCCCCACCCTACCCGCGGGGTATGTGCTGCGCGACTACATCATCGAAGATGTGCTCGGGCAAGGTGGATTCGGTATCACTTACCGAGCGAGGGAAGAAATGACCGACTACCCCGTGGTGATAAAGGAGAATTATCCCTCCACTTTCGCCTACCGAGACCCCATATCAGGCGAGTTGCGCCCCATGCACAAATGCGAGGAAAGCTACCGCTGGGCGCTGGAAAGTTTTGAAAAGGAGGCTCGCACCCTGCGCAAGCTACCCAAGCACACCAACCTCGTGCACGTCACCAGCGTATTCCGCGCGCTCAACACCGCCTACATCGTCATGGAGCCCATCGATGGTAAAAATCTGGCGGAGCTTTACCCGCAGGGTTCACAGGTAGAGCCGCAACTGCTGGAGGACATATTGTGCAAACTGCTCTGCGCACTCGAACCGCTGCACAAGCAGGGAATCATCCACCGCGACATCAAGCCCGGCAACATCATGCTCACCACGGCGGGCGAGCCCGTGCTCATCGACTTCGGCGCCGCCCGCCCCACGCAGGGCACCCACACCGCCACTCAAATCGGCACCCGCGGCTATGCCCCGCCCGAGCAGCTGGAGCCTACGGAGTACGGCGAAAATACGGAGCATCAATCCCCGCAACCCCACTGGGACCTCTACGCGCTGGGCTGTACCTGCCACCAACTCATCACCGGCTATGTACCTGTTTCGGGGGCTCGTACCCTCAGCGAACGCCCGGAATTGCAGTGGCTCTACAGCAGCGCCCTGCTGGCTTCTATCGACAAAGCCCACGAAAAAGACCCCGCCGACCGCTGGCAAAGTGCGCAGGAGTGGTTGAACGCCCTATCCGTCAATACCACACCCCCGCTGCTGCCCAAAACGAACGATGAAGACATCGTAGCCAAAGCGCAGAAACTCATCGATAGCAAACAATACGATGGCGTGCCGGATATGCTGCGCCCCGCCGCAGAGAGCGGTTACGCAGATGCTCAGAACAATCTGGGCGACTGCTATTACTATGGCCACGGCGTGCAGAAGGACTACACCAAAGCTGTTGAGTGGTACCAAAAAGCCGCCAATCAGGGCAATGCCACCGCTCAGTGCAATCTGGGCTTCTGCTATTACTATGGTTACGGCGTGCAACAGGACTACAAACAAGCTGTTGAGTGGTACCAAAAAGCCGCCAATCAGGGATATGCCTTCGCTCAGTACAATCTGGGCATATGTTACCGGGACGGTCATGGCGTGCAGCAGGACTACACCCAAGCTGTAGAGTGGCACAAAAAAGCCGCTGAGCAGGGATATGCCTCCGCTCAGTGCAGTCTGGGCTTCTGCTATTACAATGGTCATGGCGTGCAGCAGGACTACAAACAAGCTGTTGTGTGGTATCAAAAAGCCGCTGAGCAGGGACAAGTCTACGCTCAGTACAATCTGGGCTTCTGCTATTACTATGGCCATGGCGTGCAGCAGGACTATAAACAAGCTGTTGTGTGGTACCAAAAAGCAGCCAATCAGGGAGATACCGACGCTCAGTGCTATCTGGGCGTATGCTATGAGAATGGCTGTGGCGTGCAGCAGGACTACACCAAAGCTGTAGAGTGGTACCAAAAAGCCGCCAATCAGGGAATTGC
>JAFZGW010000068.1 GCA_017555205.1 Akkermansia sp. | reverse complement strand
CAGCAGGTAGATAAGGCGCATTCTCCACCGAAAATTGCTCAAATCTGAGTACAGGGGGGGCTTCGAAAAAGCCTCTATCCGGAAAGCCTAGGATTTATCGGCACTTGCGTCTCTCAGAAAAAATCTTTGGGACACATGTGGAATTGCCGGGGCGTGGCTGCTATTCTTTTGGCATTGACGAAAGGCACGATAAAGGGTACAATCTCGCTCGACATGAACGCAACAGCAGATTATAAGGTGGCCGACATCTCCCTGAAAGAGTGGGGACGCAAGGAAATTCAGGTGTCGGAGTACGAAATGCCCGGTCTGATGGCCTGCCGTGAGAAGTACGGCCCGCAGCAGCCCTTGGCCGGTGTGCGCATTACCGGTTCGCTGCACATGACTATTCAGACCGCCATTCTCATCGAGACCTTGGTGGCACTGGGCGCAGATGTGCGCTGGGCTTCTTGCAACATTTTCTCTACACAAGATCACGCCGCTGCTGCTATAGCTGCTGCGGGTGTACCTGTTTTTGCCTGGAAGGGTGAGACCCTCGAGGAGTACTGGGATTGCACATGGCAGGCGCTCAGCCACCGCGATGGTCAGGGACCGCAGATGATTGTGGATGACGGCGGCGATGTTACCCTGCTGCTGCACAAGGGCTATGAGATGGAGAACGGCGATGATTGGGTGAACTCCCCCTCCGACAGTGAGGAAGAGGGCGTCATAAAGGCTCTGCTGAAGCGTATTGCGGCTGAGCAGCCCGGCGTGTTCCACCGCTGGATGCCCGAAATTATGGGTGTGAGCGAGGAGACCACCACCGGCGTGCACCGCTTGTACCAGATGGAGCGTGACGGGCGTTTGCTGTTCCCGGCCATCAATGTGAATGATTCCGTAACCAAGAGCAAGTTCGACAACCTGTACGGTTGCCGCGAGAGCTTGACGGACGGTATTAAGCGCGCAACGGATGTGATGATTGCCGGCAAAGTGGCTGTAATCTGTGGCTATGGCGATGTGGGCAAGGGGTGCGCACAGGCTCTGCGCGGGCTGGGTGCTCAGGTTATCGTGACTGAGATTGACCCCATTTGCGCCTTGCAAGCTGCTATGGAGGGCTACCGTGTGCTGACGGTGGAAGACACCCTCGGTATGGCAGATATCTATGTGACTACCACCGGTAACTGTGATATCATTACCTTGGAGCACATGGAGCGCATGAAAGATCAGGCTATCGTTTGCAATATCGGCCACTTCGACAATGAAATTCAGGTGGCTCGCCTGCAAGCTCGCGAGGGTATTGTGTGCACCAACATTAAACCGCAGGTGGACAAGTACACCTTCCCGGACGGTCACAGCCTTTACCTGCTTGCCGAGGGGCGCTTGGTGAACCTGGGCTGCGCTACCGGTCACGCCTCTTTCGTGATGAGCAACAGCTTCACCAACCAAGTGTTGGCTCAGATTGCCCTGTGGCAGGACCGCGGCACCCGCGCCAATACCGTGCAGGTGCTCCCCAAGGTGCTGGATGAAGAAGTGGCTCGCCTGCACTTGGCTAAGCTGGGCGTGCACCTTACCACCCTTACCCCGAAGCAGGCGGACTACATCGGCGTGAAGGTCGAGGGCCCCTACAAGGCGGAGGCTTATCGCTATTAATAAAGCTTGTTTTACTGAGCTCGGTTCGTGCGCGGGGGGAGCTCCCGGCGAGCCGAGCTCACTTTTTCTGCCCGGCAGTATGATTGAGGTATCGGTAAGTCAGCAAACCCTGCGCTACGCGGAGCTGTGTTTTGCCTGCTCGACCGGGCGTGCCGGGGTGGGCACGGAGCCCGGTTCGGGGCGCACGCCGACGGGGCTTTTCGAGGTGTGCAGCATGCACGGGGAGAATGCACCGCTCATGACGGTGTTTCGCGGCCGCCTGCCGGTGGGTACTTACCCGGCTGCTGCTCAGGGGGAGGATGCTATACTCACCCGCATACTTGCCCTGCACGGGCTGGAGCCGCACAATGCCAACACCCGCTCACGCTACATTTACATACACGGCACGAATGATACCGACCTGCTGGGTACCCCGGCATCTCACGGCTGCGTGCGACTGGCTCCGCAAGATATGCGCACCCTCTTTGACCGTGTGCGCATCGGTACCCGGGTGCAGATACGCGAGTGAGCTCGCCCGTGCTTATTTTTCTGCCGGGTGGGAGAGGAAATCGAATGTCAACGGGAACTCGTAGCTGGGGTCGCCCTGAGCTGCGCGCATGATATCTAGCGCGAAATAATATATCCACCCCAGCGCGATGACTGCCCACAGTGCCATGCCGATTAACATGCTGAAATAGTTGGTAATCAGCCAAGCCAGCAACCCATACAGGCACCAGGATAAGGCGGTGTTCAATCGGCAGCGCGCGTAGTTGGCTACATCGGGGTCGTTGTCTCGCCGCCAAATCAGCCAGCATGCCAGCGGCAGAGCAAGCAGGCTGATGTAGGCTGCACCTGATATGAAGTTTGACAGGCAGATGATGATGAATTTCGCGCGTGAACTCATGCGGCGATTTTATAGTGTATAGGGCGATATGGCAAGGGGAATTCCGTGACGGTGAAAAATATTTGGGCCTGTTCCAGATTTGCTGGTGTTTATTTCCGTTTTTGACCGATTCAATAAAGTTAAGCCATTGAATGTCAGACTGATAATCCTCGGTGTCATAAAAAATGCATTTGGGTAAATTTATAAACACTCTAAAATAGAGTTGAAAGGGCTTGTTCGGAAATAGATGTAAGCATCCTCCTATACATTCATTCTTCTCGAGTTATAGAAATTTGTTACTTCTTAGCCATCCCTACCCTATATCTCCGAGAATGCTCTCTTTTTCCAATTTTTACCAGCAGATTTG
>JAFZGW010000043.1 GCA_017555205.1 Akkermansia sp. | reverse complement strand
TACAGTTCGGCCAGTATCTTGAGGAACTCACTCATGGGGTACGCTCCGGTCATGCTGATATCCTTATCTTGGAACACGAGGAAATAGCGATACCCCTGCCCGGCTTGTGCTTGCCATGCTCTGCCCAAGTGCAGCTTGGCCGGTGTCTCCTCATTGACCAGAGGGTCGCCCTTGGTCTCGATGATGACTATCTTCCCGGAGCGCGTTCTCACGATAAAATCCGGATAGTGGTTGATAAAGCCATTGATGGCGAAACCCGTTCGCGCGATATTGCGATGCCACCACCGGATTTTCTGCCCACTTTAATAGTGTTTCTGCCCACTTTTAACTTGAAAGTAGGCAGAAAGCTGCTAAAGTGTGGGCAGAGAAACAGCAATCAGACATGAGAACCTTCAATTATTTAAATTTACCCGGGCCTTTACTTACGCCGGAAATAAGCAATCTGCTGTCGGCTATACATGAATACCGGGGCAAGCAGACGCTGTTTATCACGGCAAGAAAAGACATTCTGCAGAGTCTGCTGGAAATAGCCGTGATTCAAAGTACGGATGCTTCCAATAGAATTGAAGGCATCTATACCTCTGACGTGAGATTAAAGGATTTGGTATTGCAGAAGGTAGAGCCAATCAACCGCAATGAAAAGGAAATTGCAGGGTATCGGGATGTGCTGCGAACCATTCATGAGAATTACGAGTATATTCCGTTAAATCCGAATACCATCTTGCAGTTGCACAGGGATTTATACTCTTTCCACCCCTCCGGCATGGGGGGACATTGGAAGAATGTGGATAATCTGATAGCGGAGACAGATGTCGCCGGCAATAAGCATATCCGTTTCACCCCGACTCCGGCATTTGAAACACCTGAGGCGGTGTGTTCTTTGTGCGATGCATATAAGCAGGCTGTTGCACAGGAGATTTGTGATCCGTTGATATTATTGGTGCTTTTTGTCTTTGATTTTCTGTGCATTCACCCGTTCAATGACGGCAATGGGCGTATGAGTCGGCTGCTCACGCTCATGTTGCTCTATCAGCATGGCTACATTGTCGGCAAATATATCAGTCTGGAGAAGTTGATTGAAGAAAACAAGCAGACCTATTACGAAACACTACAAGAGAGCAGCACCGGCTGGGATACGGGGAATAATAACTATCTTCCCTTTTTGCAGTATCTGCTGAGCATCATCCTGAAAGCGTATCGCGAGTTTGAGTGCCGGGTGGAGCATGTTACCACTGCAAAACTTAATAAGATGGAACGCATCAGAATGATGTTTGAACAAAAAACGGGTAAAATCCGCAAAGCTGACATCATGGCGGCTTGCCCTGATATCAGTGTTTCCCTCATCGAACGCACCTTGAAACAGATGCTCGATAATGGAGAAATTCGAAAAATCGGAGCATCCCGCACTACGGCTTACATCAAAGTTTAACCCCTGTTCTATATTGCACCGGATGGAGGTGTACCACATGCAGCCGCCCCCGGTGACGAAAAATGATGAGTGATTAGATTTGATTTCTTTCTCATTCATTGGTATAAATATCTCTACTTAACTTAACGAATTATGCCGGAACCCACAAATCTTCAATTACCGGATGATGAACATTACTACTTCGGGGTGGAGTTGCCATTCTCGCCGGAGGAGGTGCGGGAGCGATTGCTGCGCAAGCCCGAGTATCTCTACTCCCTCACGAGCGGGGACGAAGAAGAAGGGGAGGTATTCAGAACTTGGCTCTACCTGTGGAGATGCAATGAGGGGTGGGAAATGCGCATCGGGCATTTACCGGTACAGGAACAGATAGCGCAGATGCATGCACGGCATAATATGGGCTTGCATGTGGTACTACATGCGCTGACAGAAGATGAAGCACTCAACCCCAGTACTTATTCCAAGCGTCAGCCGTACCGTTATATCCTGGTGGAACCTTCGTCAGCAGAAGGTTGCCGGACTATACCTCGTCTGAATTTGCTGCGGGCAACAGGAAACACGGATTGCACGCGTTTCCATGTTATCAAATCGGATGCTTTTACAATGTTTTTCAAGGAGGATAAACTTGCATCCCGTGAGCCCGATGAAGTGCCGCAGGAAGTAATCAACCGCCATTGCCTGATGTATGCCCGTCGCGCGTTGACTGTTTTGAGTACCATACACGATGCAGACAGTCTGGAGCTGCTTCTACCGCTTGCGAATGAATATGAGTGTTTTTCCTGTAATCTGGATGTGCGTAGCCGGTTGCCGGAAGAAGGAAATCAGGAAATGCAGCGCCTCAATGAGCAGATTCATCTGCTGAAAAACGAACTGCTGCTGCAGCCTTGGTATGCCGGGTGCCACCACCAGAGGCACACCCACCCCAGTGGACTGATCCTGTGTGCCACCTACCCGCCCCATGGGGAATACCGGCGTGAATTGCTCGATTTCTACCCCGGTCGCAAGCTGTGCTACAAAGAAAGAGAGGGGCGGGTACAAATTCTACCGGCTACGGAGGGCGATATCCCCCTGCCCCAACGTGAGGGCGGGCGTTACCATATCTTGCCCGATGATTGTCTGTGCGGACAATACAGAGATGAGCATGACCGCATTATCCGCTGGGGTATTATGTGACATTCGAAGAGGGGTGGAAAGAGGCAGAATCGCGAATGCAGTATTTCAGTTGTTCATGACCTCTAACATGCGATGTGTATAGAGAGTGTGGCATTATTCCCTCACTGCTGTTTACGCTTCTAAAATAAGACCCAGGCAAAAGGCAGAGAGAGAATCCACAGAGTTGAATATCCCACGGTCAATGCAGGGTCGATAGCGTAATCAAAGGGAACTGCGATTGCGGACAACAGGGGTTTGTTACAGGTTTCCCGCGTTTTATAAGGTCGAAGACGGTTTGCAGGAGTTCGCCATATTTGAGAAAACTCTTCTTTTTTCCATTCGTGAGAAGGAGCTGCGGTCAAAAGGGTATAAGCTCCGGTCGAATCGACCTGAACCCACAGGGTGCGCCCCGTTTCTTTTACTTCGGGGCACCCAAAGCAACAAAATCCCCCCTTGTTGTCACGAATTACCCCATCTCTGCCTCTGTACACAACCTCTGGAGCATGCATGATGACCTGAGAGTCGTAGGTCGAGTTTTTTCGGTACACAACTCCACCTACCGGGTTATTGGTGTCTACCGCTGTTTTTTCTTCTCCCATATCACGTATAGTACCGCCAATGTTGCTTATCATGCAACTATTCAGCAGGAGCCCCGCCGCAAGGCACAGGGCTGTGGTGGTCAGGATTCGGGGGAATAATCTCTTGTGGAAACGCTGATTCTTAGCTCTTGTAAATGAGTTATGGACGGTGATTAACCATATCACCTTCTTGTTTGTAAATAACGCCTTCATCTGAAACAGATGCGGAATAAGGAGCTAAATAGCCAGACAATCCGGCACGGAATGTAAAGGAGCCATCCGCCTCCCAGTGTCCGCCTTCAAGTATGAAGTGAGTTTGTCGGATTTCGCTTATAATCGTTCCGTCTTCTCTCTCGCCGATAGTGTGTATAAATGGTTGTGTCACAGAGAGCATTCTGAAATTCTTACTGCTGAAGCAATTATCGTGCAACGCTGCTACCGGGTAGAAGCAATAGTAGAAGCGGCCGGCGGGGAATACCACCCATTTGCCGTCAGGTGACCACGGCTGACGGATGATATTGGCTTTGTATATCGGCATGGCACAGAAAAGCGCGCCGAGGGGGATTTCCCTCCCGTTTTTCAGAATTATCACCATGTCGTTGACCACACTTATGTCTTCCCGCTCTGCATGGCGGGAGCCTCGATACACCAGCTCGGACTGTCCATCCGGTGAGGGGCAACGTAGTTCTGTGTCCACGAAACAGTCGGCCTCATAAATCAAATGCGCCCGCTCCGCGTCTGCCAGGCACAGCGGAGCAAATAACAGGCTGGCTGTAAATAAAATTGTTTTCATAAAAAGCTCTCAAAAATGTGATTTATTTCCATACTCCTATATTAACACATTTCGCTTCCTTTACATAAGATAATACTACCCGACCCGAATCCGTACCACAAATGTGAAAAAAGTGCCGGATTTTTTTAGTCGTGTTCCGGCGTGCTCATGTTTTGATTTTTCCTCCGCTCCGCCGTTGGATTTACCTTGCCCCGTGTAGAACGGAACGCGCGGAAGAGCAGAGCAGCTCCAAGCTCTGCCAAACAGAAGAAAGCGAAAAGAGGGGCTGCAAACATGGACATAGGGAAGTTAAACGGACCCCCCGAAGAAGCACAGACATCTTTCGTGGAGACGAATACTACCGGCAACCATGTGATTCCCCACACGATGAGGATGTTACGGACCAGTCGCCATTTGCTGGGCCACAACACCCAGGCCAGAGCAAAAGCTCCCGCTACAGCTACATATTGAACCACGGCAAAAGGTATAAGACCCTCCATCAAGACATACGTCCAATCCCAAAGGACAGGTGATTCTCCCTGCGCTATCCACGCATTATGGTGTAATTGCATGAGCCCCATCGTTGTCCCAATGGCCACCAGTGTAAGTAAAAGGAAAGAGATAAAGGTTTTGCGTTTCATTTACCTATGTATTATTTCTATTATTTAGACGTCTGAGAATGCCGTCTTGTTGCGCGTAGCCCGCATTTATGAAATACCACAAAAGCCATGCGCTCAATCTCGTTCGTTTATTTCCATTGCTTGGGGTCAGAAACTATGCACCACAGCAACCGTAACAACCATGTAAGCCCGACCAGCCCGAAGCAACAGGCGACATTGGCCGCAAGTATGAGGAAATGTCCAAATATTGTATT
>JAFZGW010000042.1 GCA_017555205.1 Akkermansia sp. | reverse complement strand
GGCTGATATACAGCAGCTGGGATACAGCCGGGGCATGTTGCATGTGTACTCTCGCGCCGGATTACTGGAGCGATACAGTAGCGGTGTGTATATGTGTCCCGGGACATTGGCTGATGATATGGTTTATATGCAGCGAAAGTTCCCCGTTCTTATCTTTTCTCATGAAAGTGCTCTTTACCTTCTGGGGTTAACAGAGCGTACGCCTTTTCAGCATTCCGTCACCATTCCCTCTGATGCCACGCTGCCCCGCAGTATTTCGAAGGATTGCACGTGTTATTATATAAAGCCTCAGTTTCATGAGCTGGGGCTTACAGAATTGCGTACTACGATGAGCAATGTCGTTCGCGGGTACAATGCAGAGCGCTGCATCTGTGATATTCTCCGCAGCAAGAACAGGGTCGATATTGAATGCTATACCGCTGCGCTTAAACTTTATTTTTCCCGTAAAGAGAAAAATCTGAACCGGCTGGCAGAATACGCCACAAAGCTTGGAGTGATAGACAAGTTAACCCCTTATCTGGAAGTTCTGGTATGAATCCACAAGAAATGAGCTGGAAAGCTCGCATTAACCGATATGCAAAGGAACATGGTATCGCCCCTCAGGTGGTCCTGCAAAACATCATATTCGAGCGATTCCTGCGCAGGTTGTCTAGGTCGAACCATAAGAATCATTTTGTGCTGAAAGGTGGGGTTTTAGTAGCTGCTATTGTAGGGCTAGATTACCGCAGTACTATGGATATCGATACTACGCTTCGGCATTACCCGCTGAGTGAAGAAATGCTGACACAAGCAATCAATGATATTACAAGCATTGATGAAAATGATGATACTGTTTTCCGACTTGTCAGGATAGAGAGCATTCGGCAGGATGATGAGTATGGAGGCCTCCGTATCAGCATGCTGGCTCAGAGCGGTAATATCGTAGTGCCTTTCAGCATAGATGTATCTACCGGAGATGCAATAACACCGCAGCCCATCGAAATGAAGCTTCCCAGCTTTTTTGATGGGCTCTCCCCTGTTCAGGTATGGAGCTACAACATAGAGACGATTGTCGCCGAGAAAATAGAAACTATCCTCAGGCGAGGTGTCTTATCAACGCGCCCCAGAGATTTTTACGATGTACATATTCTGACGCATACTCGCAATCTTGATTATGAGGTATTGAAGCAAGCTGTACAGCGTACAGCGCAACACCGCAATAGTGTGGAGAATATTACCCGCTGGCGTGAAATGATGGCAGTGATAGAAGCAAGCCCCATTTTGCAACGGCATTGGGAAAAGTACCGCAACAATTTCCCGTATGCGAAATCAATAGAATACACACAGCTGATGGAGACGCTTGGCAGAGTACTTGCTATAATAGGATAGCGGCTCCTGAATCAAGTAATTAATCGCGACAGTGTGGCGGTTCACCTGTCGCTTTATTTTTTCTGAATTGTGACTCTGATACAAGCGGGGGCGAATCCGTTGTAGCCCCCTCAATGCAACTGAGTAAGATGAGCCATTTTACTGCCAAACAAGGGTACTAGGGAGTAAAAATATTATGGCAATTTAAGTAACCTCCAGTCATGTAAATATATTGCTATTGATTATCAATATTTTGCAGAACAACGAAGCATTAAAATGCAATTTATCTGAGTTGTAGGCCGAACGGAGCGGCAAACTGCCAAAAATGGCATTTTTTGCAGTTTTGGCAAAATAAAAACATTGATATATCAATGTTTCTGTTTTTAATCCCGCAAAAATCGATGTCGGAGTCTATTTGAGTTCGCCCCCTTGAAGGCCCCCTCTAGGCGGCGCTTTCAAATCGAAAGCGACGCCTTTTTCTACTCCGGGAATGGGACATGCCCACACTTTATAACGAAGAGCCAAAATATCATTCATACATATATCGTTAATCTCAAACTACAAGAATGAACGAAAAAATGCGTAATTTTAAATAAATCCTACTTTTTTACTATTGGCATGTTGTTTTCTGTATATCTACCCTCAGCAGTTTGAGCACAGTTTTCTCGGCCTCGCGCCCCGCGTGGGAAAGGCTATCCCTGCACGAGCTGCTCGAAACTATAAACACCCCCTCCGCTTCACTCGCAAGCGAGGGGGCTTTTTTTCAAAACCAAGAATCCTCAATATATGCCCGAGCCACCTTGTCTATTGCTTTCAATTCATCTAAATCCCGCTGTAATACAAGCTTTGACTTTTCATCTGTAGGAAGAGCATCCAAATGAGACACTAGGAAATCAAGAAGCCTAACACCCCAAGTTGTAACATCTAAAACCTTGCGCGAATAGTATTCTTTATCCGTCCCCTGATTATATGACGCCGTACCAAAATAATACCTTACATGCTTGAGCCATTTTTTTCTATTGTTGGCATAGTGCTGCAAGGCCTCCCGTAAATTCATGCTCTTTTCTTCCATGGCTTCATTCAATCAGGCTACCAGACAAACAAAAAACAAAAAGCCATATAGCGGCATACTTTGGCTGCGTATTCAAAGAAACACTTCCACTCCCTTCGGATTTTCCAAGGCTTCGAGGAGTGTTTCTTCGCAATGTTCGCGGCGGAGTTGGCGAGCGAGCTTCAAGGCGCTGAGAAGATAGGGGCGCAAGCGCTCCCGCGAGCAAAAATAATCCGATGTGTTCAAACAATGTGCTAAGTACCACCAGCGACTCTCCTTCACATATCTGAGGATATTAGTTGCAAAACTTCCCAATACCAGCACCTGCACTTCTGCCGAGAACTGTTTGAAAACAGCCGCCAATTTTTGAACACTCGATTTGTTGTAATACCTGAAATGTTTGAAAATATGCTGAAAAGTGAACACCAAGAGCTCGCGGTCATAATCTGCGGCATCTATCAGTAAGTCCAAGCAGTGAATACCACTGTCAGGCTCACAGGCTTGGGCTATGACGCCCTCCCACTCCAGCCCCAGGTATTTACAGCTGTCGTTATGCTCCAGCAGCATGGCAACGATATCCCGATAACCACGACTTACCGCAATACTAAGCGGGGTCAATGGAACCCGGCTTAAATCAACTATCGGCTCACATGAAACACCTCCGAGAACTTGGACATCGCCGGCTAAAATCTGAGAGGATGTATCATACCCACCTTGCATTATATCAATACCCGGCTGTTCAAGAAGATACTCAACAATGTGCGAATGCCCCTCGCGGCATGCCACAAACAGAGCCGAGCCCTCCTCCGGCTCTACTGCATTGATATCCGCCCCGGCTTTAATGGCTTTTTGCACGCCTTTCAAGCTGCCATCAATGCAGGCGACATGCAGCTTCTTATTCGGTGATGAAGTAGTTTTGCTCATAATAGGATAGTTTATTTTTCAGATGTTGAAAGTCGTTCGAGAGCTTTTACGGCGAATTCATCGCCCTGCTCTGCGGCCTTTTTGTACCAATGGATGGCGAGGTTGATATCTTGCGGCACGTCCTCGCCTTGCTCGTATATATTACCTAAATTAGTTTGTGCTTTAACATACCCCTGCCCTGCGGCGGCTGTGAACCAATGCAGTGCTTTTTCCATATCTTTTTCAGTGCCTATGCTCTCCGAATAGCAAACAGCCAAGTTAAACTGAGCCGGGGCATACCCTCGGTCGGCTGAAGCTTGGTACAACTTCAACGCCTCGTCCATATCCACCTCCGTACCATAACCATAGTGACAGCAAATCGCCAGTTCGTACATAGCCTCGGTGTATCCTTGCTTAGTCGCCAAGCGGAAATAGCGCACCGCAGCAGCTTCATCTTTCGTTACCCCGAAACCGTTTTGGTAGGCAATGGCGATATTATATTGAGCCACGGCATTGCCCAACGCCGCAGCTCGGGAGTACCAATAAGCCGCTGCGCCATAGTCATATTCTTCTTCGCTGCGGTAGCAGACGGCCAATACCACCATCGCCTCCTCATTCCCGCGCAGCGCGTCCAAGCGCAACCAATGGCGCACCTTTTCGACGTCCGGCTCCACGCCAATTCCTTCCCAGTAAATCCGAATCACGCGCCGCTGTGCAGGTTCATATCCCAGCTCAGCCGCTTTTTCATAATATTCGGCAGCCTTTTTCAAATCCTGTTCCACGCCGGTACCGAGGCTGTAGCACACGGCGATATTATACAGCGCTTGCGGGAACCCCTGCTCCGCAGCGGCACGGAACCATTTGACGGCCATTTCGTAATCTTTCGCCACCCCTTCACCATTGTAGTACATGTTAGCCAGATTGTACTGAGCCCGCTCGTGCCCGTTTTCCGCGGCGCGCGTATACCATTTAGCGGCCTTTTCCGTATTTTGGTAAGTTCCATCACCATGCGCCAACGCCTGCGCATAGTAGTATTGGCAGACTGCATCTCCCTGCTCAGCACCCTCACGATACCAATTAGCAGCCTCTTGCGCATCTGTCACACCGTTACAGCCGGTGCTATAAGCAACGGCCAGCAACAAACAGGCCTCCGACCTGCCGCTCTCAGCAGCTCGCATCCACCAAAACAACGCCATTTCGTCATCCCGGACCACCCCTGTACCATCTCGGAAAATCTGCCCGGCCATGAGCTGAGCATCCGTATGCCCTGCCGTAGCAGCCAGAATATACCAACAGGCGGCCTCTTCGAGATTCTGCGGCACATATTTTCCGTCTGTAAAGAAATTACCCATTTTGTACTGCGCCTCGGCATTTCCCAAATCAGCGGCTCTCCATATATACTCCACCCCCTTCGACTCCGCGCCGTTATTAAGAAAATCCACGCCTGCCCGGCAAAGGGACTCTGCAATATATTCTGCCGATGGTTCTGCTTTAATTTCCTGAGTAGTCATGATAAGTAAAAGATAGGGTTCAACATCATACTATCCCCTCATTCGGATGAGGTCAAGCACTTTCCCGGCAAAAAAGGAAAATATTTGGGTCTGTTTCAAATCTGCTGGTAAAAATTGGAAAAAGAGAGCATTCTCGGAGATATAGGGTAGGGATGGCTAAGAAGTAACAAATTTCTATAACTCGAGAAGAATGAATGTATAGGAGGATGCTTACATCTATTTCCGAACAAGCCCTTT
>JAFZGW010000019.1 GCA_017555205.1 Akkermansia sp. | reverse complement strand
TTTTGGTATTTCTGTCAGAATTGTAAGTCTTGACAATGGAAGAAAATGCAGTATGGCTTATCAAATCATTGACAAGTTGTGCACACAATGGTAGGTTACTGTTCGGAGATTGGTTCATTTTTTTTGCACCGCCAGTTTAATAGCTGGCACCCCAGAACTCAATCTCCATTTTTGTTTTCTTTTCGTTGATATTTTTCTCCTCATAACCCCCTCTTCTTTAGATCGCTTTTTGGACAGCTATGGCATTTTTTAGATTTTGCGTATTTTTCTGCTTGCTATGGCATCGTTAATGTTGTAAAATGAAGACATCAGGATTTTGTGTTGGGTTCTGTTCGGCTAAAGATGGTAGGCTCGACTGGTTCTGTACAAAGCTACAAACTAATATATGACAATTATGAAAAAGACTCTTATTGCTCTTTTGGCAGCAAGCAGCGTGGCGATGGCTACGTCTCTTGACGAGGCTCTTATAGCTCAGGCCGGTAACGACGGTTACGATACTCAGAGTGGCAACTTTACTGTCGCTCTTAAGCTTGATGTTGAGGAGCTTGGAAAGTTGTTGGAGCAGGGGCAGCCTGCTGCTTGGGGTACAGATATCGTGAAGTATATCTGCAACGGTACCGCCACTGGTGTTACTGTGAATGGCAGCTCGGATGGTAGTACGATTAACACTTCTGGTCTGTATGCTCGCTGGGCTGATGGTACAGCTTGGGATGGTGTACAGTGGCAGGGTAATACAAATCTTGCCGACCTGAATGGTGAGGCTGAGGGTACCGGTTGGGATGCTGTTGCTTCTGCCGGCCTTGTCTATTCCTTCGGTAAAGCTGACGGTACAGCTGTGGCCTTCACTCTTATTGGCAATGACGGTAGCGTTCTTGTCGATAGCTATGTGTTTGCCAGTGCTCTTAAGTCCAGTAGTGCCGGTGCTGATGCATTGACCTTTGATGACTCTGTAGCTGCCAGCTACTACTTCGACGGGTACAAGGGCGGTAATGAAGCCAATATGAAGGCTCTTGCCGGCGCTGTGGCTACTGCTTCCATTCCCGAGCCCACCACTGCTACACTTTCTCTGCTTGCTCTGGCCGGCCTTGCCGCCCGCCGTCGTCGCAAGTAAAGCAAAGTTCTGCTTCTTTTTTTCAAAAACCGCAGCTCATTGCTGAGCTGCGGTTTTTTTTCACATTCCTCAGAAATACGCATATTTGTGCGCCGTTCTTTTTTTACTGCTGCAGGGGAATTTTCTTGACGCGCGGGTGTACTTTGTGGTAGTCTATCAGCAACAAAGAGGGGTGCATTGTACCCTGTAGCCTTTTAATAAAATCATGAAACCTGCAACATTCAACTGCACAGTACTCCGCGACGGTCACCAGTCGCTGGCCGCCACCCGTATGGCTACCGAGCAGATGCTCGAAATTGCCCCGATTCTTGACACGATGGGCTTCTCCGCGCTCGAAACCTGGGGCGGTGCCACGATTGACTCCGGGCTTCGTTTCCTGGGCGAGCTGCCCTTCGATCGTTTGGACACCCTGAAGAAGCTGGCTCCGAAGACCCCGCACATGATGCTGCTGCGTGGTCAGAACATGGTGGGCTACACGAACTACCCGGATGATGTGGTAGAGGCTTTCGTAAAGACCAGCGCCAAGCACGGCATGAACATCTTCCGTATCTTCGACTGTCTGAATGACCCGGAGAACATGCGCACTTCCATCCGTGCTGCTAAGGAGGCCGGTGCCACTGCTCACGGCACCATCTGCTACACCACTTCCCCCGTACACAATCTTGAGTACTTCGCCAACTTGGGTAAGAAGATTGCTGATATGGGGGCAGACGGTATCGTGATTAAGGATATGGCCGGCCTTATTCCCCCGAGCGAGACTGCTGCTCTGGTGGAGGCTATTAAGAAGAGCACCAACCTGCCGGTTTGGATTCACACGCACGACACAGCCGGTCTGGGTGCCGGTGCCTATGTGGCCGGTATCAACGCCGGTGCAGACGCCGTGGACTGCTCCATTTCTCCCTTCGCTAACGGTACTGCCCAGCCGGACTGCATGCGCATGCTGGCTCTGCTGAAGGGCTATGACCGCTGCCCGGAGGTGGCCGACGACTTCACCGAGAAGCTCACGAAGATTTCCGGCATGCTGCAGCCCATCTATGAGAGCTTGGGGCGTTTCACCAGCCACAAGAATGAGGTTGTGGACAGCGCCACTCTGCTTTACCAGGTGCCGGGCGGTATGCTCTCCAACTTCCGTAACCAGCTGAAGGAACTCAACATCATGGACAAGTTCGACGAAGTGATGGCTGAAATTCCCGTGGTTCGTAAGGCGCTCGGCTGGATTCCGCTTGTAACCCCCACCTCTCAGATTGTGGGTTCTCAGGCTGCATTCAACGTGAAGTTCGGTCGCTGGAAGCAGATTACCCCGCAGACCATGGACGTGGCTCTCGGCTACTATGGTCACACACCCGCCCCCGTGGATCCCGAGCTGCAGGCTGAGTGTGCCAAGCGCTCCGGCAAGCCCGTTATCACCTGCCGCCCCGCCGACCTTAAGGCGCCCGGTATGCAGGAGCTGCGCGACAAGCTCACCGCTAAGAATATCCCCGCTACAGATGAGAACTGCGTGATTTACGCTATGTTCCCCCAGCAGCTTGAGGACTACTATGCCGGTAAGCGCCCCGAGCCCGTAACGGTGAAGAAGGAGGAGAACTACGGCGCCCCCGTATCTCTGTCCACCGTTGGCGTATCCGCCGCTATCTCCGGTCGCGACATGAAGCTCAACATCATGGGTCGCGTGTACGACGTACACATCGAGGAGAAGTAAAACTTCGCTGACTCCGTTTTTCTCCCCCCCGGTTTTGCCATGATGGCAGAACCGGGGGATTTCGTACTTGCCAAGAGGATATTTTGTGTGCTAAAGTACACATATAAGTTAACTATGAGGTATATACTCTGTATCATTTTAGCATGCCTGAGTGTGTGGGCGATAGAGCCGACTGAGGTGGCCGTGGTGTACAATGCGGAATCGCCGATAAGCCAAGCGGCGGCATTGCGCTATTGTGAGGCGCGGCGCATACCGAAGGAGCAGCTTATACCGCTTTCGGGGATAGCGCGCGGGGATATTGAGCGAGAGCAATTTGAGGCTCTGATAGTTCAACCGCTGTTGCAGTTGGGGTATAAGCGCGGGATGATGTGGCCGTGCGGCCCACGCAATGGGCGCCGACTGATGCGCGCCATGGTGCTGATGCCTGATATCCCCCTGCGTGTGAAAGAAGAGGTGATAAATGGAAAGCCCATGGGAACCGGTGCTGCGCGTACTGAGGCCGCTGTGGATTCCGAGCTTATGTTGCTGGGGGCTGAGTTCCCCAAAAAGGGCATGGGTAAAAATCCTCATTTCAAGCAGAAGATACCGGGTAAAAAGGAACTGCCGCGAGTATTGACGGTTTGCCGAATAGACGGCCCGGACGAAGCCGCTATTTTCCGCATGATAAATGAACCGGTCGAGGTTGAAAAGAGTGGTTTATGGGGCTGGGTTGTGGCAGATAATGGTGGCCCGTATAAAGACGGAGATAGTATGATAAGACAAGCCGCTGAGCTTGCCCGTAAACGTGGGCAGCCGCTCTTTTACGAAAGCTCCAAGTCAACGTTGGCCGACGGGTTCCCGCTGATGAAGCAGGTGGCCGTTTATTTCGGTTGGTATACCCGCAATGCTAATGGCCCGTTTGGGGCGAGTGCACCTGCAACTTGGCGCTTGGGGCGCGGGTCTATTGCGTTCCACCTGCATTCCTACAGCGCCATCAATATTTACGATGGCATATCGTGGGTGAGTGCATTGCTTAAGCGCGGCGCTTGTGTGACGGCAGGCAATGTGGCGGAACCCTATTTGGGGGCTTGTTTGAATTATGGTATATTTTACGAGAAATTGCTGGCCGGCGCTCAGGTAGGGGAGGCTGTGCTGGTGGCTTCTCCCTCGGTGAGTTGGCAGGGTATCGTGCTGGGGGATCCGCTCTATCGACCGTTCCCGGCAAATTTGCGTCCGTCTCGAGATAACCCTTACGCCGGGTGGCAGGATATATTCCGTAGGTCAAACGGCGATTTTCGTGCCATGCAAAATGCTGTCGAGCAAAAATTATCTACGCCCAATGCCGGACTTTATGCCGAGATGTTCGCATGGTACTGCACATGGGAAAAGCGTTTTCCCATGGCTGCTGAATATTTTGCCCTTGCGGCAAGGAGGCACTATGCGGAGGCGGATAAAGTGCGCGCCTCGCTTATGCAGGCTTCGGTCACAGCGGCTACCGGGGCGGTGGAGCGGGCTTTGGGCTTGTTCGACTCCCTCGAACTGCGCTGTGCCGCTACGCCCTGGCTCAACGCGGTGAAGAAGAGTTCGGCACCTTTCCGACCCAAGCCGAAGCCCGCAGAAGATAAGAATGTTAAAAAGGCTCCCTGATTTCAGGGAGCCAATTTTTTTGATTGAGATTAAGTGCGGAGAGAGAACGTGGCCGTATCAATCCTCAGTTTTCTGTTGAGTTAATTCGCGAGCGGCAGCAAATACAACTGCCGGGTCGGCTCCTTTTTTCAACTCTTGCAAAATGGCATTGCGAAGCGCCACTGCTGCTTTGAAAGCTGCTGTGCTGTCTTCGTATTGACGGTCAGCAAAGTATTTAACAAATTGCTGCCCCTGTCGCCTCAAAGCCAGACGCCATCCTTGAAACGCCGTTTTCTTGTACGTATATCTTGAGATGTTTTTCGCCCTCATAATGAAATCGTTAGATACGACAAATTATCCGGGGCAATTTTAACAGATTTTTTTGTTTTTGCAAGCTTTATCTTGCAAAAAAATAACAAAAAATTATGTGCCCTCACCCAGCATGCCGCGTACTTTTTGCCAACATTGGGCAAATGACGAAGCAAAGTCTTGCGGGCGCCGCTCCAACCAAGCATCAATTAAGCGAGCCGGGAAGGGAATGACGCCCTCGATTTCCGCTGCGGGGAAACTGATTTTACCTTCTTTGATAGCGGCATAAATGCAGACGTGCTCGAACCCGGTTTGGGGGGAGGGGGGAAGGTTGCCGACATGAACCAAGCGTGCGTCTGCGATGCCGAGTTCCTCCTGCAGTTCTCGGCGGGCGGCAGTTTCGTAATCTTCACCGGCATCGAGGTGGCCGGCGGCGGAGGAATCCCACACGCCGGGGTGCTTGTCTTTGAGCCTGGAGCGCTTTTGCAGCAGGCAGTCGTGATTTTTGTTGAAAACCAGAATGTGAACAGCACGGTGCAATAAGTTCTGCTCGTGTACCTCACGGCGGGTGGCTTGGCGGAGCACGCAATCCTGCTCGTCCACTACATCAAAAATTTCGTCGTCTTTCTGGGCAACGGTGGCCAGCGGGTGCGGGTCGTAGGCGTTGGTCAGCTCAACCCATTTGGCCAGTCCCAGCTCTTCGGGTCTGGCGGTTGGGGAGATGCCCACTTTCGCGGCGACTTCTGCCCAAGGGGGGGAAGCCGGCAGTTGTTTGTGCATCTGTTTACGGCGCTGGGCAAAGCAACGGCGCATCAGCTCATCCATCAATCGGTGGTCGTAGGGCGGCAGCTCGTGCGCGGGGCGCGGGGTGAGCAGCATGACGGTGGAATCAATCTTCGGCCGTGGGGAGAAGGCCTCGGGCGGTACGGTCTTGAGCGCCTTCGGTACCCAGTCCATTTGTATGCGCAGTGAGAGCAGCCCGTAGGCCTCGTCCCCGGGCTGTGCCAGTATGCGGTCGATAAACTCTTTTTGCAACATGACCACTGCGCGCTCGCAAGCACAGGGAGAGGTCAGGAAATTGGCCAGAATGGCACCGCCGGCGGAGTACGGCAGATTGCCCATGAACTTTACGGGTTTCTCCGCAAATAAACAACGGGGGTCCCACGTGGCGCCGTCTGCATGGTGTACCTCCACATGCGGGCAGTCAGCCCAACGCTCGCGTTGGTAGGCTGCCAGCCGAGCATCGAACTCCACCAGTATCAATTTGCGGCACAGTGGCACCATGTGCTCGGTAAGGGCTCCGGTTCCGGGACCGACTTCAACCACGCAATCTTCGGGTTGTATGTCGAGCTGGTTTACAATCCAGCGGGCTATGTTTTCGTCCGTCAGGAAATTTTGCCCCATCGACTTGGAGGGGGTAACATTAAAATTATTCAGCACTTCGTGGATTTGCGCAGCTTTCATCTGCGGCCTATTGTAACGCTCCCGACAGCCAAATGCAAGAGCTAATATCGGCCATTGCGCAGAAGACGCATGCCTATACGGCTTTCAAATGGCACGGCATGCGATGTTCCTTTACAAAACGCGCGAAAGATGCTATGCTTGAACCCGACATGATGGATTTGCCGATACGCCCTCGCCGAAACCGTAAATCAGCCGCCATGCGCGGGCTGATGCAAGAGACTACGCTCACTGCCGCCAATTTGATATACCCTATGTTTGTGCAGGAGGGCGACGAGAATACGCCTATTGATTCCCTGCCGGGCTGTACTCGCTGGTGTGTGGCCGATATCGCGGCTGAGTGTCAGCGCCTGTATGAGCTGGGGATTCCCTGTATTGATCTCTTTGCCGTAGTGCCGGAAGAAAAGAAGGATGCCGCCGGCAGTGAGGCATGGAACCCCGATGGGGTGGTGCCGCGCGCCATTGCTGCTATTAAGGCAGCCGTGCCGGATATGCTGGTGATGACTGATGTGGCTCTCGACCCGTTCAACACCTATGGGCAAGACGGTATTGTGCGTGAATATGCGAATGGTTCGTATGAAATCATGAATGACGAAACTGTGGAGGCACTGTGCCGCCAGGCCCTTTGCCATGCCCGCGCCGGAGCCGATATCATATCCCCCAGCGATATGATGGATGGCCGCATTGCTGCACTGCGTGCCGCGCTGGATGCCGAAGGCTTTACCGGGGTGTCTTTGCTGAGTTATACGGCTAAATATGCCTCCGCCTACTATGGGCCGTTCCGCGGGGCTTTGGGCAGTGCTCCTAAGTTCGGCGACAAGAAAACCTACCAGATGGATCCGGCCAATGCTCGCGAAGCACTGAGGGAAGCCGAGTTGGATGCCGCGGAGGGTGCAGACATGCTCATGGTGAAGCCGGCCACGCTGTATTTGGATGTCATTCGCGCCATGCGGGAGCACACCAACCTGCCCATAGCCGCATATCACGTAAGCGGTGAGTACCTGATGGTGAAGGCCGCTGCGGCCTCCGGCTGGCTGGATGAGCGCGCGTGCATGATGGAGGCTCTCTTATCCATACGTCGCGCCGGGGCAGATATGATACTTACATACGCCGCGCCGCAGGTGGCTGCTTGGCTTCGAGAGAAATAATATTGACGGACTCGCCGCGTATGAGTAAGCGGGGAAAAGCTGGTCAGCGTTTGGCGGCGCTCTGGGCAAGGGCGGACGTATTGCTGATATTGCTCACCCTTGTGCTTGCCGTACTGCTGATGGTTCGCTTCGGCAATGTGCCTGCCGAGGCTGAATTTGAGCAGCCGACCCCGCTGAATACTGCGCCTGCCGTTGTGGTGCAGGAGGAACCGCAGCAGCCTATCCCGGAGCAGGGTAGGCCCGTGCGATTCCTTATGTACAATGTGCAGAATTATTTTGTGCCGGGGGAAGCATCCCGCTCGCGTTTTGTGAGCCGAGCGAAGTCCGAGAAGGCTCGCAAGGCGGTAGCCGCAGCAATTGCCGAGGCTCGCCCGGAGATTGTGGGATTAATTGAAATTGGCGGGAAATTGGCACTTCAGGATTTGCAGGAACGGCTGGGGGAACACGGGTTGGACTACCGGCATAGCTATGTGTTGGAGCGTCGCGGCGAGGACCGAGCCCTTGCGCTGCTCTCTATGCACCCCATCGAGCGCAACGATTCCGTGGCCGACAAAGGATTGTTTGGTGACCATAAGCGCAAGATGCTGCGGGGGATTCTCGATGTTACCGTCGGGCTGGATGACGGTCGGCGTTTTCGTATTGTCGGAGTTCACCTCAAATCGCGCGTGGCTGTCAATGCTGATGCCGCAGATAGTTTAAGGCGGCGCGAAGTGCGAACGGTGGCTGACTATTTGCATATTTTGCAGACCGCTCAGCCGGATATCCCGCTGTTGGTGTTCGGCGACTGGAACGATGGCCCGGCTGATGGCGCTATGGGGATACTGGGGAAACTGAGCGGGTTGACTCGCGTAAAGGCGGAGGATTCGCGCGGGCAGTGCTGGACTATTTATTATGACAATGGCAAGGGCTATTTTGTGTTCGACCAGATTTTTGTAAATTCCGTTATGCAGAAACGGTTGGGAAAACGCAGTAAAAGCGGTATTGTTGACAGCAAACACACGAATACAGCCAGTGACCACCGCCCCGTGTGGTGCGATTTGCGCTGAGTGCCTTTGCTGAGCCTGAGGGGCAGGGGCTGTTACTGCACGCTCTGCGTGGAGTGGGTCGGCATGAAGTTGAACTTTCGGATATTGGTTGCCCAATCGTCGAATTGTTGTGCTCGTTTGCCTGTGCCGATGACGTGGTGGCCGGGGCGGGGTTTTTCGGGCCAGGCTGCTATGCGCTCTGCAAGTTCTGCTGCTTCTTGGTGCATTTCCTGCTGCATGTATTGAGCAATGGCGCCAGTGGCCGCAAAGTATAGCACAAACCACTGCTCCTTCGTGGGCTTGGCGGCTGTTTGTGAGTTCGCTATAGTTTCTATCAGTGCGGTGTAGTCGGCCAGAGCCTCCGCTTTTTTGTTGGCTCGGGACAGCAGTACGGCGCGTTGCAGTTTTGCTCGTGTGAACCATGCTGCGGGGAGTTCCGGTAACTCGAAAATGCGGTTATTGGTGGCAACGGCCTCCTGAAGCCCTTCCGGGGTTCCGCGCAGGGTCTGTTCGTGCGCCTGAATACTTAGCGCAAGGGCTCGTTCAGGTACTGTTAAATCATTTTGTCTCAGCAGGCTGCTGAGAATTGCCTGCGATTCTTCTCCTTTGTTAATCCATGCCAGTATTCGAGCCTGCAGCATGAGCGCTTTGTTGCGGTAAGGCGACTGTATGTCGGCGGCGGCTGCAAAAAATGCTGCCGCTTGCGTGAGTTGCTCGGTTGATTGCAATTGCTCAGCTTGGCGACCGCACAGCAGCAGGGCGCGTGCTCGCTGCTGCGAGGTGGTGCTTTGTTCGGCCAGGTTTTTCAGTAGTTGAAGTGCCTCTGTGTGTTTACCTGCGGTCGATAAACGGTGTGCCAGGTTGATGGTGAGTGTGTAGCGTATGTCATCCCGCTCAGTGGTGGCTACAGCCTCTTTGAGCAGCTCCTCGGCGGAGGTTGTTTGCATTCCGCTTGCTCGTAAATTGTCATAGGCATTCAGCAGTAGGGCATAGTAGCGCAACGCCTGCTCGCTTTCCCAATTTTTTCGCTCCTGCGCGGTGTATTGTTGAAGCTGGTTCAATGTTTCAGCCGGGGCTGTTTGTACATCGATTTCAGCCAGCTGAAGTGCGATTTCAATTTGTTCTTTCTTGGTCGGCCCCAGCAGTATGGCCGACTCAATTTCTGCGCGGGCCTGCTCAGGATTGCTCTGCAAAATGAGCCCTGCGTGCATCAGCAACATGGCGCGGCGTACTCGTTGGGGAAGTTCTTTTGTGAGCAGTCTGTCAACCATGGCTTGGTCTTTACCGATTACGGCACAATACATGGCATTGCAAAGTGCGGCTGATTGTAAATCGGTCGATGCCAGTTCGGCGCTGCGCAGGAAGAGCTCGGCTGTTTGCGGGGCGTTGTGTGGACTGCAGCAGGCTTTGTAGAAGAGGTAGCGGGGGTCGTTCTCATCCTGCTTCATCATGTTGAGGTACAGGGTGGCCTGCTTAATGTCCCCGCGGTTGATGAGGCGGCGCACCTGTTCGCCGATGATGAGCTGGGATACCGGTTCATTGGGCAACTGGGTGGCTGCCGTGTTGGCAATGGTGGCATCGTTTTCCGCATGGCGCTGACCGCTCAGTTGCAGGCGCTGCAGCACGGCCATGGCCAAGGCGGCACGGTGCGGTTTGGTAAGTTCTGTGCTCCATTCCTCCAGTCGGCGGCGGGCATATTCGCTTTCTTCAAATGCGTGGCGTGTGTTGAGGCGGCGAAATGCCTCATCTATCAGCGGTGAATCTGGCCAGGCGGCAATGAAGTGCAGCAAGGTTTCTTCGCCTTTGCCTTCATCGCTTTCGATTTCTTCCTCGTCTTCATCCGCCTCGGTTGTCACCATGGGCGTTGCTTCGGCTTTGTCGTAATAGACTTCTGCGAGAGCAAGTCGGGTACGGTGCTTCATGATGAGGGGTACGGCCGGGTTGTTCTCCATAGCGCGCCCTGCTGCGATTGCCTGTTCGTATTGTTTTTGGCGGCGCAGTTCCTCAATGTTAAGCAAATCCAGCACCGGGCTGAGCTCCGTTTGGGTGGAGGCAAGCTCTCGCAGTGGTGTGAGTGTAGAAATATCACCGTTGGAGGTGTAGCGCAGTTGGTGCTCGGCAAGTGCAGCCTGTGCCAAGGTGGCTATCTCCTTGTTGCTCGCTGCGGTTAATGGCGCCACATATTCAACGAAATCCAGCATGGGGCTTTGCCAGGCACAATATATGATGCCTTTCGCCGCGTAAGGATAAAAAACACTTTCTTGCGGAATTTCCCGAAACTGGTTGATTGCCTGCGGTAGGCGTTTGAGCTCGACCAAGGCACGGCCTCGCCAATACAGGGCTGCCGGTGAATGCGGTGCCAGTTGCAGCTCTTGCAGTGCCTCTGCCGCTTTGCCCTCGCGGAGCAGGTATTCGGCCTTGGCTAAATCCTGCCCGGTGGCATGGCAGCTCAGGCACAGGCTAAGTATGATTGGTAGTAAATGGCGGTGGCACATGGCGGTGGAGAGCGTGGTTTACTGAGCAGCCGGGGGCTGTTCGGTGTATAGGAATAAATTGACGTAGCGAAGCCCCGAGGCGGTCAGCTCTGCGGTTTTGCTGTTGCCTTTCACTCGGTTGACGGTGGCATTCTGTTGCAGGGTGGGCAGGGCGCGACATTTGATGATGGTGGGGCTGCTCACCTCCTGCGCGGCGGGGTAAATGGCGATGGGGATTCCCTCTTGCGTGAATGCTATATCGACCGAGGGGCAGGGGTACCCCCAGCGCCCTTTGTAAAGGAACGGGTGGCGGCGCAGTATATCCATGCTGCCTTGCCATGGTACCCGTACTCGGTAGTGCTCGCGGAGTTTGGCAAAGTAGGCCGACAGGGAAAATGGTTGCCCGTTCCGGCATGCCCGCAGTACATCGGCGGCATCTATACCCACGAGGTTCAGGCCATTGAACAAGCCATGCTTGTTGGTAGGGGGCTGCACAATGAGGTCGTATGCCGAATTAATCATCAGGCATATTTCCAAGTGGCAATGAGCGCGAGTTTTGTTCAGGCCCACTCCGCTATACCCCAATACCCCCAGTGTATCTGCCGGGGTAACTCGCTGACCTTCGCTGCAAGTGACCTTTGCTAAGTGAGCGTATAGGCTGTAGATGGTGCCCTCGGGTACACGGTGTGCTACTACCACATAGCGGCCGTAGTTGCTTTCCTTGGGGTTGGCGCTCACATAGGCTACGATACCGGGCGCAATACTCCGAACTTCGTCCAAGGGTTCTTCGTTGGCATCGCGGCGTATGGGTTTGACGTCTATGCCCTCGTGCATGCGGCTGTAGCGCACTTGCCCATTGCCGTCGCGGTAGGCATTGCGCACCATGCCCCATGTGCCGGCTTGCCACGGTTGCGACTTCACTCCCTCGAAATCCCGGTCCACATACATGAAATACGAATCCCCCCCGCTTTGGTACAGGGTTTCATTATCCGTCGGTAGGTGGAACACTAAATCCTGAACGGCTGCCATGCAGAGGCTCAGCAGCAGAATCGGAATCAACAAAAGTTGTATGGAGGCCGTTCGAAGCATTGTTAACTGTAAATCTCACCTACCGTGCGACCGGTGAAGTCACGGGTCTGATCTTGTACGTTTTCCGGCTTGGTGGGCAGGGGGCGGGGATTGCTGCTCTTGTAGCGTTTTTTCTCGATTTCGGGGTTAATGGGGTCAATGGTACGGGAAATCATCTTCAAATCGTAGCCGTTGAGCCCATTCCAAATGACCAATACACCGTCATTTACCGGGGAGATGCGCATGGGCTCCATTGCTAAACCGTTGACAACCGGCAGCATGAGCATGCCGCTCTTTTCAATGGTGTTGTAATACAGGCGATTGCGCCATTCTTTCTTCGCGTAAAGGGTTACACCGTATGAGCCGTCGGGGTTGAGGTGCGAGCGGAACTTTTCAAAATGATCCAGCGACATGATAGGCATGCGCGTGTAGGTTACGCCGTTGAACTTCACAATCATACGCGCACTGGTGCTGTCCGCCGCCTCGGTTACGGTATTAGCATCCTGCACCAAAAAGTATACGGGGTAGGCCTTCTGTGTTTGTTGGCAGCAACTGAGAGCGACTGCCGCGGAGAGTGTGCTGATGAGGGAAATAAGGAGCTTCATAATGCGGATGCTGTGATACAGCCGCAACTCTAGCACATTTGGCTCCGCATTTCCAGCTAAAAATCAGCCACGCAGAAAACGACGCCCGGAAATGCAGTAGAATAAGCCGCTCCACACGGTCAGTATGACACTGCTCCACAGGAAAATCGCACGCAGCCACTCACCGCCCGGACCTACCGAGAGACTGTGCAGAGGCTCGGGTAGATTGCCGGCGTACCCCAAATGAACCAAGCAGGCTATACAATATGCCAGTTGCATGCCGGTTTTCCATTTGCCGGTACGGTCAGCTGCTATTACCACACCCTTTTCGACGGCTAACTGGCGAAGGCCGGTGACCAAAAACTCGCGGAAGATAATGAGGATGGTAACCCAAAACGGGCACATGCCCACGTAGGTCAGGTAAATGAAGGCGGCACTCACCAGTATTTTGTCGGCCAAGGGGTCAATGAGTTTGCCGAAGTTGGTGATTAGGTTGTACTTGCGAGCCAGATAGCCGTCCAGAAAATCACTTATGGCACCGGCTACGAAAGCCCACAGCGCTATACAGTTGCCGATAGTTACCGGGATAAACCACCACCCTTGGTACTCCATGGTTTCCATTGGGCTTACGCCATTGACGAACGGCGCAACTCCATCCGCCGTTAAAGCCACGGCAAATACAATGACAAGTGCAATGCGAATGAGTGTGATGGTGTTCGGCAAGTTCAACATGTACACACACACTTATACCCCCACAGGGGGCGACTGGCAAGCCAAAATACTGTCTACATGTCAGATAATGCGTATTTTCCCTTCGTTTGGAGTCGATATTCTGTCATGCTTGCGCTAAAATGGGCAGGGGGGGACATTCTGACATACAATGAGCTTGCATGGTGGACTGAATATGCTATACTGACCCGCATGAATGCTTTTCGTATCACTATTCTCTCGCTGCTTGTCATTGCGGTCGGGCTCATGTTTTACGTTGTGTTCGTTACATTGCCGGCCATGCAGGCAGAGCAGAACCTTTATCATATTTCTCAGCAATCTGCTCAAAATCAGCAGCAGACTGCCGGGCATCGTCAGCGCGTGAGCGGTTATGGAGACGGTGCTGAGGTCGGCGGGCTGAAAGATGCTATGGCCGCAGCCGAAAATGCTGACCGTGAGGCCGAAAAGTCCGTCTGCGAAGCCGAGGCTCAGGCCGTGCTCGAGGATGCTCGCCGCAAGGCTGAAGCTGCTCAGCAGCGCGACAATGAATTGAAAAATGAGAAGACCGACGGAACTATCGGCCTTGTGACGGCTTTCAATAAGGAGTGGGTTTCCGTGCTTTTCAAACCGGCGGTAAAAGATGTGCTGCCCGAGGGGCTCGTGCTGGCTGTTCGCCGCGAGGGGCACGTCCTGTGCGAGGTAACTGTCGACTATGTGGATGAAGAATCCGGTCAGGTCGGGGCAACTATGCGCCCCCAGGAGTTCGGAAAGAGCCAGGTAGATGTTGATGAGGAGACTCTGTTACCCCGCGTGGGTGACGAGGTTATCTATTCCCCCTTTGCCTCCGCCCGCGATTTGCGCCGCGAGAATACGTTTCTGACTCCTCAGCCGCTTACGACACCTACCCCGGCTGCCGAGAACGGTAACTGATTTACCTGTAAATATTTGAGATGCAACGATATGGCAGAGCAAAGTAAATCCCCCCTGTTTGACAACACCCCTACGTTCTCGTTCGAGTTTTTCCCGCCGAAGACCGAGGAGGGGGCTCAGGCTTTGCTCGAAACCGTCATGCAGTTGCAGGAGTTCCGCCCCAGCTTTGTGAGCGTGACATACGGTGCCGGCGGCGGTTCCCGCGAGCTCACCCGCTCCGTTGTGCATGATATTCAGCAGCGTGGAATTCCCACTGTGCCCCACCTTACCTGTGTAGGCCACACTGTGGAGGAGATTGAGAGCATATTGGAGGGCTATGCCAATGCCGGAGCCAGTGCTATTCTTGCGCTGCGTGGTGACCCCCCACGCACCATGAAAGATTACGACGCGAGCAAAGATGCCTTTCGACATGCGTCCGAGCTCGTTCGTTTCATTCGTAAGTGGGAGGAGCGCAACCGCTTGCCCAATCGCCTGACTATCGGCGTGGCAGGTTTTTGCGAGGGGCACCCGGATACCCGCAACCGCATCCGCGAGATGGATTACCTGAAAGCCAAGCTCGATGAAGGCGCTGACTACATTTGCACTCAGCTCTTCTTCGATAATCACGCCTTTTTTGATTATCGGGATCGCTGCCGATTGCTCGGTATAGACGTGCCTATCATTGCCGGTATCATGCCCGTTACCTCTATCTCCAGTATGAACCGCATGGCTGAACTTTCCGCCGGTACCAATTTCCCGGCTCGCCTGCTCAAAGCTATGCTGCGTGCCGGGGGCGACAAAAATACCATTGAGCGCATAGGTATCAATTACGCCAGCAATCAGTGTGCCGAGCTGCTCGATGCGGATGTGGACGGCATTCACTTCTACACGCTCAATCGCTCCAAAGCCACACTGCAAATTTACCACAACCTCGGTATCAATAACTATTTTGACGTGGATAGAATCCACATGCTCAGTAACCTTTACAAATCCTGAACCATGGAAACGACAAAGAACAACACCAATCCGGACGAAATGCCGCTCTCGCCTGAGGAAATCAAAGCCATCGGCGAAATTGAACTCGGGCCAGCCAAGCACGAAATCTTCCTGAATAATCACTACAAGAAACTCATCGTCGGCGGTATCGCTTTCATGGTAGCAGCCAGTGCAGCTATCGGGTATTATTCGTTCAAAGAGCAGCAGAAGGAGAGCGCCGGCGCACTTATCGTCAAGGCTATGGGCTCTGCCGAACAGAGCGGAGCTGTAGAACCCGCTTCTTATGATGCCGCCTCCCTCGCCGCTATTAATAGCCAGTATCCCGATACCAACTCCGCAGAACTTGCTCAACTGCTGGAGTCTCTCTCCCTGTTGACAGACTCCGCCAAGGCTGAAGCAGCACTCGGACAGCTCGAAGGAATTGCCGCCGGCACTCAGAATCTCCTCATTCGCACACGCGCCCTCGCCAGTCTTGCCACTTACTATACGAACCAGGAGCAGGGCGAGAAGGCCACCGGGTACTGGCAACAAATTATCGCCCAACCTGCCAACCCGTACAGCGCGCTGGCCTATCTTACGCTCGGCGACATCGCTCGACAGAATGGGGATATTGAGGGTGCCCGTACCTACTACAACCAGCTGCAGAGCGTGTGCCCCTACAGCCCCTTGGTGCGTGAAAATATAGTTGGCCTGCGACTCGCTTTGCTGGATGTCGATGCGCCTAAGCCCGTAGCTCCGCCCGCAGAGCCCCAGCCCGCCGCTCCGCAGACGCCCGCCCCCGCCGGTTCCAATCCCTTCGGCATTGACCCCTCCAATCCCTTTGGCGACACTCCCGCCACCCCCGGTACCGGCAGTACCGATGACCCCTTCGGCGGTATGTCGACCCTTCCGGGCGGTGCCAACTGATAACCTCACTCGGTTTTTACAATGGGACTTTTTCAGGACAACTTCTCGATGCTCTCCGAGCTGGAGCGTCTGGCCGCAATGGTGCAAGACCCCGTGCGCGTGCAGGAAATCGGTGCAGAAGAATGGCCGCTGGCTATGATTGCGTGCGGTCTGGTCACCTGCAATGACCCCGAGCGTTTGCAGGATAACCTGACCGCTTACGAAATCTTTGCCGCGAAGGTAGCACCTGCCGGCCGCAAGGGCAGCCTGGCCCAGCTGGTGCGTTTCATTACTGCCCGAAAGGGCGATGGTTGGCGCGCACTGCTGCCTTACACTCTGGCTGAGCCCGAGCCGGTTCTCAGTCGCACGGCTGCTATGCAGCTGGCGACCTTGGCACAGCCCGGAGCTACCGAAAAGTTCACCGGTGTGGCAGAACTGGCTCGCCTGCTGAAGTCCGCAGAATCCACACCTCCCACTGTGGCAGAGGCTCTCTTGAGCCTCAGTGACCTGAGAGTCTTGCCCTACCTGCAGCCGCTTTACGACCTGCCCGCCGAGAGATTGGCCGCTTTAATCAGCTCTGTCAATCCTGCCCCGAACCACCTGAGCTACACTTGGGTGCTGGGGGTACTGGCTGCACAGCCTGAACTGGCTGAGCCCATTACCTGCTTGCTTGAGCGCATGGCTGTGGCGACAACTGCTGTTATCGACTTGGTGCTCCCCATCCCCACTTGGGCGTACGAGAAACCCGCACCCCAACCCCTCCACGGTTGGGAGCGCGCCGAATACTTCCCCCGTATGCTCCCGGTGGTTTCAGCCCATCTTTCACAAGAGCAGATTTCGCGTCTGCGCTCCGCTTTTGGCGCCTGAAGTCACACTTCAGGCTTGCCAAATCACACTCAATAGTGTGTAATGTAAGCCTCCTTGGCCCCGTAGTTCAATGGATAGAACGGCCCTCTCCTAAAGGGCAGATGTGGGTTCGATTCCCGCCGGGGCTATTTGTTTAACCTCCGCTAATAGCGCTAATTGTTTATTTTGCTTGATTTTGCGGGGCTTATTATCGTTAATAGTGCTAGTTCATCGCGCGAAAACTGCGCGACTTTCTGCGCGAAAACTGCGCGACTAACGCTATTAATGTAAAATAAGATGAAAAACGCTAGTTTTAGTATTTATTCGGACGCTAAGTCTCCGTTCTGGTTGGCTCAGATTGTGATGCCTGATGGTTCTAGGTTGAAGCGCTCTACTAAGGTGCCGGTTGAGGGTGGGATGTTTCAGGGTGAGAGGTTGTCGAAGCCGCAAGCAAAGCGGCGCGCTTTGCTGGTGGCGCAGATGTTGGCGACGCAGGAGGAGGAGAAGATGGAGGATGCGCGCTTTATGTCGGTGCGGGAGTTGTTTAATACGGTGCTGAAGGGGAAGCTGGGGAGGCTTTCGGCATCCACTTATGCAAACGCTAGGACTACTTATGCGCAGTTTTGTGAGTGGCTGGGGAAGAGGCGGGCGGATGAGCCGGCACGTTGTATCACGCGGGCGGATATTAAGCAGTGGGTGTCTGACCGTAGGGAGGTGGTGCGCCATAAGACGGTGAAGCATGGGCTTTATGTGCTGCGGGCGGCGTTTAATTGGGCGCTGGATGCGGAGCTGCTGGAGAAGAATCCGTGTGATCGGGTGCAGGTGCCTGCGGACGGTAAGGATGAGAAGGTGGTGCATGAGGCGTTCTCGATGGAGGAGGTGCGGCTGCTGGTGGATAAGTTGCCTGATGAGTGGTCGGCAGCGGTGCGTTGCTGTTTGGGGACGTATGGGCAGAGGTTGGGTGATATTCGCAATTTGCGATGGGAGCAGTTTGACTGGGAGCAGCGTGTGGTGAATATTACTACGGGTAAGACTAAGCTGGTGATGCGCCAGCCTATGCTGGATGGGTTTTATCAGTGGGCGCGGGAGAGGTTTGTGTGGGCGCAGGAGCAGGGCGGGGATGAGGCGGTGTGGGTGTTGCCTAGGCTGCGCTTGCATAGTAATCCTAGCCAGGAGTTTACTCAGCTGGTGCGGTTACATGGTATCGGGCTGCGTGGTGAGCGTGGGGCTGGGCGGCGCCGGGTGTGGCACAGTAAGACGTTCCATTGTTTGCGCTCTACGGTGGCGACGATGTTGCATGCAAGTGGGGTGACGGAGGGGATGGCGATGGAGCTGGTGGGGCATAAGTCTCGTGAGGTGCATGCGGTGTATCTCAGGCCTACTACGGAGCAGTTGCGGCAGGTGGTGCATGCGCTGCCTGAGGTGTGAGGTGGGTGAAAAAAAAGGCCCCGCAAAATGCGGGGCTTTCTTGCGTTTAGGGGGCGGTGTCAATGGGGAGTATGCGGTCGGAGTGTATTTTGAGTTCGTCTGTGATATGCTGCGTGTCCATTTGTACGCAGTAGACTCTCAGGCCTTCTCGGCGGGCTAGTTTGAGAGCGGGTACCATGTCTGAGTCTCCGGTGATAAGTACGATGGTCTGGACGTTTTTTCTGATGGCCATGCAGGCGATGTCCATTCCTATTCGGAGGTCGACACCTTTTTGTTTAATATCCGGTTTTATGTCGTCTGCAGTGAGGATGACGGAGTTTTGTGAGGGGGCTTTATCTGACGGCCAGACTTTGGGTTTTACCGCCCATGTGTTTTGCTTGAGTTCTCCGAGTCTCAGAGCGAAATCCGGGGATTGTGAGAGGGTTGCGTGGAGCCTCTGTGCTCGTTTTGCCAGATCTGAATTGCCAAGGTCTATTTGAGCTTTGCTGATGGGGTTGGTGATTTTAGTTTGAAGTGGCGGGGCGTCGTAGTAGTAAATGCGCAGTAGTTCTTTGTTCAGAAAATCCGGTGTCTGTTGTATGCGGTCTGTGACTCGCATGACATCTGCGGCGGTGGGGTAGGCGTTTCGCTTACTGCTGTATATTTTTGAGAAGTAGCCACCGTCTATCAGGATGCTGTATGTGTGCTGCATTGTTTTGAGAGAGCATGAGGGGCAAGCTACTGCTTGCCCCTCGGGTTAAAAGCGGTGACCCGTGCCATCGGTTCAGGATTGGTTACCTGATTGTATAGTTACCGATGGACTTGGGTCTGTTATTAATAACCGCCTTCCGATTATTATTGTAGCCAGTCTGATGAAGGCTGTCAAGCCTTTTTTGGTTTACTCTGGTTTTATTTGATGGGGTGCTCGATGGTGGCGATGCTGTTTCGGCATAAAAAAGGCCCCGCAAAATGCGGGGCTTTTTGTGTACAGGATTATTTTGAGGGAGTGTCTCGCGGTTGTCTGGGGTGTAGGAAGGGATATATTTAATCGAGAATATCTTTTAATATGTATGCTTTTAGTTTCATCTCTCCACTGGGTTGATACTGCTTTATTGCATACAGGTTTACGTTGATGTTTTTGTGAAAACGTTTCATTATTTCTTCGCGTTGTGAGGCGTTCTCCACGATGAGCGGGCATTTTTTGTTGCTGTAGTCTTCATCTACAATGCGACATTGTATGGCGTTTTCTGCGTCGCTTTCTTTGTCAATTTTGATGATAGCAATTTGAACGTTTCGGCAGAGTTCTGGCTCAGGGTTAGTTGTTTCTTCCGGAGGCAATTTTGCCGGAACCAGTTTTATTTGTTCTTCCGTTAGTAAGGTTTGGGAGGTTTCGCTTCCATCGATTTTATCGGAACCAAATTGAACTCCGGTCGCTTCTATATCTCCAGGGTGGGAAAGTTCTGTTAATCCTTTAGCAAATTTTCTCATATTCCGGGGGGATTTTTCTTGCATGTTTGCCATGGCCTGAACTACTTTATTAACTATTTCCTCTTGTCCGGGGTACAGAGCGTTGAGTGAGTCTGTTATGGTGATGGTGGAATCTTTTATGATAATCCCACCAGCAGACTCGGCTTGGGCCTCTGTCGCCAGTTCTGCGGTTTTGTATTGGCTGAAGCGGTCTATGCTGAAGAGTGCCAGACCTGTGAGGCAAATGGTGAGGAGTTTTTTGTAGTCCATGTCTTTGATTTCTCCTATAAGATTTTTTGTTTCCCGGATGACCAAGGCTATATCTTTGAACCCGCAGCTACCAGATTGAACTGTTCCGACAGATATTCCTTCCAGCACAAGGTTTTCTCCTGCGACATCCGACATCAGTCTGGCTGCAGTTATCAGTATGTTGTCCAGTCCGCTTGCTGCGTTTTTTAGTACCTTCGGAGTCATTGTACCAGAAAAATCAATCTTGAGCGAGAAGTTTTTCAGGTGCAACGTGCCGTCCTCGGACAAGTAGAGGCCCATTGCGGTTAAGTCGTTGTTTCTATCGGTGTTGCTCATGGCATGTTTATATGGTTTGCGGTTATTTAATCCTCGAGATTGAATGGAACGAAGACCCAGGTTGGGATTGGGGCTTCGTCTGTGACGTCGGTGTAAATCTTCGCAATGCCGAGTAGGGTGGCACTAATAAAGGCGGCGACCAGCGCTGCACACATGCCGTGATAGTAAAGAAAGGAGAAGAGCTCCTCTCTACAGTCGATTTCTTCCTTTTCGTATAGGTAGCTCCAGAATGTTAACACTAGGATGAGAGTGATGAAAAACATAAAATCAGGCGTAGGGTTCCAGCGCTTTGTTGTAGGTGGCGGGGGTGGGCAGGCCGTGCAGTTCTTTCAGGGCGGCGAGTTCTTCCGGGGTGAGCCGTTCGACTCCTTTATCTATCAGTTCACGCAGGACGTTGGCGCAGATGGCGTGCAGGGTTTTCAGAAGCTCTTTTCCCTCCTCAGTGTTTCTATATTTCCTGTAGTCTCTGAGCGCTCGCAAAAAAGCGCCACTTTCTGTCATTCTCATGCTTGCATTCTACCATGCAGGGAATGGCTTTGCAATGCGCGGAAATAAAAAAAATGAAAAAAAATTACTTTTTAGGTTTGACAAACCTGCGGAGTGGTGGTAGTGTATCTGCAGATACACGATATGGCGAATCAACCGGCAAAGGACAAGAAGTTTGTATCCATCCTCCTTAAGAGGGAGTTGGTGAAGAAACTGGAGAAGTTAGCAGCTCACAGAGGTAAGAGCCGAACTGACGTTATTGCTACTTTGCTGGAGGAAGGGACCCGTGATGTAGAATTAACTGTTGAAGATTATGAAGCAATCATCCGAGAAATTAAAGAAGCAGGTTTGCGTTAAGATGGACAAGGGCATTGCTCAGCGGTTGAAGAAGCTCGCTGAGGCAGCCCATCGTTCATTGAGCGCTCAGATTGTTTTTATTTTGGAACAAGGTTTGACAAACCTTTCTCCGGAAGAGAAGGCTATCATTGATGAGGATTAATTTTTTTAGTGTTGGGTTTGACAAACCTTAAAGTAAGGAGAGCTAATGGAGGTTCAAGTATGGAAGGCAGCCTAGTCTTATTATTATTATTATTTCCAGGCTCCTTTGCGTTCATTACGTGCATGGCGCTTGTCGATGTATTAAAAAGAAAGAAAGGGAGCTGAGTTTATGGATTTGAGTGGAGTTTCATTTTTGAGTGGCTTTGCTGCCGGTGTTGGAATCGGGTTGTTTGTATCGTGCTTTGATGCAGCGTGCGATAAAAAGCAGGAGGCGAGTGTGGATATTGATGAGCGCCCTGGTGGAGTTGCGGTGAAGAATAATTGGGCTAATTGGTTAGTCTTTGCCGTAAAAGTGCTGCCGGGCGATGGGGCTGAGGGTGTATTCTCGGAGGTGTTGGACGGTTCTGCTTGTGCTGAGGAAGCGTATGCCTGTGGGGATAAGGATGCCGGTGTCTACAAGGCGCTGGGTGCTCTCTTGGTCGCAGGGCAGCAGGCCGCAGGTGAGGCTTTTGGCGGTAAGGGGGCGCAGCGTTTCGCGCTGCTCGTCTGTGAGGGTTTGGAGGGCGCGGTGTGTGCGGGTGGCTGTGGTGCGCTGTCTAGACTTTTCCGCGAGTGTGTGTATGAGCCTGTAAGTGAGGTTTATGGTAAGGTAGAGTGCGCATATAGTGAAGATGATCCCTGCCGTTGTCTTGTGGTTGTGTGCGATGTGAGCCAGTCCGAGTTGGGCGAGGTGTTGCTGGGGGGTGAAGAGGAGGATGGCGCTAAGGGTGCCAAGCAGCCATTTGTTCTTTGGCGTGATGATGAGTTGAAGAAGTTTCTTGATAAAGGTAAGCCAGGTTATGTCCATGGCGATAGTGTAACAGTTTTAGGTTAAATTTACAAGGTTGATACAGGTTATGGCAGCGTATAGACGAAAGGATGGTAGGCCGCTGGCAGCAGATGAGACTGTGGTGCTGGTGGATTTGAAGGGTTTTGAGTATTGCAAGTTGACGACTCTGGCGAGGACGCTTGATGTGAGTGTGAGTCAGATGAAGCAGCTTGTGGCTGATTTTTGTGAGACGCATGAGATTCGGATTCTGGAGCTGGGGGAGCGCAGTCAGTTGGTGAATGTGCGTGATTTTCGGCGGGCTCTGATGGACCGGGTGAATGTGCGCTGCGGGCTGCGGAAAGAGACCGTGTGAGTTTTTACGATTTACGAAGTACGATTTTCGAATGGTTATGAAGACGATGTTGCAGTTTGTGTTGGGTTCTTTTGTGCTGGTGTATGTGCCGGTGTGGGGGAATTTGTTGCTGGCGGATTTTGTGGAGTCTCGCAAGGGTGGTGTGCCGGAGCCGGTGCAGGGGCGTGTGGAGCCGACGGGGGCGACGCCTGATTGTGTGCGGGCGGGGGGGCGTTATGAGGTGCGTTATGAGAATTCTTTACCTCCTACTTTTTTGGATGATTATGAAACAGACAATTAAACAGCAGAAGGCTGGCATGGAGATGCTGTGTCAGAAGGCCGGAAACATTAACAGGGAGCTGGATAAGAAGTGTGAGAAGCTGGAGCAGTGGGAGGCTCGGGCGAATCGGATCGCTGCGGATGTTAAGGCTTTGGGGGTGCATGCGTTTAATCATGCGTTTGATGCGGGGCGGGCGTGTAGGGAGGCGCAGAGCGCGGCTAGGTTCGCTATGTGGATGGCTTCCGCTGCGCTGGTTTTTCTTCTAGGCATGATTTGTGTGCTTTTTGTGATATAGTACCCGATTCCGCCTGGCCCGGGCGTTTGAAAGGAATGGGCGATATCCGCGTGTAGCATAATAGGTAATGCGCCGAAGCTCAAATGGGGAGTATGTAGGAGATTTCGGTTCGAGTCCGATTCGCGGCTTTTCTCGCGAGGTGCGAGGACTTCATAAATTAGGTATCATGTCCGCTGCGCAGCAGGGCGTTTGAAATCTGCTGCTTCTTTAACCATATTAACGTTATAATACTATGACAGAGGATATACAAAATAATGATGGGCAGGTCGCTGAGAGCTGCGAGGGTAAGATTAAGTTCAGTGCTATCTGCAAGGCTCTTGAGGATAATGGCATTGATTTTGATGTGCCGGGGGTGATTATTGCTGCGGATGGTGAAGGGGCGTATTCGCATGTGAAGACTGATTTGGAGGAGGAGTTCAATTCGCATGTGTTCCGTATGGCTGGTAATGCTTGCAGCCGTTTGGTTGTTGAGGCTATGGCGTCGGATCCTGCTGCCTGGGCTGTGTTGGCTGAGTGGCATGCTCGCAATTTGCGGAAGAAGGCGAAGCGGGAGGCTTTGGATAATTTGCTGGCTGGGCTTGCGAATGACTGATGGGAGGGCTAGTTATGGTTACGAATAAGAAGCTTATGCCGACGGATGCCCCTGCCGGGGAGCGCTTTTTTCAGGCGTTGCGTGATTTGCGCGATGCTGAGTTGCTGAGGCAGCTGGATGAGTGTATCACCGAGCTGACGTCTGCGGTGATGGAGACGGGTGGTAAGGGGCATCTGACTCTGAAGGTGGCGGTGAGTAAGTTGGGGAAGGACCGTCAGGTGGGTGTGAAGCCGACGCTGAGCCGCAGTATTCCGCAGGAGGAGACGCGTCTGAAGCTGCTGTATGCGGATGAGCAGGGGCGTTTCTGTGTGGATGACCCTGCACAGGGGCAGTTCGATTTCGATGCTCCGCGTAAGGTCAATGTTACTTCGTGGGAGATTTTCGCGGATGGCGAGGAGACTCGCAAGGTGAAGAAGTGAAGTACGAGTTACGAATTACGAGTTACGAATATGGAAAATACTAATTCTGTTATGATGAAGGGGGAGATGAGCGGGAATCTGCTTACTCCTGGGATGTCGCATGAGGTGGTGCCTGGGCGTGCTGCGGTGGTGCATGAGGATTGTCAGGTTCGCGATATTGCTCGCTATGCGGACAAGCCGTATCGCGGGGCGGGTATAGTGGAGCTGCTGATGCTGCCGACGTTTGTTGACTATGTGCTGAGCCGCGATGTTGCGGGGCTGGTGTTTGTTGACAAGTCGAAGGCTCAGGCTGTGTTTAATCCTGAGAGCTGGGGGGATGATGTGGCGCATTTCAGGTGCGAGTGTACGCCGGACTGGATTGCTTGGCGCGGTAAGGATAAGTGCTGGATGAGCCAGGAGGGGTTCTGCGATTTTCTGGAGGATCAGGAGAAGGTGATTAAGGAGCCTTGCGGGGTGGAGTTGCTGGATTTGGTGGCGAATTTCCGTCAGAAGAGTTCGGTGGAGTTCAGCCGTAGTTATCGCGGGGCGGATGGGCAGACGTGTGTGAGTTACCAGGAGAAGTCGACCGGTGTAAACCGGGATATGGCTCTGCCGAAGGAGTTTGTGCTGCATTTGCCGGTGATTAAGGGCGCTGAGCAGATGACGACTTACGAGGTGCGTGCACGGCTGAAGGTGCGCATTGATAAGGAGGAGAAGGCGCTGAGGCTGTGTTATGAGCTGATTCGCCCGGATGTGCCGGAGGACAATGCGGTGAGGGATGTGGCGGAGTATCTGCGAGAGAAATTGCCGAACTGCGATGTTTTCGAGGGTGCGGTGAGGAAGTCTCCGTATGATGTGCTGTGTACGAGGTAATTTCCTGTCATAGTTGAAGCCGGGATGGTGCACCTGCCCGGAGGAGAAAGTGGTGCATAATTTGCCCTGTGCCTGGGCTGCGCGGATGAATGAAGAAGCTGCCGCGTGTGGTGGGTCGGTGCCACCGGCAGGGATTCCCGATGAGGGTTTAACTAATTAACGATATTAATACTATGACAGATACGAATAATACACAACAGTTGGTACCTTCTGTTCAGAAGGTGAATGCTCTGACGGCTCTTACGAAGCAGCTGGGGCTGGTGAATCAGGAGGAGGTTTACAATATTATGATGAAGACGGTGATGCCGAGCGGGGCGAGCAATGAGGAGCTGGCTGCGTTCTGTATGACGGCGAGTGCGTATAAGCTCAATCCGCTGATTAAGGAGATTCATGCTTTCCGTGCGAAGTCGGGTGGTATTCAGCCGATGGTGGGTATTGATGGCTGGCTGAAGTTGCTGCATGCTAACTCTGATTATGATGGTATGGAGCATGAGTATGCTGAGGATAAGAGCTGGGTGGAGTGCCGTATTTACAGCAAGTCGAAGAGACGTCCTACGATTGTGCGTGAGTATATGGAGGAGAACCGTGTGGAGTCTTCGCCGGTGTGGAAGCAGCGTCCGCTGCGTATGTTGCGCCACCGTGCGACGATTCAGGCGGTGCGTTATTTTATGGGGATTGGGGGGCTTGCAGATCGTGAGGAGTTTTTGGAGTTTGACCAGGTGAATAGTTCGCCGGTGAATGTGCAGGGGCGTGTGGTGAAGCCGAGTTTTCTGGAGTTAGCGCACGAGGAGGAGGCTGATGAGATTCCCGGGCTGGGTGCGGAGGTGGATGTTCCGCAGTTCGGGGAGCTGATTTGAGTTACGAGTTACGATTTACGAATTTTGGTTGATTATGGCTACGATTATTTCTGAGGAGGATGTGCGCAAGGGGTTGCCGAGTGCGAGTGGGTTGCAGCGGTTGGTGCTGTGCCCCGGTAGTTGGTTGGCTGAGAGGGCTTGCCCGGAGGGTGAGCAGTCGGAGGCTGCTGCGATGGGTACGCGCTTGCATAAGCACATGGAGGAGGGGACTATGCCGGAGGACGCTGAGGAGGCGGAGGCGGTGGAGTGGTGCCTGAAGTTGGAGAAGGATTTGGCTCGGGAGTATGTTGGGCCGATTTTTGATGAGTACAGAGAGGAGCGCCTATGGGATGCTTGCCAGCGGTTCAGTGCGCAGGAGGATGTGGTGTTTGTGGGGAGCGATACGGCTCTGGTGCTGGACTATAAATTCGGGCGCGGGGATGTTGTGAGTGCTGAGCAGAATTGCCAGTTGTATGCTCAGGCGTTGACCGTGTTTGATAAGTTTGCTGAGGTTCAGACGGTTTATGCGGGTATACTGCAGCCGTTTGTGTGCAGGAAGCTGCCGAAGTTGGCTCGCTTTGGTCGTGGGGACGCTAAGGCTTTGCGCCAGTGGATTTATGCGAAGCTGGATGAGGCCGCGAAGCCGGGGGCAAGGTTGTGCCCTGGTGAGACTCAGTGCAAGTATTGCCGAGCTGCTGCGAGTTGTCCGGCGCTGGGCTTGCAGGTGCAGAAGGCTGCCGGTATGGAGCTGACGCGCTGGGAGGCGTGGAGTTTGGAGGACCGCAAGCGTGCGTGGGATGCTGCGCGGTTGGCGAAGAAGTATGTGGAGGCGATTGAGCGGAAGGTTCGCGCTGATTTGGAGGCGGGGGTGGAGATTCCCGGTCTTGAGTTGGGTGCGGGCAAGGCGAGCTTTACGATTGGTGATGCCGGCGGTGCGTTTACGCAGTTGAATGCGCTGCTGGATGTGACCGGTGAGGAGTTTACGAAGTGTTGCCAGGTGAAGATATCCGACCTCGACAAGTTGGTGCACGCTAAGCTGTCCGAGCAGGCTCCGGAGGGTGTGAAGCAGACGACGAAGGCAAGCAAGGAGTGGCTGCGTGAGGTGCTGGCGGATTATGGCAGCGTGAAGTGCACGGCTGGAACAATCAAGGAGAGCAAGGTATGAGTGCTGAGGAGCGTTTTGTGGTTTATGAGGGGTGGCAGGTTGTTGCGGTTATGGACAGGGTGAGCAATCGCATGGTTGCTGTGTTTGAGTTGTCGTTTCATCCGGATGCGGTGTGGGCGGCTAAGGAGGAATGCAAGCGACTGAATGCTCAGGTCAAAAAGCTGAAGGGGGAGCAGGCATGAGTTCTACGTTTCATTTTGAGGGGGCGAAAGTTGTGCGCCAGCCGGAGCTTTGCTACAGGGTTGTAGGGGGCGAGGATAAGGCGTATGCTGATGTGCTGCTGGAGGTGCGTTTGCCTGCGGATCGTGCGGGCAATTCACAGACTAGTATCGTGGAGGTGGAGTCGTGGCTGAAGGTTGCGGAGGCTGCGGTGAAGCTGAATGCGGGTGATGTTGTGGCAGCGAGCGGTTGGGTGAGCGGGCGTAGTTATGTTGACCGGAATGGTCGGCAGCGCTATGCGGTTCGCTTGCGCTTGAAGGGGTTGACTGTGCAACGGAAGGGGGAGCTCTATGAAGGTAGTGAAGACCTCGGGTTCTAATATTGAGCAGTTGTATATGGACGAGGCTCGGCGGGTGAGTGGTACTGCTACTCGCCTGCTGGCTGCGGCCAATGCGGGCAACAAGTGTGCTATGCTGGTGGAGGCTCATGCTCTGCTGGGGCAGGTGCGGAGCCTGGCGGAGTCGCTGGAGGGGAAGCTGAGGGAGGAGGGGAGATATTGCAATGGCTGAGAATATTACTGTGGCTGTAATCATTATCGCGGGGGGTATTCTCGCCTGCAATGCCTGGTATCTGCAGGGGAAGATTGATGGGCTTAAAGAGGCCCGGAGGATTGTTGAGAAGCATTTCAACGGAAAGGAGCAGCAATGAAAACAATCAATATGGGAGATAAGGTGGAGCTGACTGCTCTACAGTTAATTTACCTGTTGGATGATGCGATGGAGACGCTGTGTCTACGCGCTGAAGATGGGCAGGAGGTGAACACTCTTGTCATTGCCAAAGAGAAGGTTCTGGAGTTGTTTAGGAAGAGGAAGGGAGATGGGCAATGAATGGTGAGTTTGTTTTGACTGTGGCGCTGAGTCGGCCGGGGCGGGTGTTGAGCCCGAATAGTCGGTCGCATTGGGCGGCGAAGCAGCGTGTGGTGCGTGAGGCGCGTGGCCGTGCGCGGTTGCTGATGCTGAAAGCGAAGCAGGATGCTGAGGCTATGTGCCTGCTGCCGGATGGATGGAAACCAGACCGGTATGACCTGACGTGGTTTTTCTGGGGCGGTACGGGGCCTGATGCGGATAATGCGCTGGCGAGTTGCAAGGCGTACCTGGATGGGTGTGCTGATGCGCTGGGGGTGAATGACCGTGTGCTGACGTGTGTGGGGATTCACCGGGTGAAGGATAGGGAACAGGAGGGAACTGTGTTGCTGAGGTTCTGGCGGGACGCGGTTGCGCACGGTTGCGCCGATGCAGACTGAAGTCTGCGACTCCGATAGGAAGGCTGAATGGTTATGGCTGAGGCATGGTTAAAGGTTCGGCATTCGTTGCTGAGGTCGGCGAAGGTTCGCGCGCTGATGCGTGAGTTGCGTTGCAAGAAGCATGCGGCTCTTGGGCTGGCTGTTGCTTGGCTGGTGTGGATTGATGAGCAGACGACTGATGGGCAGACGCACTTGCTACCTGATGAGTTGGACGATGAAATAGGTTTTCGCGGTTGCGCGGAGGCGTTGATTTCCATCGGCTGGGCAGCTCTGGGTGAGGATGGTTGCGTGTATGCTCTGGAGTTCGGGAAGCACTGTGGGGATTCGGCCAAGGAGCGTGCGCAGGGTGCTCGACGGGTGGAGCGTCACCGTAAGCAAGGCGCGAAAAACGGTAACGCTGAGTGTAACGGTGGATGTAACGGTGAAAGCGTTACAAAAACGTTACCAGATAAGAATAGAATATATAATGATAAGGTAGAGCTTAGTTCTACCGTTGTTACAGGGGCTCCGGCTGAGCCGTGCGCCACTCCCCCATTGAGTTGGGAGGAGAGTGGAGATTTCGGTAGTTGGCTGGTGGCTTTGGGTGAGGTTGTTCCTATGTTGGGGAGGTTGAACCTGGACCATCCTTTGCCTCGGAAGGTGGAGGAGGAGGCTCTGCGTGCCTACAGGCTGGTGCCGATGTCGGCTGTGAATTTGCGCTTGCTGCAGCGGTATTATGCTGCGGAGGATGTGCGGAGTTACAGGCCGGAGAGCTTGGAGTTTTTCTTCAGGGACCTCCCAGACGTTCTACAGCACGCGACAAGTTGGTGCCGCCATGATGACACTCGGCAGCGTAAAAAGGCTGCCGCAGAGCGTGTGAGAGCCAAAGAAAGGGCAAATGCGGTGCAGAATGTGACGGATGCTATCAGCGCGGAGGAGGCGGAGGCGGAGTTTGCGGCGATGAGAAAGGAGTTGAGGCCATGAAGGATGAACGTAAAGAAGTGATTGAGGCATTAGCGTGGGATTTGGTGGCTTGCGGTGGCCAACCGCCACTGCACCCAACGACATGTGCGGTGATGCGTATTCTGTATGTGTTCCAAGTGGTGCCGTTTTCGGTCTTCGCCGGGCTGATGCCATGCGACACAGAGACGACTCGGCAGCAGTTGCGACGGTTGAAGGCGCAGGGCGTTGTTGATCGGCTCGTTGTTCGGCAGCGGGGACGGCACGCTGTGTGTTTGTACTCGCTCACTCCCGAGGGGAGGCGCGTTGTGAAGCTGTGGGAGCAGGCCAGAAACAGGTTGCTGTCTGCGGTTAATCGAGAGTTAAGGAAAGTCTAAACATGAGCAAGGAGAAGTCGAATAAGGGGTTGTCGGCGCAGGCGAAGATGTTCTGCAGGTTGATTGCTGTTGAGGGTATGAAACAGGGGCCTGCTTATGCGCAGGCGTTTGGTTGTAAGGGGAATAGTGCGGGGACGTTGGCGGGGCGTTTGTTGAAGAAGGTTGAGGTGCAGCGTGAAATTCAACGTTTATCAACACGGGCTCAACAGGTGGCTGAGGCGGCGGGGCTGTGGAGTAAGGCGGAGAGGATGGAGAGGTTGCAGGAGTGGGCGGAGCGCTCGGCTGAGGCTGGTGAGATTAATGCTGCGGTGCGGTGTGTGGATGTGCTCAATAAGATGGATGGGGCGTATGAGCCGCAGAAGTTGGAGGTGAGCACGGACGCGGATATGCTGCGGGCGATTTTGAGTCGGACGAATGCGGAGCCGATGGTGCGCGATGAGCCTACACCGTCACGATTTTAATTTTTGAGGAAAGGGGTAGAATGTTGTCATGAACCAGGAATTTTTAGGTGTTGAGTACAACATGACGGTGCTTGCCGGGTCTCGGCCGGAGTATGAGCTGGAGTTTAAGAGAGGGCAGGATAAGGTGAGCGTGGAGAATGTGACGTTTTTCGGCGTGATTACGTGGCCTGATGGCATGGCTCACCAGACGGTCAGTGTGCAGCACACGTCCAGTAACAATGTGCTGTTGGTGCAGTTCCCTGTGCTGGAGGGTACGGGAGATTACATTTATGAGATTGGTTATGCGACCAGCGATGGCTCTTGCTACCGGCTTATGCATGGGCGGCTGGGTGTGTTGACGACGGCCATGGTGACGGCGAAGATGGCTGCTCTGCCTCAAAGCGTGCGGCGCATGAGTGTGCTGCTGCCGGAGGTGGTAGGTGGGCGCATTGAGATTGGCTGGGTGGCTACTAATGCTGCGCTGCATGCTGCGCAGGAGGTGCTGGGCAAACTCACCGAGACGCAGGAGGTGCTGGGCAAGGCTAACCAGTTGCATGAGCAGGCTAAGGATATGTTGGCGGGAGCTAAGAATGCTATTCTGCACCGGTACATAGCCAGTTCGTTTAGTGCGTTGCCGAAAGAGGGTCACGGAAACGCTCAATACCTTGTGCCTAATGGTTCAGGGGGCTGGGATGTGTATATTTGGGCGATTATAGGTTCTTATGGCGGGTGGTTTAAGGTGGGGACTGCGGCTGACATTACGCTGCTGCAGGCGGACTCTGTGACATCCGGTGCGGTGAGACTGGCTGGTGATATGAGCGATGATAGCGGGGTGACGACGGCCAAGCAGGTGCGGGAGTATGTGCAGAGCGGTGCCGGTTATGTGACGGCGGATGCTCTGGAGCCGCTGGCCAAAACGGCGGATGTTGAGAAGCGCATGAAGACGCTTCATGCTAACGTGCTGACGGCTGACAATGCGACGCAATTTGTGGAGATTTCGAGGGCGCAATTTGAGGCGTTGCAGGCCAAACCGAACAATGTTTACTATTTGATTTATGAGTCTTAATCGGAACGGGAGGGAATTTGTGGGGCTATGGCGCGGGGGGCGCGAGTTTACAGAGCTTCGGCGCGGTGAGCGCGTGCTTTGGCAGAAGGAGGGGCCTGAGGTGCCGGCGGAGCGGCTGGAGCGGTTGACTGTGACGGCAGCGAGCTATGCCGACCTTGCTTTGCTCGATTTGGTGCTGTGGGTAATTGGGCAAGGTCATGCCGGGCATGTGCTGGCTAATATAGGCGGCGAAAAGCATGTGTTGGCAGGGGATAGGCCGTTGCTTACGGTGCTATCGGAGGTAACGGGCAACGATGGTTGCCGTGCGACGTTATCGCTCGGATCCGAGAGTGAGTTGGTTGTTGGTAGTTTGCGTGAGGGGGACACTATAACTCTGGAACTGGTGGTTGAGGCGAAGGGGATTACCTGGCTGCCGATGGAGGTGGACGAAAATGAGTTGCTGCTTCAGTTCCCGTGTTTGTTGCCGGATAAGTCATCGGCTGTGCTGTATGGAATGCCGTCCAGTTGGGACGGTGAGTGGCGCTACCCGGAGATTGTGTTTAATGGTATTTACTTGGGCACGGTTTTGAGTGGTTGGTATGAGTTTGACTACATTCCGGAGTTGAGCCCATTCGTTGGGGTGGTGGTCAATTTGTCGACTCAACATGTTGAGCGTGTTTTGAGTGAGACGACAGCGAGACCGCTGACGATGGTCTTGAGGAAATTGCCGACTGCTCCGTATAGAGCCGATGGCTGCGGTTTTAAGTTGGCATGGCAGGCAATCAATCGGACAATAACTTTAATTGTGACTAAGGATGCAGACTAGAACATGTTTTAATGGCGGCGAATTGGCGCCGGAGATGGCAGCACGGTGTGACCTAGATGCTTACATGCGTGGGCTGAAGGTTGGGGAAAACTGGTGTTTTGGTCAGATGGGCGGAGTGACGCGCCGACGTGGCATGCGCGGCGTGAAGCAAGCGCTGGGGAGCAATAGCCGGTTGTTTGCGTATAAATACTCGGCTAGTTGGGGGTGTTACATTGTAGAGGTTAACGCGCGCATGGTTCGTGTGTTGTCTCCTGATGGCACGGTGGCTGCCAGTTTTACCAGCGGGCTGGGCGGGTGCCCGAGGTTCGCGTTCGATGGCTCTGTGACGGCGCGTCAAATTAATGCTATCATGCTGTTGTGTTCGCGCAACTGCTGGCCTATGGAATTGCGGCTGACTGATGCCGGTATGTGGACGTTGTCGCGCATGGAGCTGAAGCATGCACCCTGGCGTTTTAATGAGCGGAGGGAGCGGGCGCTGACGCTGACGGCATCGCGTGTCATGGGTGATGATGCGTATGCTGTTGAGTTCGACGTGGAGGAAGCGGCTGACGAAGCGCAGGTGGTGGCCGGTGACACGTTGCGCGCGAGTATATGGCTGGAGACGGCTGAGGCGACGGAGTCGAGCAGTGTGCTGTGGCGCAAGGCGCGCGTGGTCGAGGCTGTTGAGGCTTGCGCTGAGGGGGATATGGTGGCGATATGGCGGGAGAAGGTGCGCCAGCCGTGGGTGTGTAAGCAGGATTTTTCGGCATCGACCTATGTGGTTGGGTTGGATGATCCGGGAAGCTACCCTGATAATTTTGAGAAGCCGGAAAATGCGGCGGGCTTTGAGGGGGCACAGGTCGTGGCGTCTGTGGGTGAGCTTGGGGCGGTGCAAAAAAAGGCTAAGTTTGTTATAGAAACCGGGTATTGGGAGTATTTTACGTGCATCAAGGAGTTTCCGGCTGAGGCGATAGCTGAGGGGCTTGGGTATGAGGATTACACCGGGTATTTTGTGCGTGGAATTCCGGTGGGTGAGGCTCTGCCATGCCGGGGTAAGTGGGAGTTCCTGTGCAGCGGCATCTGGAATGGCAGCTATGAGGTTATTCGCAATTACCGTGGTGCTGAGCTGAGTGCTGATTGGGAGAGCGCAGGGGTGAGTTTCAGTCGCTTGTCGGAGCCGAGCAATGAGCAGTTGGCCGGTGATGAGGCTGATGAGGAGTGTTGGCTGCGCCTGATGCTGACGCGCAGCAAGCATTTGGCGGATTCGCCGGAGGCGGGTTTTCCGAGCGATAGTTGCGGGAATAGGCTGGTGGTTGAGGGGTACCGGCATGACGTGGAGTTGCTGTACAATAACGGCGCATGGGAGTGTGTGAATGCTATCAAGCCTGCTCTGAATGGGCTGATGGAGGTGCGTGATTGGTCATGGTGTGCGTGGAGTGACCGCTATGGGTACCCTGCCGTGTGCGAGGTGTACAGCCAGAGGCTTGTGTTTGCGAGTACGGCGGCGCAGCCTCAGACTCTGTGGATGAGCCGGACGGACGATTTGTTCAATTTCAGCATGGGTGATTCGGATGATAGCGCGATTGATCGCACGCTGTACACCACGACTCAGAACCCGATTGGGTGGCTGCTGGAAAGCAACGGTCGCCTGATGCTGGGCACGGCTGATGCGGAGTGGACTATATCTGTGCCGAATGGTCAGGCTGTGACTCCGCTTAACCTGTGGGTAACTCGCCATGGGCGCGTGGGTAGTGCTGAGGGGCTTTGCCTACCGGTGGATGACAAGGCGTTGTTTGTGCAGCGAGGCGGTGGCAGACTGTGGGCATACGGCTATTCTTTTGAGGTGGACGGATGTCGGAGCACTGACCTGACGGTGTTTGCTCCGCATGTGCTGCAGGCGCATGGTGGTGCGGTGTCTGCCACTCTGCTGGAGACTCCGGACACTGTGGCGGTGTTTGCTCTGGCGGACGGGCAGGTGGCGCTGTGTACATACAATACCATGCATGAGGTGCATGCCTGGCATCGTTGGGTGACAGACGGGCGGGTGCTGAGTGTGGCTGCTCTGCCGGACGGTAATCGGGCGGATAGGTTGTTCCTGCTGGTGGAGAGAGCCGACGGTGTGTGGATTGAGGTGGTGGACGAGGATTCGCCCTATGTTGACCGTGGTGGCAGGGGGTACACGTCGACGCTAGTGACGACGCCGCTGTACAATCCGCTGGAGCAGCAGGTGCAGAAGTCGCCGAAGGTGCCGGTTAAGGTGTTGTTCGGGGAGGCTTGTGAGACGCGACACTTGGAGGTGTGCGCGGATGGTGGCAGTTGGAAGAGGGCTGCGTACTGTGCTGCGAGTTTTTCGGCGGGGTGGCATGAGTTACTTGTGGTGAACCGTTGGGAGGAGACGAACGCGGTGGGAATTCGGTATACTGGGGAATCATGCACGATACTTGCGCTACAGGGATGAATGCCATCGAGACGGCTATCAGGCTGATGGATGACAAGGCTGAATGGCTGGCGGAGGACCACACGAGCACGGCCATCAGGAATGGTGGCTTTGCGGTGTGGTTGCCGGAGGTGGTGCTGATTGCGGTGCCGCATGACCCGGTGGGCGGTGAGCATAGCACAACCATGGCTGTGCTCTATTGTGGCGGAGACCCGGGGAGGCTGGCCGAGTATGGCACGCAGTGGGCGGAGCGTGGGTTCACGCATGTTTGCTGGTGCAGGGGCTTTAAGGCGGGTGAGAAGAGCTGGCAGAAGCATGAGCTGGGACGCTGGGCGAGGTTATGCAGGAGGCTGAATCATGGGCGCTGACTGGGAGAGTGACAACTGCTGGGAGAGCCAGGAGTGGCGATTGAACCATCTTTACTGGATTGAGGTGAAGAATGGTCCGCCTATTCGGTTCAGGATGAACTGGGCTCAGCGGGAGTTCTATCGGAATATGTGGTACCGGAATAATATTCTTAAGGCTCGCCAGCTGGGGATGAGTACGCTGATTAGTTTGGTGATTCTGGACGGGTGTTTGTTCCGGAGCAACTGGCACGCGGGCATCAATGACAAGACGATGGCTGCAGCTCAGGAGAAGCTGGAGAAGATTCGGTTTGCGTATGAGGCGCTGCGGACTCCACCGGCAGACGGTATTGACCATGTTGCGGATGAGGGCGACCGGGAGAGGATTGCTGCATTCAGTCGGGAGATTTATCAGTTAACGAAGCCGGGTGAGCATCACTTGACGGCTACGGCGGGCAAGTGGGCGACGGGTAGCACGGTGGTGATTGGTACGGCCTTGCGCTCGATGACGCTGCAGTTTCTGCATGTGTCGGAGCTAGGGCATGTGGCGGCGACGGCGCCGAAGAAGGCGAAGGAGATTCGCGACGGCTCACTGCCGACGGTGGGACAGGGTGGAGTCATTGTCATGGAATCCACCCACGAAGGAGGCAAGGCCGGGCTCAACTATGAGATGACCAGAGCCGCCATGGAGAAGGTAGGCAGCAAGCTCACGCCGCTGGATTTTCGGTTCTTCTTCTTCAGCTGGCACGGGCAGCCGGACTACCGGGTGGAGAGTAACGAACCGCTGCATTTGAGCAAGGAGTTGCGCGATTATTTCGGAGAACTGGAGCAGAGAGGTATTGTGCTGGACGAGGCGCAGAAACGCTGGTATGCGGCGCAGTTCGGCATTTATGGCTACAGTATGCGCCAGGAGTTTCCGAGTACGCCGGAGGAGGCATTTGAGACGCAGGTGGAGGGTGCTATCTACGGGCTGATGATTTCGAGCTTGCGGGCGGATGGGCGTGTGCAGCAGGAGTTCACGGCGGACGATGACTGGCCGCTGTACGTGAGCGTTGATATTGGTATGAGTGACTATTCGAGCATGTGGCTGATTCAGCCGAGAGGTGATGGTATGTTCTATGTGCTGGATTGCCATACGGTGAACGGCAAGGGGGTGGAGCATCTGGTGGGTGTTATCCGCAGCTGGGAGGCGATACACGGGCAAAGTGTGCGCATGGTTTTCCTGCCGCATGACGGAGCAAGGCGTGAGAGTGATGAGGCTCGCTATGTGCAGAAGGTGCAGCGCCAGGGCTTGCCGGCTATCGTGTTGAAGCGTGTGAGGGATGTGTGGCTTGGAATAGACATGACCAAGCGTGTGCTGCGCAAGTGTGTGTTCCATGCTCGCTGCTCGGAGCCTCGGCTGGTGGATGGCATCAGTTACATGGCGGGGTTGAATGCTCTGGAGAACTACCGGACGGCTCCGGCGGGGAATCATGGGGTGGAGCGACCGGTGCCGTTGCACGACAATGCGAGCCATGCGAGTGACGCGTTCCGTTATTTCTGTGAGGCTTACGACGCGGGGCTAGTGGACCGGAACCTGCTGCAGCGGACGGTGAGGGAGGAGCGCGGGGTGCCGGTGGGGGTGGCCAGAGGTGTGCCGTGGAGGAGGTAGAAATTTTGCAAGCCTACACCGTCACGATTTTATTTTTGGAGGAAGTGGGTAGAATAAGGGAAACAAACAATATTACATTATGGAAATTCCTGTCGAAATAGGTTGTGTGTACGCGGTGACTACGGAGTCAACGTGTACTGTCTCGCTCCCGGGCTCGATGAAAACTCTTGTTACCGCTACGGCCGGTCAGCAGGCGTATTTCATGGCGCAGTCGAATAGCGTGCTTGTCTCTGACGATAATGCTCAGGTGACTCGCGCAAATTTTAAGGGAGCCCTCATCGCGGTTGGCGGGAGTGGTGGGGGCTCTTCCAGCGGCGGGGCTGTGGAGGTGGCTCCGGGGTATATGAAGCTGTCGTATGTGCATTGTAGAAGTAATGCTTACATAGACACAGGTTCAAAGCTACAAACTACTCTTGGCTGCCGCATAACGGCCGAAGCTTCTAAGAGTTCAAATAGTGGTTATTTGGCTGGTGCTGTTATTGGATACACCCCGTATCAGGGATTTGTTCCTTTGTTAGCAATCGGAGAATTCAACAAAATAGGTTATACAACCTCGCAAACCAACGGAAGTTCATGTAACCATTACCCAACAGACGATGGTAGCACGGGGACGTCAGCCGACGCGGACTATTCTGTGAGCGGAGTTTTCTCCGTAGAGATGAACTACGAAGCTAACTCTACTTGGAGTTATAAAGACAAGGCAACGTATATTAGACGTCAGATTTTTTGCAGTAATTACAGTTACAACTTTTTCTTGGGCGCGCGAAATTTCGCCAACCAACCGTCAAGCCAATACCATTATCCATGGTTGGGCAATATTTTCTCCGCGCAGTTGACTTCTGGGACGGCGGTTGTGCGTGATTATGTCCCAGCAATAGGGGCGGACGGTGTTGTCGTATTTTACGACAAAGTAACAGGAGAGGCAAAGCGCAGCATCAGCGGCGAAGATTTCTGCGCTGGCATCACAACGCGTGCCGAGCTGGATTCTCTTCTTGAGCATTTGCCGTTCACTGGTGGTGAACTGTGGTTGAGCCTTCCAGTCGGCTGGCAGAACGACCCAGAGATAAGAGAAAAGCTGGATGAGGCAGGTTTAACGAAGGACTGGACGTTTCCTGTTGCGGAAGAACGCTCGGTTGCGACTGCTGCGTCTACATACGATTTGCGCCGTACGCGTGCTATGGTATGGTGCAAGGGCGAGCTGGACGACCATGGTAGCTTCGTAGACGCCGACAACTGCCGATGGAGAATTGTGCGCTGTTATGCTATTTTCGGCCCTCTGGGCGGCGACCCGACCGCCTATGGCTATGAGCCGTTCGACAGTATTGAGCAGGCCGCTGAAGAGTGGGGTCTGACTCCCATTATGCCTACTGAGCCATAAAACTGAGCAATAAACATGGAAAAGAATAAAGACATGACATTCAGTGAAGCTCTGGACGCTTTGAAAGCGGGCAAGGCGGTGCGTTTGCCGCACTGGAAAAGGGATGTTCGCATACTGTTACAAACGCCTGATGAGCACAGCAAAATGACGGCTCCATACCTTTATGTTGAGAGCCGTTTCGGGCGTGTGCCTTGGGTGGTTACGCAAATCGAACTAATGAGCAATGTTTGGGAACTTTCAACCGAAACTGAATAACTATGAATAAGAACAAAAAAGAGATTGTAGGGGGTGTTGCTGCCAAGGTAGCAACAACGGCAGCAGACAAGGCTAAGGAGGCAACGGGCTGGAAGCGCTGGCTCTGGGGTATTGGAGCCGCTGTGGCTGCAGCCGTGGCATGGTTCTGCTCCGGCGAGCAGCAGGTGCAGCCCGAGGTGGAGGTTCCGGCAGCTGAGGCCAGCCATGACTAATTATATTCAGACGGTCGGAGCTGCGACGCTTGCGGTATTAAGTATACCGCAAGCTGCCGACATTGTGCAGCTGGGCGGGAGCTTGGTGGGCACTGCGTTGCTTGTGTGGATAATTGTCCGCAAAGAACGCGACTGCGAACGCTTGCGTACAGAGAACCACGAGCTGAGCCGTGAGCTGGGCAAGAAGTGCAGGAACTGCGAGCTGGCCAAGGCTGCCAATGAGTTGCTGGCGGACGCCGGGAGGGAACACATCAACGAGCGAAATTGATATGAAGATTGCTATGCTACCGGGGCATGCCCGGAAGAAGGAGGGCGCGACGGTATGTGCCGGGTATTACGAGGGCTTCGGTGAGTACGCGCTGGCGAGTCATTATCTGCCGGGGCTGTGCCTTGCGCTGGAGGAGCGCGGTTATGACGTTGTGCAGACGGAGCGTGAGGCGGCAGGTGGTACGTCGCCGAGCTACTCTGCCAAGGCTGCGAATGCGACCGGGGCGGATATTGCTCTGGAGTGGCATTTCAATTCCTGTGCGGGGGCTGAGGGCTGCGAGGTGCTGTATTATGCAGAGGTTGAGAATCCAATCGGGCGCGAGTTTGCGCAGGTGCTGAGCAATCGCCTGGCGTTGTTGCTGGGGGTGCGTGACAGGGGCGCGAAGCCGATATGCAGTGAGGCTGACCGTGGGTGGATGGCATTCAAGAAGAGCAACATGCGGTTCTTTATGGTGGAGCCGTGTTTTGCCGGTAGCAATCCGGGGGAGGCTCGGGCTTTTGGAACGCTTATAAAGACGAGAGAGTGGCAGAGGCGCGTGGCGCGCATTGTTGCCGAGACGATAGAAGAGGTTTTCGGAAAGGAGTAAGTATGGGAGTGACAGCAGCATTGGTGAGCACGGCGCTGGCAGTGGGTGCCAGTGCGTATACTCAGCGCAAGCAGGAGAAGGCTCAGGAGCGAGCTGCAGCGCAGGCGCGCGAGATGGCTAAAAACAACGTGACGGTGCAGACGCGTGCAGCAGAACCGACGCAGGCGGAGACGCAGGCTGAGCAGAGCGAAACTGCCAGACAGAATGCGAAGAAGCGCCGACAGGGTATTGCTCGGACGGTTATCAATAATGCTCAGCTGACGAGTAGTCTGCTGGGCAACAGTAATAAACTGGGAGGCTGATATGAATGAATACATACGAACAGCGGAGGCGCTGATGGGGACATCCGATGGTCCGTGGCGTGGCTATGTGCGCCATGTCATGCCGAGGCTTATCAGTGCCGGTGACCTGCAGCAACTGCCTGATGACGGCTTGCCTGATGGTGTGTGCCAGAGGGCGGTGACGGGGCTGCTGAAGCTGGCCAGCGCTCACTCGGTGATGATTACTCCGCGTGGTGTGAACTGGTTTAAGTTCAAATCTGCGAAGCGTGCGGAGGATATCAGCAGTGACGAGCAGGACTGGTACCAGCGCGTGACTCAAATAGCTCAGAACGAGCTGGAGAGTAGCAATTTCTACGCGGCGAGCATTTCGCTCATTATTGACCGCTGCGCGACGGGGACGGGACTCATGCTGACGGAGGCAGACGACCGCAACAAGCGCTTGCTGTTCACGCATGTGCCTGCGGGTACCTACAGGCTGGCGGAGAACAAGTACCACGAGATTGATACCGTGTGCCGTGAGTTTAAGTTTACGGCGCATCAGGCTGCTCAGGCGTTCGGTGAGGAGGCTCTGGACAAGGACATGAAGGCTGCGCTGGACAAGCCGGAGGAGAGGTACAAGACTGAGTTCAAAATCTGGCACTTGGTGACTCCGCGAAACGTGGCGCATCGGGGTAATGCGGATAGTCTGGTGAACCCGAAGCGCATGCCGTACGCGAGCGTGTACATCGCGCATGGGACGCGCACTGTGCTGAAGGAGGACGGTTACCAGGAGTTCCCGTACATGGCCACGAGGTTCCTGAAGTACGGCAATCAGGTGTATGGCGAGAGTGCGTTGGCGCCGGTTCAGCGTGACATCGAGCGGTTGATGGAGCTGGAGGACGCCATGACCGAGGCTGCGAAGGCTGCTGCGTTCCCGAGAGTGTTGGCCACTGCTGACATGGTGGGGCAGATTGACATGCGGGCCGGTGGCGTGACGGTGCTTTCGCCGGAGGCTGCGAATTCCAGTCTGCCGAGAGAGTGGGCGAGCAGTGCTCAGTTCTCGCAGGGGCTGAACCAGATGGAGCTGTTCAACCAGGCGATTGACGACGCGCTGTTTGTGAACCAGTTGCAGACGGTTTCTCAGGTGACGCGCCAGATGACGGCGACGGAGGCGCAAATACGCGAGAATGAGAAGCTGATGACGTTCTCTCAGACCTTCACGCAGTTTACGGCGGACTTCAAACCGCTGATGGAGCGTGTGTTCTGTCTGCTGTTCCGCTTGGAGAAGTACCCGACGGTGGGCATGCCGAAGGATTTGTTTGAGCCGGTTGGTGCCGATGGCAAGGGGCTGAAGATTGCGGCTCCGGAGGTGCGCTATCTCGGGCGATTGAGCAAGGCACTGGAGAGTGCGAGGGCTCAGGGTTTGATGGAGTCGCTGACCTATGCGCTGGAGATGTTCTCGGCGACGCAAGACCCGGCGTGGATGGATTACTTCAAGCCGTATAATTGCATGCGGTTTATTACGGACGAGAGCAATGTGGACACGGATTGCCTGCGCACGACTGCTGAGGCTGAAGATCAGCAGGAGAAGCGTGATCAGATAGCTCAGCAGCAAATGCAGTTGCAGCTTATGCAGCAGCAGGCTGACATTGCTGCGACGCAGGCGAAGGCAGTACCCAACAACATGATGAGACCATGAACGCGAAGCAACGAGAGGAGGCCGGGAAGAGGGAGTACCTGAGACGCTGCAAGGTGCTGGCGGACGGCATCAGTCCTGAGGCGATGAAGCTGCTGCGGGAAATGGCTCACTATGATATGCCGGTGTTCCAGTTCCGTGACCAGAACCTGCAGCCGTTGGCTCAGGACGCGCACACGTTGTCGCTGATGGCTGCGGTGCGCGATGGTGAGCGTGGGCTGGTGCAGACTGTGCTGCGTATGCGCGAGGACGCGGAATTGAAAGTATAATTGCAGGATTTGGCGAAATTTCTTAAAACATAATTACAGACATGGACGAAGAAACCAATACTACAGATACGCCGGTTGAGGCCGGGGATATTGAGGCAACTCCCGAGGTGCCGGTGGAGACTACTACCGAGGCCGGTGAGGAGGTGCAGAACCCGTTTGACTTCACGGGTGAGCCGGAGGAGGAGAGCGAGGAAAGCGCTGAGGCGGAGGAGCAGCAGGGTGAGTACCTGCTGGACTTCGGCGACGCTTTCGGCGGGACTGACGATGTGCGCAGCATGATAACGAAGCATGCGCGAGAGGCTGGCATCAGTGCTGAGGCGGGCAGTAAGTTTGTGGCGGCTGTGTGCCGTGGTCTGAAGGAGGACGCTATCGCTCAGGGGCAGGCTGCTTACAAGGCTCTGGAGGATGTGTGGGGCGCTGATTTCGGCAAGAACATGAAGGGTACGAAGGCTACGCTGCATGGCATGCTGAAGGAGGGTGTTATCTCTGAGAGCGAGGTGGCGGGGCTGATGAATCCGGCGGTGTTCAAGCTGGTGAACCATCTGCGCTCACGCATGGGCGAGGGGGGAAGTGTCGGCACGAAGCAGGCAGCGAAGGAGGACCCGGCAACGGAGTACAGCCGAATCATGAACGACCCGAAGAGTCACGAGTTTCAGGTGCTCATGAACCCGAGCCATCCCGAGTACAAGTCTGTGGCCGAGCGCGTGAATAAGCTGGTCGGCAGGCGCTTGTATTGAGGTGTTTTTTATATCGTGGCGGTGTAAGACGACACCGTCACGATTTTATTTTGGTGAAATATGTGGTAACACGGAGTTGTTATGGCAGAAACAACCCAAACTCAATTTGACACCGTCGGCATGTACGCCGAGGGGCGAGATAAGCAGTTCATTGAGGCATTTCAGCAGGAAACCTCAGAGCTGAAAAACTATGCCAGCGTAGAACAGGTGGGCAATGTAGCTGTGCACCTCATTCCTACGTCCGGCACACGTGAGTTCGGTTTTCGAAACTCGCGAAAAGAAGAGATTAATGCAACGGATGACAGCTACGGCTGGCGTGCTATTCGACCGGTTATCATGGATGACTGGGCTGAGCTGAACACGCTTGACCCGCACTTCCTTGATAACCTGCCCATCAACCTGACGCATATAGCTGTGCAGCAGGGCAAGGCCGCAGCACGTGCTACGGATAGCATTCTTATCGGCAGTTGTACTTGTACTACAACATCTTCGGTTGTGAATGGCGAGAAGATTATTCGCAAGTATGATTATATCACTGGAGCTCAGGAAAAATCCTTGTATAAGGGCGGTACGACCTCCGGTATTTTCGGTGATGCCTACGAGGGCAAATATGGCGACGTTGTTGTTCCCATTGAGCTTGAGCCTCTTGTTGTTGGTAACGATACTCCGCTGTCGAAGATTGACGATTATACATCGTCTTCTGTGCTTAACCTTGCCAAGACTCCTGTTATTCCGGTAAACTATGTGAAGACCGGTTCTCCTGAGGTGACCGGCTACAAGAAAGAAAAGCTAATTGCTGCCATCACGGCGCTGCGTTCTCGACATGCAAAGGGGCAGCTGGTCGCGTGCATGACTCATAAGCAGGCGCTCGATATTCTGAATGACCCGGAAATGCAGAGCGTGCTTTATGGTTATCAGGTGCTGAAAAACGGCATGCCTGATACCATCATGGGCTGTAAGTTGCTTATTACTGATCAACTTCCGCTTGTGAAGGTTGGTGACCGTTGGGTGCGTGCCTGTCCTGTTTACCATCGAGACGATTTGGTTTACGGCATTTGGGACGACGTGCGATTTGAGGTCAAGGAACCCGGCAACCTCAAGAGCACTATCTATGCCGGCGCCACAATGATGATGGGGGCTACTCGTCGTCGAGATGATGCATTCATTAACATTTTGTGCGATGAGGGTATTGTAGAAACATCGCAATCGTCTTAAATTTTCATCTAGCGTCTGTACCCATACATGCCGGTTCCCGAGTGGGAACCGGCAATTTTTTTGCGGGGTGACACCGTCACGATTTTATTTTGGGCGAGGGGCGGTAGAATAGGGGGTATGGATAGAAGGTCAATTTACAGGCGAGCTATGCAATGTATCGGGCAGGCCGAGTACGTGGAGCATGCTCCGACGCAGGATCCTTGCGAGATTGCGTACAAGCCGACGATGTTGGAGGCGTGTGCGAGGTACAACTGGAGCTTTACGCTGAGGCATGCGAAGTTGGAGAGGGTGGAGAGTGAGGCTCATGCGGCATTCGGCAAGGCGCTGTACCAGTTGCCGATTGATTGCGTGACGGTGACAGCGTGGACACGCGCAGATGGGCGCAAGGTGACGTACCCAGAGTTGTGCGCGGAGGGTGTGTTGGTGCCGTTGGATGAGTGTGCAGATGGGCTGTTTATTGCGTACCACTGTGACCTGCTGGGTGAGCTGAGTGTGCTTGCTGAGGGGCGCTGTGCGCTGTTTGTGGAGGGGCTGGTGAGGTTGCTGGCGAGCAAGGTGTGCATGGCTATCACGAGCAATTCTCATTTGGCTCAGGCTCTGAAGGCGGAGGCTGAGGAGTATTTTTACAAGGCTATCTACCAGGACGCGCAGCAGCACTGGAGCAATGACAAGTCGCCGCGCACGCTGCTGCAGAACATGATACGGAACAAGTGATATGGGTGTAATAACTTCAGTAGTTGGCGGGCTGTCTCAGGCGGGGCAGTACAGTGCGAAGAAGAACCTGGCGCTTGTCAATGGGCGGGCTCAGAAGAATGCTGCGTACGCTCAGGCGACGTCGACGGAGCAGGCTGCGAAGGCGAACCTGCGGACGGTGGCGGAGAATATGGCTCGTATGGCGGGGAACCGCCGACGTGACATGGGGGCAGCGCGCAATGCAAATGCAGCCAGCGGGTTTACTTCGGATGGCAGTGGTAGCAAAGCCGAGGAGATTGCCAACAAGGTGCATACGCAGGAGATGGCGGATTTGGCGCGCAGTGGGAGCACGGCCAGCATGGACGCTGCGGACGCGGCGATTACGCAGCGCAGGCAAGGGGATATGGCTCTGAGGGCTGCAGAGATTGAGGCTCAGCAGTACGCGGCGATGGCGAAGGCTAGCAGGACAGGGGCATTCATGTCGGCGCTGGGCGGTGTTGTGGGTGCTGTGGGCGGTGCGATTGATGGCTACGGTCGCGCGGAGGAATTCAACAAGGCGAACGCTGCGGCGATTGCCAAGGGGGATGTGAAGGCGGCGAGTCTGTGGCGCAATGGTGTGCTGGGTGGCGTGTATGGCGCTGATGGCGGAGCCGGGCTGTTGGCTGCGAGCAATCCGTTCACGGCTGCGTATGCGGGGGACACGTGGCAGCGCAATCTCATTGGCCTGTTTGATAAGGATAACGTTTATCGTAACTGATTATGTACAAGGAGGAAATGTATAATGGCGAGCGCGTGGCTGTGGCTCCGGTTGCTCAGCCGGTAGTGCCGCGTGATGTGATGAGTGACGCTGTGGCCGAGGGTATGCGCCATGTGGCTGCTCAGGTTGGGCAGCTGGTGCGTACCGGTGCGCAGATGGAGGACGCGAAGAATGAGTTTGAGAGTGAGCGTGCGCTGATGGCGCTGCAGGATTCGACGCGCAAGGAGATGGAGCGCAGACTCCATCTGCCTGATGGGCATGAGGAGGCGTTTTTCGACAAGGCGGGTAATATCCGCGAGACTCAGATGGCCGACATGAAGGCACGTGTCGACAAGGCTCTGGGGGGCATTGGTGTGAATATCATTGACCCGGAGAGACGGCAGCAGATGCAGCAGAAGGCGGGGCTGACCGGTGCGCGGTTGCTGGACAGTATCGGGCAGACGTGGGAGTCGGTGCAGCGCGAGAAGATGGAGGGGTCGTGGCGCGATGCGCTGGAGCTTGCCGAGGAACGCGGGCAGCAGGGGGAGGTGTTTTCGCTGATTGATCGCGGCGTGCAGATGGGTATTATACCGCGTAGCCGAGGTGAGTTGCTGAAGGTGCGCATGGAGAATAAGCGCTTGCGTGGGCTGGGTGCAGCTGCGCGCGCGGGTGTGCCACAGGTGGTGACGTTGGGGGGCAAGGAGTACAGCGGGGCAAATGCAGCGCTGGCGATGGTGGCAAGCGCAGGCGAAGCAAAGGGTGAAGCTAAGGCGGAGGTTCCTGATACTGCTCCGATGCAGCAGGCTGCGGTGGTTGCGCCGGAGGAGGTAGTGGCTCCGCAGCTGGTGAGTGCGTGGGATGGTGTGTTGCCGGAGCCTAACTCGCTGGATGCGTACACGATGCTGCCGGAGAGTGAGAGAATAGCATTGGTGGATGATTTTACGTTTGACCGGAAAGTGCTGACGATGACGGATGACATGGGCAAGGAGCATTTCAGTTGTCCGGTGACGGCTCCGGAGACGGTGCAGCGTGTGGCTGCGCAGGCGGAGGCTAAGGGTGAGCTGGATGTGGATACGTGCAGGGGCATGGTGGCGCGCATTACGATGGACTCGGCGGTGGAGAATCCGGAGGTGAGCACGGAGCAGATTCTGAAACAGTTTGACGACTCGGGGATTTATGCTGCGCTTGGCAATGGGGACGCTGAGGTTGGCAAGGCGAGGACTAGAGCTATCGTGGAGGAGATGCGCCAGCGTGCGCAGGCGGGTACTACGAAGGTGAACATGCCTACCATTCAGCGCATGGTGGATGCTAAGGTTCACGAGCCCACGTTTGGTTCCGGGCAGGAGTGGAAGAGCATGGAGGCTCTAGACCCGATGCTGAAGAAGAAGTCTGACGGGACGTACCCGGAATGGGAGAAGGGCTCGGATGACGTGCAGCGCAAGAAGTGGTTTGATTTGTTGGGTGTCTATCGGAAGTACAGAACTGAGTTCAATCCGTACGCTGAAGCTCTGGATCCTGAAGATGATGATGCCGAGAGAGACGAGTTCAATGAGAATGCGGGGGCTTTTTATGCATGGTACAAGGAGAATGTGTACCCGCAACAGAAGAAGGCTGCTCAGGACGCTGCGCAGGACTACTACACGGCTGCGGTCGTGGAGGAGTTGAGGGGGCGTGTGGATGTGAACCAGTCGGGGCAGGCTGTCTATACCGGCTACGCCAACGAAGTGGCGCTGACCCGTGATGTGCTCAGCAAGCCGTTGCCCAGTGATTTGGGGGTGGCCGCTTTGGCTCAGCGAGAGAAAGCTATTCAGCAGGGGGATGTGGATTTGTCGAAAAGTTTCCGCGAGACCGCTGCAGGGGATTACAAAAAGCTCGGCAAAATGAAGCAGGCTGAGGCTGAGAACAGTGCTGCAGCGAAGAAGGCGAAGGAACGGCAGGAGGCTGCGGAGAAGCGCGAGGCGGAGAAGTCTGCCAAGGAGGCGGAGAAACGAGCTGAGCAGCAGGAGGCTCGCCGGTTGTTCGTGGCTCGCAGTCAACCGAGGCAGGCGAACTGGGCTTGGGATGGTGAGAATGCTCCGGACGGCGAGCAGCCTCTGTGCACGGTGCCGGTGGAGGAGTACCACAGGCTGCAGCAGGAGCTCGGTTACGATGGCACGCAGCTGGTCTACCTTCGCGTGGGCTCCAGCAAGGTGCTTGTGGTTGGCACTAATAGTACCGGCAAGATACAGCTGAACACTCCTGCTGTTCTGAAGATACAGGCCAAGCCGAATTCAAAAAAAGGTGAGAAGTACCGCGTAAACGGTGAGCTTGGTTATTCCTATCAATTTACTAATGCTAAATAATTAAACGATATTTCGTATAATATGATTACTGGTTTTTCTGAAATGGGTTCTGATGTTCTGAACGATGATTTTGAGCGCGTGGCTTTCAACCGGCAGCGAGCCGAAACACTGAGCTCGGTGTTCCTCTATGACGAGGACGAGGAGGCTCGCGCGAAGGTGGACGCCGATGACTATGCGAGTGTGTACAGTGTGCCGAGAATGCGCGGGGATGAGAGCCTGCATGTGCTGGGGCGTGAGCTTGCGCTGACGGTGGACACCGATTTGGCGGATATGCCGATGGATTTGGCGCAGCGTGCGATTGAGCGCGTGGAGGATGAGGGGAGACGCAATGGGTACCGTGAGAGGCTGCAGCAGCTGGGGGCAAATGGTGGAGACACGGCGCAGGATTATTACCGCTTGTATGCGCAGGTGCAGAGGGACAATGTGCAGATTCCGTACCGTGAGGCGGTGGCAAAAACCGAGGAGCGTAAGGCGGCTTTGACAGGCTTATTCGGAGAGCTAGTGGCTGCCGGTGGCTATAAGACGCATGATGCGTGGAAGAGGTTTTACGAAGGGCAAGCGCGAGAGGTATTCACAGCTGGAGATGAGGCGTCGATTAACAAAGCGGCTGACGCTTGGGGTATGATGCGTGGTATGGTTTATGAATACGAAGATGCGGCTGCTAATGTGCTGGCTCAGGCTAGTACCGGAGGTCTGATTATGGACTGCTTGCGCGGCGATGAACTAGCGCAAGGGTTGTTTTTCAGACAGCTGCAGACGCACATTCAGGACATGAAGACAGATGCGAAGGAGCGAAATTTTTTTAAGCGTGCCTGGCAGGCGTTTGAGGCAGCAGACAAACAGCTTGTGGCTGGCGTGTTGGGTGGCCATTTCAAGGCATTTGTGACCGATGAGCAGGTGGACGATTATAACCGAGAGCTGGAGCGCGCCCGAGAGATTTCCGGACTGGAGAACCCTAACGTGGCGTTTTATGCTGAAGGTGACAACTGGGCTGAGAAGCACCTCGGTTTGCACAATGCCAGGCTGGGCGCTGTTCACAGTGCTGCTCGCGCGAGTGGCCAGCTGAATGCGGACGGTAGTCTGAGATATATGACGAAAGAGGAGCGCAGGGGCACGCAGGAGCTGAATGAGTTCCGTGGCAAACTCTTCAATGCAACGCAGGGCATGTACGACATAGATGGTTTTGCTGCCAAGTTCGGCAAGATGTTGCCCAGTTCTGCGCTCTATTTGGTGCCGGGCGGTGTGTTCGCAAATGCTGCCAGCATGTACACGCAGGACCTTGCCCAGCAGTTGGGTGAGGGCACGATTTGGACAAGAGCGAGTGCGAAAGCCAGCGCTAATGCTGCCATTCAGGCCGGGGTCGAAAAGATTGCTTTTGGCTCGCTGAAGGCCGGAAGAATGGTTCCGGGGCTTGACTGGCTCATGAGTCGTCAGGTCATGGCAAGGACTCTTGGCGGTTTGTATGGCACGACGGCGGGACGCATTGGCATGGGGGCTGCTGTCGGTGCTGCGGAGGAGTCGTTTGTGGAACCTCTGGCCGGACTGCTGCTGAGCGGGGCATATAATGCGGTAGCAAGTGAGGAACTGCAGCGGGATGATCCTGTGGCTGAGTGGCGCAAGGAAACGGCGGAGATGTTGGAACCCGACCAGTTGTTGGCCACTGCTATTTATGGTCTGCTACTGGGTGGTGTGAGCTACAGCGGCCAGAAGGCTGCAGCTCAGGAGTACAGGAACGTACGCGACCATCTGATGGCTATCGGTGTGGACGAGGGGCGAGCAGCTGCTGTTGCGCGCATTGACGACCCGGTTGAGCGCAGGGTGGCTGAGCAGGCTCTGGTCAATGAGCGCTTGAAGACAGACTCAAAGGGTGTGCTGGCCTATGTGGCAGAGCTGTACCCTCAGCTGCAGCCGATGGCCACTGTGGAGAACTATTTCGACAAGGGGCTGTTGCCGCGTGTACTGCCTGCCGGAGATGGGCAGGTAAAGGTTCAGGAGCAGGACGTGAACGGCGAGGTGACTGAGACTATCATGAGCGAGGCTGCTGCACGCTTGCTGGTGGAGTCTCGCTTGGAGGAGTTGAGCGCGAAGGAGCAGGTTGAGATGGCTGACATGGTGTTGGCCAATGCTATGGTTGGCTCTGTGAGCAAGGATGGTGAGCGCTGGGTGGTGTCTCTGGAGGAGGATAAGATGAACCATGAGTATTTCCAGCGCTTGGCCAGAGCTGCGGGGCTGAGGCTGAGTGAGGGGGCCCGACCGGAGGATGTTGACCCGGAGGTACACGCCCATATTCCGCTTGGGCAGTTGGCTCAGCAGGGTAAGGCGTGGGAGCAACGTATGAAGGTGGCTCGCCATGACTATGAGCAGAAGAAAGGTAAACCGGTGAGCGATGCCGAGTGGGCACGTGTGAGCAAGCGTTTCGAGTCGCGTGTGAACCGCACGGGTGTGCGTGGTGCTGACAAGCGCTTGCGTACTGTGCTGCGTGTGGCTCGTGGCAAGTTCGGTGCGATGGAGGTGCTGGAGGACGTGACGGAGGATAACCTGGTGCGCGACATGGAGGAGCATGGGCGGACTCTGGACTACTACATTTCCAACCTTCGTGAGCTGGAGGGGGCTCTGGGCAAGCCGGGGGCTTTCCTGCGTGAGCTGAAGGATGGCGAGACGGAGGGTGACAGGCGCATGGCGGTGATTGAGGCGATGGGTAAGCTGGTGCAGAGTAAGGTGCTGGCAGATACGGCTAAGTCGGGCAATAAGCTGAGCGCTGCGCTGAATGCGTTCCTGGACCTGATTCGCGGCTGGGTGCTGCAGGCAAAGGCGATGTTTAAGCTGGGTGAGGCGGTGAATACGGTTCTGACGAATCCGGAGGCTGCGGCGAAGATGGATAAGGAGTTCCGCGAGGATGTCGAGCGGTTGGTGGCACAGGATGTGGAGTTCCTGCAGAATATTCAGCTGGCGGATGGTCTGGAGGCTATGCAGCGTGTGTATGAGGCTCATGATAAGGCCAAGGCTGACCGTAAGGTGAAGCGACGCAAGCGCGCGAAGACGCCGGTGCTGGATGCTGCGGAGGCGAAGCACGGTGAGGATGTGCGCAAGGAGCAGGCTGAGATGGAGAAGACGCAGGCCGAGGTGCAGGCCGATGTGGAGGCTGCCGAGGCTGCGGTGGATGGGGATTTTACGAGCAGTGCGGTGAATCAGGATGAGCTGGACGCCATCAAGGCTGCTGCCGAGAAGGACGGCACGTTCATGAAGGCTCCGAATGGCAAGCCTACTAATCTGACGGAGCGGCAGTGGCTGCAGGTGCGAACCAAGGCGTTTAAGGAGTGGTTCGGTGATTGGGAGAGTGCTGCGTATCAGCAGCATTTCCGTAATCGCTTATTGGGGGTGCTTACTCCCGAAAATATTAGAAGGGTAAAGGCAAAAGAATATGATGCCGTAAAGAACATGGGGTTTGATACTCGTGTTAAGCCTATGGCTTATATTCCAGTTGAAATCGCACGGCTGATGGGTGATTATGTAACTAATAACTTAATTTACGGAAGTGATTTTCGTTTTTTAGAACACGTATCTAAGAGACATTCAGACGTTGAAGCCTATTGCGAGGAATATGTTGACAAGTTGCTGAGCGCTTTTGCTTCCCCTGATAAGGTGTTTTTTGATACAAGGAATAAATCATATGTGTTCGCCAAAGGTGAGTACGCGTATTTCCTCAGCGTGGCAAGCGCGCCTGAAGATGGAGAGAGATACATACAATGGAAAACGGCTTTCCGTGGTAATGAACCTACAGGAAGCCGTTACAAAGAAATATGGAATAAAAATGATAGGGAGCCCGTGGACGCCGAACTCCACGATAAGGGCCCGACTCTAAAAGAGTCCCCGTCAGCGCGACTTTCTGATCTTGGCTCCAAGAGAAATATAAAAGAAGTTGTGCGGGATGTCAAGCCTGAAAATGTTTCCAAAGTTGTAGACGAGAACGGCGAGCCGCTGGTGGTGACGCATGCCACGAATGCTGAGCCTTTCACTGTATTCCACAGGGGTGAGCGTGCAGGGTTGAGTGGTAAGGGAATTTACTTCTCTCCCGATGGCGTGGGCATTTGGGGTAAGAATATCATGCGTTGTTTCCTGAATGTACGCAATCCTTTGACTAAGGAGAACGCTCCGCGTGAAGTGAACAATGGCGGCATGAGTGCTGTGGTTCCGGATGTGTTTGAGAAGTTCCCGGAGTTTGACGGGGTGATGATTCGCCGGGATGAGATTACTGTGCGTGACCCTGAACAGATTAAGAGTGCCACTGATAATCGCGGCACCTTCGATGGAAGCAGTGATGACATAACGCTGAGCGTGACCGATGCTCAGGAGTCGGGGCTTTTCACGGATGGGGTGCTGGAGGCCGCCAATGCCATTGTGGTGGCACCGGATGCGAGCTTCAGTGTGACGGCGCTACATGCGAGTCCGCATAAGTTCAGGAAGTTCAGTACGGAGAAGATGGGCTCGGGCGAGGGGCATCAGGCTTTTGGCTGGGGCTTGTATTTTGCAGAAAGCGAGGATGTGAACAGGGAGTATCACAGGCAGTTCAGCCAGCAGACGAGTGAGTTTATGCTGGATGGAAAGAAGGTGCGGGAGTTGGAGTTGATAGAGTTCCTGAATGAGCAAGTGGGATATGAGGTGGCTGATTACGTTCTGCTTGCCGTCAAGGAGGCCTGGGATACAGGCCCCAGAATTAAGAAGGTGCAGGCGGAGAAGAAGCAGTATGAGGAGTGGTTGAAGACCCCGCTTGAATCTCCGTATGCTGATTGGCAACTTAAACGATTGATTCCCGGCCAAAAGGCGCAGTTGAAGGCTCTGCGTTTCGTTAAGAAGCACAAGATAATGCGAGTGGGTGCTATGAATTACCGCGTGGAGTTGAATGTGGATGAAAGCAATCTGCTGATGTGGGATAAGGCGGTACCTGCCGAGTTGCATGAGGCTGTGAGGACTCTGGAGGATGGCAAGCAGACAGGCGGGATGATTGCGATGCCGGAGGCTGGTAAGGAGACATGGCCCGGGTATCGCATATATAACGAATTGGCGAGAAAACTGGGTCAGAATGTGCAGGATTTACTTTCCCCGAAATTCGGGCAGGGGCCGAAGTTAGCCTCAGAGTGGTTGCTTGCTCATGGCTACAAGGGAATAAAGTATCTGGATGGCATGTCGCGAGCCGCTGGCGAGGGCTCGTACAACTATGTGATATTCTCGGGCGATGATGTAAAGATAACCGGTGTGAATGAGAGCGGTGACTACAAGGCACCGTGGGATGAGTACGAGGATGTGGATGCGAGTTTCAATGTCATTGGGCCGAGTGCTAAGACTTGGGATAAGTATGAGGATTCACGGAAGTTCAAGGGGCGCGATGACGGGAAGGAGCGTGTGGAGATTGACGCGAGCCGGGCGAAGCTGACGCCTCGTGCGTTCTTAGGCGATGCCGGTGACGAGTATAGGCTGCTGGTGGCAGGCAAAGCGATGCCGTTTGGGGTGCAGGATGACCTTGAAAAGCTGCGAGAGCAGCAGAAGTTGATTGATGGGTATTACCATATTCTGTTTGAAACGGACGATGTTGAAAAAGCATTAGCATACAATGATGAACACGGTTTGTCAAAGGAATGGTTTGATGCTCACGAAAAGCTGAAGAAAGGGGTTCGTGATTTTGTTATCAAGCAGTTGCAGCTTGCCGGAGTAAGCGGTGATGGTAAGTATGGGAGCCTGAGCAAGACGAATAGTCGCTTGATAGGTGCTATAATGGAGAGCATGACAGCCGGTAAGGTGGATGAAGATGTGGCAGCCGAGCTGGATAGGATGAGCGGTGGGCACATAAAATGCCTGAAGGATATTCTGGATTATGAGGAGTTGTATGAGGCCTATCCGGATTTAAAGTGGCTGCCTGTGAGTGTAGCGGATTTAGGGTATCAGCTTAGGGGGCAACTGACGGTTAAAGGTGATTACCCGGATTCTATTATGCTGAATGAGCGTCTGGATAATGAGGGGCGGCGTAGCACGCTGCTGCATGAGATTCAGCATGCGATACAGACGATTGAGGAATTCGCGCGAGGTGGAACTGCCGAGATGGCCAGTAAATTATTGGAGAAACAGGTGCGCCAGTACCGGATTCGGCTGGAGCACTTGCGACATGAGCAACGATGGCTCTATGCTGTAGATACGGCAAAAGACCACTTGCAGCGGATGCTGCGCCTTTTGAAGCGGCCACGTTCGATTCTGAAGATGGGGGAGAGGTTTGCTGTACATGAGATGCAGCATGTGCCGACGATGGCAGCTCAGGCCATTGAGATGATGTGGAAGGAGTATACAGAGATTGCCATGAGGGATTATGGGGATTCTGTGGCGTATGCTCCGGGTGAAGGGTACAAGCTGCCGGGGCATGGTGATAAGAAGCCGACGCTTGAAGCGGTGGAGGAGATGCTGGAGAAGCTGAAAGCCTTGCCTAGCAGACGCGCCGGTACGTTGAGAGGGCGGAGGCAGAAGGTAGAGGCTGAGATTGAGCGCTTGTATGAGGAGAATAAGCATAAGCTGAATATGACCGATATGAGCGGCTCTGAGCTTTACCAGCGCTTGGCCGGTGAGATTGAGGCTCGCAATGTGCAGGAACGACGTGATTGGACGATGGCGGAGAGATTGGCGAGGCCGTTCAATGATACGCTGGAGTACCCGGGGGAGGCGCTGGTGAGTTTCAGCGTGGTTATCAGTAAAGATAGAATCTGCAATACTCGTGCGGAAGCTCGTGCTATGGTAGGGCGAAAAGGGGCTCCGTTGAAATTAGAGAATCGCTTCCTAGATATAGAGGCTGTGTTCAATGCGAAAAGCGAAGGTAAGTTCAGCGATAAAAATTCCATAGGCCGAACTTTTGAAGCACTCGCTGATTCGGGGTTAAGCGATGATGAAATTAAGCGTGTTCATTACACTGCGTTCGGCAATGTGGAGCAACTGTTTGCCAATGCGGAAAGCATGCAGTTTGAGCGGGCTTACAAGAAAAAAGAAGAAAGAAAAGGCTTTTTGCAGGTATTCTCGCCTTTTGAGGTTGAGGGCTGGAATGCGTCCAATGTTGCCCGTATTGAGTTGGAGATTCATCAGGAAAGCGGGCATTTGCCAACAGCGTATCTACTCAATGTCAATATTGAGAAAAAGCCTCTGTTCTTGGGCAGGAGGGGCGCAGGAGCGGAGCCCTTCAATAGAACAGAGGCTACACATATTAGAGAAGATTTTCCGGGGATTGTCAAGGAAAATCAGCATAATGTCAATGCAGATTTTACATCTTCAGTGGTAAATCTTGACGAGCGTGCGCTTGCCTACGAGGTTGTAGCAGCGGGGCAGGGGTTCCGGGCGAACTTGGCATTCAGCGAGCAGATTGTGCGCGAGATGCGCGGTGCGCTGCAGCGCATGAAGAAACTTGGCAGCAAGACTGCTACCGAGCGTGAGGACGCGATTGCAGCGATGGGCACGATGGTGCAGGTGGTGAAGGCTGCTGTGGCGTACTTGCCGCAGGGGTACCGCTTCAGTGTACATCCGTACCTCAACAAACTGGAGGTGCTGGCGGAGCTGGCCACGACGGGTGACCTGAAGATGACTCGTGACATGGCCAACAAGACCATCAAGGAGTGGCTGAAGTTGAACCAGGGAATTGATGAGGTGGTGGCTGTGAAGGGGCAGGAGCTGGACCGGCAGACTTCGGCTACGGAACTGGCTAAGGACTACGGCGAAATGCAGCTGCAGGAGGCTATGGAGGCTATTATTCACCGAGTGGCCGGGCAGCTGCGCAAGCATGCCAAGGACCGAGCTGTGCTGAAAATTAAGGAGCTGGTGGAGCGGTTGGCGCCGAAGAAGGACCCGAAGACCGGCAAGCTGAAGGGTGGCAAGATGAGCGCTGACGCTTACCGTGACTTGGAAGACGTGGCTAAGGCCATGAACATGGACACTGAGGAGCTGGAGGCTAAGCTTGCTGCTCTTCGCGCGGAGATGGAGAAGCCGGGGATTGACGAGGAGAGACGGGCTCAGCTGGAGAGCGAGATGACGCTCTATGACCAGTTCGGTGACTTGCAGTCGATGACCGCAGAGGAGGCAGTGGAGGCGCTGGAGGCGCTGCGCCAGCGTGTGTGGTTCCACCGGTTCGAGTGGGACAATGTGCAGGCGGAGCGACGTGCTGCCAGACGCGCGATGGTGCGCAGTGTGGTGGATGGCGTGGGCGACGTTGGGCAGAATGAGTACAATGCCAAAAAACGCGCGAAGAAGCCGACCCAGAGACTGAAAAACCTTGCCGACATCCTGAGCGGTATGCCTGCTGTGCTGACGGGGCTGCGTGGGTATCTGCCGTTGCATAAGCTCGCTGATGATCTTGCACGACGTGCCAACAGGGCGGGTGAGGCCATCAAGAAGTGGGAGGCTGAACGCTGGGTGGCGCTGGAGGCGCTGAGCCGCGAGACGCTTGGCAAGAGCTGGCGCAAGAGCATGGATTTCATGCACGAGGTATTGCCGACCGGTGTGACGTTTAACCGACCGAAGTACCGTTCTGTAAGTGTGAAGACGGCGGCTCTGCGTGAGTTGCTGGCCATGACGCCGGAGGAACGCCGGGCGGAGATGAACCGACGCCAAAAGGCCGGTGGGCTTGAGGCTGAGTCTGTGTTGACGGAGCGCGACATCGAGGAGCTTGAGAAGCAGCTGCTGGCGATGGAGGAAGCGGGGAAGGTGCTGAGCACGGTGGAGGTTCGCTATGTGGAGCGTGTGCAGCGCGAGGAGAACCTGCAGCTGAGCCGTGGCGAGGCGCTGTATGCTATCCTCATGTGGGAGCAGCCGACCTACACGGAGCGTATGGAGGAGCAGGGGTATACGCCGGAGGTGATTGCCGGGTTTAAGCGGTTCATTGGCGAGGGGATGCTGCAGTTCGGCTATGGCTTGCGTGAGCTGTTTGCACAGCAGGGGGAGCGCATTGCCCGTGTGTATGAGGCGACGTTCGGTGTACCGTTCCCGAGGGAGGAGAACTATTTCGCAGCTCGCTGGAATGTGACCGGTATGAAGGAGAATTCTGCCGAGCAGTTGCTGGCAGGCATGGCCGGAACGCCGGGCGCAGGCAACGGGTGGATGAAGCAGCGTGTGAAACACAATCTGGAGCTGGACATGACGAAGGACGCGCTGCAGGTGTTCCTGCAGGCTACGACGCTGACGGACACGTGGATGGCGACACAGGACATCGTGGCGGACTTCAAGGCTTGGACCCGTGACCCGGATTTTGACCGGGCAATGATGTCTGTGCTCGGCAAGGATGACTACGAGAACCTGAAGGATTGGATTCGTATTATCGAGCAGGGCGGTGTGCAGGATTGCCTGAACATGGGTGTGGCGCAGGATGTTATCAATGGGCTGTACGCGAGCGGGGCTGTGGCTATTCTGGGCTTCCGTATTCAGACGCTGCTGCGACAGTTGCCGTCGATATTCAATGGCCTTCTGGGTGCTCACGATATATCTGCCGGGGAGTGGTTGGCGACGCTCTCGCGCATGAAGAAGGCGGAAGCGCCGATGACGTACAAGCGCATGATGAACAGCACGCTCATTCAGAACCGCAGGCAGGGCAAGGCCGGTAATATGGCCGGTCAGGCTATGCGATCCAACGATACGGCGAGTAGCATGACGGAGGGTATGTTGCTGGCGAGTATGCTGCCGATGGAGTGGGTGGACGCGAGTTGCACGGCTATGAGTCTTGTGCCGGTGTGGAATGTGTACTACCAGCGCGCTATTGACAAGGGTGCCAGTGTGCAAGAGGCTGAGCAGGCTGCTTGGGAGCAGACTGCCATCGTGGCGAATCTGTCGGCTCAGCCCATCGGGCGGCTGAATAAGAGCAAGATTGCGCAGAGTCGGAACCCGCTGGTGAAGGCTGTGTTCTACATGCTATCGGAGAACATGGCGAAGTTCGCTCTGTGCAGAGCGCTGTGGAGAGGTGGTAAGAAGAAGGCGGCCTGGAGAGCATGGCTGATGTACGGCGCTGCGAACGCGGTGATATCGGCTCTGCTTGACGCTCTGCAGGGGGACCCCGAGGAGTTCGAGAAGGGGAAATGGTGGGAGTATTTGCTGTCCGCCATCTATGGGCCGTTGGCTAGCATTCCCGGTGTGGGCGAGGCGGTCGAGGCGCTGGGTACGTTGGTGCTGCTGAAGGTGCCTGGTCACATTTTTGACATCGACGTGTTGAAGAAAGCCAAGACCCATGCGAGCGTGGGGCGTGCTATGCTGGACGCGCAGGGCTTCATAAAAGCATGGATGAAAATCTACGGCTACATGACCGACGATGAGGAACATTCACTCGCGGAGTACACAAGGGCAGCGAGCACGATATCTCGCACGATGGCTATAGGTACCGGTTGGATGGGCAATGCAGTCGGCTACTGGAGCACGGTCGTTGCGGTGCTGCTGAACCCTCTGGACTTCGGCGCGAGGGTATGGCGGAATATGAAGCACTATTTCGATTGAGGTGGAGGGATGCAGAAAGCTCCGCATGATGCGGAGCTTTCTGTGCAAAGTGCGGAGCTATCGGCTAATTTGGTCGATGATTAGCCGTGGTTAGCTGATAGGGGTGGTGTTTTTAAGTCGGGGAAATTTGTCATACAATACTGAGCGAAAATTGCGCGAAAGTTATTTAATGTTCAGATAATCAAAGGTTTTTATCCCGCCGGGGCTGTGTTTTTGTTTTTCGCTAATTAGCGCAAGTGCTTATTACTCTTGCTTTTTGTTGTTTTGTATTGCTAAATTAGCGCAGCGGTTTGAGCGAAAATTGAGCGAATCGCTGAGCGAAAATGAGCGAAAAATTCTAATTTAGCAATTTATGAAGAATAACCATGTCGTAAGTGTCGGTTTGGCGGCTGAGGCTAAGTCTCCGTATTGGGTGGCTCAGTGGTCGTTGTCGAATGGTAAGTGGATGAAGAAGTCTACTAAGGTGCCGGTGGCAGGTGGTGTGTTTAAAGGGGAACGGTTGAGTAAGCCGCAGGCGCGTAATCGTGCGTTGTTGGTGGCGCAGGCGCTGGCGGAGGAGGCTTTGCAGGAGTGTGTGCGAGAGGATAATATGACGGTGCGGGAGTTGTTCGATACGATGTTGGCGGGTAAGTTGGGGCGTTTGTCGATGGCTACTTACAATAATGCCAGGACGACGTATGCGCTGTTTTGTGACTGGTTGGGTAAGCGCGCAGGGGAGCCGTTGCGGTTGGTGACGCGGGCGGATATTAAGCAGTGGGTGAAGGATAGGCGCTGTGAGGTGCGTTGTAAGACGGTGCAGCATGGGTTGTATGTGCTGAGGGGGGCTTTCAATTGGGCGCTGGATGCGGAGTTGATTGGGAGCGCAGGGTGGTGCGCATCACAACGGGGAAGACAGGGCGGTTGATGCACCAGCCGATGTTGGAGGGATTTTTTCAGTGGGCGCAAGAGCGCTATGCGTGGGCGCAGGCTCAGGGCGGGGAGGCTGCTGAGTGGGTGTTGCCGAGGTTGAGGGGGCATAGTAACCCGAGCCAGGAGTTTACGCAGTTGGTGCGTTTACACGGTATCGGGCTGCAGGGGGCAGGTGGTCTGGGCAGGCGACGTACTTGGCACAGTAAGACGTTCCATTGCTTGCGCTCTACGGTGGTGACGATGTTGCATGCTAATGGGGTGAGTGAGGGGATGGCGATGGAGCTGGTGGGGCATGATTCGCGTGAGGTGCATGCGATTTATTTCAGACCGACGACTGAGCAGTTGAGGGGGCGGCGGAGCCGTTGCCGGGTATGTGAAGTGCGGAGAAAAAAAAGCCCCCTCGGTGGAGGGGACTATGGCGTTATTCTTCAGATGAATCCTCACTATCGACGATGTTGGTGTCGGGATGCCAATGTGTTGCTGGAGGTGTTTGCTTGCACTTGCCAGATGTCGCAAATTGAGATTCAAGAGCACAGACTAGTTCTTTTAAATCATCTAATTTTTTGTTCATTTTGTAATCGGCTAATTTTTCTTCCGCCTGATACTGAACATTCCTTAAATCCCTTATAGTTATAAGCCTTTTTTTCTGGGCTTCGTATGTATTATTAGCATTCCAATAAAGTATCCTTTGCAGTGCGCGAGCTGCAAGTAGAGGGAGCAATAGGAACAATGGAAGAAAGCCAAAATCGTTTAGCTTGGTGATTATTGCATAGAAGAGTATAAGAACGAAAAAACCGCAGAGTCTACGGGTCCACTTTTCAATGCGCGATAACCACTTGCTAAGATAGAGATGCTGATCTTTTATATCCTTTCTGCATTCATCAAATGCAGTTTTCACAATATCTGTATCTTCGAATACAATACTTTTCGCTTTGTTAATAAATTTTTCCGTTTCTTTGATTTCATTTTCGAGTTCCTGTTTCTTTTTAGATGGCGGTGCAATTAGATAGTCTCGGATTTTAGACGATACTGTGGCTGATGACAAAATGGTAAAAGTGAGACCTATAAATAATTCATTCCCGCCATTGATGTTAGACCAGCACTCTTTGATAAATTGTAGAGCGTGTGTTGAGCTTGTCGCCAGAATAAACATAGTATGATTGCGTTATCTGTGAAGTTACGTTGCGTAGCTCCACATTATCTTAAAGAGTTCGTTCATCATCAGAGCTCTTTTTTTTTGTGCTTCTGTTTGGGTACAGGCACATACAAGAGCAGTTTTTTCCATTTCATTTGTTTCTATGCGGTAGCGTTTGGCATCAACAACAATGAAGTGAGGTATCTCCATAGATTTGCCCAAGCTTCGAAATGCGTGTTTTTCTCGCAAGAAATTTGCGAGATTAGGACAATCTATTTCATTACTTTCAGTTAAAACCTGAATTTGGGGAGTTTGTTCGGTGTCTTTTTCTGCCATTGCCTTTTCAAATACATCTTTAAGCTCTCCATATACCAGATGGTTCAGGTGACCACAGTAGATGTATACTGATTCTTTTGCTGATGCTATGAATTCTTTGATGATAATAGCCGCGTGACGTGCGCTTTTATTTCTGAACACTTCGCCGTCACACTCCTCTATGCGGCGTCGAATTTCTGCCGCATATTGTTTAAGCTCAGGCTGTTCTTGGTGGAGCATAATGAGAAATATCTTTAGTTTATGGTTACTGGCGTTTTGCCAATTCTGCGGTAATTTTAGCAATTTGTGCGTGCTTTACAAGAAAAAATAGGCTTTTTGTTTTAGTTTCAATAAGCGCAATAAGCGATTTTTGATTGAAAGCACAAGATGTTGTATGGGGGGTATGTGGGTGACATATTGGTATGACAGAAATAAATGTTGCTTTTGAATGCGGATTATAGGGTGGTTTGGCGCGGTGTCAAGGGGTGGGACGTGGCGGCGATGTTGATTTGGCATAAAAAAGGCCCCCATCGGTGGGGGCCTTTTTGGTTGAGTAATCTGTTACTCGTTTACGAGTTCGGGGTGGTGGTAGAGTACAGCGAGTAGGCGGGCGGCGGCTCCGCTGGGGCGGCGTATGCCGTTCTCCCATTTGATGAGGGTGGAGGGGCTGCAGCCCAGGAGTTCGGCTAGTTGCACTTGGGTGAGGCCTCGATATTCTCTCAGTCTTTTGATGGCGGCGGGGATGTTGCCGCCGGTGAAGGGGGTGGTGCCGGTGGTGAGGGCGCTTTTCGGGGCGGGGAGGGGGAGCCCTTCGGTGAGGGCGGTTTCTACCCAGTCTTCGGCTATGGTGTCGAGTTGGGTGGCTACTTCTGCTGCGGTGGGGGCGTCGCAGCAGTCTCCGCAGATGTCGGGCAGGGTGCCGATGTAGCAGTTGTCTTCATCACTCCAGCGGATGATGCGGGGGTACCGGCGGGCGATGCGGGTGATGTTTTGTGTGGACATGGTGTCGATGTGGGGAATTTCTGTGGTGTAGCATTGGGCCGGGGGATTACTCCCCCGAGCCCGTTGCTTCGCTGATTTTGGCGCGTACTTGCTTGATGAGGTAGGATGGGGCGTCGTCGCTGTCTTGGCGGCAGATGATGGCTATTACGCCACTTTTCGCGTGCCAGTATTTGCGATGGCTGCCTTTCCCTCCTTTTTTGAGCGTGAATCCGGCTTTGACCAGCTCGGCAACAATATCGCGAACTCTTGTTGCCATGCCCGGATTATACTTGCACTTTGTGTAAGTTGCAAGTCTTTTCTTGCACTTTGTGTAAGTTTTTTTGTTGGCATAAAAAAGGTCCCGCTTCGGCGGGGCTTTTTTGCGACGGGCTATTTGGGAGGGACGTTTTTACCTAGGTCTCTAAATGTTTCCAAAAATTTCCGGTTCTCCATAATCCAGTGCTTGCCGGATGCTGTGTACTTGTCTTTGAGCTCAGGGTGCAGGCGGTCAAATTCTGCTACGGAGCGACGCTGTTGACGGATTTCTTGCCAGTCTTGATAGACTGTCTTTGCTTTGCGGTAGAGATAGCTCACCGGCCAGAGTGTCCACCTGACGATGGCGCTGTGCCGCGCCATACGGCGCGCCAGAATACGCGACACCGCTCCCACCAGAGCAGATGCAGAGCAAAGAATATGCAGGCTATCCCGCAGGTCATGCCATAATTATGCACGATAAAATCCCAAATATCAAGGATGATTTTCTCCGGTATTGTCTATGTTTTTGTTTTTCGCTAATTAGCGCAAGTGTTTATTGCTCTTGCTTTTTGTTGTTTTGTATTGCTAAATTAGCGCAGCGGTTTGAGCGAAAATTGCGCGAATCGCTGAGCGACTTTTCGCTATTTTCGATATCTTCTCCCTGCCAAACCGCGGTTCCGGTTAGCTGAGCTCGCGTTGTCTTACTGGTCGAAGTGATTGAACGCCTACTTGAACGCGCTGAGGAATTCCGATTGCTTGAAGCTCGAAGGGCTATTGAGCAAGGTGCGGGGCATTCAGCCTCGGCTCTCTTTTAACGTCTTCCGCTTCCTCACCAGCAGCCACGCCCCGTTGATTCCATCATGGCACAGCGGCCCCACATACTCCCAATACATGGGGATGGCCAGCACCTCGCGAACATCCTGCCAGCTTTGCTCAAACTTCTGCGCTCGCTCCAGTTTCTCCCGCGTCACATGCACCGCCCCATATACATAGTCCGGGCTGTTGTTCACATCGGGCACACTCACCACCTCTAGCGGCCATTGCCCCTTGTTCCGCTGAAACTTCACCACCTCCACCTCGTTATTTCGCCCCACCAGCATTCCCAACAACACTATCGCCACCAGCAACAGCACGCTGTTCACATTGAATCCTTGCATGAAATTTCGCATTTTCCCGGAATTTTCCTTTTCTCCGACCTCTGTTTTGCCGGTCTTCACCTGTGTCGGTGCTGCTTTCGTTTTTAATACTGGTCTCATACTTTTTCTTAATTGTTTGGTTAGGGCTTGTTGTTTTGTTTTTATGTTGGGACTCAAAGAGCAAACTCGTAGAGGTCGAAGTTTGTGCAGACTGCGCCGGGGTAGTCGAGTTCGTATCGGCCGCGGAATGAGAAGCCGATGGCTGCGTAGAAATCGCCTGCCGCGGGGTTGGTGTCGATAACATCGAGACGCATGCACTTGCAGCCTTGTTTGCGAGCGACTTCGATGGCTTGCTGTACCATGGCTTTGCCGATACCCTGTCCCTGCACTCGGGGGCTGACGCCGAGTGTGTGAATAGCCATGACTTCGCTGGGGCTGCAGTTAATCAACCATTCGGCTTGAGCGTAGCCGGGGTTGCACTCGTTGTTCAGCACCATGGCGGCTATTATTTCAGCGTTTTTTTCCATTACCCACAGTTCACCGAGAGCGGCTTTTGTTTGCAGAAAGTCATCTGTCGGGTAGCCGCCGCGTTTCCACTGGGCATGGGAGGCTGCGCCGTCCATGGCATCGATGATTTCGTTGTACAATAGGCGCAGGGCCGGTAGGTTAAACGGTGTTGCTTGTCGGAAATTGAGGTTATTCATGGGAGGAAGAGTCGGTTGTTTTTTCAAAAGAAGCGGAATGACGCAGAGCGGGGTGGTGAGGAGGGCATAGGCCGAGGTTAAAAGGAGCAATCCCATCACTTCACCATCGGGATTCCCGGTGGGAGCGTTGCTGGCAAGTAGGCTGCCGATGGCTATGCCGATAGGTGATATTAGCAGGCAGTGCTGCATGATGGTGGCAGCTCGATTTTGATTCGCTATGTGCAGCAGGATAAAAGGTGGTGGTAGCACCGTCAGGTAGAAGAGAATGTCCGCGCCGTGTCGGAAAATCCCCCAGGCAAAGGCCGCAAGCGTGATGGCGGCGCAGAGGTAGAGCGTTTTGGTGAGGAAAAATCTCATGGCTTGCGGAGTTGTTCGAAGCGGGCAAAGAGGATGCAGAGCTCGTAGAGGGCATACATGGGCAGAGCCATGATGAGCATGGTTGCAGGGTCCGGTGCCGGGGCGAGAAAGAGAGCGGCGCCAAAGCAGGCGATGAGCGCATAGCCTCGCGTTGCTTTCATGCGATTGTAATTCAGTATACCCAGTTTAATGAGCGGTATGACGATGACGGGCAGTTCAAATATAGCGCCGAATACGAAAACCAGTTTGGCGGCAAAGGTGAGGTAGTAGCCGATGCGCCAGTCGTTCTCTATACCCATATTGAGTGAGTAGCTGTAGAAGAAGCTCAGCACGCGAGGCAGAACGGCAAAATAGGCAAAGGCACTACCTGCCAAAAACAGGGCAAACCCGAGCGCTACGCTTTTGTAGAGCAGGTTTTTCTCTCTTGCTCGCAAGCCGGGCACGATGAACTGTAGCAAGAAATACATGAGCAGGGGAAAGGAGAGGATAAGCCCGCAGAAGAAGGAAAGTTGCAGGGAAAGCATGAAGGCTTCTCCGGGGCGGAATGCACCCATGAGTTTGAGGGCTGCTCTGCCTTGCCCCTCTTTCAGTTCAGCGCCGGCGGAGTGCAGGGCCAGCGCGAGTTCCCGTTGTTCTGTGGTTGCGGCGCTGTGCACCAAATAGGTTGTTTGTTGTTCGTCCGGTAGCAGGGAGGCTGCGTGTAGCAGCGGTACGGTTTCTGCCAGTTGGTGTATATTCGGGGTGAACCGCCGTTGGAGCTGTGCGTATGCAGCCGGCGTAAGCAATGGGCGCAGGCTTGCTAAGCTTTTGGCTGCAATCCAATCATTTGCGTTGATGTGGGCGGGCAGGTGGGTTTGCTCATGTTTTTCCCATACGGAGTCAACCGGGCGGCGCAGTACAGCCATCATGGTTCCCGAAAAACCGAAACAAAGCACCATGGCAACCAGCAGTGTAAGTGCCATGCGAATAATGGTGCTGCGCAGGGCCTCCAAATGCTCGATGATGCTCATTTCAGCATCATCATGTGGCGACGTAGCTTGCATGCGTTCCCGCATGCGGAAGAGTTGTCGCAGCCAGAACATGGTATAGCTTATTGGTAAATATCGATGCCGAGGCGAGCCAAATCACCCAGTGAGATGGCGCAGGGGTCAGGTGCTACCCAGTGACCGGGCTCGATTTCCACAGGGGTGAGGTCGAGACCGTAGGTGGCTTCGAGATAGGGGTGGTTGATGCGACGCCCGAACGCGCTTCCCGGGGGCGGGTCAATGGGGGAGGGTACATCACCCGGCAGCACGGCCGATGTGTTGATATGGGTCGGGTCGGGCATAGGTATAGCCGAAATAAGGGCGCGGGTGTAGGCGTGTCTCGGGTCGTGGTAAATGAGGTCGCTCTCGCCCATCTCCACAATCTTTCCCAAATACATGACGGCCACGCGGTCAGCCATGTGGCGTACGACGGATAAGTCGTGCGAGATGAACAGGTACGCAAGCCCGAGTTCCTTTTGCAAATCCAGCAGTAGGTTGAGTACCTGCGATTGCACGGAGACGTCGAGTGCGCTCACCGGCTCGTCGAGCACAAGTAGTTTCGGGCTTTGCGCCAAGGCTCGGGCGATGCCGATGCGCTGGCGCTGACCGCCGGAGAATTCGTGCGGGAATTTATCTGCTGCTGTGTGGGGCAGGCCAACGAGGTCCAACAGGGTGTTTACCCGTTCTCGGCGAAATTGGCGGGTACCGGTGCCTTGGATATCCAGCGGTTCGGAGATGATGTGGCGCACACTCATGCGTGGATCCAGCGAGGCGGCGGGGTCCTGAAATACCATCTGAACATTTTGGCGCAAGTCACCCAATCTCCATTGGGGGCGGCGTGTTACCTCTTTCCCCAGCAGTCGAATGCTGCCGCCGGTGGGGTCGAGTAGTCGTACGATGCAACGCCCGATGGTACTTTTGCCACAACCGCTTTCCCCCACTAAGCCCAGAGTTTCGCCCGGGGCTATGGAGAAGCTGACTTCATCCACAGCCTTGAGAACACTCTTCTTGCGGCTCAGTATATTGCTCTGCACGGGGAAGTGCATGCTGAGCTTGCAAACTTCGAGTATGTTTTGCCGGGGTTCCTCTGTCATAGCGGAGCGCAGGTGGCTGCGGAATCAATAATCGCGGTTAAGCAGGTAGTCGCTGATGGCCAACAGGGCTGCTCGGCGCTCTGCCGGGAATACATCCAGCGCGGCGCGACCTTCCTCCGTCAGAGCCTTGGCTTCTGCGCGTGCTGCGTCCATGCCTACCAATGCGGGGTAAGTGGCTTTTGCAACTGCGGCATCTTTACCAATGCTCTTACCCAGCACCTCCGGGGTGGAGGTGATATCGAGGATGTCGTCAATAATCTGGAAAGCGAGCCCCAAGCAACGGCCATAGGTGCTGAGTGCAGCAAGCTGCTCAGGGGAGGCTGCTGCTGCCATACCGCCCAAACGCACCGCTGCCATGATAAGTGCTGTGGTTTTGCCGTTGTGAATGGCTCGCAATTCGTCTACGCTCAGGCTGCGCCCCTCTCCCTCGAGGTCGAGTACTTGCCCACCCACCAGTGTGCGGCTGCCTGTTTGGTATGCCAACTCCGCCACATAGTCGCGTACATTGTAAAGCTCATTTGCCGGTACCTGTGCCAGCATGGCAAAGGCTTCCGTCAGCAGGGCATCGCCCGCCAAGATGGCCACACCCTCACCGAATACCTTGTGGTTGGTGGGGCGACCACGGCGCAGGTCGTCGTTGTCCATGCTGGGCAGGTCATCGTGTATCAGTGTATAGGTGTGCAGTACCTCCAGCGCGCAGGCGGCATTCAGCGCAGGGGTGGTATCCCCGCATACGGCACGTGCGGCCTCCAGACAGAGCAGGGGGCGAATTCGCTTGCCACCGGCAAACACACTGTAGCGCATAGCTTTGTGCAGCGTGGTGGGAGCTACATCTTCACCGGGCAATAGCTTGTCGAGCTGAGCCTCCGTCAGCTTTACCCCATTGCTGATGAGTTCTTTGATGTCCATAAGTGAGAGAGTGGGGAAATGGCGGTTTACTTGCCCTTGACAAGCAGCTCGGCAATCTGCACGGCATTCAGGGCAGCGCCTTTGCGAACCTGGTCGCCCACTACCCACAGATTGAGGGCGTTGTCCACAGCCAAGTCTTTGCGGATTCGGCCGACGTAGCAGGTGTCGCCATTGGTGGAATCGAGCGGGGTGGGCCATACGCCTGCGGCGGGGTCATCCATGAGAGCCACGCCGGGCTTGCCTTCGTAGCAGGCGCGGGCGCCCTCTACATCTACCGGCTGCTCGAACTGAGCCACGCAGGAGATGGAGTGACTGCGGTATACCGGTACGCGCACACAGGTGCAGGTGACTTTCAGTTCGGGCAGATCCATAATCTTGCGGCCTTCGTTGAGCATTTTGAGCTCTTCTTTGGTGTAGCCGGTATCGGTGAATTTGTCAATTTGCGGCAGCACGTTGAACGCAATTTGGCGGGGATAGGTGGAAATCTCTACCGGGTGACCATTGGAGATGGCGCGTACCTGGTTTTCCAGCTCGGTTATGCCGTGCTGGCCGCTGCCGCTCACGGCCTGATAGCTGCTGGCAATGATAGTCTTAAGCCCGTATTTCTGATGCAACGGGAAGAGAGCCATCAGGGTAATGATGGTGGTGCAGTTCGGGTTGGCAATGATGTTGCGGGGGTGATTGAAAGCGGCATCCGGGTTGATTTCGGGCACAACCAAGGGTACATCGGCATCCTGACGGAAGGCGGAGGAGTTGTCCACTACCACGCAACCGGCAGCACCGGCGATGGGGGCAAACTCGCGCGAGATGTCACCACCTGCGGCAAAGAGAGCCAAATCCACATCGGCGAAGGAATCTTTGGTGAGTTCCTCAACGGTGAGCATTTCACCGCGGAACGCTACCTGTTTACCGGCAGAACGTTTGGAAGCCAGAAGTTTGAGAGAGCACAAGGGGAAATTGCGGCTCTCAAGGCAGGAAAGAAGTTCAACGCCTACCGCGCCGGTAGCGCCGACGATTGCGACTCGGGGATTTGTCATCATATGTCGATATCTGGTTTCTGAGTTCTGCGGTGCTGCACTCTGTCTTTCAAGTGCGCCCGCGTTATTATAGCGTTTTTACCATGAATGGCAAGACAAATAAATTCCACATTGTTCTTTTGTGGTGCGGAATGCGCTTGCAAGTAATGTGAACGGGTGCTAAAATGTGCGCATTGCATGACTGAGCTCATATTGAATTCATTTTTGTCGACCATTCCGGTATTTGTCTTTTTTGCTGTAGGTTTCTGGCTGCGGCACAAGAAGGCGATTGAACCTCAGCACGATGCTGTGATAACCCGTTTGGCTATGGATGTGGGGTACCCGTGCCTGATATTTTACAATATCATGAAATATATGGTGACGGAGGCGGACTCACGCATTACCCCGTTTGCTTTCTCAGGGCAGGCGATAGCATGCGGTTTTCTGGAGATGTGCCTTGGTGTGCTGGTGGCGTGGTTGGTCGCGCGTATGTTGCGCCTGCGTATCGGTACCGGGTTGCGTACCTTTACCCTGACCGCCGGTGTGCAGAATTATGCCTTTTTCGTTATTCCCATTGTCCACATGCTTTTCAGTAGTGCGGGAGACCCATCCATGGGGGTGCTTTTTATTCACAACATGGGCTGCGAGCTCTTTGTGTGGAGTGTGGGGGTGATTTTGATGTGCGGCGGGCTGGGGAATATGAGTTTTGCTGCTCTGTTCCGGGCGCCGCTGCTGGCGGTATGTATTTCCCTGTTACTAGCGTGGAGTGGGTTGGGGCAGTATGTCGCCCTGCCGCCTGTGATGAAAACGACCGAGATGATTGGAGCTATTGCTACGCCAATCTGTCTGATTATTTTCGGTTGCTCCATGTATGATTTGACTCGTAATTTCACATGGCAGCCACGCATGCTGATAGCCGGGCTGCTGACTCGATTGGTGCTGGCACCGGCGTTGATTTTGCTGGTAGCGTGGGCTCTGCCGGTTGATCCGCTTATTAAGCGTATCATGGTCATTCAGAGTGCGATTCCCAGTGCGGTGATACCTGTTATTATAGCTAAGCGTTTTGGTGGGCGCCCCGAGGTTGGTACGCAGATTTTGCTTGTTACAACTATTTGCTCATTCATTACTCTGCCGATATGGCTCACTATCGGCGGGACTTGGGTTGCAGAGCTGATGCCGCGCTGATTGATTTTTGCCAAAAAAGCGACAAAAATAAAGAAAAATAAAATTATTTGCTTGACTTGGGGCGGAGTAGGTGATAAACTTGCGGCGCACCTCAGCAAGGGCGGGATAGCCAAGTGGCCTAAGGCATCGGTTTGCAAAACCGACATTCGTGGGTTCAAATCCCACTCCCGCCTCTGAAGCGAAAGACGCGATATTCGGCGTAAGCCTGATATCGCGTCTCTTTTTTGCTATGGCATGGTAGTGCCATACTTTTTTCATTGACAAATCGGCGGTAGTGTTGTTGAATAACTGTATGCGCAGTTTTAGCAGTTTTGTTCTTGCCTCGGTAGGTATGCTGTTCGCGGCGGCATGTCAGTCGGTGGAGCATTCCTACATTACCAATGTTGCGGATGTGCCGCTGAAAGTTACCGGTTATGAGTCCGGCTCGTGGTACAGCAGCCCGCTGAGAGCAAATAATCGTTACCTGATGCACGGGGCGAACACCAAAAAACAGCGCGAGGAAAGGCTTGGTGACTACTACTATATTCGCTGGTATGATGCCGAGCCGGATAAGCCGATAAAGCTGGTCATGCAGTATACGCAGGCGCGTATGGGCTCGACTGTGCTGACTGCTGAGCACGAGGTGAAAGAGCCCCGCAGTGGCAAGGGTATTCACCTGTATCGATTTGCTTTCAACGGCGACGTGCGCAAGCGTTTGGGCGATGTGTTGTCTTGGCGCGTGGATTTGTACTCCGGTGGTCAGTTGCGGGATTCGCGCAAGTCTTACCTGTGGCAGGAGCCCTCTGTGACCGGTGCGGAGGTAGTGCCGGCTAAGATGGTGGCTGCGGTCGTGAAAGATGCGATTAAGAAATTGCCGGCAGATACGACTGCTCCGGAGGTTGAGTTTGAGGTCTCGACGGATCCGGCTGCTGAGTTTGATTTTACAATAGATGATTGAGTGCTGCTCCGGTAGTCGGTGCACAAGAAAAATATGAGGGCTCTGCGTTATTTTCTCGCAGAGCCCTTTCTATTTGTTATAAGCAGGGTGCCACTCGAACCTGTGCCATGCCCGCGGCTATGGCGGCTTGTATACCGGGCTCTGCATCTTCGAATACCACGCAGTCGGCCGGCGCCACATTCATACGCTCTGCCGCCAGCAGGAAGATGTCCGGCTCGGGTTTGCCGCGACCGGGGGGAACATCATCGGGGGTGACGATGATGGTAAAGAGCTCGGCGATACCCGCGGAACGCAGGGTGGCAAGTGCGCCATTGATAGCACTACCGGTACCGATGGCGTAGGGTGTTCCCTGTGCGTGAAGTTGGCGTACCAGCCCGACGGTCTCGGGAATGATGGGGAGTTGCTCGCTCTCCAGTAGGCTGTCATAGAGTGCTCGTTTTTCTGCAGCAACCGCAAGGGGCTCCATCTGTAAACCATAGGTGCGGTTCAAATCTGCCACAATATCGGGTGCTGCCATGCCGCCGTGGGCAACGAATTCATCCCACAGGAACACATGAGGCGGTGCACCATTGTTTTGCAGAGCTTGCCGCCACGCCTTGTAGTGAGTGGGCATACTGTCGACAAGTGTGCCGTCGAGGTCGAAAATATAACCGCCGAACTGTTTTTCGGGGAGGATGACGCGGGCGCTCATGGTGGGAATCAGAGGTTGAATTTCTTTACAAATGCGGTTAAATCGCCATCTTTGCCGAAGATAACCAAGACGTCACCCTCCTGAAACTTCATGCCGGGGTCGGGTGTGTCAATCACCGGTTGTTCAGGGGCGAGCAATACGTCGTCGTTGCTGGTTTCGCTCAATTTGCCTCGGCGAACTGTCAATAGGTTGATGTGGTATTGCTTGCGCATGTTGACTTCTTGCAGGGTGCGGCCTACCCAGTCATCCGGCAGACGGACGTCGGCAAGTGAATGGGTGGCATCTATTTTGCGCAGTCGCATAAGCCCTTCGTTGACGAAACGGGCTGCAAGCTGCTTGGCTGCTACGTCTTCCACGCGGAAGAGGTCGCTCACGCCGATAAGCTTGAGCACTTTGCCGTGCAGTTCGTTGACGCTGCGGGCATAGAGGTTTTTGACACCGAGTTCTTTGAGCTGGGCTGTGATGAGGATATTTCGCTCGAAGCATTCACCGACCGCAACGATAACGTAGGTATCATCCCCTTGCAAATCAAGGCGGCGCAAGGCGCGGATGTCGGTGGCATCGCCGATTTGGGCATCGGCTACATGGTTGCGGATTTCTTCCACCACACTTTCTTTCTGGTCGAGCACAGTGACTTCAAAACCGCTGTCGCTCAGGTACATGGCGAGTGCTTTGCCGAATTGGCCTAAGCCGATAATGACGAATTTCATATATCCGGTGGTATCAGGTTAAAGGTAAACGAGTTTCGGGGTAACGAAGGGGGGACGGTTCTTTCTGCTTAATAAAGATGAGCATGAAGGTGAACATGCCGACTCGGCCGAAGAGCATGTTGGCACTGATGAAGAATTTGGAGAAATCAGAAAGTTCACCGGGGTTACAAATAGAATAACCGGTGGTGGTGTAGGCGCTGATTTCCAGAAAGAGTAATTTAATGGTGCCGTTTGCGGATTGGGCGATGCCGGGTTCGAGCAGAATGAGCAACATCGTACCGGCGAAAATCAGGAATGTGGAGAGCACGACCGTAGCCATGGCTCGTTCAACTGTGTTGCGGGCAATTCGGCGTCCGTGCAGGTTCAAGTCTTGCTGGCCACGCAGCACGCGCAGTACCTCGAGCACGCACAGTGCTACCACCGGGGCAAATACACCACCACCTGTACCGGCCGGATTGCCGCCTACAAACATGAGAAGACAGAGAAATAGCTGGTAAACCTGACCGTAGTCGCTGATATTGGTTATGGTGAAACCGGCTGAGCGACCGATGGTATTCCACACGCTTTCCCACATATTAAAGTCGGGAGATTGACCGTGGGCGGAAGGTTCGAACGCTCCCAACAAGGCCAGTCCCACACTGCCGACCAGCATCACAATTAGGGTAACTCGCACCACCAGCCAGCTATGTGTGCTCCAGCGGTAGGGATTGCGGCGCCCCATTACCTTGTTGCTGATGCGCGTGATAGCCTCCAGATATACACTGAATCCCAGTGTACCGGCGAGGGTAAGCAGCATCATGATGCCTTGCACGGCTTTATCGTGTGCAACGCAGGCTTCTGCCATGTTTTGCGGGAATAGAGATATACCGGCGTTGCAGAAGGCTGATACGGCATGAAACAGTGAGCGGAACCACAGGTGCTCCTGCGGCACTCCGGGTGCACCCAGCCAAAGGAAGTACAGCAGCGTGGCACCAATCAGCTCTACGCTGAATGTCACATAGATTACGGATTTGATGAGCGCGGGGATGATGTTGACCCCTCGCTGATCGAGCAGGGAGGAAATGGCCAGTCGGTCTCGAACGGCGAGTTGCTTGCCGACCATCAGAAGTACAAAGTATGAGAAGGTCATGACACCCAATGCACCAATCTGAATGTCAATGAGCAGCACGATTTTACCCAGTGGGGTGAAGGTGCTCGCCACGTCTACACAGGTGAGCCCGGTGATGGATATGGCCGAGGCGCAGGTGAAGAATGCTTCCGTAAAGCTGATTGGCACTCGCGTAGCACCGGGGGTGAGCAGTATCATTGTACTGATAAGCACGAACGCCATCATCCATGTGAAAAAGAGAATAGCCGGGCTCCATTCGCTGCGACTGCGGGGGCGGCTTTGCCTTCCGCGTGCTCTCAGCAGTGAGCTGATATTAACCAGCGAAAAAATACCGATGATGAAGCTCAGTACGATGCTGATGCGGAAAAATATAGCCGGGAGCGTTTGCCGGATTCCGCCGAAAAACACGAATGAGGCTGCCAATCCTATGAATAGCTGCCACCATAGGAAACGCCCGGGGGATTCCCGGTGCACGAGTTTTGTGATGAAGTGCAGCAGTACGGTAAGCGTGTTGAACCATACGACAGCACAAAGCAACGGGTGTGTGCCCTGTAAGAATAATTGCAACTCGGACGGCCCCGTAGCCAGCCCGGAAAAGCAGGCCTCCCAACCAATAACCACCAACGCAAGCACTCCGGAAATGATTTCGGGGTACTCGAGGGCGCGGTATTGTCTTTCGCGGGGGGGAGTCATGCCTTTGAATGTGCGTCGGGCGAATTATAGCACAAAAGCTGATATTGGGCAACCCTCATTTTGATGGGCGGCGTGTGATGGGCGGTGCCGGTTCCGGCAGGCTGATGATGTATGGCACCAGTTTAGCCAGTTTGCGCAGCAGTGGTGCGGTGCAGGCGGCCAGTGCTATTTTCAGCGCCGTGTTTATGATTAACAGTCCGGGAAGAGAAGTTACGGGTACCAATACGGCGAGGATTGACGCAAGGGTAAGCTGCAGACGCAGGGGGAGGGGGAGGGCTGCCATGTTGTTGAAATTGAGTGTTAATACAAATAACAACAGCGGGCAGATGATGAACGATAGCCGCGGATAATTGATGTCGGCTTCCCCGCCGATAATCAGGCTGAAAAATCCGCCTATCACCATAACGGCACTCAGTACAACGGCTGAATTGCAAAAAAAACCGGTGATGGTCATGCCACCATGCGCAAGCAGAACTCGGTGGCTCCACGCCATGAGCAAACTACAGGTAAGCAGTACCAGCGCAAAGACAAACTCCGAACCTAGTCCGCATATAAGCCCCGGTATAACTGCACCGACCAACAACAACAGTAGTTCGATAACGGCTAACAGTGCGCAGAGCAGCAACAGTATAAAAGCGATTGTTGCCACTTTGCTTACGACCTGCCGCACTATGGGGAAAATGTACCAATTGTCACTCATCGGCACTTGTTGCGGGCTGAGTTGCTACCGGAGCCGGTGCATACCCCATGGGGAAACGCGCTTTACCGCTCATATCACTGAGTACTCTTGTGCCGGTGTAGCCCAGCTCTGCCATGGCGGCACAGGTGGCAGAGCCTTGGTCATGCCCAACTTCCAGCAGCACCAGGCACCCCTCAGCCATGTGTGGCAGCGCATCTTTCAGAAAACGCCGCACCACATCCAAACCGTCAGGTCCACCGTACAACGCCGTGGTGGGATCATAGGTAACTTCTGTTGCAACCTGCTCGCCATCTGGCACGTAGGGAAGATTCGCCAATACCAGGTTAAATCCCGACGGGGGGACTACAGCGTTGTCTTCTGCCGGTTGCCACGCGGAGAATAGGTCGCTGCGGTATGTTTTAACTCGCGCGGCCAATGCTGTTGCGTTTTCCAGCGTCAGAGATAGAGCCGGCTCCGATATGTCGGCCATAACAACCTCCGGCTGATACTTGGCAAGTTCCAGCGCCAGAGTTATGCCGATGATACCTGAGCCACAGCCCATATCGAGAACTCGCATTCCCTCCTGCCTGCTTGCCATGCTCAGCGCGAGCTCCACAAGTTCTTCCGTTTCGGGGCGGGGAATAAGAGCTCGGGCATCGGTTCGGAACTCTCGACGGTAAAATTCCGTGCTGCCCAGTAGGTGTTGTAACGGCACGCCCTTGCCGCGTTCGCGCAGCAGTTCTCGCAGCGGAATCAGTTGCTGTTCCGTGAGTGGGTCATCGTAATGCAGGTAAAGCCAGGTCTTATTTTTACCCAGCACATGTACCAGCAGGCTCTGCATGGAATGCCGAGCCCCCTCAATCCCGCGCGACTCCAGATAGGTGGTGCCGGTTGTCAGTACATCCTGTATGGTCTTCATGGTGCGTGTTATTGAAGTTCGTCCATGCGCTCCTGCATTTCCGCGTGTTGCATGCGGGAAATGATGTCCTCGAGCTCACCGCCTGCCAGCACGATGTCGAGGTTGTAGGCCGTGTAGCCTATGCGGTGATCGGTCAGGCGATTCTGCGGGTAATTGTAGGTGCGAATCTTTTCTTCTCGCCCGCCGGAGCCAATGAGAGCCCTGCGCTGGGCGGAGTAGTTTTGCTGAGCCTCCCGCTGCTTCATTTCGAAGAGTCTGGCTCGCAGAATTCGTAAGCCGGTTTCTTTGTTTTTAAGCTGAGAGCGGCCATCTTCACAGCGCACCATGATACCGGTCGGCAGGTGGAAAATCTGTACGGCGGATTCCGTTCTGTTTACGTGCTGTCCGCCGGCACCACCGGCTCGGCATGTCTCGATTCGCAAATCTTCCGGGCGAATCTCTACGTCAACTTCTTCCGCCTCCGGCAGTACGGCAACCGTGGCGGTTGATGTGTGAATGCGCCCCTGTGTTTCTGTGGCCGGTACTCGCTGCACGCGGTGTACGCCGCTTTCATATTTCATGAAACGGCACACCTCTTCGCCGCTGATTCGGGCTGTCACTTCTTTAAAGCCGCCGATGTCATTCGGGCTGGCATCGAGTATTTCCATTCGCCAACCACGATTTTCGGCGTAGCGTTGGTACATGTTCAGCAGGTTGCCGGCAAAAAGCGCGGCTTCATCTCCGCCTGTACCGGCTCGGATTTCTACGATGGCATCGCGGTCTTCCGTGGCATCTCGCGGCAGCAGACTGTATTGTACTTCCTCTTCGAGTTTGGCGATACGGGGTGCCAGCTCCTCAAGTTCGAGAGTTGCCATTTCTGCGAGGTCGGCATCGTCTCCGCTGACGAGTTCTTGAGCGTCCTCCCGCTGTTGGCGGGCGGTACAAAGCTCCTGCCAACTGCGCAGCAGTTCCTGAGTGCGGCGATGTTCGCGCATAATTTCCTCCGCCCGTGCTCGGTCATCGAATAAATCGGGGGCGGCTATTGCTTCCTCCAACTCTGCCAGTCGCGCGCGGCGCTTTTCTATCAGCGGTGCATAATCCATTGTACTGCCCCCATTCTAGCGGTAAATGCCCCTCGCTGCAAGCCTAAAGTGTGTATTGGTTTGGCAGGTGCGGACTAAGTTATCAGCTAATTTCAACAGCATTTGCATCCCCATTGTGAGGGTGCTTTGTTTATTTGTCCGGGGCTATGAGATAGTAGGGCTGATTTTTTGCGCGGGACCAGCGTCGGCATGCGTTCAGGAACATGTAGATGCATACACCACCCATGCCGAGGAAGATGAGTGGCATGGAGAAGTTGTCGAGGTTTCGGCGCATGGCATGTTCCGGCTGCTGTGGAAAGTAGTAAATTGAGGCTTGTTCACCGGGGCGGAGTTTGGGCTTGGCAGCCCCCACTGTTTCAACACTTTGGCAAGTGGAGCCATTCGGGAGCCTGAAGCGGTAAATGGGGTGATAAACGGGCGCATCGGTGGTGGTGTTGCCACGTTTGCCGTTGATGATAGTGGTACGGTTGATGGTTACCTTCTTATAGCCGATGATTGTGGCCGTGGCCTTTTCTCCGTGCAGGCTGAAATCCAGGTAAGAACGGGTGGTGGGCTCGCTGAGCTGCATGCCTGCTCCGGCGAGCATAAGCGCTAAAATTGCCAGCCAACCGACCATGGGGAGCAGGGGGGAGATGCCTCGGTAGGCATCCAGCCTGTGGGGGGCGGTGTGTGACTCGCCGGGCTGCGGAAGTTCGACGCCCAAGCGTTTCAGCTCAGTATGCAGAGAATCGTTGCCTTGCACACGCAGGAAACCGTAGTCGCGGACGTTATGACGACCGAAGGGGATTTCCGCCATGTAATAGTCTATGCTGCCATCGGAGTGGGTGGATACTCGATATACCATATCATGCGCGATGGGAATGGCATATATCACGGGTTTGCCGAAGGGGGGAATCTGCACGATGAGCGCCCGCTGTTCCGTGAGCGCATAAATTGTTCTGCCATGGGTTTTTACGCTATAGAAGGCAGTAAACAGGCAGCCCAGTGCCGCGATGAAGCTCAGCGAGATGGTGTATTCGTTGCAATAGTCGGGTGCTCCGGGGAGCGCGGCTTTCCACGCGAAGAAGCCGCTCAGTGCAAGCAACAGCACACCGCCGCCCAGTACCGCGCCCACGTCTGCATCCACTGTGTAGCTGCGGCGCTCTGCCCAAATCAGATTTTCGTCTTCTTGCAGGGCAAACTCTATTTCTTTTTTCAATGCGCTGCCGTTCATCGGGCTTTCCATGGCGCGTATTATAGGTAGCTTGTACTGTGTTGTCAAACCGCAAAACGGGAGCCTGCGGAGGAATGCGGCTGTTTTCCTGTCAGCATGCGGAGTTTGGGCTTGCGCGCGCGGCTGCTTGGTAGTACAATCAGCGCGCTATGTTCTACATTACTACAGCAATTGATTACACGAACGGTTCTCCCCATATCGGGCATGCATACGAGAAGGTCCTGGCGGACGTATTGGCTCGTTGGCACCGAATGTGCGGGGAAGATACCTTCCTGCTGACTGGTGTAGATCAGCACGGCCAGAAAGTGCAGCAGAAGGCTGAGGAGGCCGGCGTTTCTCCGCAGGAATACGCCGATACCGTGACCAAGCGTTTCGTTGCCTTGTGGGAGCGCCTCGGTATTTCCTACGACGGCTGGGCCGCTACGACAGATGCTCGCCACAAGGCCTGCGTGCAGAAAATCCTCACGAACCTGAAGGAGAAGGGTTGCCTGTACAAGAAAGCCTACAAGGGCTTCTATTCTGTGCGTCAGGAGCAGTTCCTCACGGATAAAGAGCGCGGTGAGGATGGCAATTTCGGCCCCGAGTGGGGGCAGGTAATCGAGCTTGAGGAGGAAAACTGGTATTTCAACCTCACTGCTCATACGGAGTGGCTGAAAGAGTTTGTGACCACGCACCCCGAGTGTGTGACCCCCGATTTCCGTCGTCAGGATTTGCTGATGGCTATCGAGCGCGCTACCAATGACCTTTGCATTTCTCGCCCGAAAGACCGCTTGAGCTGGGGTATTCCGTTGCCCTTCGACCCGGATTTCGTGACCTATGTGTGGTTTGATGCTCTCATCAACTATATATCTTTCGCCGGTTACTTGTCCGATGGCGACCCCTCGCTGCCTGATTTCAATAAGCTGTGGCCTGCTGCCTGCGAGGTAATAGGCAAGGATATTCTTGTGCCGGCACACGGCATTTACTGGCTGTGCATGCTGCACGCTATGGGATTCTCCGATGCGGAAATGCCGCGCTTGCTTGTTCACGGTTGGCTTAATATCAAGGGCGAGAAGATGTCTAAGTCTCTTGGTAATATCGTTGACCCGAACGACCTTTGCGACGTGTTCGGCCCGGAGGCTGTGCGCTACTACCTGGTGCGCGACACCAAGACCGGTTACGACAGCGACTACGATGCTGAGCGCATGAAGATGCTCTACAACACGGAGCTGGCCAATGACCTCGGCAACCTGTGCAACCGTTCACTCAACATGTGCACCCGCTACCTTGGCGGTGTGGTGACCGTGGCTCCTGAGTTGGCTACCGATGAGCTTTCCGTGGAATTGCGCGAAAGCATGGCCGCTACTGTTGCCCGATTCTCCGAGTGCATGAACGCTTACAGTACCTCCGAGGCTTTGGCCGCGCTCAATGCACATGTGGGGCGTTGCAATGCGTACATTGAAAAAACTCAGCCCTTTGCTCTTGCTAAGGATGAAGCTCGTCTACCTGAGTTGCAGAATGTACTGGCGCACCTGCTTGAAAGCTGTGTGCAGGTGGGTTACCTCATTGCTTGTGTACTGCCCGATGCCTCCGCTCGCATCCTTTCCCAGCTGCAGGTGGACCCCGCCACACTCAGCCCGCAGACTCTTGCTTGGGGGATTTTGAAAGACGGCCACCAGGTGCAGGCTCCCAGCCCGGTGTTCCCGCGTATCCTCTCCGAAGAGGAAAAGCAGAAAATGGCAGAGCGCGCCGCAAAGGCTGCGGCCAAGGCTGCTCGCAAGGCCGCTGCTCCCCAGCAGTAATTTAAGATATCACAATGTCAAAAACGATAGACTGCAATACGCAGTCTATCGTTTTTCAGTTCAATAGCCCCATCATGCGGCAGATAGCATAGCCCGATAGAGCCAGTACACCTAATATGATGCCGATAAGAATTGCCGATTTATTGCTCTTGCCCGGTGGTTGTGCGGAGTTGCGCTCGGGAGTGGTGGGGGACTGCTCCGGGAGGGCAGTAAGCCATTCTCCAATCGAATGGCAGCGCGTGACCGGGTCGGAGGTGAGTACGTTGTCGATGGCGGCCAGCGCATCTGTCGAAAAGCGTTTTCGTAGCTCCGGTATGGTGCAGAGCGGTGGTACGTCGTCATTCCACGGGGTGCCGGTTATGAGCGTGTAGCATATATGGGCAAGCGCGTACATATCGCGTGTTGCAGCGTTTTTGGGAGCGAAAAATTCCGGTAGAAAGTTGGTAATGACCGGTTTGTTGCCCTGCCGGATGATGATGTCGGCGGCTTTCAGATTGCCGTGGAAGATTTTGCGCACGTGCAGGTAAGAGAAGGTGTGCAGCAAATCTTTCAGTATAGGCATGAGCTGCTGTTCAGTGATACTACCGAGTGGTGTAGCAAAGGCACTCAGTGGCTGCCCCGTCATTTCGGGATACACGCAGTATGCTGTACCGAGTGCACGGAAAATGGATTTGATGGGAGCCACGTTCGGGTGTGTAATTGCAGCCAAGGCTCGGGCTTGCTGCACATATTCTTCCACCGCTTCAATCAGAGCACCAGCTTGCCGGCAGCGTGCAGATTGCACGACCTTTAACCTGTCCGTTCCGCGAAGGGCAATGGCAGTGGGAAAGAATTCGCGTATGGTGACATTGTGCTTGTTTAAGCTGTCGAATGCCAGATAGCTGATGCACGAGTCGGTTCTGCCGAGCAGGCAGATGATGCGGTAGTCCCCCAGTTCGGTTCCTATGCGCAGCGTGTCATTCCCTGTGTTTGCTTGGTTGGTTATGTTCATTGGTGAATGCTCCTGTTGCATAGAATGACGAAAAATCATGCGCGATTGTTGGACTTTTTTTGTAAAAAAGGCAGCGTTCCATACAGGAACGCTGCCGATTTGCCGATTCCGGGCGCAGATTGGGGGGGATTATCTGCTCCCGTAGCGGGCATTGGCTCCAAGTTGTTCTTCGATGCGCAGCAATTGATTGTACTTGGCCAATCGGTCTGCTCGGGAGAGCGAACCGGTCTTAATTTGCCCGGAGTTGGTTGCAACTGCCAAATCGGCAATGAACGAGTCCTCCGTCTCACCGCTGCGGTGCGATATGACTGCCGTATAGGCATTGGTGGTAGCCAGGCGTACGGCCTCGAAGGTTTCGCTCAGGCTGCCTATTTGGTTCAGCTTAACGAGTATGGAGTTGGCGACTCCGGCCTCGATACCTTTACGCAGGAAGTCGACGTTGGTGACGAAGAGGTCATCGCCCACCAGCTGGCAGCGATTGCCGATGCTGTCTGTGAGCAATTTCCAGCCATCCCAGTCGTTTTCGGCACAGCCGTCTTCTATTGATACAATGGGATAGCGGTCAATAAGCCCCTTGTAATATTCCGTCAATTCCGCTGCGGTCAGGCGGTCGCCACTGCTCTTTTTGAAGACATACAGCCCGCTTTCGGCATCGTAGAACTCTGAGCTGGCCACATCCAGCGCCAGTCCTACTTCCTCCCCCGGACGATAGCCTGCATTCCTGATAGCGGTCATGATGACATCCAGCGCTTCATCCGCACTCTTCAGGTTCGGGGCGTAGCCGCCTTCGTCTCCCACGGCTGTGCTTAGTCCCTTGCTGCGCAATACGCTACCCAAGGCGTGGAAGATTTCGGCACCGCAGCGCAGTGCCTCGCGGAAAGTCGGCAGCCCGCGCGGTACTATCATGAACTCTTGGAAGTCGATGGGGGCGTCTGAGTGGGCTCCGGCGTTGAGCACATTCATCATCGGTACGGGCAGTATGTGGGCATTCGGACCGCCTAAATAACGGTAGAGTGGTTGCCCTGTAGCTTGTGCTGCTGCCCGTGCAGTGGCTAGGGATATGGCCAGTATCGCGTTGGCTCCCATGCGCGACTTGTTTACGGTGCCGTCAACTTCGCGCATGACTCTATCGACGCTTATCTGGTCACGAGCATCCAGGCCGATTAGAGCAGGGGCTAAATCTTTGTTGGCGTGGGTTACTGCCTGCTGCACGCCTTTTCCACGGTAGCGCCCTTTGTCGCCGTCTCGCAGTTCGCAGGCCTCGTGTTCGCCTGTCGAGGCTCCGCTCGGAACGGAAGCAATGCCGACTATGCCGTTGCTCAGCTGCACTTCGGCTTCCACTGTCGGGTTACCTCGCGAATCCAGTATCTCGCGTGCCGTTATTTTTGATATGCTTGCATTCATTGTTTTGTCCTTTCTTTTGTGAAATGTTTGTTGTTTCTAACTCTCTGCGGCGAATTTATCACAGCTTATTCGGAATGGCAAGCATAAAAGTAAGGAAAGACTAACTTATTTTAGATTTTTTCAAATAAAATGTAGAAAAATCGTGTATTCAGTCATCGAGCAGGGCGCGTAGCGAGGCGATAGCATCCACGCACTGGTCTTCTGTGAGGGGCGTCTTCATGAGTTTGTCGTAATCGACGAATTCGTAAAGGCGATTAGGAATTTCGGAAATGAAGCAGGAGGGGCGGCAGCGCTCCTCTTGGCCATAGCGCGAGCGCTTGGCGCAGTAAGTCATGGTCAGTCGTTCGCGAGCGCGCGTGATACCCACATAGAACAGGCGGCGCTCTTCGTCGAGGTTGCCTTCATCAACCGAGCGAGTGTGGGGCAGCAAACCATCTTCAACACCCACGATATATACTTGGGGGAACTCCAAGCCTTTTGCCGCATGCATGGTGATAAGGCACACTCCGCTTTTCGCCTCGATATCATCATCATCTCGGTCGTTATCGAGGTTGATTTTGGCGAGGAAATCAGTCAGTTTGGCACCGGGCAGCCAGTACTGGCGCAGGGCGGATTTAATGTCATCTATGGCGGATTGACGGCGATTTTTTTCTTCTTCGGTTTTACAGTTTTTAGAGATATATTCCTCGTACTGAGTCTCTTTAAGGAAGTCGGAGAGGATATCGACGAAGGGGCGCTCGCTTTGCGCGAATTCGGTACCGTAGCGTGTTACTAATTCAGTGAACGCTTCGATGCTGTTTTGGGAGCGAGTAGAACATTCGGAGAGGAATGAGAGGTCCAACAGGGTGGCCCATATACTCTTCTTGTTGTCTCGGCTCCAGTCGATGGCGAAAGAGGCGGTGTTTACGCTGATGCCGCGGGGTGGGGTATTGAGCACTCGCAGAAGGTGCAGGTCGGCATCCGGGTTATCCATCATTTGCAGGTAACTGATGAGGTCCTTCACTTCGCGGCGGTCAAAGAAACTCTTGGTGCCGACCATGCGGTAGGGAATGTGGCGCTCGCGCAGGGCCATTTCGAGTGCGCGGCTCTGCGCATTGGCGCGGAAAAGCACAGCGAAGCTCTCCCACGGCAGACGGTCTCGCAGGTGAATCTGCTCGATTTCATCGGCCATGAACTCGGCCTCCTCCTGTGGCCCGGGCATGGCCAAGAGCCGTACGGGGTACTCGCCTACTTTATTTGTTCTCAGTGTTTTGTCTCTGCGCCCGGCATTGTTGCGAATCAGAATATTGGCACAGTCCAGCACTTGTTTGGTGCAGCGGTAGTTTTCCTCGAGTTTGATAACCGTGGGGTTGGGGAAAAAGCTCTCGAAGTCGAGAATGTTTGATATCTGAGCCCCTCGCCAACCGTAGATGGACTGGTCATCATCACCCACCACACACACGTTGTGCTCCGGGCCTACGAGTTGCCGCAGCAGGCTCATCTGCAGGGAATTCGTGTCCTGAAACTCGTCCACCGTGATGTACGAGAACCGCTTGTTCCACTTTTCATGCACATCCGGGTAGCAGCGCAGCAAGCGCTCCGTCAAAATGAGCAAATCATCAAAATCCACAGCATTTTGTGCCTTCAGCTCGCGCTGATAAGCCCCGGCAACGGTCGAGATAAGCGTGTCTTCTATCGCTTTGTAATCTTGCCCCAGGTTGCGCACTCGGGAATATTCTGCGATTACCTGTGCCGGTTCGAGTTTTTCGCGGCGCGCTCCATACTCCATTATCAGGCGCTTGAGCAAGCCGCTCTGGTCGCTGCCGGTGTAGATGGAGAAGTTTTCTTTGTAGCCCAATCGGCCGATGTCTTGGCGTAAAATACGCACACAGAGCGAGTGAAAGGTGCACACGGTCATTTTGCGCGCTGCCTTGCGGTCTACCAACCCGGCCACACGATCAGCCATTTCATTCGCGGCTTTGTTGGTGAAGGTAAGGGCGAGAATTCCGGCGGGGTTTACCCCCTTGTCTATCATGTTGGCAATTCGGCATGTTACCGTGCGGGTTTTGCCTGTACCCGCGCCGGCAAGTATGAGTACCGGCCCATTGAGGGTCTGTACTGCCTGGCGCTGAGCGGAATTTAAGCTGTTGATGTCGAACTTCTCTGCCATAATCGTGCGAATGTACTGCCGTGGGTCGGCGGGCTATGCTAGCATATTTCCCCGTTCGCGGCAAGATTTTATTGCTTTTCTGTTGCAAGCCCCGTTTTTTTGGGGTAGACTGAGCGCATGAGCAAGAAGAAACAGAGCTCCCGTCAACTCTCTTTGCTGGGGCTCTTTGATAAGTCCTATGTGGCAGAAGCTGAGGAGTTTTTGCAGGAGCTGGAGGCGCGCCAACGTCGCGTGGAGTCTGCATTGGCAGAGGAGTCAGCGGAGCGGGCAGCCCACTTTCCGACACCCGCCGGTCAGCGTTTGATAGAGCGCATAGAACAGGCATTTGACAATGTGACTTCGTATCGAGATGTTCGCGGTTTGCTTGGTGGTGAGGCGGAAGATGAGTACATGTCGCCCAACGCTCAGGCCTTGCTCGCGCCGCTGGAGGAGCGAGACGATTGGCGGCGTATACCCGATTCCCTGTTGATGGCATGTAATTGTTCCCTTACTTACATGGCCGCAGGGGCTTACCGCTTTTATTTGCCGGCTTTTATTTGTGCGGCTCTTCGTGGGGTGAACCTGTTGTTATTTCTCGGCACGGAACCCCCAACTGCCCGCAGCGATGACTTTTTGCGTGGAAAATGTGTGGAGTTTACAGCTGCTCAACAGGCTTGCCTGAGCGATTATCTTAACTACGAGTCGCAACATTCCGGCGAGCGCGAGCGCTACTGGCCCTGGGAGCTGGATGACTATGCTACCAATTACGCCGCCAATATGAGCCTGTATGACTACGGTTGCATGCTGGTTCAGCGCTATTGCGAGGCAGGACACAAGTCCCAGTAGAATGCTGCATTGTTTGAGAAAGCGTAATATGGTAGGAAATGGCTTATTTTGGCTGTAAACTGTTTATATCACGAACCCTGCTATGCGTCAATCCGTTTTTGGCGGTTTTGCTCACCGACACCCTCTCCAGAATTTTTCCGCTTCTTTTCTGCTGGTGGGCACCATGTAGCGCGAGCGCAGCAGCGAGGTGTCGCGGTGGCCCATCTCCAGCTGCAGCTCCGGGAGATTCCGGAACATGGCGGCATGGTACGTAGCGAACGAGTGCCGGCACACATCCGGCACCCAGTGGCGGAACCCGGCGGCACGCCGCAAGGCCTGCCACTTGCGCTTCCAGTTGCGGGGGATGACCCTCTCGCGCTTGCGGATGCCCCTCACGCCACGCAGGGGGACCGCACGCCCGCCGCCCGTCTTGCTTGCGCGGGGGCGGATGATGACATGACCCTCCTCCCAGTTGATATCTCCGGCCTGCAATCGGCTCACCTCGGTGGGGCGGATGCCGCCGTAGAGCATCAGACTGAGCGAGAAGCGCATATCCCGGAACTCCGGGCGGCTGGCAGTCGCTTGCAGCTTTTCCACTTCCTCCGGCGTCAGCGGCTCGATGGGCTTTTCCTGCACGGCGGGCACCTCGATACGCGTCACGGGGTTACTATCCGCCCATTCCTGACGGATGCCGTAGCTGAACACGCTGCTGAGAATCACGCGGCCCTTGCGGTAGCTGCTGGGGCTGGTACCGAAGGCGGCGGCAAGAATCCGCTTGCAATCCGCCGTACTCATGGAGCGCAGCGGCATATCTGCCGCGCCTTCCACGCGCAGAATACGCCGGACGAAGTGGCGGAGGTCGCGGCGCGTGGTCGGGCGCAGGTCCTTGCGGGCATCCACGCTCGCCCAAGCGGCCACGCTCAGGGACACGGTATGCTCAGCCGCCTTCACGGCTGCCACGCCTGCCTGAATCACCCGGCGGAGCAGAGTCACCAGCTCGGGGCGGCTGGTACCCGTGGCCAATTCTCCCAGGGTCTCGATTGCTTCCAAGGTCAGACGGGCGGCATCATTTTCAGATACTCCAGTACCGGCTAAAAGACTTTTTGCGATATGATTTTGCTTCATGGTAACAAGCGGGTTTCTTCTCTCCTAATGCTGGTGTCAAGCCAAAAAAGTGAAAACATTAAAAAATCATTTTATGCTCGCTTATTGAAGAGCTTCGCTAATCGTATTTTTTTAAAAATAAAGCATTTTATTTAATTATATCCTTGTTTCTTAATGACTAATAGCATATTCAGCATTAGGAGTACTGTATACTCTCGATTGTGTTCTGGGGAATATCGTAGCTGATTGCATACAATGAAAAAAAGAATTTTAATGATAGGCAATGGTGTTAACCTTGTTGCTTCATGCAATAAGATTCTTAAGAATGATGGAGTGTGCGAACGTTTTCCTCAGACTTCGGAGGTGTCTAGTTTCTGCGAAAAACGCCCAAATGCCGAGTTCTTTTCTTTGTGTAAGAACCTTGCTCCGACTTTTGTTCACCACGCTTTGGCTGCCCTCGATTCGTATTTTGCAGCCATCTTGACGACAAATTACGATTTCGCCATGGAACGAGCTTTGGGAGTTTCTGAAAACTCAAAGCGAGTATTCCATTTGCATGAGGATGCGAATTCGCCAGACATGTGTATCTATACAGAACAGGATTACAGCGATGTGGCCGAACTATTGGGTAACGAGATTATCATTCATGGTCAACCTGTTGATTGGCGTGGATTGTTGTGTTCCGAGGAGGTACATATCTGCGGCCACTCTCTTAAAGAAACAGAACTTCTATTGTATCAAACTTTCGAATATAGAAATAAGTTCATACTCAGTAAGCCGGATTTTGATTGGAACTCAGAAGAGAATCGTATCTACGCTTGGTTGTTCTATGAAGGTAAAGGAACTGAGGAAAAACGTATTGCAGACAAATTGCGCACCTTGAGAGTCAATCCAATTCTGATTAAGGTGCCGATGGTCAGGAAGTCTGCGGATTATGTTGCGGCGTGGGAGGCTTTGTTGGGGCGCCTAAGTCTCCATTTAAATAACGTTCATGTTCATCGTGGATTATCAGGCAAGTTTAAAGGAGGTAAGTCGCGCAATGGGTTGACTAGGGGATTGAATGTATCTGCTGCATTTGTTCCTTCATTAAAATACCCCGACAGATGCTGTGTAACAGTTCCCGAGAAGAAACTTAAGAGTTTGAAAAAGTCTCAATCTTGGCTGTTCTTCTGTGAATTAGGCGAACGCGTTTTCCTATGGCAAATAGATGCTTTTATCTTGTCTAATCTCATTACCAACCATTCATTAACCAATTTCTACCTGAAATACAAAACTGGTGAGCTTTACCAAGTAAAAGCGGAATCGGCCGTCGCAAGAAAGATCGCGATCTGCACCAAGATTAACGATGTTTGTGAGTTTGATTCTTTCATCGTTGACATTAAATAATTAAAATGATTTTCTATTATTATGGAACCTTATCTCCCATTCGCTCTACTGCTCTCTCTGTTAGGTTCATATGCCGTTCATGGAATAGAATTTTTCGATAAAAATGAACAACAAATCATGTAGACGGAATGCCCAGTGATAGTCATAGGCTATTCCAAAATTCTAATTCGTTTAAATTGAACTCAAAAGGTGACTTAAAAAGAGACTTCTCAGTTTCTGTCGAAAAAAATTAGCTAGTTGACTAACTGGTAATATAAAGCAAATCAGTAAAGTATATTTCTTTAAAGACTTAATATCTTATTATGGCAAAAAAAATAATTGGTTATATTCTTGAAGATGATAGTAGTAATTCGGGCGGCGGTGCTGGTTGCGGTTCCGTTATTGCGTTCTTCTTTTTCTTTGTGGGTTGGCTTTCTTTCTTGGCAATGCTAGCTGGTGGCCCTGCCCCGGCAAACTAGTATAAATTACTAAATTGAGCTGACCTAGTATTCCCGTAAAAACTAAGTAGTAACATGATAAAGATTATTAACTGGATTGTAGCTACTATTGGATGGCTGTATTTTTTATATATCTATTTCTCTGAATCCAATTGAGTATAAGCGTTCGCCCAAAAGCCTTGCAGATGGGAGTTTTTTGACTACGACAAAATGGGGAAGGACTCATTACCGTCCTTCCCCACACCCCCTCGCGGCTAGGGAGTTGGGCACCCTTTAGGTGACTATTTTGCAAATGTTATGACGGGGCGGCGAAAATAAAGCTGAAGCATGAAGAGGGTAGGCCTCATCAGTAAGTTATATGCAATCGAGTGGACATTGAGAGAAAGCTAGGCAACACTGTAGCGGAGAGTGCAAGAACGACTGGAAAAACTCGCGCCCCATTGATGAAACCTTCTGCAAGGAGCACACTATGCTCCCGTTTGGCTTTAGGACTCAGAGGTAATTCTGGCACTGCGTTAGAAAGTTTCGACAATGAAGGGAGGATTACCAGCCGTAGTTTGAGCGGTAGGTAATCAACGGAGGGTTTTAGCTGGGTGCGGCAATCATGGAGTTCATCACTTCAATGCGCCCCGAGGCTAGTCGGAAGCGGAAATAGTCTACAAAAAAAAGAGCCCCGGCATCCATTCATCGCATGCAAGAGGGCTTTTATCCCCTTGCAAGCGATGTTTCATTTTAGGTTGTCACTCGGTGAAAAATGGTACTTAAACTACTGATTCTGTGTAGCTTGCCAGTTTGAGACATCTTTGCTTGCCGAAGAGTCACCATCGCCGCATAACAGCCTACCCGTCACGGCGTAGGGGGAACGCCGAAGACGGAAGCTCACAGAATCAAAAGATTGTAGATTCGAGACATCTTTAGTGACCCTGACATGAATTCGCACTTAGAAAAACGGGCTTCCGTCTTCTCTACGATACGCCGCGACAGGTAGGCATGCTTCCGTCTCCGCTGAAGCTTCGCCGAGACAAGTCGACTTTTGGGACTTTTGGAGCCGTTTTATGCCCGGTGGCGCGGTGGACGGGCTTGAACAAGATGTCGCTATATGGTAAAATACATCCGCTCTTCCGCTATCAGTTCCGGCTGATAGGTGTCTACGGCACTTCTCAGCGGAGAGTAAACCGGTCCTGTCCGCTGTGGGTATCGTAGCCGCAAGGGTACGGAACAGCAGACGAATCTGACTGGAGGAGATTGAAATCATGAACGCTCGTATCATGATAGAGCTGATAATGCTCATTCTGCAGGTTATCCTGTTTGTGATGAACTTCATCCGATGAGCATGTAGGCTCCGTCAGGTGGGTGGGCCGCCCACCTGACGCTCTCCTCTACTTTTTACTGTCTTTGATGTTTTCGGGGATTGACAAAAAGCTCTGATACGCTATAATAGCGGCATCAGGAAACGAGCAACCTGATAACAATCTCCTGAAACACCTCCGGCGGCCCCCAGAGGTGTTTCTTTTTTAGTGCACGCCTTAACTACGGGCGCATTCTGTGCCGCCCGTCCTACAGCTTCCCGGCCAGTATCTCGCCCATCGACAGCACTGCCATCTACGACAAGAGTCTGTACGAGGCTGAGGAATCCGCCAACAAGTTCGAGACGGAGCTCATTCAGGCAATCACCGGCTTACCCAATATCCGGTGGTGGCATCGCAATATCGCGCGAACGGGTTTTGCTATCAATGGCTATATCAACCACTATCCGGATTTTATCGTGAGAACGCGCTCCGGGAAGATAGTCATCATCGAGACCAAGGGCGACCATCTGGCAAATGAGGAGACACTGGTCAAGCTGCACTTGGGCAGTGCGTGGCAGGAACAAGCCGGGCCGGGGTATCGCTATTTCCTCGTGTTCCAGGATAAGGATATCAGTATGACCGGGGCGTACCCCATGAGCGAGTTCCTCAAGATTCTGGCCGAACTATAACGCCTTCTTCACGCCATCGGCAACAAAAATGCAGTAAAGCCGCAATAAAATGCCCGCCGCGAGTGTCTATTTATTAGAAAATCTGCACTTTTCGCAATTTTTTGTTGCGGATTCGGTGCCGGGAAGTATTATCTTATGTAAAGGAGATAGATAATAATGAAGACAATTTTCCACAAAATCCTCGCCACCACAGCCCTGTGCCTTGCGGTGGCGGGGCTGAGCTCGTGTATTTCACGTCTGCACAGGGAAGCGTACGAGTTTCCTCGCAGTTATGAAGGTGTATGGTTAGAGAATAATAGCGTTTCCCAAGATGGCAGTGCCGCAAACATGAAGTTGACTAAACGCCTGTATGTGTACGAATGCGACGGGCAATGGTATCTGCCTGTTTCGCGCATTCAATACAAGAAAAGCGTCCGATGGTACCAATGGAAGCCTTATGAAATGGGTGACATTTCATATGAGGATAAACAGCAGTATTATCTTCCCATTTCCGCCGAGTTCGCCGGGATATTGCGCACACCGAGTCGACTTTGCTGGGAACCTCCCGCGTTTGGCAGCCACAAATCAGATCTTGTTCAGTCAACAGAGCTGTTGAAGGCCTTGCCGCCACAAGCAAAACCGTATCCCATTCTCTGCCCGGTATCCGGATTCGATGAGCCCGGCGTCTGCCTGGCGCAAACGGACACTCATGTTGGTCCCTCTGCTATTTTGGCGTATCCGGCAGCCGCACTTCTCTTTGTGGTGGACGTTCCAGTTACCGTTGTGTCCACAGCTGTAGGCTACACGATAGCCGGTATATTTATGCCCTTATATATCCCTCTCAAGTATTCCGCTGAAAAGTCCCCCAAAGGTATAACATCATGCCCACTATCCCCAGAATCCTTGCCACCACAGCCCTGTGCCTTGCGGCGGCGGGATAAATAACAAACCATTCCTTGCGCTTCATGTTATCAGTTTGGTTTAATGTAAAAACGGTTGCTCTCCGCATGCACTTCGATGATGAGGGGCGCGATGAGTTGTTGCGCAGCCTGAAAATAGCGATAAAAGAGCGCGACCATGATTTCCTGCTTCCGGACACCCCTGAAGAGGGAGATTCCGAGGAGTGGGAAGTGCGCGATTTTCTCAACATCATTTGTCTTCCCGATGCCAAGGCTCCACTCTGTGTCGAAGATGGGGTTGAGCTCAAAGGAGGAGCCATCGCGCTGGCTGCCCTCGCGGAACAGTTGCAGGCCCACACCTGCTGCGTCACAATCGGTTAAACGCAAGTGACCATCACATTGGCTCACATTTTAGAACCTTCTGCACACTTTCAAGGCATTATTGCTTGCCCCAAATGAATAAGCCCCGGCATCCGTCAATCGCTTGCAGGTGGCTTTTTATCCCCTTGCAAGCGATGTTTCATTTTAGGTTGCTACTCGGCGAAAAACAGCGCTTAAATAGTTGATTCTGTGTAGCTTCGCAGTTCGAAATATCTTTGCTTGTCGCAGAGTTGCCATCTGCTTAAAACCGCCTACTTGTCACGGCGTAGCACGCAGGGCGAAGACGGAAGCTCACAGAATCAACAGATTGTAGATTCGAGACATCTTTAGTGCCCCTAAAAAGCTTTCGCGCTTAGGAAAAGAGGCTTCCGGCTTCTCTACGATACGCCGTGACAGGTAGGCATAGCAGGCTTTTTGGCCTTTGGGAGCCGTTTTGCGCCCGGCAGGGCGGTGCGGGAGCTTGCGTGTGCTAGGGGGGGGCGTAGCTTTAGCGAAGCCTCCTGCAATGCTTAAGCACGCGTGGGTATTGAAAATCAATAAAAAGCAAAAAACGAACCAGATTGTTTTCTGATTCGGTTTCTTGGATTAAGTGGAACTAACGAGCCATCAGCGTGGAAACGTTTTGACCGGAAATCGCGTTTTTTTGCTTTCGGTACGTTCACTCTAGGCAAATAAGGAAAAGATTGTAATATATATAGAATAGAAGTCTTTTGCAAAAGAGTTTCCGCAATTCGGGAGACTGTTACATCGCTTGTAAGAGGTCAGGCAAAATGAAATACAGCATTCGCGGAGGATGATAAGAACCATAAAAATTACGCATATGGCTTCCGTAGTTTGCTTTTTTTTCTTGACAATGCCTGTGTTATTAATTAAGTTGAAATCGGCTGGGTTATGATTCGGAAATTTGCAATTAGAAATTTTAAATCTCTTTTTATAGACTCGCCGATAACACTGTCAGAGAAACTGAACGTGTTCATCGGACTTAATGGTGTTGGCAAATCAACCTTACTACAAGCGATTGATTTCGTCGTGCATCTGGTTTTAGGGTATAGCAAGTGGCTAGATAAGCGACAATGGCTATCATCAGATTTAGTATGCAAACTGAAAAAGCCAGGTGAAAAAGGGATGTCACAACTAATAGAATACGAACTGCTGTTTGACTCCTGTAAGATAAGCTACAACGGTTCATTCAACTTCCAAAAAGAGCGATGCACCAAAGAAGAAATATCAGCCGAAATAGATGGTAAGGAATACTCTTGCCATGTAGCTGCACAATCTTTGTTTGTTCCTTTCCTCGATAAGTTTAAACTATCTTTGGAAATGATTCAATATAAAGGGTCGGCCTTTAGTGCAATTTTACCCCCACCTTTATCAAAAGAGGTATTAGATATTTTTGAAGCATGTCGTTCTCTTGAATTATTGAATCCTAAACAAATGCGATCCCGAGTTCGCATGCTGTCATCTAGAGGAGTAGGGATAGGAGGCGAGCAATTATCGTTATTTTTACACTCTCTTCCCAAGGAAGACCAAGATGCCATAATGCGTATCATGAGTCGTTTTTATCCATCTTTCCAAATATTTAAAATCGTTAAATTACGAGGAGGAGCGAAAAGATTGGAGATTAACGAAAAGTTTATGGATGGGAGTTCGTTAACTAGCGAAGCGCTCCATGTGTGCGATGGTGTACTGAGAGTACTTTCTATAGTTGCAGAAACCTATGCGTTCAAAGGTGGCACTATACTCATAGATGAAATAGATGATGGTATAAATCCTGAACTATTGGAAAAACTGATTGAGTATTTAAAAACGGAAGCTCCATGCCAAGTTATCGTTACAACACATAATCCATTTATTCTGAGCTGTCTTACAGATAAAGAGGCAACAGATTCCGTCTTCTTGACGTATAAAAAAAGCAATGGAAGAAGTGGTGTAGTGCCATTTTTTAGTCTTCCCGAACCCCGAGAATTACTTGAAGGTCTATATCCTGGTGAGGTTATGCTTCAGGTAAACTTGGAGGATGTAGCACAAAGCGTAAAAGACTGATAATTGACCTATATGGCAAGTCTAGTTTTATGCGGAGAAGGTCCATCTGACTTTGGAAAGGAAGGTGAGTATGGTTCTCTTGCTCTTGTTGTCCTTAAAGCACTTGAACAATTGGCAGATAAAATGCAAGAGGAATACAAAATGCCGAAAATTACACGCTTATATCACAGAAATGTGCAACCAAACCGTATTAAAAATGCAAATAAGCCTATAGCAAGACGCATGGTATATGGGAGCGGAAAATATTCTTACTTGAGAGATACTGCGGCCTCTTTTGCTCAGAATCATGTCACTTCTGAGGATATAGGAATTTTGCATTCGGATGTTGACTTCCTCAATCGGGAAGACGGCAAAAAATGTTACGATAATGTCATTAGTGCCATAAGGAAAGGTTTTTCTCTTGCGAATAAAACAAATTGTTGCTGTGCTCTCGTTCCTATGCCTCGCACGGAAGCTTGGCTTCTATATCTAACTCCCGAGAATTCCTTATCCCCACAAGAAATTGAACGTCTCCCTGGTAATGATGATTCGCCCCATGCTCCCAAAATGCAATTATGTCAACTGGGGTATGTAACAGACAATTGCGGGAGTCAACGAAATAGGAATAAGAAGCTTAGTTACATCATAGAAAACAATTTTGAGCATGGCAAAATGATGAAATTGTCATCCTATAAACAATTTTACGAGGATTTGTCTAGTCTGAATTGGCAAACCTTATTTTGATAACCGCTTGGCAACCGGGCGCATTCTGTGCCGCCCGTCCTACAGCTTCCCGGCCAGTATCTCGCCCATCAGCAGTATCGACATCTACGACAAGAGTCTGTACGAGGCAGAGGAATCCGCCAACAAGTTCGAGACGGAGCTCATTCAGGCAATCACCGGCTTACCCAATATCCGGTGGTGGCACCGCAATATCGCGCGAACGGGTTTCGCCATCAATGGCTTTATCAACCACTATCCGGATTTTATCGTGCGGACGCGCTCCGGGAAGATAGTCATCATCGAGACCAAGGGCGACCATCTGGCCAATGAGGAGACACTGGCCAAGCTGCACTTGGGCAGAGCGTGGCAGGAACAAGCCGGGCTGGGGTATCGTTATTTCCTTGTGTTCCAGGATAAGGATATCAGCATGACCGGGGCATACCCCATGAGCGAGTTCCTCAAGATTCTGGCCGAACTGTAACAAACGCACAAAAAGCCACCCGCAAGACCATGACCCGCACCCGGCTGACCAAGGGCACCACTTCGAGCAAATCCTCGGCTTTTTGCTCTGTTTTTGCGCTTTTTCGTACTAACAGCTTGCTGAGCCTCCCGGATTCTGCTAACATGACACCGTAACAAATACACGCTTAGGTATGACCAAGATTGTCCCCTCTATCCATTTCTTGATGTTTGCTGCCCTATGTGCGGTGAGTGAGCAGGCTGTCGCCCAAAATGCTGTTTCCGAAGCAGATTTACGTGAAATCATTATAGAAAAGTTTACAAGAGCTGTTAATGGAGAAGGTTCAGAAATTGGGCCTGTCATGTCTTACAAAATTGTAGCATACAATAAGGAAAGTCACGAAGTAAGTATCGAGATTCTTAGTGGTGCTAATTATCAAACTGCTAAGCCAAATATCATAACAAAGAAGGTTGTTTTCTTTCGCATCGATGATGAAGAAAAACTCACATCTTTTGATACAAGAGTCGATGGCGAAATGCCTTTGTCCATGACTGGCTTCATTGATAACGAATTTGATTGTTTCGTTTGTATGAGGATTTCTCCTTGTTTTGCCCTGTAGCGAATTCTAATTCAGTATATGAATGTAACCCTCAGAATCCTTGCCACCACAGCCATCTGCCTTGCGGCGGCGGGATAAATAACAAACCATTCCTTACGCTTCATGTTATCAGTTTGGTTTAATGTAAAAACGGGTGCTCTCCGCATGCTTTTCGATGAGGAGGGGCGCGAAGAATTACAGCTCTGCCTGAGATTGGCGATAAAAGAGCGTGACCATGATTTTCTTCTGCCGGACATCGATGAGGCAAGAAATGACGATGAATGGGTACCGCGCGATTTTATGAATATCGAGTGTCATCCGAATGACGATGAGCCCCTTTTCGTAGAAGACGGGATTGTGATTACAGGTGGAACCCATGCGCTGACAGCCCTTGCGAAACACTTGCAGGCTTCCTCCGGCTGCGTCACAATCGGTTAAAAGCAAGCGGCCAGCATATTGACTCACATTTTAGCATTTTCTGCACACTTGCAAGCCCGAACTCGAAGCCGGAGCTCTGTTTTTCACCCAGCAACAAAAAATGCAGGAAACTCGCAACAAAATGCCCGCCGCGAGCGTCTATTTATTAAAAAAACGCATTATAGTCACCTGTTTTTCTTTGACTTCGTCTATTTAAGCTTATAGAATACAGCCATGAGCGAAACTGCCATTCAGTGTTATTTGCATAGTTTGCTGCAATGCTCGATTGATGAGCTGCCGGTATTTGCGGCTGCAGATGTACCGGCAGAGGTGCAAAGCTGGCTGGCGGAGAGTGCCGAGCGACAGCAGGATTTTGCCCTGCTGATGGAAGCCGCGCGGCAGGAACCATTCATCACGGAATATGCATGCGGCTGGGATATCAACCATGTACTTGATGGTTTCAGGGGCGATGAGGGGTATGGTTGGAAAGAACTCATGAGTAGTGTAGATGCCGTAGGGTGTGCCATTGATGAAGCTGATGCCGAGCGCGAACAGCTAGGCATGGCCATTGTGCGGCTGTTGCTGGAAGCCGGTGACTCCCCCAATAATGACTATGCCATTGCCCTCTACTCCGGCCCCTTACACTACGCTTGCCAGAATGGATACCTGCAATTGGCTGAGCTATTATTGCGTTATGGGGCAGACCCCAATATGGAAGACGCAGACATGCATACTCCCTTGCATTTTGCAGCTCGGAATAATCAGCTGGATTGTGCTGCGCTACTCATTAAACACGGTGCCATAGTAGACGCGCCTGACATAGCCGGTTGGACTCCTCTTCGCGGTGCAATCCTTAGCCAACACGAGAACATGGCGGCTCTCTTGCAAAAACACGGTGCCCGTATCACCGAGTTTTCAGAAAAAGACTGGGACCGCTACAAGAAAACGAAAAACAGACATAACAGATGAAGACGAATTTTCCCCGAATCCTGACCACCAAAGCCTTGTGCCTTGCGGCGGTGGGGGTGAGTAGCTGTCAACAAACGCGGGAAGTCGAATATTGGGAGGAAATGGAGCCACTTGAATATGGAGAGATGCCTATTTTAGATTATTTCCTCTGATGGGCAAGGCTGAGCCCCAACCTATAGTTATCGCTTGCAGGCGTCTTTTACGAGGTGGTTTTCATACCATCTGAGAAAAGCAGGGAAATGCAAACCGGTAGAAGTAACCGTTGCAAAAATAATATACATAAATCGATATGAACAACGAAGAAGCCAGACGAGAGCTAACGAAGAGGCGGATTAGCCGCAGCAAGTACAGCAAGGCACTCATTGAAGCCATAGAAAATGATGACACCGAGCTGATGGAACTTCTTCTCAGCGCCGGAACAAATGTCAACGCAGCCAACCAATACGGCCGCACCCCCCTGTTTACAGCTGCCTGGCTGGGAAAGAAACAGTATGTGCAAAGGTTACTGGAGGTACCGGGGCTCGATGTCAATAAGGTCTCAAAAGAGGACAAAATGACTGCACTGAGTATCGCGGCAGATCGAGGCTACACCGAGTGTGTTCGCCTGCTTTTGGCGGCTCCGGAGATAGATTTGGACGAACAGGAGCGGCTGGGATGGAGCCGGCTGCATATAGCGGCAAGCTGCGGCATGATTGATTGGGTACTGGAGCTTCTGGCAACCGGCACGGAACTTAACGCGCAGAATGGAGACGGCAGCACACCGCTTGCCCTGGCTGCGGAAAACGGCCATGAGACCTGCGTACGCCATCTGCTGAATGAACCGGGAATCGATGTCAACCGACCTAATAATGAAGGAGATACCCCGCTGAGCATAGCCGCATTTTTCAATCAGCCGGAAGTCATCAAGCTGTTGCTTACCGCTCCGGGAATCGATATCAATGCGACCAATAAGGAAGGAGATAACGCCTTTCATATGGCCATATACGGAGAAAACTCCGAATGTGCCCGACTGTTGTTCGAATCACAGGATTTTGACATAAATCGCACCTGCACAGAAGGGCGCACGCCATTGCATCTGGCAGCTGCAAGCGGCCTTGCAGAATGGATGAGGACACTCCTGACCAAAGAACAGAATGTCAATGCTCTGGATGATTTGGGGAGAACTCCGCTCTATTATGCTGCGTACTATCAACAGCCCCCTTGTCTGGAACAGCTGCTTAAAGTACCAGGCGTAAACGTAAATTTACCGAGTACTTCAGATGGCAACACTGCGCTCCACGTGGCTGTCGAAAGCGATAACTCCGAATGCTTGCGCTTGCTGCTGGAAGCCCCGGGGATAAAAGTAAATGAGAAAGATGAAGACGGAGCCACCCCGCTTCACCGTGCCGTTGAATTTGACAGCATCGAAAGTGTGCGTCTGCTGCTCAATACCGCCGGAATTCAAATAAACGCACGTAATACAGAAGGTGCAACGCCTCTCCATCTGGCTGTGGATGCCCTCCCGACCGATATATTTACCCTCTTGCTGGCACATCCGGACATTAATGTTAATATACCCAATCATGATGGCATCACAGCCCTGCATATTGCCGCCCTCAATGGCTTTGACGAATGCGTGCGTCAACTGCTTGCAGTCCCGGGTATCAACATCAACGCCAGAGATGATGATGGTTTCACTCCTCTTGATATGGCCAGATACACCAAAAAATCAACATGTGCTGACTTGATTATGCAAGCCGGTGGCAGAGGACAAATCGACCAAGAGCAAAGTGCAGCCGGTCCGCTATATTAGACGAAACGTGGACACCTCACCAAAAACGCTCCCGCCTAGTTACCGGGGGCGTTTTTATTGTCCCCCTCGGGCAGTATCTCACCCATCGACGGTATTGCCATCTACGGCGATAGGTAAAAATAGGCAAAAAAAACAGCCGCGAATTGCGGCTGATTTAGAGTTGCGGGAGCAGGATTTGAAACATTGATTTTTCAATACATTACAACTTCGCTGTGACACTTTTTGTGACACTACACTCGAAAACGCGCCTTCTTTCGGCATTTTTGTCATACAGCCGCCGGCACAGGCCGACACAAGTTATTCAACGAACTTCCCTGCCCGATCCCTACGCTTGGGGGAGTGTTCCCGTAACGTGGGGATGATATATCATTTTAGGAGCGATTCGTCAACCCCGGTGTTTGTTCAGTTTTCGCGACAGAGGCACCGGCTCCAGCTCACTATGCGAAGGATTTGCTATAGAACCGGCAGTTATTCGAAAAATTCGAATAACTGCCGGTGTTACTTTTTGTTACCTTTTTCAGATTGAGGGTTACACTTTTTGCGATTTTTTTCCGACTGCCCATCCTGTACCGATGCGGATTCGAGGATAAAATCGACGTGTTCTGCCTCATTTAACGCAAAGATTCGCGTTTAACTGTCGATATGAGATGCGGCTCCGCCTAATCCGTCCCCTGCGATCAGAAACAAGAGAGCGTAAAGTTGACGAAGTTACACATAGACTAAATCCAGTCTATTTTCTGCACTCGTCGCAACGATACATATACCAGGTCTCCTACGATCCCGCAGGCCGGCTACCTTCTTAAAAGGAGAGAAGTCTGATTTCTTTCGTTTCCCGTTTTTTACTTTTTATTTCCGACCTCCTTTGATCGCACCTTCTGCATTTTACCAGACAGCAAGCACCTATAGCTAACCATCCCGGCGGTTAACATGCAGCAGCTGGTGATTATCCCCTAATGTCCCACTCCGCGTTCAGTACCGAGCAAACGTCAAGGGGGCGGTTTCTCACTTCAGCTGTTTTTTCCCACATCTAGCCTCGTCTATTAAAATGTGCCGGTGAGATTGTACACACTGAGAATTGTCTATGCGTTCCAGTATTTTTCCAATTCTTCCCTCAGGAACATTCTAAGCCTTCTGCACTTTGGGCCATAATCAAGCTCATACAGAGGAAGTAAACCTTTTATGATCTGAATAGTCTGGTGAGCATATAGATCAAAGGAATCCGCTGCAAGGGCATCTGCTCCATCTGGGCTGGTCTCCATACAGAAGAGGGCGAAGTCCCCCATGATGATTTCAAGCACGGTACATCGGATTGTCTCGAAGTCCAAATCCTGCGTATACACAAGATCACCAGTAGTATTTCTCCAGACGTTCTGTAGGGCTATCCCTTTAACGAGTTCGTATACCATGGAGAAGATACTTTCGCTATGGCGTTCAGCAATGGAATGCAGTAGTTCTATGTTGCTTTCTGTAGGCATGAAGGCAGAATATCAGCTTTATTATTGGGCGTATAGGAAAATCATAGACCCGGTACCGCTTTCCACATGAAAAGATGTACCGGAGCATGTAGGAAGGAGCCTTTATATGCGAAAAAAGGTCTACCCTGCTTGCAGGCTCCCGGGTGGTGTGCTAGAATGTTGCTCGCCTCCATGACTCCATCAGAAACAGAGAAAGCGCTTCGTGCCTTGTTCAAGAAACTCCGTCCTCCGGCACGCGCAATCTGTCACTTTCCTAAGCCTCCGCAGAAGCACGAGGTCTGCGGGTTCTCTATCTACTACAAGGGGGCCCTGGTGCGGGAATATTATGGCAAGGAGCTGATTAAGGAGTTCAAGAAAACGGCCAAGGAAAAAGGTCTGTGGGAGACGTGAGATATCCTGATATGCAGCCTAAATCGTACATAGCTATCGACCTCAAATCGTTCTATGCTTCAGTAGAATGCATAGAGAGAGACCTGGATCCGCTTGATACGAATCTGGTTGTGGCGGATGAGTCTCGCACCGACAAGACAATATGCCTGGCTGTGACGCCGGCGCTCAAATCCTACGGTATTCCCGGCAGGCCTAGATTGTTTGAAGTCCGCCAGAAGGTGGATGAAGTTAACCGGGAGCGTCGTTACAAAGCACGTGGGCTTCAGGGCGCGTCACATTCGTATGCGGAGCTTCATCGCGACGCCCGGCTTGCGCTGGACTTCATCATTGCCCCGCCTCGCATGGCTCACTACATGGAGTATAGTACACGCATCTACAACGTGTATACCAAGTATGTTTCCTCCGAGCATATTGTTGTCTACTCCATCGATGAGGTGTTCATCGATGCCACTCCTTATCTGGCAACGTACCGCTGCTCTGCTCATGAGCTGACTCGCCGTATTATCAGAGATGTACTGACCACCACCGGCATCACGGCTACCGCCGGCATCGGCACCAACCTGTATCTGGCCAAGGTGGCTATGGATATTGTGGCCAAGCATATCCCAGCGGATGCTGATGGCGTACGCATCGCGGAGTTGGATGAAATGAGTTATCGCCGCCAGCTGTGGGATCACCGC
>JAFZGW010000041.1 GCA_017555205.1 Akkermansia sp. | reverse complement strand
GTTTACCGGGGCTTCAATTCAATGCTTTCACATCTCCTCTTAACCTTCCGGCACCGGGCAGGCGTCAGTCCGTATACGTCGATTATATATCTTCGCACAGACCTGTGTTTTTGTTAAACAGTCGCTACTCCCTAGTTTGTGACCCTCACCCACGGTTGCCCGCAAATGAGGCATGCTTATCCCGAAGTTACGCATGTAATTTGCCTAGTTCCTTCAACATAGTTCTCTCAAGCGCCTCGGTATACTCTACCAATCCACCTGTGTCGGTTTAGGGTACGGTCGATACGGTGGGGCTATTTCCTGTGCCTCATTCACTGCAACTTCAATCCAATAAGAAGTTACAATTTACTGAAGCCGTCACTCTCCACCCGGCTCTGGAATATTAACCAGATTCCCATCCGCTACGCCTCTCAGCCTCACGTTAGGGACCGGCTCACCCTGCGCAGATTACCTTTACGCAGGAACCCTTGGATTTTCGGCGACAGGGTTTTCCACCCTGTTTGTCGTTACTCATGTCAGCATTCTCACTTCTGATATCTCCAGGCAACCTCGCGATTACCCTTCACAGACCTACAGAACGCTCCGCTACCACTTAGTATTACTACTAAATCCGCAATTTCGGTGTATGGTTTTAGCCCCGTTACATCTTCGGCGCAAGATCTCTTAACTAGACCAGTGAGCTGTTACGCTTTCTTTAAAGGATGGCTGCTTCTAAGCCAACCTCCTGGCTGTTTTGGAGATCTCACATCCTTTCCCACTTAACCATAACTTGGGGACCTTAATTGGCGGTCTGGACTCTTTTCCTCTTGACACTAGACCTTAGCACCTAATGTCTGTCTGCTGCACTCTACACATCCAGTATTCGGAGTTTGGTTGGGTTTGGCAAGACTCGCGTCCCCCTCGACCATCCAGTGCTCTACCCCTGAATGTTACCATGCAACGCACTACCTAAATAGTTTTCGCGGAGAACCAGCTATTTCCGAGTTTGATTGGCCTTTCACCCCTAATCACAAGTCATCCCCTACCTTTTCAACGGTAGTGGGTTCGGCCCTCCAGTGAGTGTTACCTCACGTTCAGCCTGCTCATGACTAGATCACCCGGTTTCGGGTCTAGTACATCTAACTTAATCGCCCTATTAAGACTCGCTTTCGCTGCGCCTACACCTATCGGCTTAAGCTTGCTAGATACACTAAGTCGCTGACCCATTATGCAAAAGGTACGCCGTCAGGCCTCAAAAGCCCTCCGACTGATTGTAAGCATCCGGTTTCAGGTTCTATTTCATTCCCCCTTCGGGGTTCTTTTCACCTTTCCTTCACAGTACTGGTGCACTATCGGTCGATGAGGAGTACTTAGCCTTGGAGGATGGTCCCCCCATATTCAGACAGGGTTTCACGTGCCCCGCCTTACTCAAAAATAAAAACTCTTTCTACTCATACCAGACTATCACTGTCTACGGTCAACCTTTCCATGTTGTTCTGATTCTTAAGTTTTCATCGTTCGGCTGGTCCGGGTTCGCTCGCCACTACTACCGGAGTCTCGTTTGATTTCCTTTCCTGCAGGTACTTAGATGTTTCAGTTCCCCGCGTTCGCTTCGTTCATCCTATGTATTCAGATGAAGATAACACTAAAAGTGTTGGGTTGCCCCATTCGGATATTTTCGGATTATCGCTTATTCTCAGCTCCCCGAAACTTTTCGCAGAGTATCACGTCCTTCTTCGCCTCTCATCGCCAAGGCATCCACCAGATGCCCTTCGTTTCTTGATTCTCACTATGCGTATGTAAAATTCTACATACTGACTGCAAATCTTTTGCCACTTTGCAGCCCTTCATCGTGCTGTTTTTTGAACTCATCTTTATGCTCGTACTCACAATAAAACTTGTACTTCTACTCATTTATATGTAAATACTTTTTAAAGACCTCATATATCTTTCGATATATTCGTTACACTTCTTATTCACTATGTTTTAACAACCTACTTCATATCCCTATGAAGAATTCTTTTCGTTTTCTACCGCGCTCTTTGGTGGAGGTAAGGAGGATCGAACTCCTGACCCCTAGCTTGCAAAGCTAGTGCTCTCCCAGCTGAGCTATACCCCCATTAAAGGCATCCTCTTCACCATTAATTAAAATGGTGGGCCTGGGAAGACTCGAACTTCCGACCTCACGCTTATCAGGCGTGCGCTCTAACCACCTGAGCTACAAGCCCTTACGCGGCTTCCTGTCATTAGACAGGCGAAAAAACAGATGCAGGGACAGTCATTAACCATTTCCTATTTTATTTAAGCAATATCTCTATCGCTTTATTTTCTCTTTGAAAGGAGGTGATCCAGCCGCACCTTCCGATAC
>JAFZGW010000067.1 GCA_017555205.1 Akkermansia sp. | reverse complement strand
TTCGCCTACAGAGACCCCATATCAGGCGAGTTGCGCCCCATGCACAAATGCGAGGAAAGCTACCGCTGGGCTCAGGAACACTTCGAGCGAACAGCTACCCTTCTGCACAAGCTGCCCAGACACAACAACATTGTACACGTCGCCAACGTGTTCCGAAAACTCAATACCACCTACTGCGTTATGGAGAAGATAGAGGGCGAACTGCTCGCCAACCTCTACCCCGTTGATTCGCAGATGGAACCGCAACTGCTGGGGAGCATATTGCGTAAACTGCTCTTCACACTGGATTTTTTACATCAGCACGGCCTCCTCTACCGTGATATCAAACCGTCCAACATCATACTTACGCCGGCGGGCGAGCCCGTACTCTTCGGCTCCATCGCCCTGCATTCTATGGCGGATCTCCGCGATGCCGAACCAATTGGAACGCCGGGCTATGCTCCCCCCGAGCAGTTTACAACCGGTAGCGAGCTCGGTCCGTGGACTGACATCTACGCTCTTGGCGCAACCTGTTACTACCTGCTCACCGGGCAAAACCCGCCGAACTGCCTCGACCGCATGACGGATGAAACCTACCGCCCCCTCGCACTGCGTCCTGAGCTACAGGGGCGCTTCTCCCCCGAGCTGCTCGCCTCCATAGACAAAGCCTTCGCCCTGCGCGCCACCGACCGCTGGCAAAGCGCGCAGGAATGGCTGGCCGCTATCGATTCCAGCTACAATACAACAGCCACACCGGTCAATGGCACACGCGTGCCCACCATCGCAGCCCCTGCACCCACCCCAAAAATCACCCAACAGGCAGCACAGGCCGAACTGCAACGAAGGGGAATCTCGGCAGGGGAATATGATATTAAATTACTCAATGCTGCCAAAAATGGCGACGCCGAGCTGGTGAAGCTACTCATCGCCGCCGGGGCGGATGTGAACATGGCGGATGAGAAGGGCTACACTCCCCTCTCCTGGGCGGCATGGATTGGCCACACGGAATGCGTGAAGCGACTCATCGACGCCGGCGCGGATGTTAACATGGCGGATAAGGAGGACAGAACTCCCCTCTACTGGGCGGCAGCCAACGGCCGCACGGATTGCGTCAAGCTACTCATCGACGCCGGGGCGGATGTGAACAAGGCGGATGAGGATGGCTACACTCCCCTCTTATGCGCGGCAGACAATGGCCACACCGAATGCGTCAAGCTACTCATCGACGCAGGAGCGGATGTTAACAAGGCGGGTACGTATAGCCGAACTCCCCTCTACCTGGCGGCAGACAATGGCCACACCGAATGCGTGGAGCTACTCATCGCCGCAGGAGCGGATGTTAACAAGGAGGGTACGTATAGCCGAACTCCCCTCTACCTGGCGGCAGACAATGGCCACACCGAATGCGTGGAGCTACTCATCGACGCCGGGGCGGATGTTAACAAGGAGGATAAAGATGGCTTAACTCCCCTCTACCGGGCGGCATGGAAAGGCCACACAGATTGCGTGGAGCTACTCATCGACGCCGGCGCGGATGTTAACAAGGCGGATAAAGATGGCTTAACTCCCCTTTACAGGGCAGCTTGCAACGGTAACTCAGAGTGCGTGAAGCTGTTGCTCAACGCTCCTGGGATTGACATAAGTTCACTTGCACCTCTTTCGCTTGCGGTCTTGGCGAATGATGGAAACAAACTGAAACATCTACTCGCCGCAGGGGCGGATGTGAACAAGGCCGATAAGTTTGGCTACACTCCCCTCTACCTGGCGGCTATCAACGGTCACGCTGAATGCATGAAGCTACTCATCGCCGCAGGGGCGGATGTGAACAAGGCCGATAAAGATGGCAAAACTCCCCTCTACAGGGCGGCATACCGTGGCCACGCTGAATGCGTGAAGCTACTCATCGCCGCAGGAGCGGATATTAACAAGGCGAATTGGCATGGCCAAACTCCCCTCGACAGGGCGGCATACAATGGCCACACCGAATGCGTGAAGCTACTCATCGCCGCAGGAGCGGATGTTAACAAGGCTACTTCTGGCTGGACTCCCCTCTACCGGGCGGCAGACAATGGCCACACAGATTGCGTGAAGCTACTCATCGCCGCAGGCGCGGATGTTAACAAGGCCGATAAGGATGGCAACACTCCCCTCTACTGGGCGGCTTACTACGGCCACACGGAATGCGTGAAGCTACTACTCGCCGCAGGAGCAGATGTCAACAAGGCGGATGAGGAGCGCTCAACTCCCCTCTACCTGGCGGCAGCCAATGGCTACACCGAATGCGTCAAGCTACTCATCGACGCCGGAGCGGATGTCAACAAGGCCAATAAGTTTGGCAAAACTCCCCTCTACCTGGCGGCATGGGGTGGCCACACGGAATGCGTGGAGCTACTCATCAACGCAGGGGCGGATGTGAACAAGGCGTGTGTGGAGGGCGACACTCCCCTCTACATGGCGGCAAAGGAGGGCCACGCTGAATGCGTGAAGCTACTACTCGGCGCACCTGATATTGACGTGAGTTCGTTTACACCACTTTCACTTGCAGTCATAGTAAACGATATGAACAAACTGCAAAGTCTACTTGCTACCGGAGGAGGGGTGATTGTCAACATACCAAACATTACAGGCGAGACTCCCCTCTACTGGGCGGCAAAGGAGGGCCACACCGAATGCGTCAAGCTACTCATCGCCGCAGGAGCGGATGTCAACAAGGCGGGTAAGTTTGGCGAAACTCCCCTCTACCGGGCGGCAGACAATGGCCACACATATTGCGTGAAGCTACTCATCGCCGCAGGCGCGGATGTTAACAAGGCGGATGAGGATGGCTGGACTCCCCTCTACAGGGCGGCATACGATGACCGCACGGAATGCGTGAAGCTACTCATTGCCGCAGGGGCGGATGTGAACAAGGCCGATAAGGATGGCAACACTCCCCTCTACTGGGCGGCATACTATAGCCACACAGAATGCGTCAAGCTACTCATCGCAGCCGGCGCGGATGTTAATGCGAAGGGTAACGCGAAGGTTAATGAGCATGATGATGATGATACTTGGAATATTTATACTAGTTGTACACCCCTCATCGCAGCGGTAGGCAATGACCACGCTGGATGCGCTAAGTTACTGCTCGCCGCAGGAGCAGATGTTAATATGGCCAGTGAGGATGGCGAAACTCCCCTCTACAAGGCGGCAGACAATGGCCGCACCGAATGCGTGAAGCTACTACTCGCCGCCGGCGCGGATGTTAACATGGCGAATAAGGATGGCAAAACTCCACTCTACAGGGCGGCAGACAATGGCCGCACCGAATGCGTGAAGCTACTACTCGCCGCCGGCGCGGATGTTAACATGGCGGATAAGGATGGCAAGACTCCCCTCCATGCAGCAGCATACAACGGGCACACGGATTGCGTGAAGTTGTTGCTCAACGCCGGCGCAGATGTTAACAAGGTGGATGAGGATGGCTACACTCCCCTCTACAAGGCGGCAGACAATGGCGAAACGGAATGCGTCAAGCTACTACTCGCCGCCGGAGCGGATGTTAACAAGGCGAATGAGGATGGCCGCCCTCCCCTCTACTGGGCGGCAATGAATGGCCACACCGAATGCGTGAAGCTACTCATCGACGCCGGCGCGGATGTGAACAAGGCCAATGAGGATGGCTACACTCCCCTCTACCGGGCGGCAAACGAAGGCCACACCGAATGCGTGAAGCTACTTATCGCCGCCGGCGCGGATGTCAACAAGGCGAATGAGGATGGCCGCCCTCCCCTCTACTGGGCGGCAATGAATGGCCACACCGAATGCGTCAAGCTACTCATCGACGCCGGGGCGGATGTGAACATGGCGAATGAGGATGGCTATACTCCCCTCTACGGGGCGGCAGAGGATGGCCACACAGATTGCGTGAAGCTACTGCTCGACGCACCGGGGATTGACCTAAATTCGTTTACTCCTCTTTCACTTGCTGTCATAGCAAATAATACGAATAAACTGCAAAATCTGCTCGCAGCCGGAGCAGACATCAACAGGGCGGATGAGGGTGGCAAAACTCCCCTCTACTGGGCGGCAGAGGATGGCCACACGGAATGCGTGAAGCTACTCATCGCCGCAGGCGCGGATGTGAACAAGGCGGATGAGGATGGCAAAACTCCCCTCCACTTGGCGGCTGTCAACGGTCGCGCTGAATGCGTGAAGCTACTCATCGACGCCGGGGCGGATGTGAACAAGGCGAATGAGTGGGGCGGAACTCCCCTCCACGGGGCAGCATCCAATGGCCGCACAGAATGCGTGAAGCTACTACTCGCCGCCGGGGCGGATGTCAATCGAGCCAATAAAAATGGCACCACGCCCCTCTACTGGGCGGCAGACAATGGCCACACGGAATGCGTGAAGCTACTCATCGACGCCGGGGCGGATGTGAACAAGGCGAATGAGGATGGCGAAACTCCCCTCTACTGGGCGGCACGCAAAGGCTACACAGAATGCGTGAAGCTACTCATCGACGCCGGGGCGGATGTCAACAAGGCCGATAAGGATGGCGAAACTCCCCTCTACGGGGCGGCAGTCTGGGGCAAAACCGAATGCGAGAAGCTACTCATTGACGCCGGGGCGGATGTCAATCGAGCCAATAAAAATGGCACCACGCCCCTCTACTGGGCGGCAGTCTGGGGCAAAACCGAATGCGTGAAGCTACTCATCGCCGCCGGGGCGGATGTCAACAAGGCGAATAAGGATGGCGAAACTCCCCTCTCCAGGGCGGCATGGAAAGGCCGCACGGAATGCGTGAAGCTACTCATCGACGCCGGGGCGGATGTGAACAAGGCGAATGAGAAGGGCGAAACTCCCCTCTACATGGCGGAACAAAGAGGCCACACCGAATGCGCCGAGTTATTACGCGCTGCGGGTAACACCGGCGGGATAGGGGGCTTCTTCAAACCACTTTTCAGTTAATCGCGCACCACAGTCGGCGCTATCTTCCCCCATGTGCGGACTCTTTTCCAAGCGCATGGGGGATTTTTCTGCTTTATTTTCGCAACATTTTTGGTAGAATAACGTCCATAATAGAAAGTACAACACATACATCATGCAAACTCTCACACAAAACAGCTCCTTTGTACCATTCACCTCCACCCTACCCGCGGGGTATGTGCTGCACGACTACATCATCGAAGATGTGCTCGGGCACGGTGGATTCGGCATCACCTACTTGGCTAAGGAAGAAATGACCGATTACCCCGTGGTGATTAAGGAGAGCTTTCCCATCGATTTCGCCTACAGAGACCCCATATCAGGCGAGTTGCGCCCCATGCACAAATGCGAGGAAAGCTACCGCTGGGCTCAGGAACACTTCGAGCGAACAGCTACCCTTCTGCACAAGCTGCCCAGACACAACAACATTGTACA
>JAFZGW010000066.1 GCA_017555205.1 Akkermansia sp. | reverse complement strand
TCATCGCAAGATAAAAGGAATTCAGCGTCGAGGATATGGCTACAGAAACTTTCAAAATTACAAGTTAAGGGTATTAGTAGAGTGCTCACATGGCCGATGACTCAAAAAACAGCCTTCCCACACTTTTTGGAGTTGACCCGAGTATTGGTCGCATGTTCACATTTCAAAGAAAAATCACCATCCCACAAAAGTTGGGCTTGACCCAGTTGCCCCCCCTTTTTTATTTCGCGTTGCTGCATAAAAAAGTTGGCTTGGCAAACCAAAAGGCTTGCCAAGCTGAAGTTTTTCTCCGAAAAAACGGAGGCTGGAGCATTTCCAGTACAAACTTAGGGGCTTATATTGGTGTTTTGTTCGAACAAGACTTCGGGCCACTAAAGATGGAGAATTCCTGCAATCTTTTGTATACTAGCATTTTGTGACTAAAGTTCGAACAACTAAGTTCAGTAAAACTCACTGGAGACTTATATTCTCGCTATAGAATGGCACAAACGCAAAATATTTTCAAGCCATCTCATCAAATAGCATAGCCAACACTTTTGAAAAAGAGTACCTACTCATTCTATCTACGCTTGCATCATGAGCCAGCGCTTGCTATACTGCACGTAGTTAAAAGCATATAACACAGGGGAAAGAGACAGATGGTTGATTATGGCTTAAATGATAGGGTGGTTCTGATTACAGGAGCCAACAATCCGCAAGGGATTGGTGCGGCAGCGGCGTATGCCTTTGCCCGCGAGGGGGCTAAGGTGGTGCTGGTATACAAGCGACTGATGCGAGCTTTTGATGAGAAGAAGACGGGGCAAAATGGCGCGGACCGGTATTTTATGGCTAATGCCGGGAATGCACATGAGGTGGAAAGCCGCCTGCGCGCACTGAAGGCGGATTTCCTCTGCATGGAAAGCGATATAGCCGATGAGGCCGCGGTAAAAGGTATCTACGCCGCCGCAAAAGAACGCTACGGACGTGTGGATATCCTGGTGAACAATGCGGCGGACTGCGATATGGACGGGCTGGACAGCATCGTAAGCCTCACCAGGCAGGTGATAGATGACACCTTTGCCGTCAATGTTCGGGGAAGCCTCCTGATGATGCGTGAGTTCGTACAGCAGCACGGGGATTACGGCAGAATTATCAACCTCTCTACCGATGCTGCTCAGTTTTTCCCCGGGCAGATTACCTACGGCGCGAGCAAGGCAACGCTGGAGGCACTGACACGCAGCATCGCGCTGGAGGTGGCCGCATACGGCATCACGGTAAATTGCGTGGCTCCCGGACCCACACAAACGGGGTGGATTGATACCGAGCTGGAAAAAGCGGTCATCCCCCTGATTCCCCTGAGGCAACTCATTCAGCCGGAGGATATTGCGGATACGGTTTTATTTCTGGCCGGCGCTCGGGCAAAAATGATTACCGGGCAAGTAATTAAAGTCTCCGGAGGAAAAGCGCTGTAAGCCCCGTAGCAGAGCGGCCACTGCACTTCAGGAGATAATACTTGCTCTGTGGGGGTGAATATGGTATGCTCGGGCGGTAGAATGATAGGGCATCCATTCGTATGAAAGCACTCAAAGAACGAATTCTCAGAGATGGCAAGTGTTTCCCCGGCGGGGTTCTGAAGGTAGACAGCTTTATTAACCACCAGATGGATGCCAGCCTCATGCGCTCGATGGCGGTTGAGTTTGTGCGCCGTTTTGCCTCAGCTCGCATCAACAAGATTATCACCGTAGAGGCCAGTGGCATAGCCCCCGCGATTATGGTGGGCAACCTGCTGGAGCTGCCGGTGGTGTTTGCCAAGAAGAAAAAAACCAGCACCATGGAGAACATGCTCTGCACCACAATTCACTCCTTCACAAAGGGTAAGGACTATACCGTGTGCGTGAGTAGCGAATACCTCGGGCCGGAGGATAAGGTTCTCTTTATAGATGATTTCCTGGCCAATGGCAACGCCGCGCTCGGCATACTGGATTTGGTACAACAGGCAGGTGCTTCACTGGAAGGAATGGGCTTCCTGATAGAAAAGGCATTCCAGAAGGGCGGCGACAAGCTCCGCGAGCAAGGCATCCACGTGGAATCTCTCGCCATCGTGGACAGCCTGGATGACTGCACCATCCGCCTGAGGGATTAAACCACCCTCCCCTCCCTCGGTGGGCATATACTGCACAGCCCCGCAAACATCCGCGCGGAGATAGAACGAACACTCCCCACATACAATACGCGCCCGATTCCATACAGAATCGGGCGCGCACCTCAGAATAGCGGAAGCTCTGAATTATTTGCGGTTGCGAATCTCCTCCGCAAGCTTCTTGATTTGCTCCGGGAAGGGGTGGGAGATGACGCGAACAGCGCGCCCCTTATCATCCACCTCGAAGCTATAGGTGCGCTCCCCGATGATAACGTCCGTAATGTAGCCATTATCGTTACGTACAAGCCAGGCGGGGTCGGAGTGGAAATCCACACGGTTGGGATCCTTATATGCGCGTGTATGATACATGTGAATCTTGTTCATACCGGTGGAAAGGATATCCAGGTAGTGCAGCACTTCGTTAATGTTAGCCTTGTAGCCGAGCTCATAGCGCAGGATGGCGCCGATGATGCGGGATTCTGAGCGAGCCCAGTGGTGGTTTGCCTGTGTGGCAAGAGACTCCTGTTTAGCACCGAGGAACCAGTCTATGTTACCGCGCATGAAGGTCTTGCTGCGGTAGGGGCACTGCGCCCAGTACGCTTTCCAGGTTTCGTTCCAATCAGCCTTACCGTCCCAGAGGCCGAGCTGTTTGAACTTCTCCTGGGTGAGCTTGCCGTCCCAGTTGCCGTCCTCACGCACACCGATGATGTCGTTCTGACCTGCATTGGTAGCAGCATAGACCAGCATATCGCCCCAGCGGCGATTGATATCCTGGTTGGCAATGCGGCCCACATAACCATCCAGCGAGTGGCACACCTCGTGAGCAAGCACGAAGGTGTAGTAGTCACCGTTGGCGGCACCGGGGCCATCCAGGCAACGCTCTGTAGCAACCACCATGTCGCGGTCCATTTCGTTTACGGAACCACCTACATCGCAGCCGAAGGTGTTCTTGTTGGAGCGGAAAATGTAGCACATGGCTTCACGCTCGTCGCCGAAGTTGCGATCTATGGAAATGTGATCATCCGGGAAAAGCGCTCTGGGATGCATGCGGTTCAGGTCTTCTGTAGCCTGCAGCTGCCCCTCGGAGCTCTTATTGTTGTCTGCCAGCGGAATACCGGAGGTAAGGTAGTACTCGCGGTCCTTACCTTTCATGCCAAGAGCATCAGCCACATCCTTGCGCTGAGCGGCAGAATCCGGCAGAAGCTGGTCCAGCACAATCCAGTTCATGGCAAAGATACCCGGCACGTGGTGCATGGCACCGTACTCCAGCATCTTGCCGTCCTTCTTCTTCATCCAGGCCTCCTTCAGGTGAGTGCGCTGCAGGAAGGGGTATTTCTTCACATGCTTCTTGAGCATGTTGTAGGCAGCCAGACGCTCTTCGGGTGTGGTGCGATTCACCGCCCATTTTACCCAATTCTGCATCAGCTCACGGTAGCGCTTCAAGCCGGCTTGGTTATTCTCTTCCAAAACACGACCAAGGTCCGTTTCGTGTCCATCGTAAAGCTCTTTCTCGATGAGTTTGAGGTTGTTTTTATCGGCGTCCGGGTCAGCACCGATTGCGCTCACCAAGTGGCCACCTGTATTGCCACCGATGATGAGGTCCACCGTGCCGTCGCCATCCATATCCTCCACAACCAGGTGAGAGCCGTTAAGGATACGCATGAACTTCTCCTCCGGGGGATTGAGCAGCTTCAAGGACTTTCTGGGGCAGCCCTCCATCATCGTGGCGCCACCGCGCGGATTGGTCCAATAGAACATATCCCCCCAGTTGATGCCGTGCAACAAATCAATGCGACCATCGCCGTTCACGTCGCCCAAGCTCGGCGCAATATTGTACGACCCCAAACATGCGGGCTGAGCCTCAGTGCTGTAGCGCGGGGCACCTTTTGTACCGGTGTTCTCGTAGAGGTGAATACCGTTGTTGAGGGCAATCAGCAAGTCGCTCTTCTTATCCTTGTTGAAGTCAGCCACAACAAAGAAGCGGCTCGTTGTCTTGAAATCCTGGCCACTGGAATCCTTCACAGGCTCGCCAAGCTTAATCTGCGGCACGTCCTTACCCACTAGCTCTGCATATACCAGCGAATTGTTGGGGAGGCGAACAATCATCTGCTTGCCTTTAATCACAGTCACGCCGTCCGTATCAAGCTCCTTACCATCCGTAGTCTTAATCTCAATAGGCTCGCGGAACTGAATCTTACCCTTTTTCGACGCATTGGTGTAGTACCACAGGCGGGAGTTTGCCTGCACAACCAGGTCTGTGGGCTTGCCCTTCGTACGAATAGCCATGGGTATGCGGTAATCCTGCTTCTTGCCTACACCTTCCGCGGGAGCGGGCAAAGCGCTGCAGAATGTGTAGTTTTCCACAGCCTGCTTGGCCATATAGCGGTCGTCGTACACACGCATGGTGGCAGTATCGTAGCCGCCCCTGCCGTCAGTCACCGTAACCTTAAACGTATCCTCACCCTTGAAGTTTTCGCCGGGAGTGTAGGTAAAGGTTCCATCCCCATTGTGCTTCACCGTGCCGTACTTACCCTGCCCATGGCTGCTTACGGACAGCGCATCTGCCTCCATGTCGTATGTATACAGGTGCAGAATGCTGCCGGTCTTGGTGGGTTTCTTGCGGTCTACCAGGTGCTCCTGGTCGTATACCTTGGGAGCATGGTTATCCAGCAATGCGGCTATAGTTACCTCATTAATCGGTGCTTTGAACACGTAAATCTGGTCCAGAACACCCTTAAAGTTACCCACCCCCTGCGTACCACCAAAGCAGTTGTACTCTTTGCCAAGCACGCCGGTAGCACCTGTGGCCTTGGCCTCCTGCTTACCGTCTACATACACACAAAGCTTGCCGCTCTTGGCCTGGCGGGTAAGCACCACATGGTGCCACTTGTCATCCGTTACGGCAGTTTTGGAGCGCAACACGATTCTGCCGTTAATGGCGATGCCTACGTGGCCTTTCGCATCAATACACCCCCATTGTATGCCGCCTTTGTCACCGATAACGGAGCCCTTGCCGCCGGCTGTGTCCTTGGAGCGCATCCAGAAAGAAAGCGTGGCACTACCCGCAAGCGTATCAATGTTCTTCTGAGCACGCACCCAGCCACCGCTCAGTTGAATGCCGGAAAACTGGCGACCGGAAGCCCAAAACTTGTTCGTCTTCGTGCTGGGAAGAATGAGTTTGTTGCCACCCACCGAATCGTCTGCGTGGTTAATATCCGTCTCGAAGGGGAAAGGCATATCATGCCAATCGCGGCCTTCATCCAGATTCCAATGGTGAACTAATGAGCCAAAGCTCGGTTTACACTCCTGCGCCGACACCGCCAGGGCACCGGCCAGGAGTAATGCTGTCAGTTTGGATGATATGGTAATCATTGTTAGCTGCCGGGAGAGGATGTGATTCCCGTGACACTATTTTATATAAATTTTATAAACATTTCGAGCAAAAACTGCACAATCTTCATAAAAAATCGACGGGAACAAGCGGATTGGCGCCATTCGAGCTTCTCCCGTTTGTGTACAGACAAAACGAAATACAGCATTACCCGGTCACATCCCTCCCTAGGGTAGAACAGGCCCTGATTTTATTTTCTATTTTTTGCCAAGCGTCCTCAAGCATTTTTCTGACGCAGTGCCACTTTTTGGAGTTGACCCGGCAAAATCCACTGCGCTGAGCAGCACTTCAATACTGTTGCTGCCGGGCAGGAAAGCACAGCTCGCTATCTCGCCCCGGTTGCTTCCCTGTCGGAGGTTATCGCGAGCTTGTAAGCAACGAACAAACCACCGCCTGCAAGCCTAGGACGCGCCCAAGGCGGGGCAAGAATGAGCCCCGGCATCCGTCCTTAGAAAAAGGGGCTTCCGACTTCGCTCGATGTGCTACGCCGAGATGAATCGGCCTGTTTTCGAATTCGGGCTGCGCTTTACGCCGCGGGCATCAGGCTGCACCAGGGCCGCTGAGTCGGGCATCCATTTCACGGATGGCAGCCTTGCGGGCAGCGCGGCGACGCTCCAATCGGGAGTGGCGTTGGGGTTTCAGATAACCGTAGCGGTTAACGATTAAATCTTCCCAAGGGTCGAGAGGCAGCAGGCGAGTACGAATGCCGGGCTCCTCAGAATTGTGATAGTGAGCAGAAAAGGCGCGATGTATCTGAATGTAACGATAGTGGCCTCTGAGGCCTAAGAGGTAGCGGTAACGATTATTTTTTTCCTTTTTAAGCAAGTTAGTGTAGTAGTGGTGGCTGAGTTTTTTCCAGGTGTGACTCATAATATATATAAATTTAAGGTTATCGATGTTGTAATGGAATTAAAGGGCAAACGTCTGTAGCATCAGTCGCTGTAAGCATAGCTGCTGAGTCGGGCATCCATTTCACGGATGGCAGCCTTGCGTGCAGCGCGGCGGCGCTCCAATCGGGAGTGGCGTTGGGGCTTCAGATAACCGGAGTGGTGAATGTTGATATCCTCCCAAGGGTCGGGAGGCAGCAGGCGAGTACGAATGCCGGGCTCCTCAGAATTGTGATAGTGAGCGGAAAAGGCGCGGTGAATCTGAATATAACGGAAGTGAAATTTGTAGAATATGTTGTAGCGGAGACGTTTGCTGTTCTTTTTTTTATCTTGGACGAAGTTCGTGTAGTGATGGCTAAGCTTTTTCCAGGTGCGGCTCATGGTAAAGAGTAAAATTGAAGGTTAATGCAGTTATGTGGGAATTAAAGGGCAAACAATTGAATCTTCAGTCGCTGTAGTCGCGGCTGCTGAGTCGGGGCTGATGTTAGGGGTTCAAATATCTGAGACCGAGGGTAAGGCGGTCCGGGAGGAAGACGGGGGCGTATGCCGGGGGGCTTCTCATCACGTTCAGCGGCAGCAGTCTCGCGGTGATGCTGCTTATATCGGAAGTTCCGGTTGAAAGCAATCCGGTAGCAAAGACGCTTATTCTTCTCGTCGATGAAACGGAGCTCCGGCTGAATACAGCCGTGTTTTACAAACGTAGCCCGCCACTGCGGACTTAACTGTAGGACTTGGCTAAGCAAATGGCTTACCAAGCGGAAGTTGTTATCAGAAAAATTGCCGATGGAGCATAGCGGACTCGAACCGCTGACCCCTTCAATGCCATTGAAGTGCTCTACCAACTGAGCTAATACCCCGATATATGTTGCTGTTCCCTTGCGGGGACGGGCGAAGTATACACCGATGTGTGGAGTTTGGCAAGCAAAAAAATAAAGAATTTTGCGGCAGGGGTAGGTTTTGGGGTGTTTTATGGAGGTGCAGTAGGTAAAAAAATCCCCGCCGGGGTGATTTGGCGGGGATTTCGAGGGGGTGATTGAAGTGGGGATTTAGATATCTGTGGGGGCAGTGTTTTTCTGCTTTTCGAGTTCTTGGATGCGCAGGAGGGCGGCATCGATGTTCTCGCAGATATTCTCGGCGTGCAGCTCGGAGATGAAGGGGCTGTCGCGGCGTATGACTTTGAGGGGTTGGGGTTGCACGCCACACATCAGCAGGGTGACGCCATGGCGGTGGCAATAGGCCAAGAAGTCTTCCAGCACGTGCAGGCCGGAGGCATCGAGCGCGGGCACTAGGCGCATGCGCAGCAGCACGTACTCGATGTTTTCTTCCATGGTGCGGAAGACGTTGTCTTTGAATTTCTCAACTGCGCCGAAGAAGAATGGGCCCTGCACGTCGAATACTTCCACGTTGTCGGGGATATGGCGCAGGTAGCGGGAGCGGGCGGGTTGCTCCTCGGGGTCTTCGCCTTCGATTTCGCGCGAGATGGCTTCGACGTTGCTGATTTTGGCCATGCGGCCGATGAAGAGGAGGGCGGCGAGTACTACGCCGACTTCTACCGCGACGACGAGGTCGATGAGGACGGTGAGGACGAAGGTGATGATGAGTACGGCAGCATCTTGTCGGGGGCCGCGCAGCAGGTGGGCGAAGGTGCTGACCTCGGCCATGTTCCAGCACACCAGCACCAGTATGCCTGCGAGGGCGGGCAGGGGTACGATGGCGGCGTATTGCCCTGCAAGCATGAGGATGAGCAGTAGGGTGATGGCGTGTATGAGACCGGAGACGGGGGATTTGGCACCGGCGCGTATGTTGGTGGCGGTTCGGGCGATGGCACCGGTGGCGGGTATGCCGCCGAAGAGGGCACTGGCGATGTTGCCCACACCTTGGCCTATGAGCTCGGTGTTCGGGTGGTGGCGGGAGCCGGTCATACCGTCGGCCACGCTGGCGCTCAGCAGGCTTTCGATGGCGGCAAGCAGGGCGATGACGAAGGCGGGTTTAATGAGTGAGGGGAGCTGTACCCAGTTGAACTCGGGGAAGGTGGGCATGGGCAGGCCTTGTGGCAGTTCGCCGAAACGTGAGCCAATTGTTTCTACCGGTAGATTGAATACGGCACATACGACTGTGCTCACGAGCATGCCTACCAGCATGAAGGGGGCTTTCGGCAGAAGTCGCTTGGTGATGAGGATGACGGCAATCGTGAGCAGGGATATACCCAGCGCCCAGAAGTTGACGGTGTCGAAATAGCGGAAGTAGCAGGCCCATTTGTCGATAAATTCGGCCGGTACGGCACCGGGTATATTGAGCCCCAGCAGGTCTTTTACCTGTGTGCAGAAGATGGTTACGGCTATGCCGGAGGTGAAGCCGGTGGTTACCGGGTAGGGTATGAACTTGATGAGGGCTCCCATGCGGAATACGCCGAAGAGGATGAGGAAGAGCCCCGCCAGAAGGGTACAGAGTATGAGCCCCGACATGCCGAAACTGCCGGCAACACCGGCTATGAGTACTACAAAGGCGCCGGTGGGACCACCAATTTGGTATTTGCTGCCGCCGAGCAGTGATATCATAAACCCGGCTACTACGGCGGTAATGAGGCCGGTGGAGGGGGTGATTTCCTGTATTCCGCAGGCTATGGCAAATGCCATGGCGAGCGGCAGGGCTACTACACCTACTGTGAGACCGGCGGTTAAATCGGCAAAGAATGTTTTTTTGTCGTACGTCTTCAGTGAATGAATAAGACTCGGTGCGTGCATATCTGTAGATATTTACTGGGGCGCACTATACTCCTGCCGGCGGGTATTGTAAAGCTTGAATTAGCGACTTTTATCAAAAAAGAGAAGATTTTGTTAAACTTTTATGCGGAATGTACGTCTGAAATTGTAGAGGGGTGCATTTGTCCGATTGACAGCGGGGGTAATATGTGTTACCTTGTAGGTCGGTAAGGGCTGTGATACCCACTGTTATAGAGTCTAAAAAAGAAAAGAAATTATATGTTAGAAGAAATCATGCTGGGAAAAGAGGCCGGTGAGCTATCATTTGGTTTGCACGAGTTGGTACCTATTTTGCTGTGGGTGCTGGTAGTACCGGTACTTTTCGGTATAATTTGTGCACTGGCGTATGGTATAGTGGGCATTGGCAGCAAGGTGGCGCTCTCCGAGCGCTTGGCTCGCTGGGGAACTTGCACGGTGGTGCATTTCATGTTCGGGCTTGCTGTGTTGCTGGTGGGCGTAGTGACGGTTATGTTTGATTTGCCTGAGTCGCAGTTATGCGAAGTGATGGCGATAATAGTTTTCACCATGCTGTATGTGGTAGTGATTATTGCGGCGTTTTCGCTCAAATTCAATCTACTGCGTAGCTTCTTGAGCTGGATTCTGGTGAAACTGGCTTATTGCTTGTTGCTTAAAGTGATTGTTGGCATGTATAGCGGAGTTTCGTTTATTGATGCGATTGAACAGGCCGCGCGGAGTATGTACTGATTTGCCCTTTCTTATATTGACAGATTTTGCCGTTAAATGAAAAAAACACCCCGATTCCGGTATGCGGAATCGGGGTGTTTCAGGTTTGCAAAGAAGGGAATTGTTTGTTTAGTGTTGAATTTCGTCGCTAGGCTTTGCGCCTCTTTCTTGTAAGAGTTTTATGATATCGTCTTTATAGTACGAATTATATCTCCAAGAGCGGTAGTATGAGTCGCTGTTGGCACAATCGTAGGCTGTGTTGCCATTATTATTTTTCTTGTTGATATCGATACCGGGGGTGTTGAGCAGGAGTTTCACGCACTCGTGGCGACCAAACCATGCGGCTTTAGACAGGGGAGTATCTCCCCCCCACCACTTGGTGGTGTTGATATCGGCTCCTTCATCGATGAGTACTTGTGCGCATTCGGGGGTATCGTAAAGAATTGCCCGCAGAAGTTGTTCTTCTTTGGGGTACAGCTCGTTGATTTTTGGCAAAGAACGGTAGCTGCGCAGCAGAATGGGACAATTGTACTCGATTGCCATGAAGGTGCCATAGGTATAGCCGAATATCAGCCAGGTGAACAATACGATTGCCGACATTACCGATATAATTTTCGCCGAGTGTAATCTGTGAGCACGGGTCAGCAGGCGAGCACATTCGGTGTGCCCGGTCGCTTTGGCGAGGGCAAGTGGGCTGCGGGATATGCCCGATTTTTTCAGCTTTGTACCCGGTGTGTCCAGCAGTCTGCGAACTTGGGCGGGATTGTTGCAGACGACTGCAAGCCCGAGTGGGGTAAAGCCGACCGTGCTGATGCCGGGTGCAGTGAGCAGGGCTTGCATGCAGGAATAGTGCTCGGCTCGGGCTGCGCGAATCAGCGGGCTGTAGCCTTTTTTATCCGCTTTGTTTATGCTGATTCCGGGGGCTGCCAACAGTAGTTTAAGGCATTCTGTGTGGCCATTGGCAGCTGCCAGGCAGAGCGCCGTCTCACCGCGGTTATTCTTTTGGTTCAGGTAGATTCCGGGGGCGGTCAGCAGCAGTTTAAGGCATTCGGTATGGCCGGTGGCCGCAGCTAAGCAGAGCGCGCTTTCCCCACGGTCGTTTGTTTTGTTCAGGTCGATATCGGGTTGGCGTATCAACAGGGCAAGCAGATTGCTTGCTCCGGTGGTAACTGCCAAGTGTAGGGGAGTAGTCCCTTTTTCTGCAATGATGCTGTTGATGTCAGCTCCTGCTGCCAGCAATAGCGAGAATAGTTCCGGCTCGTTGTCCCGTATGGCCTCGGCGAGTTTCTCCTCGTACAGGTAGCTCTCTATCCCCCATTGTTTTAAGCACGAGATGGCTTCGTGCCTTTTCCGGAGTGGCGGCGTGGAGCTCGGTTGCGGTGTGTTTGGTTCATGTGTGCCGGGGAGTTCGTTGAGCCATTCTTGCGGGTTTTGCCAGCGATTATCGGGGGTAAGGTCGCGGGCTTTGTCGATACTGCGCAGCAGGTCTACGGAGTATTTGTTGCTCCATTCCGGAGTATCGGCGAGCTTTTCGGGCACGTAGGCGGGTTCTTTGCCGGTGATGAGCCGGTAACAGGTGGCACCCAGCGCATAGAGATCCCAGCAGGGTTTGGGCTGTTGTGAGTTCTTGGCGTTGCCGTTATCCGCATTATCTGCATTTTGTGACATTTGTTCGGGCGGGGCATAGCCTGGGGTGCCGATTTGGGTCGCGACGTGTGTTCCCTTTGTGGGGCGTGCAGCCCCGAAGTCTATGAGAACGGGCGCGCCCTCGGAGGTGAGCATGATGTTGCTCGGCTTGATGTCGCGGTGTACAATTCCGCGGGCGTGCAGCGGTACAAGCGCACTGAGTATAGAGCGCAGCAAATGGAGCAGTTTGTCCTCTTCTATTTGTGAGCCGTTGGGGTAGAGCTCGTGCAGGTTTTTGCCGTCTACGTAAGACATTAAGATGTAGGCGGTATTAAATGCTCCGAAAACGCCTGCCACCCACACAAGATTATCGTGCGGGGGTAATTGTCGCAGGGTGAGTGCCTCCTTTACGAAGCTATTCATTGCCCATTCATAGCTCATGTCGTATCCGGGGCGGGGGCGTACCTCGTGGGTGACCGGGTCGCGCTCTACGAAATCCGCCGGGTAGTTTTCTTTCAGTGTCATAGCGCAGCCGGTGATTAGCTCAGTGGCGCGATATGTTATACCGAAACTACCGTAGCCCAGCACGCTCTCAATCCTGTAGTTGTCCAGCAGTTTGTGACCGATGGGCAGGGTGGGCGGTTTGGGGGGCTTGGTGGGGAGCTCCTGTACGGTGGGGGGGACTTCAGCGGGGGCTTGCATTGTGCTTTGGCGGTAAATGTGTGTGTATTACTTAGCGTAACACCTTCGATAAGAGCTCCACGCACTCAGTGGCATTGCCTGAGCGAGCAATATCCAGCGCTGTATAGCCGGCAGATTGGCGGCGATGGATGTCAATTTTGCTGGTTTTGAGCAGAATTGCGACGCAATCGGCGTGGTTGCCGGCGGCTGCCATCATGAGCGGGGTCCAGCCGGTATCATTGGCTTTGTTTATGTCTATACCGGGGGCTTTGCTCAGAACTTTTACACAGCCATGGTGCCCGTTGTAGGCTGCGTACATGAGCGGAGTCCAGCCTTTGTAGTAGGTGTTCGGATCCGCCCCGGCGGTAATCAGTAGCTTAATCATGGCGGTGTCACCTTTATTGGCGGCGAGGAGCAGTTCCGTGCCATAGTATGCCGGTTTTATACCCTCTTGCTGAAATAAAAGTTGTTGGGCTTGCTGCGGGGTTATTTTCGGGGCATTATTCAGGTGCAGACAGACCATAACCACAGCGATTGCTGTAATAAAGAAAGCGATGGAAAGCATTACTTTGCTGGCACCGGTGCGTTTTCCTTTTTGTTCTTGTTTACGAGTCATGTTTGCGGTGGTGAGAGGTTATGTTGCTGAGTTTTGAGTATAGAATACGCAGAAAAGCTTATAGCATACATGCAGGGTGATGTAAAGCTCATTCGGCGCAGTGGATATGTTGTGGCTGAGTCTAAAAAACACCCGGTTGTGCCGGGTGTAATGCTTTTTGTCCTATAAAGAGACAAATGTTCTGACGGTGTAAGGCTTAGCGTCGTCGGCGCGAGTGGCGAATCAGGAAACACATCAAGCAACAGATTGCCGTAGGTTACAGGGTCTCCGTAAACAGCGGAGATAATCTCCTTGCAATTATCGGAAAGGTTCAGGTGGGTATAGCGGCTCTTTTAGGTTGTAAATATATTTTACGTTTGTTTGTTATATATATGGGGGAATCTTTCGGTGGATCAGCGCATAGCCTTTGTTAAGAGTTCGGCACAGGCGCTAGCTTTATTTACTTTTGCTATGTCTAGGGCAGTATTGCCATTGGATTGTCGGCTGTGGATGTCGATTTTGCGTGTTTTGAGGAGAAGTTGGACGCAATCGGCGTGGTTGCCGGCGGCTGCCATCATGAGTGGTGTCCATCCGGAATTATTGGCTATGTTCACGTTGATGGCGGAGCTTTTGCACAGAACCCGCACGCAATCGCGGTGCCCGTTGTAGGCTGCGTACATGAGCGGGGTCCATCCTTTGTGGGCGGCGTTCGGGTTAGCCCCGGCGATGAGCAGCAGTTTCACCATTGTGGCATTTCCCTTGTTGGCGGCGAGCAATAGCTCCGTGTTGTAATAAGATTGTTTAATACCCTCTTGCAGCAGCTGGTAACGTGCCTGTTCGGGGGTGATTTCCGGTTCGCGGTTCATATACAGAGTGCCCATTACTGCAGCAATTGCAACAATGAAGGTAGCAATGCCTAACACGAGTTTGCTGCGCCCGGTACGTTTGCTTTTCCGTTCCGAGGTCTTAATCATGTGAGCGGTCTGTGTTTGTTCTGTATTGTTGCGTTTCATAAGTTGCGGTTACATCTTACTAGACGCAGCAGCGCGGAGATTGTTTTGAAATAAAATGATTTTTTTGAGAAATTGGTAAAAAAGTATCATTTCTGCCTCATCGATTGCCCTTGTTGCATGTCAATTGGCGACGGAGCTCGGCTTCAGAAATTGAGGGTAAAATGAAGCACTGCATACGGCAGGGCCTTACCCTGAAAGTCGGAGATTTCGCCCCGGTATTCAAACCCACATTTGAGCAGAACCCGTTGGCTTGCTCCGTATCATCTGCGCAGAAATTACGTCAGCTGAAATGCAGGGGGGAGTTCATGTTAGTGTGTTTCGGTACTCAAAATGATACACTTCGGCAGGTGTGGCGGCACCTGTATCTTGCACCACTTCACCGGTGTAGGTAAAACCGCAATTTTTTAACACCTTGGCGCTCGGTTTGTTGTGTTTCAGTACACGGGCGTATATGGTGTTATGCTCGGGCATCAGGGAGGGTATAAGCTGCAGCATCAACTTTACAGCTGCGGTGGCAAAACCTTGACCGCGGTATGCTGTGCCCAGCCAGTAGCCTATCTTGATATCTTGTTTGCCGTTTGCAGCAGGGGTATATTCTGCCCCGATACCGCCAACGATGTTACCCTTGGAGCAGATGGCGTATCGGCAGCAGGGAGCGGAGGTGGTTTCGCGGATAAACTCTTGCGCATGGTGAAGCTGATATGGGGTGGGTATCAGCAAGTTGCTTGTAATTTCCACCGGGGATATAAGGTGGTGCAATGTGTCGGTGTCTGCTTTTTCCCACGGTTTGAGGGTGAAGGTATGGTCAATGATATCACGCACACGGCGCGTATATTGGTATGCCGCGCTGAACGGTAGCCGTTTCCCGTTATATTCGCTTACCATGCCGTTACTTGTAAAGCCGTTTTTTTCAATCACTCGCTGACTGGCTGTGTTATCACAATGGGTAAAGGCAACAATGCTGTGGCATTGCGGTACCAGGGCGGGAATGAGGGGGAGAAACTGCTCCAAGGCGCGGGTGGCTATGCCTTTGCCATGATAGGCTGCACCGTACCAGTAACCTACCATTTGTATGGTAGCATCTCCCCCGGGCGGATTCCCCAGACCGATACACCCTGCAAGCTCGCCATTAACCCATACGCCGCATTGCGGTAAATGCTGAGTTATGCAGCGGTTGATGAAATCCTGCGCATGTTCAAGCTTATAGGGGGTGGGTAGGGTCAGGTATTTCAATACCCCCGGCGAGGTGATGAGGTCGGTGAGGCGCTGCGCGTCTTCCGCGCGAAAAGGATGTAATGAGAGCGTTTCTATCGTCATGGCGTGGGGAATTGCTTATTACTCTTCTACTTGCCTATTTATGCCCGTGCTGCGTACAGTTCCTTATTTCCGATGCGTTCTCTTATGTGCCGACTATGGTAACATATTCATCGGCGTATAAAAAGCAAAAATTCAGAGCCGGTTACAGTCGGCCACATGTGTCCCAAAGATTTTTTCTGAGAGACGCAAGTGCCGATAAATCCTAGGCTTTCCGAAAAGAGGCTTTTTCGAAGCCCCCCTGTACTCAAATTTGAGTACATTTCGGTGGAGAATGCGCCTTATCTACCTGCTGATTCATCCAGGTCCACAAATCAATGTAGCTCATCAGATGGATTCTGATGAATGTGACAAGATTGGACATATGCCAGTCGTACTTTGCCTTGTTCTTGAGGTACTGGAGCAGCAATATGGCTATCATGGCCGTCCAGATCTGACACATCACGGCATTCTTGTTTGTTCCGATAAAGGTTTTGATGCGCAAATGCTGTTTTATAGTCTTAAAAAAGCTTTCAATCTGCCAGCGGGACTTATAGAGCGCACTAATAGTATCTGCCTCCCAGTAAGCATTATTCGTGATAAGCTCAATCGTATGCTCCGGCGCTTCTGTATCGTCTGTTCTCTGCCCTGATTTGCGGCGGGAAGAGTCATACGGGCGGTAGACGACAACTCGGCGCAAAGGGTGAGGATAGTTTTTTGACGTATCATCACCTGCTAATTCTATGGCTTCATCTACCAGAATATCCAGTTCCTGGTCGTCAGGCTGCGGAAAAGCCTCTTTGCGGGTAAATTTGATATCCCTGCGCAGTCGCACAACAAAGCTGATACCCCTGCTGTCCCAATCCCTCCAGAGCTGTGTATCATCGTATCCGCGGTCGGCTACAATGATGCTGCGCCCCGGCGGCATCAGGTGGTAGGCGCCTATGTTATCCGACATCTTACCATCTGAAACGTGTACGTCGATGGGAAGAAAATCATTCAGAGAAAAGAGAGTATGAAGCTTGATTGCACCTTTTTCCTCACTGTAGTGAGCCCAATTGAATATATTGAGGCAGAGTGTGATAATACTAGAATCAAGCAACATGATGCGTGATGCCTTGATACCCTCCCGGAATCGACATGTGAAGGCCTGCTGTCCCAAACGCTTGTGAAGCAGTCGGTAGATATCGCGGAACACCATGGCATCGCGCTTTGCGTTCTGATGGCTGAGCGCATTACGTGATGGAGTCTTTTGAATACCAAGGTGGTTGAGCCCGCCTCTTATACCTTGTAATCCCTTGCAGATATCACGCAGAGACTGGCAATCTGCCATGTGGCAGAATAGCAGGGCTATAAGGTGCGTCCAGGTGTCGAGAGTTTGGCAATACTTGTCAGTATGTCGCTTTTTTGCGGCAAATTTGACAAGAGTTCGACCAATTAAGCTTGCAACTTGGGAGAAAAGATGTACAGTACCCATGGAAGGTGTTTTTTTTGAGCAACACCAGCATACGTTTTGCTGGTGAAAAAATCAACCTTCCATTTTCTTTGGGCACTGCGTCAAAAAAGTCGCGGAATGACGGACTGAGGTACGCCAACCACCAAGAGTTGTGGTAATATGTGGTTGGAATGAATGTTATACCGGCTCTTGAAATGAAAGGCTGGCGCACCTCTGCGTCAGATTGTAC
>JAFZGW010000018.1 GCA_017555205.1 Akkermansia sp. | reverse complement strand
GCAAACGAGTACTTCAGCAACCTTGCGGACAGCTATTTCTTGGTATACGATACCGCAGCCGGTGTAGGTCATGGCGAACTGAGTATCGCCATGATACCTGAGCCGACCACGGCGACGCTGAGTCTAGTAGCACTGGCTGCTCTGGCTATGCGCCGCCGTAGAAAGTAAAACGGTATTTGGTCGGCTTGGCCGCCCGCCGTCGCCGGGCTGCTCGCTGATGCGCGCGGAGTGATTAACGGATAATAGAAAAATCCGGGTGCCGATTACGGTTGCCCGGATTTTTTATGCTGGGGGGATTGCCTGTTTTCCACCACATGGAAGGTAGATTGGGCGCTCAAATCTGGTGGGGCTGTTGCGCGCAAAGTGTGTGTGCCGGGGCGGAGCACGGCGTACCACTTGCCGCCTTGTTGTATGATGGGCAGGGTGTCGCAGTGCCAAGTGGTAGTAGCCGCCGGTAGAGTGGAGCGCAGTTCGGCAAATCGGCCGTTGCGGGGCAAGGCGGGGCTGAGTACCATGGTGGTGCCCGGGGAGGGTATGAGAATGGCCGGACGCCGCCCGGAGGGTGCTGCGGACTCTAGAGCATATAGGTGGCTGAGCCCGGCGCCGGCGTACCATTCAGCATAGCTGCTATCGAGAATGGCGCGCCCTCTTTCGTCGAGTTTCGGGGTGGGCATGGCGGCCTGCTCGTCCGCCGTAACAAGCTCGGTGGTTCGGCATTCGGCGGGGGTTTGTGCTGTGGCGGCTGTACCGGTGCGGGTATCAATTTCGAGGGGGTAGAGCTGCTCCGGCTGTTCGGGGAAGGTAGCCGGGGTGTGTTCGTGCAGCAGACTGAGCACGCGGTGGAAGATGGGGCCGGCGCCGCTCACGCCCGATATATTGCGCATGGCGGTGTTGTCGAAATTGCCTACCCATACTCCCACGGTGTATTCGGCGGTGAAGCCTATGCACCAATTATCGCGGTAGTTGGAGGAAGTGCCGGTTTTGGCGGCTACTCGGTAGGGAAAACTGAGGGCGGGCGCCGGGCCGAACGTAGCGGCTCGGGCTGAACGGTCGCTGAGAATATGGGCAATACGGTAACTGTGTATTGCCGGTAACAGGGGCGTGGCCGTGGCCGGTTGCAAGGGTAGCCGCTGCTGCAAGGGAAGCGCACAGCCATTTCGTGCCAAGGTGCTGTAGGCTTGTACCAGCTCCGTGAGCGTGACGTGGGCATTGCCTATAGCGAGCCCCAGTCCGTATTGTGCCGCTGTGCCGGGAACCTGAAAACCAAGCTTGCGCAGTTGTTCGAGTGCTTTGTCTGCCCCGCCGGCTCGGTCGAGTGCCTGCATGGCCGGTATGTTTTGGGAACAGGCCAACGCTTGCCGCATGCTGATGGGACCCAGATAGCGGTCGTTGTAGTTGCCGGGGGCTTGTATGCCGTCTGCGCTGCGGTACTGAGTGGGAATATCTGCCACAACGGTGCCGGGATAGTCGCCGTGCTCAAATGCCATCAGGAAGATAAACGGTTTGAGGGTGCTGCCTGCCGAGCGTGGCGTGGAGGTCCCGTTGAGCGCCCCGCCACGTTCGCTTTCGGGGTGCGCGGCAGGTAGAGCTACCAGCACTTCGCCTGTGCGATTGTCGGCTACAACTACAGCTGCTTGTGATACGTTGCGCTCACGCAAGTTTGCAAGTTCTTGCCGCGCGATAGTGGTCACTCGGCGCTGCAGCTCGGCGTCGAGGGTGAGCTTGCCGGGATGACCTGCTGCACTCGGTGGGGCAGAAATGGGGTGAGCCGAGGCACCAAGCGGAGCACTGCAATCCTCCCCAAGGTCAGTAAGAATTCGGTTGCGGCGGGCAAGGGCGGCCTTCGGGTGGCGCAGCGGGTTCAGGCGAGTGGGTGCTTGTACCATACCGGCCAGCAAGGCGGCTTGCGCGGGGGTGAGCTCCGCCGCTGAGCAGCCGAAGTAAAATCGCGCCGCGCATTCGGCACCACGGCATAGGTTGCTGAAATCGGCTCGGTTCAGGTAGGCCAGCAGCAATTCTTCTTTGCTGTGGCTCATTTCGAGTCGGCGCGCTTGCAGAGCCTCTTTCAGCTTTGTGCGCCATGTGCGAGGTGAGGGGGGATTATACAGCTTAGCCACCTGCATGGTAATGGTGCTGGCACCGCCACCTTGCTGCCCGCGCAGGTGGTGCCACAGGGCTCGGGTGATTGCTATCAGGTCAATACCGCCGTGGCTGTAAAAGCGGTTGTCCTCGATTGCCACCAGAGCGCGTGCCAGTTGCGGCGGGAGCTGCCGAAGCGGTTCGCAGCGGTAGTCATCCGCCCCGGCTACATAGCCCAGCAATTCTCCATGGCGGTCGTACACCGCCGTGCTTGTCGGTGGGGCTATATCGGGTTTGCTTACGCAGAACGGCAGCAGGTAATATACCGCCGCCAGCCCGGCAATCGTGATTGCCGAGCTGGTGAGTAGGTATTTTTTGGTGCGTGCTCGCACGGTGGAGCGCTCGTTTAATTCTGCGGGCGGGGGCTTACCTCGAAGTGTTGAGGTATGCTCAGGCCGTGGAATTCCGGTCGGTACATGAGCTCAGCCTTTGCGGCGGGAGCTGTTACCTTACCACTGCGTACCACACGGGCTACATAGCTGAACTCCAGTTTTGGATTACCCCACAGGTTATTGGCGAAAGTACGCACGCGGTCCTTGAGGAACTCTCGGTTGCTGACGGTGCCCGGGAAGTACCACCAACTGCGGTATGTTTGCTCGCTGATACCGGAGGGCAGTGCTTGCGAGGTGAGGGCGGGATCTACCGCCTCGAAGGTGGCGGGCAGGCGGTCCTCGATGACGATGTAGCGCAGGTTGGTGGCATTTTTGTTGGCCGTGGCGTTGACGGTTACTCGCACGATGTCACCCGCGCGGAATGAGCCGGTGGCCTTCCAGCTACCGTCCGGCTGCAGTTGTTCGTAGCGACGCTGCACGCTGAAGCCGCAGTCTATGGCTTGCTCGGGCTGTTCAGACTTGAGGTACCCTTCTGCATAGCCGCTCACATAGACGGTATTGCCGATGACCGTGAAGCTGTCGGTTGAACCTGTCGTGAGCTTGCAGTGCATGGGGGTAGCCGATGTGACATCGGTGCCGTTTACTCGGGCGAGCTTGCCGGCCAAGTCGCGAGTGCTTGCATATTCACATATGACGAGCGTGAGCCAAGCATTTCGCCAAGTGGAGTAGGAGCCATTGCTTTGCTGCAGCCAACGGCGCAACATGTCAGCCGTGGCCGGGGACTCCGGCTCGGTTTCGGTGGCGTACATGGCTTTCAGGGCATCGACAGGCGGAAGGGCATATTGTGTGGAGTATATACTTTCGGTGCTGTTTTGAGCTTCGGCCAGTAGTTTGGCGGCATCGGGGTGCTTGGCTGTAGAGGCAGCGATGGCAAGAATCCACTTCTGCTGGCTGTTGAGCTTGCCCAGCAGCGGCTGGCTACGCTCGTAAACGGCATTGAAAATTTCTTTCGAGTCGTCCAACAATATATTAAGCACCAGCAAATTCAGGTATACGTTCTCTTTGCCGTCCAGCGTTTGTTGGTACAGGGCCTTCACGTCTTCCATCAGTTCATTTTTGTCCTGTTTGGAGATGAAGTACCTCACCATGATAGCGTAGGCGGAGAACTCGCTGGTTTCCGTGGAGGAGTCCCAGTAGCCATAGCAGCCCGGGGCAATGCGGCGCTTCTTCAGGCGGGCATCAACCTCAGCCGCGATAGCGCCCGGGTCGTGTTCTGTCGGGAATTGTACACCGAGAGCTTGCTCCAGCGGTTTCTTCAGCAACCAAGGCAGTACGGTGGAGCTCAGCTGCTCCGTACAACCATAAGGATAGGTGAAGAGATATTGCAACGGGTAGCCCAGCCCGGAAAGCGGGGAGGTCGAGAGGCTGAGCTGTACATTGCCCCCGTCACGGTAGGGGTTCTTCAGCCATTGGCTCAGGGTAGCGCTCTTGCCGCCCTGCAATTCGGCCCAAACATACTCGCGCAGGTGCGGGGTAGGCGGTGTGGTGTTAAAGCTGAGTTCAACGGCATCGCGCATGCGGTTCAGTGCGCTGCCTTGCGGGGCAGCTGCTGCCTGTACCTGCCATTGCAGCTGTACCGGGCCGTTGCCCTGCGGTATCTTCACCGGGAAGTGCAGGGTGACGGGGCGTTTGCCGGTGAGGGTAACGCTCTGCGTGGTCTGGGGCAGCTCAACGTTTGTGCCGCTGAGTTTTACCAACCATTCAATGGGTTGCTCCGGCGATATACCGGGCAGGGCGTCAGGCAGCATGCTCACCGTGACCGGCAGCAATAGCTCATCGCCCTCAGTTGCGCTCATGGGCACTATCGGCTCCAGCATGATGGACTTGTTCACCACATACGAACTCTGCCCGGAGCCGAAACAATCGCCGGTGGCTGCTACTGCCATCAGGCGGTAGCGTGTCAGGGTGTCCGGGTTGTTGTAGGTGGCACTGAAGTTGCCTTTATCATCCGTACGAACGGTGGCGAGCCACAGGGCGCAGGGATTGAAGTTGGTGCGCAGGCGTTGGCGCTCGGCATCGCTGCCGCCCTCTTCTTCGCCTTCTTCTTCGCAGTCATCACCACCGCCGATGAATATACCCTTGTTGCCGAAGTCGCGGTGTTTCATGCTTTCGCTCACCAAGCGACCTAATCCGGAGTAGGTGCCCACGCTGTGCATGCGACCGATTTCACTGTAGAAGTAGGCACCGGGGTTGGGCAGGGTGTAGCCTGTCACTTGCAGGGTGCCTTCGTCTTCGGCATAGAGGGTGATATCGGCATTCGGTACGGGGTTGCCGGCGGCATCGGTAATACGACCGGTGACGGTGCAACTTTCGCCGGGTTGCAGACTGTGGGGCGGGGCCTGCAGTTGCACGGTGAGCTTTTTGTCGGGGGTGTCGATTCGCAGTTGGCAGGTACCCAGTTTGATTTGAGGTTTTCCATCACCTTCGCGCTGTTCTTCGTTTTGTACCAAGAAGGCACCGAGGTAGACGATGGGGGCATCTGCTGCCTCAATCGGAATTTCAATGACCGGATTATCTACGGTTACACTGCGGCGGTAGTGGCGCAGCACCTTGTCGCGCTCAACGGTGATGAGCAGTTCGGCATCTACCGGGGTTTGTACCAAGATTTTGGCTGTTTCACCGGCATGGTAAAGTTCTTTGTCGGGCACGAGCTCGAGGCCGTAGTGATCGAGGTGTTCCCACGGGCTCACCTCACCGCCCCATACATAGTGGCGGGTGGCACTGCGGAAGGGGCGCCCCTGCGCATCGGTTCCGCTCACGGTGATATCGTAGCGCCCGGCTTTGTCGACGGGAACCTGCACGGTGGTGGGGGTGCCGGTCAGCGTGGTGGTGATGGTGTGTGTGGTTTCGTTCTGCTCACTGTTGTGGACGGAGGAGCTGAAACGAGAGCCGTAGCGGTAGGGGTGGAAGACGGTGCAGGTAGCCGTGACGGTGGCGTTGATGGGTGCACCGTTCCAGCCGTTGCCGTCGGGACTGACTGCTACCAAATCTACAGGCAGAGTGCCGCCCACCTTGGCTAAGGTGGCGTGGGGGCGTATGCCGGCGTATACATCGGCGGGGTGCAGGGTGGTTTTCTGCACGCTGCGGATACTCTGCTCGTTGCCGTTTGTTACGGTTGTTGTGGCTACTATGTGTTGAAGGCGCGGGAAATCCTGTTCCGCCAGGGTGAAGGTGGCGTTGCCACGACCGGCGTCATCGAGCGTGCCTTCGCGTGACATGTGGTCACGCGAGCTGCTGCGGTAGCTATTTTGATAGCGGGCGTAGAAGAACTCCCACGGGGATTCACGGAAGTCACCGAATCGGAAATCGCTCCACTGTTCTTGTTTGGGGTAGAAATTGCGGTTAGCGACAGAGATATCCCAGCGCACTTTACCATTGGCCACGGGGGTGGTAGTCAGGTTGGTGGCGGTTGCGTTGATTTCGAGTTTTCGCTCAGCCGGGTTAGTCGTAAGGGTGCTTTCTACCTCGAATTCATTGCGGCGGAATTCTCGGCATACCAGTTCTAGCGAGGCTGTGCGGGGGGCGGCTAACGGCTCTAGGGTTTCGGTCTCCTCCTCTTCTTCTGCGTTATTTTCCGCAGTCTGTTGTTTGTCTTGCTGGGGAGGGGTAGCGCGCAGAATAGCGAGGTCAGGGCTGGTGTTGTCATCATCCCCGCGATAGGTTATGGTGAATTCCACGCTGTAGTCACCCACTTGCTCCAAGGGGATATCGATTGTGAAGGCACCGTTTTCCTGTACGGTTGCAGGGGGCAGCTTGGCTACCTCTTGGTAATCCTTCAACAGGCGAGCGGAGATGCTGACGATGTCGGGAGTCTTCAATTCGTTTTTGTCGAGCCAGCGTACCATGCCTTTGGCGTGAGCTGTTTCGCCGGGGCGGTAGAGGCTGCGGTCGCTGAAGAGGAAGACGAGCGGTTTCGGCACCTCGGCAGGGGCGATTCCTCGCTGCATCATTTCCATGATTTCCCAGCCATTGGATTCAATGGCGCCGAAGTCGATGTCGCCGACATAGTGGGGCAGCAGCACGCAGTCATCTGCCGTGCTGAGCATGAGGTAACGTGTAGCCGGGGGAAAATCACCCTCGGCAAGGCCGTTGGTGACGGGCAGTTCTGCGAGCTGGTTGCCCTGCTCATCGAGCAGGTGCAGGGTGGCTGTGGCGAGTTCCTGTGCGTTGCTGAGCTTGTAGGCCCAGGCGAACAGTCGGCTGCCGTTTGTTTTCCACATCAGCCCCAAATCAGTGACTTGTATGAGCCCTTGGTTAACAACAGGCGTTTTGCTGTTTTTAATGGGCGTACCTTCGATGTTGACAAAGTAGAAGCCCCCCACGGGTTCGTTGGGGAATATTTCAGCCAGTGGCAGGCTGAGTTCATTTTCCGCGCCTTCGCTCAGCGGGCGCTCTACCGTGGCAACCACACCGGGCAGGGTGCTTGTATCCACACGGTTGTGTTCCAATTTGTTGTCGTCGAGTTTCTCGGCTTTGCGAATTTTGCGCCGCTCGTCCCATTCCTCCCATGTGGAGTAATCTTGCGCGGTATAGAGGCGACCGTAGTCGCGCATAACGCGTATTTTCTCGGCCGGTGTGGCGGCATTAAGCTTCCACACTCGGGCTGTTCCGCTTATGAGCTGCCCATAGCGGCAGTTCAGGGTGGTAGTACCGCGCAACTGCATGTTGTTGGCCGAGATGTCGGTGTAGATGAAGGGGGCTTTGGGGCGCAGGTGTGTGCAGTCGTTGAGTGTTTCGGTTTCGACATCTGTGCCGCTGGGCTTGCTGATGGTGGCGTAGCGCCCTGTTGCCTCCAGCAAAATTTCCCTGCCGCCGGTTTCGGCATTCAGGGTTATGCTGCGTATACCCTGTACCTCACCTTGGCCGATGATATGCAGGGTGTCTGTAACTACTTCACCGGGAGTGATAGTGATATCTTTGCCGCGAATGCGGCCACGCAGGGCGCCGTCTTTCCATTCCAAGGGCTTCCACTCGTTGCTGTGGGCTTCCTCCAGCATTTTCCAGTTCAGGGAGGATACGAGCTCGGAGGCATCTGCTGCAACGGCCGGCATTCCCAACTCGAGTTGGATTTCGTACTTGCCGCGCATGGGGCATGTATTGCTCAGGAACATGTAGTAGCCGGGCGCAGAGTAGCTATAGAGTTTTTTATCGCCCATAGCTTTTTTGTGGTAATCCCACTCGGCGCGGGGTAGGTACATGTGCACCTCTTGATTCCCCTTGGGTATACCGGGCGCCTCCACCAACCAAGTATCGGGTATGATTTCATCAGCCGGGTGGGTGGAAAGTTCATCTTGGTCGTGCGAGTCCAGCTCGTAGTTGTTTACGGCATCAAATGCGTACCAGTTATTCAGTGCATCTGCCACCGTGGCGGGGCGGCATACCAAGGGGTATCGCTCGGCGCTGGCGGTGTCATCGGTCGTGTAGTAGAGCTCGGAAAGTCGTTCGCGGAGAGCCGACACGGTTTTCGGAGATTCTGCTCGCAGGAAAATACTTTCGTTTTGACAGGTACCTATGCAAACAAAATCGTCTTGATAGGTGGGCAGAAGTTCAATCTTGCCGGGCAATACTTCGCCATTCAGTCCACGAAGGTTTGCCGGAACTTCCACTCGCAAAACTTCCAAAATAGGCATCTGTTTGGTGATTTCAATCCCGATGCATGAGGTGCTGAGCCATTTGGCTGTGTAGTAATCGGGGTAATTGGTGGTGAAGTAACCGGGCTCTACGGGGCTGCCGACCTGTTCCGGTTTCACCATGGGTACACTGAAGTTTATTCGCAATCCGCTGCCCGGAGTGGCTGAATAGTAGCCGTAGGTTGAGATTTTGGTACTGAGGGGATTGGGGGCCGGGGTCGTTTTGGCACTTTGTTCGGGTTGCTCAGCCGGCACCGGGGTGCCGAGGGTGAGCAGTGAAAGGGCACAGATAATTGGCTGGTGGGCTTTCATGGCGGTAAAACGGTTTCTTCTCGGTCTTAATTTACTTGATTTTGATAGGCTCTTCAAGTAAAAAAATGAAGAGCTGCGTGGTATGACTGTCTCTTATATAAGAGACGACAAAACTGCTCTTTTGTTGCAGAAAAAGTGGAGAATATATCCGCCGCATTAGTTTATTGTTGACTTACGGTTGAGGTGGATATATTTTTATTTTATGTTTGATAGATTAAAAGATAAAGCGTTGCGTGCGGCTTTGCCACTATTAGCCACTTCCTCAGTCGGAAGAATAGCTATAAATAAAGGGATAGAGATGATGGCTGAGCGCCTTGGTTTGCCTATTGTCGGTGAGTATATTCCCGAGCGGGAGACATGGCTTGTCACAATTGGTGAGCAGGGGGCTCCCGTGCTGGCAGTGTTGAATATGACCAATGATGCTTTGGCCGGTTTGCTTGAAGAGCTCGTGCCTTATGTGCTGAATAAGCAGGAAATTCCCCGCGAAAAGATATTCGAACTCCTCAGTCGCTACCTCCGAAAAGACTGATAAGGATTGATTCCTCACTACGGGCCACGTCGCCTGTATTTGTATATAAAATAAAGGAGAGCGGCAGGATATTCAGCCTGTCGCTCCCCTCGAACCCCTATATTATGAAAAAGAGTGGCAAAAATTGACTGCCCTATCAGCTGAGGTGCATGGGCATAAGGACGTAAAGGAACTCATCGGCCACGCGCATGACGCCCGGGCTTGAGGAGTCAATCAGGTCGAGCGCTACCTCGCCGTCACCCACGGCTTTCAGCGGAGCCAGTATGAAGTCTGCGTTGAAGGTGATGGCTATCTCGCGACCATCGTAGTCGATGGGCATTTCTTCATTGGCCTCACCGAGGTTGGCAGCGCTGGACTGCACTTCCATCACACCCGGGGAGAAGCGGAAGCGGACGGTGTTGGCCTTCTCGGCGGAGAGCAAGGACACGCGGCGCACGGTCTCATTCAGCTCGGCTGCGGACATGATGATGCGCTCATTGCGGCGGCTGGGGATAACTTGACGGTAGTTCGGATAGTTGCCGTCGATAAGCTTGGTGACAAGCAGGGTATCGCCGAAGTCGAAGGATGCCTGGTTGGCGGTGATGCGCACCATGACGTCGCCGGCATCGCCAAGCAGTCGGTGTACCTCGGCCACGGCTCGGCTGGGCAGGTCAATGGCAACCTGCTGGGATTCCGGGAACTCCAGCTCGTTTTCGAAGAGTGCCAGACGGCGGCCATCGGTGGCTACCAAGGTAAGCTTGCCATCTTGGAAACAGGTGTAGATACCGTTGAGAATGTAGCGAGTACCATCGTTGGAAATGGCAAACTCCGTGTAGCGGAAACCGCGGTTGAGCATTGCCTGCGGTACTTTGAACTCGCGGGCTTCCTTGAAGACGGGCAAGCTGGGGAATTCCTCCGCCGACAGGCCGTTAAGCTTAAATTGAGCGCGGTTGCAGCGAATGGTGGCAATGGCGCCCTTGGTTTCGAGGCTTACTTCGCCGTCGCGCATTTCGCGGATGATGCTCTGAAGCTTCTTGGCCGGCAGGGTGATGGCACCGGGGGTTTCCACATTGCAAGGTACTTTTGCCAAGATGGTGAGCTCCATATTGGTGGTGGTGAGCTTCAGCACGCCATCAGCGGCTTCGAGCAGTACGTTGGAGAGTATGGGCATGCTGGGGCGGGTGGATACAACACCGGCCACCTTGTTTAGACCATCCAGTAATGTTTGTTTGGCTAATGCGAATTTCATCGTAATGCTCCTTCTGTTTTTCTGCATTTTACATATTTTTGCCTGCAAAGCAAGCACAAAGATGGTCAATTTCCATATTTTATACCATTTTTTTTTGTACACCGCCATATATTGTGCCTTTGCTGCGAAAAATGGCTTGTTGCCACCTATTGTTACAGCGGTGGGGTAGGCATGGCGTAGTGAAAGGCGGAGATTAAAAAAACGGGGCAGGTTGTACCCTGCTCCCGGTTGAGGAAATTGTTGATTGGTTGAGCTGCCTTATACAAGCTGGGCGATGAGTGTCTCTCTGTCGCCTGGGCAGAAATCCATGGGCGGAATTTCGGGCAGTGTGTAGCAACCGGCTGCCAATTTCATGCTGGCACGGGCGGCGCACACCATTACCTGCGCGGTGAGAGCAGGGTTGTTGATGCGCATTTCAAACTTAAAGATTTGATTTTGCGTGGTGCCGGATACACCCTTGCGCTCCATGTATACGCCGTGTCCCATGTCCTTCAGGGCATCGATATCGGCCACCTGTTGTACGTGGGTGTCATCGTGGCAGAAGTAGTCATCGGCCTTAATAGCGGCCTCTACCTCGGCAAAGTTGGCCCCATCTTCGAGGGCTACGTACACCATGCGGCGGTGTACACCGGAACCGGTCGGTATGGTGAGGGAGAGGGCGTCTTTCACGCCGGCCTTCGAGCGGGCTACCACACTGTGACCCATGCTCATGCCCGGGCCGAAGTTGGTGTAGGTGATGCCCTTGGGAGCCATGGCCAGCATCATGGTGCGCATGACGGAGTCCGAACCGGGGTCCCAACCGGCTGAAATAACGGCCACTGCGTTGTTGGCCTGTGCCTGCTTGCCCAGAGAGCGGCGCAAATCCACTATGCCACCGTGAATGTCGTAGCTGTCTACGGTGTTGATTCCTTTTGCCAACAGGGGAAGGGCAGTCTCTTCCACGCTGCGTGTCGGGGTGCAGAGCAATGCTACGTCTACCTGCCCGAGCTCATCGATATCGGTCACCGTTTTTATCCCGTGCACGGGGGCGCTCCCGGCTCGGCGTACTATGCCTACTAACTCCATATCGGGGGCCGCACGCAGTGCGTCCACTGAGTATTTGCCGATATTCCCGTATCCTACGATGGCTACCTTAATCATCTTGTAGTTTCTGTTGGCTTGCGTTGTCGTATGTGCGGCGGTACTCCATTTCTCGCCGCGCGCATATTTTACATGAATCCGTAACCCAACGCAAGCCCGGACTTGCTTGTTGTTATATTTTTTTAGAATTATTCTGATGTGTGGATTGATGTTGGAGTTGCGAATTTGAAGAGCTGAGTTATGTTATGTTGCGTTTATGCAGTTGTGGATAACAGCAATGGGCAGGGGTATTTGTTACCGACAGCCGGGGGGATAACGATAGCATATCTATTGACATAGCTGGTTTTTTATGGTAAGTTGCACTCGATATATACGGAAATTGAGATAGAGAAATGCCATGAAGAAACTCCTACTTCTTCTCATGCTGATGGTGGCTGCGTTTGCCATGCAAAGTTTTGGTGCGAGCGAGCTGCCTGCAGCAGAGGCAGCCACGGCTGCGGCGAAGTCCCCCCTCTGCGGTACGATATGGGCTCTGGCACCGGCGATGCTGGCTATTGTGCTGGCGCTTATTTTTAAGGAGGTGTATTCCGCTTTGTTCGCGGGTGTGGTGCTGGGTGCCTGTTTTGTGACCCAATTTTCCCCCTTGGCTACGGTGGATTTTGTGGTGAATACTGGGCTTATTGAGGGCATGAAGTCTACTACGGGGGTATTCATCTTTTTGGTGATTCTGGGTGCCTTTGTTTGCATGATTAACAAGACCGGGGCTGCACTGGCCTTTGGTCAGTGGGCTCAGGCTCATATCAAATCCCGCATAGGCAGTCAGTTCGCTACATTCTTCCTCGGTATTCTTATTTTTATAGATGACTATTTCAACTGCTTGGCCGTGGGGAGCGTGATGCGCCCTGTGACGGATGCTAAGCGGGTTTCCCGTGCTAAGTTAGCTTTTATCATCGATGCCACGGCTGCCCCCGTGTGTATGATTGCACCCATTTCGAGCTGGGCAGCGGCCGTCGCCCAGTATTCTGCCGGCACGGGGTACAATGGGTTGGAGCTTTTCATACAGGCCATCCCCTACAATTTTTACTCCCTGCTGGCACTTTGTTTTGTGGTAATGCTGGTGCTCATGCGCTTCGACTACGGTCCCATGGTGCGCTATGAGCGCAATGCTCTTCTGCACGGCGATGTTCACACAGTGTTGCCCGAGCAGGCTGTGCAAGAGCAGATGCAGCAAGCCCCCCGCCACGGTAAACTGGCCGATCTTATCGTGCCGGTGCTGATGCTCATCGGGCTGGAGACCTTTGCCCTGGTGTATGTGGGCGGTATACTCGATGGCAAATCCTTTGCAGAGGCTCTGAGCGCTACGGATGCTACGGTGGGGCTGCCTTGGGGCGCCATTATAGCTCTTGTGTTGTCGGTGGCGTACTACCGAATTCGCGGTGTGCTGAGTTTTCGTTCCGCCATGCGCTGCATACCCAAGGGGTTCATTGCCATGGTGCCCGCCATCCTCATCCTGACCTTGGCTACTGCTCTTAAGAATGTGACCACCGCGCTGGAGGCACGCGAGTTTATCGCCTTCCACATGGAGCACTCCGCCGCCGGACTGGTGAACTTTCTGCCGGCTGTGATTTTTATAGTGGCCGCCATTTTGGCGTTCTCCACGGGTACCTCTTGGGCTACTTTCGGTATCCTCATTCCCATTGTAGTGAGCACATTTGACCCGACCAGCCCCCTCATGTTCATCGGTATGTCGGCCTGCCTTGCCGGTGCTGTGGCCGGTGACCACTGCTCCCCCATTTCCGATACCACCATCATGTCCAGCGCCGGTGCCCAGTGCGACCACCTGAGCCATGTGTCCACTCAGCTTCCATACGTGTTAACCGTGTCCGCAGTGTCCTTCGCTGCCTTCCTGATGGCCGGTTTTGTGCACAACTGGTTCATTGTGTTCCCGCTTGCACTGGGGACTCTCTTCATTACCCTATTGCTGCTGAAAAGGTACAGCGCCAAGGCACATGCTGATAAAGACTGATGCCGGTATAGTGGGTATTTAATGTTAATATGATTTATAAAATATTGACGGCAAGCGGTCTCTGAAACTTCCTGCGGCTCGTTATGAGCCGGACCAATAGCGAGTTAAAAATAAGAGCTTATGTCACACCGAGAAAAAGTCGGTGCTAAGCCGTCTGAAAAGGGGGGGCATTCACCCACTATGCCGGGCTCCCAACGTGGAGCCGGTGACGCAAGGCCACGGGCACCATCACGCCGAACACTCCGGCGGCCACATTCATGCATTCTTTCATCCTATCGCGTTTTTATGGTTGACTTTTTTTCTGATGCGTGTTTATATGCCCCTGCGCGGGGGCGGTACCTTCTGGAAATAATGGGGGGCCATTTTATGCACCGCGCATTTTTTATTCCTCAATTCGGCGCGTTTTTACTTTATAAAGCCTATTGGGCGTCGTGTCCGGATTTTTCATTTCCTTGGCCGTTAGACCACATGTGTCCCAAAGATTTTTTCTGAGAGACGCAAGTGCCGATAAATCCTAGGCTTTCCGGATAGAGGCTTTTTCGAAGCCCCCCCTGTACTCAGATTTGAGCAATTTTCGGTGGAGAATGCGCCTTATCTACCTGCTG
>JAFZGW010000065.1 GCA_017555205.1 Akkermansia sp. | reverse complement strand
GCTGTGGCAAGCCGTCCCCACGTCGGACAAAATTGACGAGGCTTGGCTGCTGCCTATTCTGCAAAAGCTACTGGGCGCGCTCGCTTACCTGCACGACTTTGGGGTGTTGCACCGCGACCTGAAAACGAACAACATCATGCTACTGCAGGACGGCACGCCGGTTATCATCGACTTCGGCATTGCGCGCTCCATTGACGCCGAGGCCACAACCTCGCTGCAATTAGGCACGCCGGGCTTTTCCCCGCCTGAGCAGGGTTCCACTAAGGCCGGCTTCAGCGCCGACCTCTACTCGCTGGGTGCCACCTGCTACCACCTACTCGCCGGCCAGATTCCCCCCGCGGCGCAAGACCGTCACGGCACCGACCCCTACGAACCGCTCTGCAACATGGCAGAGTTGAACGGGAGATTCAACCAAGAGCTGCTCAGCAGTATCGACCGCGCCCTGCGCTTCACCCCCACCGAGCGCTGGCAAAGTGCGCAAGAGTGGCTGGCAGCCCTGTCGTGTAACTCTCCCGCCAACAACTCTCAGGCGACGGAAATCTGCACCCCAACAGTCGGTACTATTCCGCCGCGGCAGCCCGAGATAAACTACGCAGAAATCGTAGCCAAAGCAAAGCAGCTCATCGACAGCAAACAATATGACGGCGTGCCTGATATGCTGCGCCCCGCCGCAGAAAGCGGTTATGCCCCTGCTCAGTGCAATCTGGGCGACTGCTATTACTATGGCCATGGCGTGCAACAGGACTACACCCAAGCTGTTGTGTGGTTTCAAAAAGCCGCGAACCAAGGAAATTCCTACGCTCAGTACAATCTGGGCGACTGCTATTACTATGGCCATGGCGTGATGCTGCAGGACTACACCATAGCTGTTGAGTGGTACAAAAAAGCAGCTGAGCAGGGACATGCCAGAGCTCAGAACGATCTGGGCGTATGCTATGAATATGGCCTTGGCGTGCAGCAGGACTACACCAAAGCTGTTGAGTGGTACAAAAAAGCAGCCAATCAGGGACATGCCAGAGCTCAGTGCAATCTGGGCGACTGCTATTACTATGGCCATGGCGTGGTGCAGCAGGACTACACCAAAGCTGTTGAGTGGTACAAAAAAGCAGCTGAGCAGGGACATGCCAGAGCTCAGTTCAATCTGGGCCACTGCTATAAAAATGGCCATGGCGTGCAACAGAACTACACCAAAGCTGTAGAGTGGTACAAAAAAGCAGCTGGTCAGGGAAATGCCTCCGCTCAGTTCAATCTGGGCTGGTGCTATGAATACGGCCACGGTGTGCCTAAAAACTATCACGGTGTGCCTAAAAACTATACTAAAGCAGTTGAGTGGTACCAAAAAGCCGCTGAGCAGGGACATGACGATGCTCAGAACAATCTGGGCGACTGCTATAAAAAGGGCCGTGGCGTGCAGAAGGACTACACCAAAGCTGTAGAGTGGTACAAAAAAGCCGCTGAGCAGGGACATGCCACCGCTCAGAACAATCTGGGATGCTGCTATTATTACGGTCACGGTGTGCAGCAGGATTACGCCAAAGCTGTTGAGTGGTACCAAAAAGCTGCTAAGCAGGGAAACGCCGACGCTCAGAACTGGCTGGGATGGTGCTATCAATATGGCCGCGGCGTACCGCAGGATTACGAACAAGCCGTAGAGTGGTACCGAAAAGCCGCTGAGCAAGGGCATGCCTACGCTCAGAACAATCTGGGATTGTGCTACGATAATGGCCACGGTGTGCAGCAGGATTACGACAAAGCTATTGAGTGGTACCAAAAAGCTGCGAATCAGTGGAACACCTACGCGCAGTTCAATCTGGGATTCTGCTATGAAAAGGGCCACGGCGTGCAGCAGGACTACAAACAAGCTGTTGAGTGGTACCAAAAAGCCGCCAATCAGGGATATGCCTCCGCTCAGAACAATCTGGGCGACTGCTATTACTATGGCCACGGCGTACTACAGGACTACACCAAAGCTGTTGAGTGGTACCAAAAAGCCGCCAATCAGGGACATAACAAGGCTCAGAACAATCTGGGCGTATGCTATGAGAATGGCCACGGCGTGCAGCAGGACTACAAACAAGCTGTTGAGTGGTACAAAAAAGCCGCCAATCAGGGATATGCCAGAGCTCAGTACAATCTGGGCTACTGCTATTACTATGGCCACGGCGTACTACAGGACTACACCAAAGCTGTTGAGTGGTACCAAAAAGCCGCCAATCAGGGACATAACAAGGCTCAGAACAATCTGGGCTTGTGCTATGAAAAGGGCCGTGGCGTGCAGCAGGACTACAAACAAGCTGTTGAGTGGTACAAAAAAGCAGCCAATCAGGGAAATGCCAACGCTCAGTGCAATCTGGGCGACTGCTATGAAAATGGCCATGGCGTGCAACAGGACTACAAACAAGCTGTTGAGTGGTACAAAAAAGCCGCTGAGCAGGGACATGCCAACGCTCAGTACAATCTGGGCATATGTTACCGGGACGGTCATGGCGTAAGCAAAAACCGCGATGAAGCCATTAAATGGCTACAGAAAGCCGCAAAGCAAGGACACACCGATGCCCAAAAAGAACTCGACCGCATGAATAGCCTGTGGGGTCGCCTTTTCGGGTAATCAAGTCGCTAAACATTATAAAATCGGGGGATTTTTCCGCTTTATTTTCGCAACATTTTTGCTACACTATACGTCGTAACAG
>JAFZGW010000017.1 GCA_017555205.1 Akkermansia sp. | reverse complement strand
TCTTATACTTCGTATACGGGAAGGGTTTATCAAAACAGCCCGAAAAGATAAAAAACCGCCAAAATTCAGCACTTTTTGCAGATTTTGGCGGTTTTTGTTTGCTTTTTCAGCGCGAAAATTGTAAAAAACCTAGGTCACTTTCTAGGTCACCGCCTAGGTCACTCGGAAAGCGCTTCCCCAAAAAAACAATACCAATCAAAAACACCACATAAAATATGGCCTCGCTTAAAAACAGGAAAGGCACATGGTATGCTGTCTGGTGGCAGGACGGCAAAGCCATCAACCGCACCACAAAAATAAAAGTAGCTACCGCCAAAGAGAAAAAGCTCGCTCAATCCGTGGCCGATGCCATGGAGAAAACCGCCAAGGGTGCAATCTCTCTGGATGCAGCCATGTCGGCACTCCGAGAAAGCGCCACCCTGGACGGCTTCGCTCGCCCTCTCCCCTCCATCGAGGAGTACCTCACCACCTATCCATTCCGTGGAAAGGATAGCCACCTGAGCACATGCCAGCGCGCCGTCAAGAAGTTCCTTGCCAGCCTTGGCCTTGCCAAACTGCGCCCGCTCAACGAGCTTTCCTCCCAGCAGTGCCGAGACTGGATAGAATCCGAACTCTCACGCGTAAGCTACGGCTCGGTCACGCTCGCCCGTGCTTGCCTGAATGGCGCACTCAACGATGCCGTAAAGGAAGGGCTCATCTCCCGCAACCCCATGGCCGCTGCATCCGTTTCCCGTCTGGCAGGAGACACCCAGCGCAGCATGAAGCGCAAACCTTTCACGCGAGAAGAAATGCGCATCATCACAACCCAGTTCCCTTCTCCCTTCCGGGAAATGGCCACCCTTTCATTCCTTACAGGTGGCCAGCGCATCGGCGATATCTGCCTGCTCAAATGGGAGAATGTACACCTGAAAGAAGGCATCATCCATTTCCGCACCCTTAAAACAGGCGAGGAAATCACCGCCGTTATCACACCACGGCTTCACGCTCTGCTGCAATCCCTCCCCCGTACAAGCGAGTACATCCTGCCCGAAGCAGCCAGCGGCTACATCCGCAGCAACGGCAGCATGTCCAGCAAGTTCTCCATGCTCGTGCAATCATTCGGTTTTGATACCAACGTGAAGCGCGGCACTGGCAAGAACTGCCGTCCTTTCAACTGCAAAACCTTCCACTCCATCCGTCACAGCGTGGTATCATTCCTGCGCTGCCACCCAGCCATGACACCCGACCTCGTGCGTGCTATTGTTGGACATGAGTCAGAAGAAGTGGAGCGCGGGTACTTCACCGCAGACATCGAGCAGAAACGCAGCGGCTACTCCGCACTTGAAAGCATCCTAGCTATGTAAAAAGTAAAGGCTGGGAGCACCACACTCCCAGCCTTTATTTCCAGGGAACCACCCCTAGAAAACCAAGGGAACCACCCCCTGGCCCAATACCAGAAAGAAAACACATGAACATGTTTTCTCACAGGGCTATCTTAGCAAATCAAATACGCTAAGTCAAACCAAAAAGCCCCCCCCGCGTTAAACCTAACACGGGGGGCGCATTTTCTCAACTCAATACACAAATCAGACCTTGTCCACGTATGCGGCCTTGTGCTCGGTGTACTTCTCCAGACCACGCTCTGCGCAATGCACAGTCAGGATGGTGTTCAGGCGGCGACGTCCAGCACCGTAGGCGAACTGAACGGAAGCCACCCATTCGTCATAAGACAGAGGCACCTTCTCGATTTCAGTCTTAAGCGCAGACCAGGTGGCGAACTCCACATCCTGCTTGCGCCATACGGGGCATGCACGCACCCACTTGGGCGTACCGCCGGGGTTGATATCCACCAGCGGAACATCCGGCGTGATAAGGAAAGTAATACCCAGCAGAGAAGTCAGGTAGCGGTTATTGTAGCCGTCCTTCATCAGCTGGAAGCCGTAATCAAAGCTGTTCAGCTCCTTGCAGGTAATCAGGGAATGAGCCTGCTTCGGGGTGATAGCCATGTAATACTGGGTACCCACAGCCACGTTGCGCTCGCCGTAGAACAGCGGAATTGCCTGCAGCTTAGCAATCGTCAGGTCGGTGTCAGTAGGAGTGCCGGACAGCGTAAAGTTCACAGGAATTACGTTCGTCTTGCGGTAATTCAGACCGCCCAGGTCGGTGGCGTAGTCGTCGTAACCGTCTGCAAGCTCGCCGTTGATAACCGGCTGCTGGGGCAGAGCTTCGGGAATCTCACCATTCTTGCCAGTCAGGTTTACGCCCATGATACCCTGGGGAGCACCCATGTCGGTATCATTGTTCTTGTAAATGCTCTTGTCCGTCTCAGCGCAAATCACGCAGTTGCCATCCATGGTAATGCTGCCAGCCTTCTCAGCGGGCTCAGTACCCAGAAGCACTCGGTCAGGACACGGGGCAGAAGCCTCCATGAGAGCATCCTGAAGAGTGGCGATAGTGATAGCAAGACCACCCTCTCGGTCAAGCACATCCTGCGAAATATGGCCAGCACCACCGAAGTACACAGGATGGAAGCGGCGCTCGCCAACCTGCATTTCCTTGGGGTCCTTCAGTTCGTACATGTGCTTACGGCGGCCAACGGAAAGAGTGCCGCGCGTCTGCATCTTGATAAATTCACCCTGACCAGGCACAATAGTGGCAGCCTGAGTAAGGTGGGCAGACTGCTGCGTAATCGGAGCAATCATCGAGGAATCGAAGTTGCTGCGCAGCGCATTCCAAACATTTGTAGTAACGGTGTGTTCGCTCATAACACCGTTATTATCTAGGCTTTCAGGACAAAAAAAGAGTTGCGAATCGTCAAGTTGACAAATCGCAACCCTTGCTATGGCTAAGAATCTTGACTAGCTTTATTTATCGCGTAGAATTCGCATCGCGTGAGGCCCCGCCACCTTCTTGCTCAGCTCGTAATGTTCGTCACTCGCCTTCTTCATGGCGGCAAAATCGCCCCTGGTGCGGGCAATTAGATGCTCATTCACAAGCTCCTGTCTGCGCGCATCAATCTGTGCCTTTGTCATCTCTGGCTCCCTCTGCGGAATCGCGGTGTTATGCAGACCATGCGTGCGCGTGTCGCCAAAAGCGCGTGAAAGCTCATACATCAGCTCCACATCTCGGGGATTCAGCATAGCCTTCATCTGTTCGGGAGACCAATTCAGCCTGCCGCCAAGCTGTCGAATCATGCTGCCAGCCTTGCGAGAGTTGCTGTCAAAGGAAGCTCCCCACTTGTCGCGCAGTGCTTTGGTGCCCTCATTGAATGCCCGCTGTTCATTAGCCTTGCCCTGTCGCTCAACCTCGGCATACATATCCTTCAGGAACGCGCTGGCTCCAGCTGCGGGTAAGTTATGCTTGCGGCACAAAGAAGTCAGCATCGGAATATCCTCATCATCGAAGCCGTCCTCCTTGGTCAGCTCCAGCGCATAGGTATCGTCCGTCTGCTCTTCGTCTGCGTCACCCTCGCCATCGTCAGCGTTCGTGAACAAATCCTCGAAAACATTGCCCTCTTCCTTGGGCGTTTCCATCGGAATCTCATTCACCTCTGCATTCTCTGCGGGTGCGTCATTCGTGGCGGTATCGCCGCCGCCAGTGTCTCCGGGTTCGGGGAACAGAAGGCGCGGCATCAGCATTGTGTGGTATGTGTATCTCATTGCTTGTTGGGTATTGTGTTGAAAATATGCTCCAGGGTGGCAATCACCTCGCGCTGCCCATCCCGCACAGCGCCATTCAGCACCACCATGTGATAATCCTGCCCGCTTGTGGGCACGCCATCCTCACTTCGGTGGTAGGCAATGCTCGGCAGGTCATAGCCGAACATCCGCTTGAGCGCATCCAGAAAACGCCTGTCCAGATGCTGGCGGATAGTCAGCTTGTCCTCCTCTATCATGCGGCATGCCTGCTGCTGGGCAAGCATCATGTCAGTTGTAGCAAATTCTTCGGTTGCCATAAATCTTATTGCTGGGCGTACTGTGCAGCCAGATTGCTGGCCTTGGCGTGATTCATGATTGTTTCGGATTGCATCTTATCCAGCTCTGCCTTTTGCTGCATCTTCCTTGCATCGTTAAGCTGCTTCTGCTCTCCCATCACTTCATCCGTGCTCTTGATAAACCGTGCAGGTATGCCGGAAATCTGCAGCAGATAGCGGAACAACTTAGAAACACGCAGCAGCATCAGCGGAGACGGGTCTTGCGTCAGGTTCGCCCACTGGGCTGCAATAGCCATTACGTTCTGCATCGCTGAGCTATGCACGCGCTCCATTGCCTGAGCCATGCGCCCGCAATACTTCACGCGGGGGGAAGAGAAGTAAAGCCCCTTGCGGCCTTCATCATCTTCCCATATCTCCATAAGTTCCTGTGGCACGGCATCCAGCCCGCCTTCCGGCAGCAAGCCTGCGCGGAAACATAGGCCAAAAATACGGTCAATGCCGGGCAGGAAGTCCTCGATGTTCTGGGCAAAGCTCGGATAGAACAAAATCAGCTTCTCCTCGCTTCGCTCCGTCACTTCCGTGGCCGTCATGTTGCGGTCATGATTGCTGAACACCTGCAACCCTCCGATGTACATACCATCGTCCAGCAGTTCTTCCTGCTTGGCCTTCTGGTCAATCGCCATCGGATAATTCCCCACAGGCGCAATCTCTCGGATAGCGTGCGGAGTGTTCACATACTGAATCGGGATAATCGTGCGCCCGCCAGCTCGCAGGTCTACTTGCCCCAGCATATCAGCAGGAAGCCCCATGCTGGGCACCGCCGCCCTCTGTCCCATCAGTTTCAGGCACTCGTCAGACACCATTAAATCATCAATAGTGTCTTCCACTCCCAGCAGCGGGCTCTCGCCATACACCGCATTGCCCACGCGCAAGAAGCGGGTCACCACAAACGGGAACTCATGGTAGCCACCTTCCTCCAGCAGATACTTATCCTCCACGATAATGTAGAAGGAAGCATACGGCAGCTCGCTGGGCAGAGAATAATAACGCTCAGGCTTCAACTGCTGGCGAGGCATCACCAGATGCTTAATGAGAATCTTCGTGGTGAACTTCTGGGCGGCATTGTTCAGCATCGCCTTAATCCTGTCAGGCAGCGCATCATAGCCAAAGGCTTCTTCCATCTGCACGGGAGTATAGTTAAACCAGCGCACCAGCTTGTCCACGCGGTGCGTGGCATCCTGCCCAATCGCATATGTACCGGCAGGAATATGCGTGAAGCGCAACCTCTTGCTATCCTCCTCCATGTCGATAAACTCCGCACCCGTACCAGGTGCGCAGCGGTCTATCACGGTTGAGTACGTTTCGGTGTAGAAGTTACTGCGCTCAATCTCGCGCTGCATGATATCGCCCATCTCGGAATACCAGCTATCCACCTCTTCAGAATCCACGTTGGACTGGCTCCATGGCTCCAGACGGAACCACTTGTTGCCCTGCGGGAAGATATAGCTCATGTGGGCAGATGCCAGCTTATGCACGTTCACGTTGGCGCGGGTGCATACGCGGGCGCGCTTCTCGCTCATGTCGGTGTTTCGGGATGCGCTCACTATATGCGGCATCACCTTCTTCACCACCGGCTCCCATAAGGCGCGGTCGCGCATGCCTTCCTGCTCCAGCGTGTCGCAGATATCCAGCAGCTTTGTTACCTCTGTCGCGTCCATTTTATCCAAGTATTTGCTTTGTTATGTTGCCGCCCTGCGTACGCCCCAGCAGATTTCTCTTGTACAGCGCCTTGCCGAAAGAATAGCGCCGCTTGGCATCCGCAGCCATACTCTCTTCTGAAATCTGCGCGTTCTCCATCCCTGCGGTTGGCGTTACCGCTCTCACTACGTTGGCCGGGTTCTGGGCGTCGGCTAAACGCTGAGCTGCGGCAAGCTGGGCATCCTGCGCCTTTTCTTGTTTTTCCTCTTGGCGTGCTTGCATTGTACCCTGCAGACCACCGCCGATAGCCCCCGCAATAGCACCTGCAGGGCCGCCCATTACAAATCCCATTGCACCGCCTGCAATTGAACTCGTGATGGCTTGTGGGGAATGCATCTGCTTAACTATCTTCTTAACTTTACTAAAGAACCCCATGACTAGCTCCTTTCAAACTCAGCCCTTGCTTCCTTTATGCTTGAAAATCTGCGCATCTGAACGTGCGGCTCATCCTTAAAAGACTTCCACGCACCGCCCCATTCAGCCCCCTCAATCTCGGCGGCCTTCTGCCCGAAAATCTTGTAGCACTTATGCTCATCGTAGTATTCCTTGCCATCTGCACTGAACACCCCGAAATCAAAAGCCAGCCCGAAATTGTGCCAACTCTGCCCGCCTCGTGCGTTCGTCACTCGCGGGCGCTTCGCATACAGCCTGTCCTGCTCTGCATAGCTCCGTGTACCGCAGATAATCTTTACCTGCACACCCATACCTGCAGCCATCTTGCGCGCAGCAGCAAGCCACTGTCTGGCCACCTTCTGCGCATTAGGAAGCAGCGTCAGAATGTTCTCCTCACTCCGCTGGTCAAACGTGCCATGCAGCTGCGCAAGCCCCAGACAAGCAGCTTCCCATTTAGTCTCTGCAGTGCGTTGCTTCGGGCCTCGAATTCCATCAATCGCGCCATCATAAAAACCAGCTTCCCGCAGCATCCTCTGCCAGAACTTCCTGTCTTTCTTGATTTCTCCTATGTTCATTCTCCCTGCTAAATTGCGGCTAATTCCGGCTAAATTAGCCGCATCAGTTACTCGGTCGCATGTTCTCGTGCTCGCGCTCCAGATGCTCCAGCCTGTTATTGATAAGCTGCAGCTGGGCAGATACATCCATGAATGCCTTAGTCTGCGCCTGTATGCTCTCCATCAGCGCAGCATTCTGCGCCTTGTCGTCCTGTCGAGCCTGCTCCTGCGCCGTCTTACCGTCCTGATACAAGTACACCATCGCCGCCATTGTTGCGAGTATCAGCACCCGCAACGGCTCCTCCTTGAACTGGCGAAACCAATACTGCATCAGCGGTTCCTTATCTGCTCTAGCGCACATGTCACTTCTTCAAGTTCTCCACCACGAACACACACGGCTCCCCGCTCACCGCATGATACACACCATGCAGCGCCTGCACCTGCTCGGGCGTCACGCTATTGCAACTACTCAGCCACACGCACACGCCCATGCCCAGCAGCGCCAAAATGCCCCACACCCAGCGCATCAGACCGGTGCTGGCCTTTGCTTCCTCCTTCAGCCACTCAGTGGCATCATGCGCAGCATCTGCTGCCACGTCCTTCAACTTGTCTTTTGTCTCTTCGTTCATAGTCATTCAGTCTCGGTTAAAGTTTCATCAGGCAGCCCGAAATACTCGCGCGCTGCCTCCACGCTGTCAAAAAGCGTGTAGCCAAGCTCATCAGGCTCCTGCCCGGTTGGGCTGATAACCTCGTGGCACCAGCTCAGGCTGCGCTGTTCGTTGCCATTGTCGTCCGTGTAGGTGTCCAGCTTTGCATACACGGGCAAGGGCGGCGCAGGGCGCAGCGAGTACGTGCTCGCCGCCGCTGTGCCGTTCCACTGCGGCGTTATTGTCCAGCCCTTAACTGCTGCGGCTTCCATGGCGGCGCGCACTTCCTCGTCGCCCTGATAATTTGTATCAACGCCAATATTGAGCTGCATCTGAGCTGACGAGCTTACAGTTTTCAGGTATTCGGCATCTGACAAGCTGTTCAGTATGGTGATGACAATTTCTTTTGATAGCTTGCTGTAAGAAAAAGCATTAGTGCCATTGCACAAATCAGTCAAATCTGTGTCGAACACTGCAAGGTTATTCAGCTGACCAAACGTATAATAGTTAAATTGTCTCGCCTTTGACCAGTCACTCCGGAATATGCGCAAGTTTGAATTATGGAAAACAAAGCCTGTTTCGTTCTGCATTTTGCCGGCGTGGTATTGCAGCGTTTCTGCTCTCAAGCTTGGGCACTCTCCTCGGAATTCTTCAAGCGAAGAATTTCTGAACGCAAAGCCCATGTGTGTGACACTCGGCAGGTCAACAAGCCATTTTCGTATATTTGTATTATCTTGAAAAATGCCCTTTACTGCGTTCCCACTAGCATCCACCGTGTGCATTTTCGCAAGCTTCGGAAGCGGATAAACCCACTCTCCGTCACTCGTCAAGTCGTTCTGGTAATCCTCATTAACGGCCAGCATATCCTCAACGCTCGTGCATTCGGAATATTTGCCCAACGCCCGCCAACTGATTTCCATATTGTGGTTATACTGCACCACCTCCGCGCCAGCAGGTGCAGCAGTCTCAGCCGTAGCCTTAACCGCCTCCAGCATAGCATCGTCTACGCGGTCAGTATGCACCACCAGCTGCTTCTTCGCCGCCAGCCAAGCCAGCTCGAACGCAGAGCCGTCTAGCATAGCCGTCAGCTCCGCGCGCAGAGCCGTCAGCCAAGCAGGTTCACCGCCGCTGTTGCCCCCCACCACGCCTAAAAGGCGGAGCTTCTGGTAGGGGGCTAATTTAAAAACCTCCGTCACAATCGCGCCGTCATCGCTCATCGTAACCTTGCCGCCCACGGCCACAAAGTAAGCCTGCGTGCCAGCCACAGCCTCCACCAGCGTGATGCCATCCTCCGTAGTCACCGTGCAGCCGTTCGAGCTCGTCACAGCGTATGTTTTCCCAGGAAATGTAGTTTCTGTCTTCATGTATATTTGGTTTTGGTCATTAAGGTTTCAAGCCTGGTAGTATAAAGCTCCTCGGACATATTCACTCCCTGCGCCTGCGCCTTGGTAGTGGGGCGCACCTTGGCGTAATGCTTCAGCACGCGCTTCTCGTCCTCGGTTAAATCGTGAAAATGCTCTGCGATAATCTCGTCAGCCTTCATCGGAGACACGGCAATCTTATCGACAGCCGCCATGAATACGCGATGCGGGGCAGATTCTCCCCACTCGTGATGCTCCTTCATCTTGGCATGCGTCTCTGCGTGCTCGTGGTGCATTGTTGCGTGCTCATGGTCTTTGCCGCTATACCGCTTAATCAGCTCAATAAACTGCTTCGGCACCTCCATGCGTCCATCATAAATATTGTCGAAGTACCGCTCTGCCATATCAGCAAACTGTTCATCAAGCTGGATAGAAAGCGGCAGCATAGGTTCCGACTTCGGCTGCGGCAGCATACTGGAAATAGCTTGCTGGCACAGAGGCATGAGCATCTGCGCTACCGGGTTAACTGCCATTCCTGGATTCATCATATGCGTTTAAGGGGGTTGCCCCGCCCCCTTGCGAGGGCGAGGCGGTTTCTGGGGAAATTAAGCCGTTGTCGGGGTAAACTTACTGGCGATAGTTGCCACCGATGTTACGAGACTCTGCATCTGGTTGAGCATGCCCAGCAGAATAGAATTCTCCGTAGATACACCACAAGAAGACTTGCAGCCGAACTCAGCCCTTGCCCAGGCTTTCAGCTCCTCAGTCTGCTTGTAGTTGCTCTTCTCAGCCTCCAGAGTCGCAATGCGGGCAAGCTGCTCGCGGTCGCGATTATCATTCAGCCAATGCAGCACTCGGTCAGTGCCACGGTCGATAGAGCTCTGCGTGGCGCAGCAACAATCCTTCTGGCTCTGGATAATGTCGCGTTGCCCCATGGCAATGTTGCTGCCAAGCTGGCAGAGCTTTGTATCCGTCTCGCGGAGCATGTTGCCCACGTTGTCGAAGCCGCGCACAGTAGCCTCAGCAATGCCGCCGGTACGTTCCAGCAGATTGCTCAGGGAAGCCTGATTAGCGGCCACCTGACGTGCGGTGTTGTTCTGTTCTACAAGAGCAGCCGTATCTGCAGCAGTGTTGCCACCGCCAAAAATGCCGCCGCCGTTGCCATTCTGCATTGCGCCGAGGGCAATGAGCAGCACCAGAATGCCTACTGCTCCACCCCATCCATTGTTATCGTTCATGGTATTGGTTCCTTTCTAGGTTTGGTTTTTTGTTTGTGGTTTGTTATTTGCGCACAGGGTACCCTATAGCTTGTGCAAGCTGCGGATACTGCTGTGCAATCATGGGTGCAAGTTCTCGCGCTTTTGCAAGAACCTCGCCGCCGAGGTCGCCACGCTGCAGCGCATCTGCCAGAGTCTGCTCGTTGCCGAGCCCGGCCCCTGCAAGCATCTTTGCTGCATTCGCGACATCCCCGATTCCCCAGAGCCGGAGGTTGTCGTTCAGGTTGAATTTCGCATCCATGGCTGCATTATCGCACTACTTATAGCCAATCCAAAGTTGCGATTTATCAACTTGTCAATTCCACCATGAAGGAACCCCTAAAAGCTCACTCTCGTTGTTTATTTTCGTGGCGAAACTACCTGTTTGCGAATACCCACCTGCAGAAGATTGCCGCCTTGCGCCCTCCCTGCTCACCAACCCCTGCTCATAAGCCTCTACAAAGATGCGGAAAGAGTCCGCTCCGTGCGACGACTCATCATGCACCGGCTCATCTCTCAGCACGCCATTGCTGCCCATAGGTGCCTTGCGGTAGGATTCCAGGCAATTCATGCCGCTCAACCGCTCCACGCCTTCATCAATGATGGGCTTATTCACTCTGGCATGGAATACACAATGCCGAAGGAATGAACGCACAGCGTTAATGCTGCTCCACTTGTCGCGTGTCTGCTGCACCTGCACTGCGGGCAACCCTGCCTGAATGAACTTCTGCAGCGGCGATACCGCTTCCCATCGTCCACGCTGAGCAGCGTCATGAGGCAACAGGTGGCGGGTGATAAGCTGGCCATGCTCTCGCTCCCAGATGCGCGCCTGGTTAATATAGTGCGGCATATCCTTATCCGCGCTGGAGTAGAAATCCAGCACATAGAACTTGCCATCATTGCCAGGCTGAATCAGCCACATGGTGGTGTTATCGCTTGTACCCAAGTCCCAGCTCACATACAGCGGAAGCACATCATCGGTTTCAAACACAAAGCTGGTGCGCCCCTGGGCTCGCAGATTCGTGATAGCCGTCCCGTAAATAGAGCCCTCAATCAGCGCCATGAACGCCTCCTCCGGGGTAGACGGGTATTCCGTCTTCATGCGGTTGGTCAGCGTCTTTTCCTTGGCCAGATACCAGCGTTTCTGCGCCTCGTCCAGCTCAATTCCCTGCTGCCGCAATTCCTCGAAATACCCATCCAGACGCGGGTCAAGCGGGTTCTTGCTCTCGGTTCGATACTCCTTCTGCTTCCACCATGTGAAGAAAAAGAACTTGTAATCCAGCGGGTCCAGCGTCTCCTTGCTCTCATTCTCCATCGCACCCTTGATAATCTCGTAATTGCGCCCACTTTTGGCGCCCTCATGGGTAGATTCCATCACGATGATACCATTGGAAGGAACAGTCTCCTGCGCACCCGACATGATTTCTTCTGCTTTCTGCGGCAGACGGTTTGCTACATAGCCAAACTCTGACAGATGCAGGAATGAATATGTGCCGCCACGCAGGGAGGTGCCCGTGGTAATGACTGAGCCATTGGCAAACTCCGCACCTTCCTTGGTAATAGGTTCCTTCTTATCACCCTTGGCGCGGTTCGCTACCACCATAGCCCATTGCTTTATCTTCTCTTTGTCCTCTGGGTCCTCCACATGGTCATAACCCACCATCTGCGGAGGTGTCAGCATATAGTCAAAAGCCGTGCGTATCTTGCGCAGCTTCTCCTTGGCGTCTTCATCCGTCTTATCTACAATGCCCGCTTCATAACTTGGTTCATGCAGGCACTTATCCAGAATGTAGATACTGGTAAACGTACTCATGCCAAGCTGACGTGCTTTCAGAATGTTGTTGCGCGTGTGCATGTGGTCATACAGGTATTCCTGCGCCCAGTTCATTTTGAACCGCACGATGCCATGCTCCTTGGAGCGGATGTAATACAGGTGGTTCAAGCGCCATTTCTGGTCGCGCCAGCATTTATCATACCAATCCTTGCCCATAATCGCATCAGCCTTGAAGCCCTAAGATGTGGCAGTCTCGCTCTCCATGCACTCGGATGCCCGCCTGTTTCTCAAACCGCCATGTAGACCAGCAGCGTACTTCCTTCCACCCCTGCACGGTGCCGTTATTCCAATCAGGGTTCAGCCATTCAGCATCTCCTGCCACCGTTATCTCCAGGCTTCCTGGCTCATACTCAAAAGCAGAGCCGAAGCGGATATAGAATCCATTATCGTTGCGCTTGCTCACTCTCTCCTGTACAGCAGCAAACAGGGCATTGGTAATCACGGTGGAAGTATAATCCCTGCCGCCATGGTCAACGTAGGGGGATTCCTTATCCACCACCTCGATGTTCACATACTCGACCATGACTGTGCCATTGCTGGCTTTATCCTGCCGCTTCACTATAAGATACAACTTGTCTTGATTCTTACCGTCAGGCATAGCGCAAGCGGAAAGAATCTTGCCATCCGTAATCCAGCGGTGCCAGGCTTTAACTTCCTGCATGCTGTTGTAGGTGCAAAGCGCAAGCTGGCCGTCCCCCATCGTCCATACCAGCACCACATCAGGCTTGGTCATCAGGGTAGGGTAAATAAAGCCACCATGCCCCTCTCCAATATGCGGGGCAAAGATACTCAACTCTCGCGGAATGAACCCCGCCGATTCTTCATTCCAGCCGTACTCATACACGCGCCCGGCACCGCGCTCAACGAATACAGCCTTGTTAATCACAGCAATGGCGGGCGTTCCGTCACTGCCCACATGAGAGTGCGCCCTTGCGCGTGCGCTTGTCCCGCTGAACACCAGATTACTGGAGCTGGAGGCTATCGTGTATTCAATGCAGCTTGTCCCCAGCATCAGCCTGTCATCTTGCGCCTGTAGCCAGCAGATAGGGTTCTGGGAGGGAGAGCTAAGCGTCAGCGTCATTGCAGCATCGTCCGCATCACCACGCAGGAAATTATCAATATCGTCCACGCGGGAGAACCACGTCGTCAGGGGCTGCGCGATAGTACCTGCAAACACAAGCCGTTGCTGGAAAACGCAGCAATGCAGCGGGTATCCACTGCGCGAGGAAAAGGCTTCCCAGCTCCAATCCTTTATAGAGCGCATTCCGCCCCAGTTGAACTGCACCACATCATCACATGTCCACAGCACATCCCCGGAATCGCCTACAGGCTGTGCGGTCAACACCATATCATGCTTGAATCCCTCCACTATAAGCCGATTCGCGCAGCCATCAGGCGGGAACCCGCTTGTCAGGTCTTCAGGATTCAGGCAACGGCTACGGGTCAGGAACAGGCGCAGATAGCATTCTTCATCAGCTTCTGTGCCACTGATACTGGTATTGCTGGCTGCATCATTGCGGGAGAAGGACAAGCCTCTGTCCTCCCAGTTATCGCTCAGTTCAGAGCTATCGTAATTGCGGCGAACTTCATATGAGCCGAACCATACACCGCTGCAATAGAATGACCACTTACCACGGCATGGCACAGCATCGCCCACAGGCAAACCACGGACAAAGAAGCTCGGATAATCAGCAAAGGAGGTATAATTATCATCGGGCTTGGTGAAATCCTTAATGCAGGTATAATACTCCCAGTAGCCTGAGCGCACGGCTATCTTGGTGCCTTTAGCCACCTTATCCTTGTCTTTCAATTCCTTCACGGAATAGATGGGTTTAAGTGACTCAAAGCCTTCTATATCCTCGGCTGGGGCAAAGGCTCCGCTATAATTAGCAGGCGATTCCAGCCCGTCCACATAGTTGCTGGTAGCCCAGTCTGCGGTGCATACCCAATACTTAATCAGCTCTTCCTGATTCACGGCAAACATATCGCCCTTGAACGCATTGGCCGGAACATTGCTGACTATCTGCACAAGTGGCTTCTTCACGGTGGAGCCATTTGTCTGCTGGATGTCCGAAATGCGCAGCACTTCGCGCATAATGGATTTCTCTTCCGCCTGTTCCAGCCAGAACGACACACGCAGCCTCTCGGTACTATCCAGCACTTCTGCCGTCTCATCCTCGGGGACCCCGTCAGGGAATACTACCTCTATATCATCCTCCATCTTCTTAACCTCAATGGCGTGGTCTCTAATTTCTTCATTGTACCGCCACGGTCGATGCTTAAATGCCCATTCCTTGAAGCTCCAGGTATCCTGCCCATCATACTCCAGAACCATAGGCGGATTCTCCGCACTGGTAATAAACAGCAGTTTGTTCTGCTGGTAGTAGCGGAACGCATCAGGAGTAAACCCAAAAAGCACCTTGCCAGGGTCTGAGCTGGATTCAAACCTAGCCACTTCCTTGCCCTCCAGAGAAAGCACGCGAACCACCGTGAAGTCCACCTCCACCAGAAATCTCGCATTCTCTGCATCAGAATACGAGTAGATGTAAGGAATCAGACGGCTAGAATCAGAGAGCGCGTCGGCCACATAGCGCATGCCCCTGCGGCGCTTGATGCCGCCCATCTGCGACACCTGCCAATTCTCCAATACCGAACACCCGCGCCCGTATTGCTCCAGGTCACTGCGGCATTCCATCTCCGGCGAAAACTCGCCACTATTAAAAGCAACTCTCGTCTGCATAACTCACGAAACTGTAATAATCTTCAATTTAAACTTGCGCGTAAATGCCGGCCATTTCAAAATGACACTAGGGTAATAAGTAGTGTCGGAATATTTTTTTGCTGTTACCAGCAGTCTGCTATCCTCTGCCATCATCGCATTATTGTATTGCTGACCCAACCAATACTTTCCCCTATAATCGGGCAGTGTGCTAGGATGCCAGTCTCTATCATGCGTTGAGGCATAGCAGCTTCCGCCGAAATGAACTACCCCGCTGGATTCTCCAACCACTCGAAAAGAACAACCTGAAGCTTTCCTCTTCCTGCCCTTCTGGAAGTTTACATACAACTTGGTATCCATTAAATAAGGTAAGCTACAAATAGCATTGGTTACTAATTCATACTTGTAGCTGTCCCGAGCTGCAATCTTTGCTTCCACCTCCAGATGCGTACCCAGCCTGTCTATTGCCGCACCGTCAAATACATCCAGAGTCAGCACATTATCCTCCAGCTTGTAGGGAGGGGTGCCGTCATAAGAGCCATTGATGAAGTAATCCACCCCATCACACACAAACTTCATGTAGTTATTCCGGCTTACTGAACCCTGCGTAGCGTCCGCAGCATGCACCCAGTATTGCCAATCCAGGGTCCCTTCCTGTGGCAATTCAACGAGGATACGCCTTGCCACACCTTCGGGGTTAGGCCACATGATTTTCTCGCCCAGACGCCATTCCGTCATCAGCTTGCCATTCAGGCTTGCTCCGACAAAACGCCGCATTCTCCCATTTACTACTACAATCATCCTGCGTAAATCTTGTATTCGGTTAACGGGTCAATCGTAGTTAATGCAGCAAATTCAGAAGCTGAAATCCACACCATGCGCTCGCATACACCAGGCTGGCATTCCATCTTCCTTGCAAGAGCCGTCTGCATTTCGGATTTGCTTGTGTAGTTTCCCTGCACCCAGCTCCGGGTGGCATAATCCCTCATTGCTTCCTCCACCTTGGAATCCGTCTCCTGCTTTGTATACACATGGCTCTTGTCGTAATAATGCTCACTCAGGTAATTCACCACAACCTGCGCGGTAGGAACAGCCGCCTCTCTATTATCGCTAAGCGTCTCAGCTAACCTCACACCAGCCAGCGTGCTCGTGGTTGCCGCTACAAGTTCAAGCCCGAAAGCAGCAGTCTGAGTGAACTGGTGAGGATGAGCCATAATGCCAATAGCATTACTTTTGTCAGGCATGGTGGAAACATCAATACCGGTTGGTGCCCAGTTCAGCCAGGTCTCTTTACTTGTTGTTCGCAGAGCCCCGCCGTTCAAAGTGTTCATCATCAGCTGACCTGATATATCGCCACCACCATTAGGCCTTTCTGTAAGGCCATCTGCTGCACGCCCCATCGGTATAATGTACGGTTCTCCATTAGTCTGACGAACAACCGTGCCAATGCGGCAGCACCCCCATTGTCTAACGTCAGCCTTCGGCACAGCAAACTTCCCGTCAGCCGTCATGCCCACAGTGCCGGTATTTTCGACCTCCTGCGTATACGAAGTCTTGCCAACACCCGGCAAACTCGGAGTAGATTTCTTGACAAACAGCTTGCCTTCCTCTATGTAGGTCTGCCCGCCACTAGTCTCATCCGCTTCGGTGGAGGATGCCCTCACCACACCGGGAACAGCATCGCCAGCCAGCGGCACACTTGCCTGGCCATCTGCATTCTGGCCAACAGGCGCGCCGCCTACCACCGTCATCTCCGTGCCGTATTTCATCAAGCCATACACTCGGGAATTCGCAATCTGGTCAGTCCTATCTATGCGAATCCAGCCGTTCGTTCCGGACTTGTTCTCCACCCAGGTATACACATCGTAATTCAGCCCGCTTCCTCGTCCGTACGCAAAAAGATAAGGCGAGCCTCCACCGTACCATACATTGTCAAAAAGCCAGCGAGAGCTTCCATCGCCGCACCGTGATTGCATTTTTATCTTGTCATCATAAATAGGGCCTGTTATCGCAGTGTTCGATATACGGAGAATAAGCCTTATTTTTTCGCCATGAGGAATAACTACATCCTCGTCAAACTCCCATACAACCGTATCACCAGGAGCCCATGTTTTAGAATTCCTGCTTATTCCGAGCACCTCACCACTAGCCGTCCGAACAAGCAAATATACAGGAGTCGTATTGGTATTCAACGCCTCCTCCACTTTAATCGTGTTAAAATAATCCGGGAGCTCATCCCCCGGAACTTCCCATGCACTCCAAGCAACATCCCGGGCTGCATACTCGTTCCCAATGAGAGCCCAACCCTCCTTCTTCACCAGGTACCTATAACCACCATTGCACGTATCTCCGCTCTGCGGGATATCCTCATAAGAATCGACCAATATCATGCGCACGGCGGAGCCATCCAGACCATCTCGCCCCTCAGCTTTAACATTCGTCTTAAAATCGCCAAAAGCCCAGTAACCGTCAGACGTTATGTGCGGAGTGATGCCGTCCTTGCCGAATGCTGGTCGGTCGCTCAGTTTCTTCTCTCCTGCATACCAGTACCCGTCAAGACCAATATGCGGAGTCACACCTGCTTCCCCCTTGAGGTAGTGCCCTGTCGATTTTCCGCCAACGTAGAGTTCGTTGTTGACTACTCTTATGGAATTGTACAGAGCGTCATTAAACGAGCTCATGAACGCCTGAGCCTTGCTCAGCGTCTCCAGTACTGAATCCCGCGCTTCCTCAGCCCTCTCTGCCGCTTTTATCGCTTCCTGCGCGCTGTAATCTACAGCTTCCCCTGCCAGTGTCCACACTTCAGAGCTATGCTCACCCATGCAGACTATCGTCACAGTGTCCTCCGCTCCTGTTATCCCCTTGATTACACTCGCTGGAGCCAGATACCCAGCCCAGCCACTCAAAAATCGCTCAACTCTCCCGTCACTCCCAGAAAAATCTATCGCAAAGGCATACCGACCCTCCTTCATCGCTGGAAATATCACTTCAATATCCCCATCCTCCAGCCAATTACACACTATGGCTGCACCTTCTCCCTCAAAACGGCCCACAAATGACCCGCTCCCCCTCTTCTTCTCCCCTGTAACCTTGTCTATCCACCTCATCACTCGCCGCGTCTCGCGCCCAGCGACAAAGCTCACACTCCACTCCCTGCCTACATGCTCTTTTCTGCTCATGTACACATTATCCCATGAACCCCTCACCCACCCAAGTTGCGATTTGTCAACCTTCTACCCGCCCCCTTTCTCTGATTTTTTTTTATTTTTTTTTCAGTGGGGCCCACACACCCACACACGCACCCACAAACGCCTAGGGGTACCCACCCCCACCCCCACCCCTACCCCCTGGGTCGGCACATCGCGCCCGCGTAACGCCAGCCACACACGCGCACCACGCATAAATGAAACGATACAATTCATAGCACTCTGGAGCACTGAGCGTCAATGCTTAACGTCAGCAGTGCATCAGCCCAGTGACCTAGAGACCTTTTTCGGCTTAACCCCATATTTACCCCGTACTTTCCTAATGTTCAGGGCATTGCGTCTGCTCACGTCGGTTCGTTCGTGCCGTGACCCGCTCGCCGTATTCAGGGTCGGTGTGATGTGGTTCGTGCGGTGTTCTGTGTTCCGGGAGTTTCAGGAGCGGGGAGGGGAGGGAAATAGCGGGAAAAGCTGTGTTTTTGGGCGGTTTGTTGGAGGTTTGGGAGCTTCAGCGCGTGGCAGTGTTTATTGCTCTCCGGGTGGAGTGAGACCACAGAATAGATGAGGAATCAAGGGGAGTCAAATAAACTTATAGAACCACTGTGACGGTATGTCAAGCTTAAAATCCGAGCAGCGAGAAAAGAAAGGTGTAACGCGTTGAGCGTGAGGGGAGGCGCGCGCCCGTTTTCGCTTTTCGTCAAATGTCAATTGACCCAGAATCAGGCAGTGATTGCCCCGTTGCGCAGGCTGCCATTTCGGCTTCGACGAAGCTTTGCCAGGCAGGCTTCGTTTCTACCTCAATTTTCACCCTGTCAAGCCCTCGGAGTTTGGCCAGCAGGGCGGCGGCGGCGGTCTTGTCACGGTGGGCGGCTTCTGGGTCTGCGAGAATGGCCAGCTGCGACCCCTCGATGGCTGCTGCTATGGCTTCGGTTTCGGCCTCTTTGGCCAGCTGAACCGCATTTAGCCAGAACTGCGCTCCGGGCTTCTTCGCCCATCGGCTGGAATTGTTGCCTTTTGCCCCGGTTTCTAGCGCGTACGCGCTTTTCAAGCTCTGGCCGCCTGCGATGTGCCGCATGGCTATTCTAAGGTCAGTCAGAGCCTCCAGTGCTGCATGCTGGCTAATGCCTAGAGACTCAGCCATTTCTGCATCAGTTGGCACGTTCTCGGGCTTCTGGGCTTTATTCTTGCGGCGCTGGTTTCGCATGGCTACATTTTCTCGTTTTTTTGGCAGCTTGTCAAGCCTGACGAAAAAAAATATTTTTCTCATAACGTGCTGAAAATGTAAAGAGTTGCGAAGGCGGGAAGCGGGTAGCGGAAAAGATTTTTTGCATTTTGGGCTTGACGGGTGAAACACACCATGTTATTCTGACGGCGTAACCACGAAACAGCACCGCATGGCACCGAACCAGAGAGACGAGAACAAGCGCATTTTCAGCGTATCTTTTGAGAAGGCACTACTCGCTCGCATTGAATCGGTTTGTGCAGAGCTGGGGACGAATCGCGTTGCTTTCCTGAAGGACGCAGCAGCCGAAAAACTGGCAGCTATGGACAAGGAAAAGCGCAAAAAAGAGAATTGAATCTCTTTTTTTTGGAATAGGTGAAACACACCTAAACCAGACCCACCAGAGACAGGCAAAACACGCTTGCATTAGGTGAAACACACCTAAAAACACCAACAACACAGAAAGACACAAAACATGAACACCACCGAAACATTCGAGACATTCCCCGCCCGCCCCGGACACGTCCGCGCCGCTCTTTACAACCTGCGCCACCGCCGCGCCGAGCGCATGCCTGCGCATATAGCGCTCCGCGCCGAGTCTCTGCTTTGCGACCTTGGCGACCGCCTCGAAAACGGCGAAACCTGCATTCTGGGCTCGCTTGAATCCTTCCTGCTCGACGGCGCGCGCAACTGGACACACTACGCCGCGAGCGCCTGCCACTGTGCAGAAGTCTGCCAGGAGACCATAATCCGCGATTTCTACGAACACAGCCCCGAATCTGCAGAATTCTACGTTCGCAAGATGTACGGCCCCGGACTGGAAAATGATTTTTGCGTAAAGCTTGAGAGCGCTATGCTTGGCCGGGCCTTCCGCGTGGCCGAGGATTTCATGCGCGCCCAGTTCGAGGAATACAAAGCCGTTCGCGAAGTCCGCGAAACCAAGGAAGCAGTTCGCAACGCGGAAGCCCCCAAGACTGTGTTCTGGGCTTTTAATAATAAGCAGTTCGCCGAAGGCCTGAAAGAATCCGGCCTTGATAAGTCCGAAATCCTGCGAGGCCCTGCTGGCATGTACGGCTCCAAGGATGGGATTCTCTCGTTCCTTCGCGCCATTGATACCGCTTCGGAAAAACTGAAAGAATGCGAGCCTGACGCGCTTTTTGCCTATGAATTCAGCAATCACGAGTGCGGATACACACGAGACTGGACTGCCGCTAGCGTAGCCACGCGCGAAACCTTCCCGAACTACTGCCCGAGCGAAGAACTTCTGCAATACCTCCTTTACGCCGACAACGAAGAATTCACCCCCTCCATCAACCGCTAACCAACGCACAGACTATGACACCCACCGAAATCAAGCAGAATAAAGCCGCCTGGCTGGAGAAGAAACTCGCCCACGCGGGCGAAAAATGGCGCAAGCACTACACGCAGCGAGTACTTACCGCAGCCCGCCTGGCTCAAGGCGAACTAATACGCATCGACAAGTTAACCCTGCAGACTGATTTTTGTTTCGGCCACGGCTGGAACGGCATCAGCACCGAAGAAGAAGAAGACAACGCCGCCGCCGCCGAGAAAGAAATTCACGAGTCAGAGCGCGTATTCACCGCCGAAAACACCGAACCGGCAGAGAAAATGCTTCAGCAGCTGGCCGGATATCGCCCCTGGCCGCATAAGTTTCAAATAGTCGTCACTCAGGACGGAGAAAGTCATCTCGACTGGGTGGATGCTTGGGGGTGGGGCTTCGCTGATATGGATAAAGCAATAGAGCATTACAGCCGTTTCGGCCCCGTATCTATCCGCGAGCTCGCCCAGGAAGATATCCCCGCCCTTGTGGCAGCCTACCGCGCACAGAAAGACGATATCACAAAACGCTGCAAGTCCTACTGGAAACGCTACGGCGGCAGCAAACTCAACACCTGGACTTACCTCCGCGACTAATCCCCACACCCCGCGCCGGGCGGGTAAACCCGGCACCCCCTCCCCCCATCAGCCCCGCCCACCACGGCGGGGCTTTTTCGTGCCAAAAAAAATGCACCCGGCTTTACTGCGGCGCATCAGGTAAAGACACCGTCGCCAGGACCTCCCCCGCGTACTTACCAGCCTTGCCACCCTCTCGGCAAAGATAACACAGATACCCCGTCATCAGTCTCGAAAAAGCAATATCGCGAACCTCCTCCAGGTGATAACTGACCACCCAGGCATCAATCAGCCGCCGCCTGTTGTCCGCCTTACTCTCTACAAGCCACCACGCCGCAGAAATAACCAAAAACACCGCAACCGCGCAGAATATCCACAAGCTCCCTACTGAACCCAGCAAGCACAAAGTCGAAAACAAAACTGCGCCGCCAGCACTCTCTATCCGTTTATTCTTAACGCATAACAAACCTGAATTATCGCGATACAAAAACCCATAACCAGCCGGCATGCTGTCGCCGTATTTTCTGTAAAGCCTATATCGGAAAGCATAATCCAGCAGCAAAAAACGCATCCCCGAATGTCCCCCAAAACAATCATCCCTATCCACATTAAGCACTCCGAACCTCAACGCATCAAGAAAAACCATCGGGTCCTCATCAAAAGAAAAAGCCGCCTCTAGCGCCCTGTCCGCGTCCTCACCATCAAACCACCTAGCCCACTCATCACGCTTTATGTGAAAATCATTCATACCACCCCCATCATACACCACCCACCCCACCCCCCACCAGCAAAAAATTGCACCCGGCGCGAATTTTTTGCTTGAATCCTGCAAGCTTTTTGATAAAAGCATAGGCGTAGCCCAAACAGGGCTTGATATATGCTCAAAAGCGCAATAGCCCGAGTAGTAAAAGCCGCCGCGCAATCCCTGCGCCGCGTCTGCTCCTCCCTCCCTGGCAGCACCCACCTTGCCGCTGCCATCTCACCGCGCCGCCCCCTGGTCATGCGCCCGTGATACCGTTCGGATGCCCGCCCCAAAACACGCCCACACCAGGCGAACTGTGCCAACCTCGCACAGCGAAACAACAAACCGAACACCAACACACACACCATGACCATCACCATCAATATCACCGCCGCCGAATACGAAGCCCTCGCAGCTCTCGCCCGCCAAGCTGGATTTGCCGACCCGGCATCATACGCCCTTCACGCGCTCCTTGCAAACCAAGGCTGAGCCCAATACCAAAACCAAACCACAAAAAGCCCCTCCCGAAAGGGAGGGGCTGAAATAATCAGCGGCCAATGTGAGCAGCTCGGATAAAAGCTAGAAGTTTCTGCTTCACGGCTTCCTCTTTGTCGATGCCGTCAGGCATGCCCGCCGTAATCTCAGCCCACTCTTTTTCCGTAAACGTAAAATCAACCGCAATGTGTCCGGGTTTCACCTCTGTATTTTCGCCGAACAATTCTTTTATTTGCCCCCACCTCTTTTCTGGGATGTTTGCATTCGAGCACCAGCCGTATACAGCGTGCTCTGTTACGCCTAATACTGCGGCCAGCTCTCTCTTTGTCATTTGTCGCTGGCGCAGCCAGATATCGAGCTGAATTTTCCGTCTCTCTGCTTCTGTTTTATTCTCTTTCATGCAAGGAAGATACTGATATTTGTAGTAAAAGTAAAGAAAAAATCGAATTATTTTGCAGAAGTCTGTATTTTTTTCTTTACTTCTGCTACAGATTTCTGTAGTATAAGGCCAACGAGACAAAACAGAATGAAAATCCGCTGCGAAATACCTCTTGCCGAATACGGAACGATTGCCACTCTGGCAGCTTTAGCCAAAACTCCCATCGATAAATACGTTGTCGAAACGGTCAAGGAGTCAGAAAAAGCCACCACCACCACCTCCTCCACCTCCGAAACCTAACCCCTGCCAATACCAGGAAGAAACCACCACCCACAACCAAGGCAGAGAACTAACCACCATGAAAAATAACGGAATCGCGCATTGCGCTCCTACAGCCGCCAATCTGGCGATTTTGAAAGAGGATGCCCCCTCCACCTTCTACTCACTCTTTTCCGATGCTGTGCAGCTTCATCTGCTCCTTGGCAAAGGGCGTACATACGAAGAAAGCTGTATGTATCCCAAGTCCTCCAACATGCCGCTTGCTGATGCGTCTGATAAGACCGAGAGACTGGAGCTTTTTAACGCATGGGTCGCCAACCTCCAGAGAATCGCTGACTCCATGCAGCCTCGCGAGAATCTGGTACTCATCACAGGCTGGACTATCGAAGATGCGGTTCACCTCTACTCTTGCGGCTTTTTTGAAGCCCCATTGCTGGAACGCACACTTAGCCGCTACTGCACAATACAAGAAGCCATTGACCAGCAGATTTCCTACAGCCAGGATAGCGACCAAATCAAACATGTGCATGTACTCATCGCAGAATGCCCGGAGTACGCGGAACTCCTGAAACTCGCAAGCAAGAACACACCGCAGAATCGTAACAGCTACAATCACAACTGCGGAACATTTTTTATCAATGAGAATCTTTCGCAGATACTCAACGAGTGTCAGGAATTCTGCCATGCCCACACCATATCCCATTGACCGACCATTTTCAAGCCTAAAACCACCTCCACCCACCCCCGAAAAACCATGACAACATACACACCCGAGCAGCTGAAAGACATCCTCGCCAAGCATAAGTCTTGGCGCAACAACGAACCCGGCGGCGAACGCGCCAACCTGCGCGGCGCCAACCTGCGCTACGCCGACCTGAGCGGCGCCAACCTGAGCGGCGCCAACCTGAGCGATGCCAACCTGAGCGGCGCCAACCTGAGCGAAGCCAACCTGAGCGGCGCCAACCTGCGCGAAGCCAACCTGCGCGGTGCCAACCTGTGCTACGCCGACCTGAGCGGCGCCAACCTGAGCGAAGCCAAC
>JAFZGW010000040.1 GCA_017555205.1 Akkermansia sp. | reverse complement strand
GGCTGATATACAGCAGCTGGGATACAGCCGGGGCATGTTGCATGTGTACTCTCGCGCCGGATTACTGGAGCGATACAGTAGCGGTGTGTATATGTGTCCCGGGACATTGGCTGATGATATGGTTTATATGCAGCGAAAGTTTCCCGCTCTTATCTTTTCTCATGAAAGTGCTCTTTATCTGCTTGGTTTAACCGAGCGTACACCTTTTCAGCATTCCGTCACCATTCCCTCAAATGCCACGCTGCCCCGCAGTATTTCGAAGGATTGCACATGTTATTATATAAAGCCTCAGTTTCATGAGCTAGGGCTTACAGAATTGCGTACTACGATGGGCAATGTCGTTCGCGGGTACAATGCAGAGCGCTGCATCTGTGATATTCTCCGCAGCAAGAACAGGGTCGATATTGAATGCTATACCGCCGCGCTAAAACTTTATTTTTCCCGTAAAGAGAAAAATCTGAACCGGCTGGCAGAATACGCCACAAAGCTTGGAGTGATAGACAAGTTAACCCCTTATCTGGAAGTTTTGGTATGAAGCCGGCAGCAAGATATTTTCGTATTTGAGTTGAATGGTGCGTAAAATATGCTAGAATGTCTTTTAGGAGAGTAAACCATGGGGAACATAGAAGAAATACATTTCAGAGAGGGGGAGTTTGAGCTGTCGGTTCGTGTAGAACCGCAGGCGGATACCGTATGGCTCAATCGCCAACAGATGGCGCAACTCTTTGATAGAGACATTAAAACGATAGGTAAGCATATTCAGTCAGCACTGCGTGAGGAGCTGGATGATTCAGTTGTCGCAAAATTTGCGACAACTGCCAGCGATGGAAAAACGTATCAGGTAGAATACTACAATCTGGATATGATTATCAGCGTAGGCTACCGTGTTAAATCGGCACGGGGTGTTCAGTTTCGCCGTTGGGCTACGAATGTACTTCGGCAGTACATGTTGCAGGGGTATGTATGCCAACAAAAGCGTCTGCAAGACCTCTCCACTACCATCCGCGTGATGAAGAGGGTGGAAAACAAGTTGGATTCAGCCCAGATATTAGAAGTGGTTCAGCAGTACACCCGCTCTTTGGATTTGCTGGATGATTACGATCACCAGCGCCTGAAGAAGCCGCAGGGGGACACCCATGCCTATGTACTGACCTACGAGGAGTGCAGGAAGCTCATAGATTCCATGCGGTATGGGGATGAGAGTAGTGTATTCGGCAATGAAAAGGATGATTCCTTTAAGGGGAGTTTGGGTAATATCTACCAGAGCTTTGCCGGAAAGGACGTGTACCCATCCACGCAGGAAAAGGCTGCTAACTTACTTTATCTCGTGACTAAAAATCACGCTTTTTCGGATGGCAATAAACGAATTGCGGCAGCGGTATTCTTGTATTTCCTGGAAAGAAACGGCTTATTATTCCGGGATGGCGAAAAAGTTATAGCCGACCACACCTTGGTAGCCATGGTTGTGATGATTGCGGAATCTAAGCCCGAAGAAAAAGAAACAATGGTGAAGCTTGTAATGAACTTTCTTGACGCTTGAGCGGAATAAAACCGACTAACCAAGCGTTAAAACGCCATTTGTCTGAGTTGTAGCCCGAACGGAGCATTAAACTGCTAAAAATGGGGTCTGTTTCAGATTTGCTGATGCCTAGGTAACCCTTTGCTGACAAAAAAAGTGGCAATCCAGTCTTGCTTGTCTTTGTAACACCCGTTACAAAGAGTTGATGATTAAACAAATCTACAAACAAAAGGGCTGGACTGCCACCAGCGCTATTGTCCGTCAAAATTGCGTTGAGGTCAAGCTTACAATTGATCATAGATACAATTTTTGTTGTTCAAAGTGTCAAACTGTCCTCAAAACTCATTCAGTAAGAGAGATTAGTGTACGC
>JAFZGW010000016.1 GCA_017555205.1 Akkermansia sp. | reverse complement strand
TCAGCAGGTAGATAAGGCGCATTCTCCACCGAAAATTGCTCAAATCTGAGTACAGGGGGGGCTTCGAAAAAGCCTCTATCCGGAAAGCCTAGGATTTATCGGCACTTGCGTCTCTCAGAAAAAATCTTTGGGACACATGTGATAATGCCCCGGTTTGCGAAAAATATTTTTCTTGACATAAAGACACTGACGTGATAGGAAAGCGGTATATATTATGGAAATCTACTATGTAATCTTCGGCATGCTGGCACTGTTATCTGTGTTTGCACTGATAGTGGGTGTGAGCAACGATGCCTGTAACTTCCTCAACTCCTCCATTGGTTGCAGAGCCGGCACGTACAATCAGGCCGTAGCCGTAGCTGCCATTGGTGTGCTGCTGGGAGCCTGTTTCTCCAGCGGTATGATGAGTGTGGCACGCAACGGCGTGATGCAACCGGAGATGTTCACCTTCCATGAGGTGATGGTGCTCTACTTGGCCGTAATGGTGGGCAACATCATCTTGCTGGATACCTTCAACACCTTAGGGTTGCCGACCTCAACCACGGTATCGCTGGTATTCTCCCTGTTAGGTGCCGCAATCGGTATGGCGGTGTATACCAGCGGCGAGTTCCTGACATGCCCGCTTGCCGATTACATCAACGAAGAGCGCTGCTTTAAGATGGTAATTGCCATCTTCGCCTCGGTGGCCATAGCCTTCACCGTCGGTGCGATAGTCATGTGGATATCGCGCCTTATCTTCAGCTTCCGCTTTAAGAAAATTTACAACTATATCGGCCCGCTGTGGTGTGGCTTGGCCTTCACCGCCATTAGCTATTTCATCATCTTCAAAGGCCTGAAAGGCAGTATCTTCAAAGAAGATATCCAACTTCTGGTAGACCAAGGGCTTACCGGCCCCATCATGGCAGTAGCCGGCGTGTGCTGGGTACTGATTTCGGCTCTACTTCAGCATGTATGCAAGGTAAATACCCTGCGAGTAGCTGTTCTTGCAGGCACCGGCTCACTTGCTCTGGCGTTTGCCGGCAATGACATGGTAAACTTCATCGGTGTTTTTATGGCTTCCAAGGATGCCATCTTCAATTCCGCTGTTAACGCCGGTAATGTAGAGACGCTCAAGATGGGCGAAATCCTCGCTGGTGACGGAGCAGCCGCCAGTACCTTTTACCTTCTGGCAGCGGGTACCATCATGGTAGCAGCCCTGTTCCTCTCCAAGAAAGCACGCAAAGTGACCGAGACGGAGCTCAAGCTCTCCTCTTCCAACACGGGCAAAGAGCGTTTTGGCTCCAGCCAACCGGCTCGCATCATAGTGCGCGCAGCTATCAACACCTCACGCTTCATCACTCGCATCACCCCCAAACCGATTGCTGATTTTGTAGGCAGCCGCTTTATCCCCCTTACTCCGGAGGAAGAAACCGGTGCGAACTACGACATGATTCGCGCCTCTGTCAACCTGACCTTGGCTGCGCTTCTTATTTCAGTTGGCACCGACCTTGGACTGCCGCTCTCGACCACGTATGTGATATTCATGGTATCGATGGGTACTTCACTTGCCGACCGAGCATGGGGACGAGATAGTGCAGTATACCGCATTACCGGTGTGCTTACCGTGATTGCCGGTTGGTTGCTCACGGGTGTAGCTGCCTGTTTGGCTGCACTGGTCGTGGCACTGATTATGGCCTACGGCGGCACATGGGGTATGATTGCCATGCTGGTAATCGCCGGGGTGCTGCTCATTAAATCCACCTTCTTCACTCGCGACGACAAGCAGGAGATTCGCCTGATTGACATGAACAATGATGCCTCGGTGCACGAGTTCGCCGCAGCAGCCGCCGGTCGCTTGGGTCGCATGGTTGGCATTCACAAAGCTACGGTAAAGGCACTGCTGGAGGAAGAGCTCGACGACTTGAAGCGCCTGCGCAAGAAGGCTCGCTCCATCCACCGAGACCTCGAGGTTATCAAGGAAAACGAAGTTCTGCCCACCTTGCCGACTATACGGGCAGAACTGGCAGACCGCGGTCAGTTAATCTTCCGAATCACGGAGATTTCGCTCACGACCTGCGAGCGCCTGATGACCTTGGTAAAAGCCAGTTATAACCACATCGACAACTTCCATGCAGGGCTTAACAAAGAGCAGGCTACAGACTTGCTGACCCTGACGGAAAAAATCGGACGTTTCTACCCCAACCTCATTGACATGCTGAAAGCCGGTAACTACTCGGGTATTACCTCAATGCTCGACACCACCGATCAGCTCAGCGATGACTTTGCCGACTGCATTACACGTCACCTCATGCACAGTGCTGAGAATGAAACAGACATGCGTAACGGCATTCTCTACCTGACTCTGCTGAATGAGACCCGAGCCATGGTCAGCCATGCATTCGCTCTCATTAAGCGAATTAAGGAGCTCTATGAAGGTTAAACCAACATAGCTGACAGTTGTTAAACAAAGGGCTGCAGGAGAAATCCTGCAGCCCTCTTGCTTATTGTTGACTCAATTTACGCTGCGGGTGGCTGAGATTAGGCTTGCATAGCGCGTGAAATCTGAGATAATGAGCGCTCACACAATCATGTTTAATCAGGAAGTCATCACCCAGGCTGAGACCGCCGGCGTACAAGTACCGGCCGGCAACACCGTCATCTTGCCCGAGGGTTCGCGTATCTACATCACTCAGATGCTCGGAAACTCCATCACCGCAGCCACGGATATCGGCTTGGTAAGAATCACTCGACACGAGGCTGCGCGAGCCGGCATCATTGCCCCTGAACAGGTCGAAGTAGAAAAGGAAGACCTCAGCAATCTTACCCTCGAAGAGAAGGTATGGAAGGTGCTCGGCAATGTATACGACCCCGAAATTCCTGTCGATATCGTCAATCTGGGGCTCATTTACGAAGTTGAAATCGTACCGCAGAAAGAGGCCGGTGCCTATGTGCATGTGCGCATGACCCTGACAGCCCCCGGTTGCAGCATGGGACCGCACCTCATGGCCGAGGCCGAGGCCGGTATATCCGCGCTGGAAGGTGTGGGCGAGGTGAACATTGAGTTTGTGTGGGACCCGCCGTGGAACCAAGATATGATGACGGAGGAAGCCCGCATGCAGTTGGGGCTGATTTAATTGCCGCCACATTGCAACACGCCCCAACATGACGAAACTGGATGTAGAGCTCAGTGAGACTGAGATGCACCACTTAGCCGAGATGTGCGCTATGGTGCTGACCATACTCGGGCAAGCCATGCCCGATGGTGGAGATTCACGAGCCGAATCTTGGCAGCGACTGTGTGTTGCACTGCTGAAGGCGGCGCGCGGAGTACCATCTATAGGGCGGCACATGGAGTTCAACCCGGACTGCGGCTACTGGTTCTTTAAACGCCCCTATATTGACCGAGCATTTTATTCAGATGTGTTGGAAGACTTCCGAGACAATGTTTTCTGGGCGGAGCTTGTAAGCCGCACAGCCGAGCAAAGTCTGGTGGAAAACTTCGGCGATGAAGCCGTAAACATGATGAGCGATGAGGAGCGAGCGGCGCGCGTATCGACCTTGGAAAAAGCGCTCTGGAATGAAGTAACTCACCACGGCATGGAGCGTTTGCTCTTTATGTTGCCACCGGAGGAAAGCTAAGTCCCCCCTGCACCGATTATGGCCGGCATCAACGTGAAAGAAAAATGGCGCGGCACCCCACACCGCCCCGGCGTGTACCTCATGAAAGGCAGCGGCGGCGGCATCATTTACGTTGGCAAAGCCAAAGATTTGCACCGCCGACTGGCAAATTACTTTTCACCCTCCCGCGTTACACTCGAAAACAGTAAAACGCGAGCCTTGATTGCCGCCATTGAAGATTTTGATTACTACGAGGTAAGAAACGACCAAGAAGCGCTCATACTCGAGCAAAAGCTCATCAAGGAATACCGCCCGCACTACAACGTGCAGCTGAGGGACGACAAGCGCTACCTGTTATTGCGAGCCAGTCGGCAGGAAGAACTACCGAGATTCACCCTTGTACGCCTGCGCAAAGACGACGGAGCACGCTATATCGGGCCTTTTGTTCATTCCACCGCGCTGAAAGAAACCATAGAATGGCTCAACCACCGCTTTCGACTGCGCACCTGTACCTGCCGTCACCCCGGCGAGGAGCAATACCGCCACTGCCACGATGATGTAATACGCTGTTGCTCGGCTCCCTGTATTGGTCGCATATCTGCCGAAGAATATCGTGCGCAATTCGATACCGCACTCGGTCTTTTAGAAGGAAGAGGACGTAAAGAACACCTCGACGCACTCACAAAAGAAATGATGGATGCAGCCGAGGCGCTCGACTTCGAGCGAGCTGCCCGCCTGCGGGATGTAAGAGAAAACATCATTAAGACCCTCGAACCGGCACGCAGATTCTCCCGCGGCATGGCAGATTTACCCGGTACAGTCAACCCCGATGAGGATTTGGCGGAGCTTGCCGCTGCCCTCAATATGCCCCAGCCACCTGCCGTCATGGAATGTTTCGACATCTCCAACCTGTCGGACAACCACATTGTGGCCTCGATGGTGAGGTTCACCAATGGGCGCCCCGACAACAAAGCCTACCGCCGTTACCGCATACGCGGCGTGGATGGGCAAAATGACTTCGCCAGTATGCTGGAAGTCGTGCGCCGGCGTTACTCACGAATCGTAAACGAAAGCAGTGCTCTGTTCAATAAACCCGATAACATGGGAACTTATGCGTGGCTGAAACAACTCAGTGCCGAAGGAAAAGCGCCCATCACCGTACCCGACCTCGTGGTAGTGGACGGCGGCAAAGGACAACTGGCAACCGCTATGCAGGTGCTAACCGAGGTCGGACTGGCAGATATGCCGGTTATCGGTCTGGCCAAGCGCGACGAAGAAATATACTTTCCACGGCGTAGCGAGCCCTTGGTACTCAGCAAAGAAAGCGGAGCCTTGCGTCTGTTGCAACGCCTGCGAGATGAAGCGCACCGCTTTGCCAATAATTATAACGAACTGCTGGTTCGCCGCCGAGTGCGCGAAAGTCGATTGGATGCCTATCCCGGTATGACAACCAAACGCAAAGAACTGCTCCTTGCACGTTTTCGCACCCTGCCCAACCTGCGCTCCCGCACAGCCGCAGAAATCGCGGAGCTTCCCGGCATTTCTCTCGCTTGGGCAGAAAAATTTTGCGAGTGGTTGCAACAAAATTAACACATATCAACCATCCTGCAGAGTTGAACACTCCGCAAAAATCGCAGCAAACCTACCAATCTCGTTACTAAACAATAAAAAAACGCTGCTTTGTCACTTTATGATTGATTTTCGCGCAATATATGGCATACTGAAAATCAGACATGGCCTCAATTAACGTTACATACTCCGACATTACCGCCTCCTATGATTTGCCCGATGAAATCGGCGTGGAGGTGATTATTGGTACATCTGAGGATTGCAGTATCGACATGCCCGAAGTACAAGGGCTTGCTGCCGAGCACTGCTGTATCACCCTTTTTGAAGATGGCTATGCCATCTCTGACCTCGGCTCCGGTGCCGGCACCTTTGCCAATGGCAAGCCGGTGGAAAATGAATACATGGTAGCCGGGGTTGTATATCAGGTTGGTCAGGCCACCATCACCTTTGTACCTGATGAAGCCCCGGCCGCAAATGCAGCTGCCCCGGCCGCAAATGCCGCAGCACCCGCTGCACCCGCCGCCGCCCCCAAAAAGAAGAAGATTGTTAAAAAGAAGAAAAAGGTCGGTTCTCCCACTGCAAAGCGCCCGATTTCCCGCCCGACATCCCCCGATCGTACAACGGCCACTTTGAACTACAACAAGAAGATGGAGCAAATTAACACCTTCTATGTTGTAGCTGTACTGATAGGTGCTTTCTATGCCGGCTTGGCTCTCTACAGCTGGCAGACCACCGGCAATCCGCTGCCTATCTTCATGCAGTAATTTCCTTTCTTTATTATTTAATATGCAGAAAGCCGCAGTCTCACGACTGCGGCTTTCTGATTTTTCAATTCCCAAAGATAAGCTGTTGGTATCAATCGGCAACAGGCACCACAGTAGGTGTTACCTGTACACGCTCGCCATTGACAAGCACGATTACCGGTTTCGGGGAGAGTGAGCTTGTGGTAAGCTTATAATCCGTTACCTTGCCATTTTTCCACACCATATCGACGGTGATATTACCGCGAGCACGGATACCTTTCACGGAACCATCGGCCCACACCGCGGGCATAGCAGGCAGTAGCTCAATAATACCGGCATGGCTCTGAATGAGCATCTCGCTCATGCCACCGGGCATACCGTATGTACCATCCATCTGCATGGGGGGATGATTACCGAAAAGGTTATCGAGCACATTGTAACGAATGTAATGCTGAACCATGCTGTAAGCCTTGTCCGGCTGGCGGAATCGAGCCCACAGCGCCGTGCGCCAAGGCCAGGTCCAGCTGCGCCGATTATCACTGCCGAGCCCACGCAGCTCAAGGCTCTTCATCGCAGCGCGAGCGAAGTCCGGAGTCTTGGCCATCGAGATAGACGTACCCGGGAACACACCGATAAGGTGCGAAGTATGGCGATGATTGGACACCATTCCGGGACGGTCAACTATCCATTCCTGCAAATAACCACCGGCGGCTATACGATTACCGACCAAGCGGTCGCGCTTTGCAGCCAGCTGAGCAGCCCATTCGGCATCCACGCCAAGCAATTCCGCTGCGCGAACGGTGTTATCGAAAAGCTCCCAAATCAGCTGCTGGTCGTGAGCACAGCCATCTTCAAGCGGACCCCATTCATGGGACCACCCCATGGGGCACACCAACGCCCCCTCTTTAATCTCAGCCAACTCGGGGTGCCGAGCTACGCTGAGCTCCTGCACGGGAGATTGCTCGTGTGCACGGGTTTGCAGTCCCTTCCCTTGCGCTCCTACCTCCTTAAGCTCATCCTCCCAGAAATGACAGATATTTTTGAGCAGGGGGTATGCGACTTCGCGCAAGTAGGTTTCATCCTGCGAATAAAGGTAACGATCCCATATATGTAGAGCATACCAAGCATTGACGGGAGGATTCCACTTTATCCAGCCGCCGCCACCCCAGGGATTCTGAGATATACGGGTAGTCCAACCGCGCACATGGTTGCCAAAATGCTTGCGGGTACTCTCTGCCAACGGTTGCTCCATCGCCCGAATGAAATCAATGAGCGGCTGGTGGCACTCAGACAGATTAGCCACCTCGGCAGCCCAATAACACATCTGCAAATTGATGTTGTTGTGATAATCGCAAGCCCAAGGCGCATGCACCTTGTTATTCCATATACCCTGCAAGGTTACCGGCAAGTTGCCGGGCTGAGAGCCGGAAATGAGGACGTAGCGCCCGTAGTTATAAATGAGCTCCTCCAAATCAGGGTCATAGGTAAGATAGCCACGGTCGTAGCGGTTTCTGTACGATTTCAGGCGCACATCTGTGGGAGATTCGGCTAATGCTTTAGGCGATTCACCAAGCTGCAAGTTCATACGGTCGTAATACTTCGCGAAATCGCGTCTGTGGTCAGCACGGATTGCTTCTATCCCCTTAGCCACAGCGGCACTCAACACCTTCTTATTGAGGACACTCGGGTCTTCACCTTTCCAAGAATCAGCGTAGCTCAACTTGTAATCCGTAGCCAAACTTACGTAGATTTCCAGAGAATCGGCGCCACGCACCTCAACATGCGGCAAATGAGAAGGACTGTAGGCGGGCTTCATCGCATCCTGTCGCCCTGCGTAAACAACCTTCACCTCGGCACGGGGGCCCAGCAATTTCACACTCCCCCCCTTTGCACGCACTTGCAAACGCCCCTCGAACACCTGACCGTTGCTCAGTGTTCCGCGCATGATAAGCGTATCTTCCCCCTCTTGTGAATATTGCACGTTATGATAGGGAGTCAACGCGATGTTGGCAGTGATGGCACCGGGCTTATCCGCTTCTGCCGTATAAACCATAACATCGTCCGGACGGCTCACAAAACAGCTGCGAGTATGCTTTACTCCATTTGCCTTGAACGCAGTTACGGCCTCGGCACGGCGCAAATCCAAAGAGCGAGCATAGTCTTCCGTATTACCGTTGTATTCGTACGCCACATACAGATTGCCAAAAGGCTGGTAGCTACCGAACTCATTTTGCCCGGAGACCGGTCCGTAATTATAACCGGCACCATTTTGCGGGGCATTGGCACCACCGGACCACAAGCTCACTTCATTGAGAACCACACAATCCAGATGATCACCACCATAAACTGTGCCACCTACGCGCCCATTACCAACCGGCAGGGTCTGACTTTCCCATGTATCCCGATTGTTCTTGCCGGGCAAATTGCCTGTTGCGTGCGGCACCACAGTCCATGACAACGCGGTATTAGGCACAACCGCAGGCTGTCTGTACCACAAATGATCAGAGGCCGAGAAATCACCCGCGACAGCTATAGCTGCCGACAACAAGCTCAGGCTTAATAGTGTTTTTTTCATAATAACTACGTTGATAACAAAGTCTGACAAGGATAAAACATCCCTACAGGCATCGCAAAGTAGCGATATTCTATTAATAGCACAGAACTCTTCCCTTGGCAATCAAAAAAAATCGCCCTCATTTTTTTGATTGACCTATGTGCTGAACATGGTAGAATGTGTGCATGAGCAAATACGTGAAAGGTGACATGACACCCGTCGTGCCGCGCCGATTCAGGCCGGTTTTCTTTATGCTTGTGAGCTGCTTTGCGCTCTGGGGGCTACTGAACAACATGACCGACAACTTGGTGCCGGCGTTCAAAAATATATTTACTATCCCGCAAGAACAAGCTGCATTGGTGCAAGTGGCTTTCTACGGTGCCTACGCCGTGCTGGCCATTTTTGCCTCCATTCTCATCGAAGAGTTCTCCTACAAGAAAGGTGTGCTCATCGGCCTTGGCGTGTATATAGCGGGTGCGCTGGCATACATTCCGGCCTGTATCAATCAGAGTTTTGAAATCTACTTCATTGCTATTTTCGTGGTAGCTTGCGGTTGCTCCGTGCTGGAAACCACATGTAACCCCTACGTTATTTCTTTGGGGCCGGAGAAAACAGCGGTTCGCCGACTGAACTTTGCCCAGGCATTCAACCCGGTGGGTTCTATCTGCGGTATTCTGCTTGCACAGCAACTGATTCTCAGCCACCTCAATCCGGCTACGGCCGATGAGCGTGCCGCCATGCCTGCTGAGCAGCTGAGCGAAATCGTTCACGCCGAGCTCTTCTGGGTATGCGCTCCCTATGTGGGACTTTGCGGCGTAGCCTTCCTCATCTGGCTGTTCTTCCTGCGCACAAAAGATGAACAAAACGAATCCGCAACGGAGACTCAGACAGAAACACCGAGCAACGGCAGTGGTTTGCGTGTACTTTGGGCTGCCCTGTTTGCCATTGTACCGTTGGTAGTACTTTACTTCCTCTTCCCCGACATGGACAAAGTAACTTGGGTACTTTGCGGCACACTGGGTCCGATTGCATATCTGTTCATAGTGAAGGATTATCGCTCCATGCTCTTCTCCCTGTTGAGCCAGCCGCGCTACTGGTGCGGTGTAATTGCCCAGTTCTTCTATGTGGGTGTACAGATTGCAGCATGGACTTACCTGAACGTATACTGCTGTAAGGAGCTGGGTGTAACTCCCGCCACAGCAGCCACTTATTACCTCATTTCACTCATTCTCTTCATTGCCTGCCGTTGGGTAGCAACCTACTTCATGAAGAAATTCAACCCGGCTGATATGATGAGCGTGTTTGCAATAGGCGCATTGGCAACCTGCGCCGGCACCATCTATTTGCCCAGCACGGTTCTCTTCTCTATCGGCGGGCTGGATTTCTCGGCCAACATTCTCTGCCTTATCGCCATGTCCGGCTGCATGAGCCTGATGTTCCCCACCATCTACGGCATCGCTCTCGGTGGGTTGAACCAGAGAGATGTCAAGCTCGGCGCAGCCGGTCTCATCATGGCCATTCTCGGTGGCGCTCTCATCACCCCGTGGATGGCCGGTATCATCGGCGATGCCGACAGCTGCTGGCTTGGCCTGACGGCTGCCTTTGACAACACATGGGACACCAATTTGGGCACCAGCTCTGCCGCTGTGCGCGCCTCATTCATCGTACCCGCCATCTGTTTTGCGGTTGTGTTGCTTTACAGCCTCATCTTCCGCAAACCCACCACACCTTCCGATAAATAATCAACTTTAACCTCAAACCAAACGTATATGAAATACGACACATTACCCACCATCGGTATTCGTCCTACGATTGACGGTCGTCGTCTTGGCGTTCGTGAATCTCTGGAAGACCAGACCATGAACATGGCAAAGGCCGCAGCCGCCCTTATCGAGGCCAACGTGACCCACGCCAACGGCCAGCCCGTGAAGTGCATCATCGCCGACACCACCATCGGTGGTCCGGCTGAGGCTGCTGCCTGCAACCAGAAGTTCGCTGAGAACAACGTAGGATGCTCCCTTATCGTGACTCCCTGCTGGTGCTACATCACCGAAACATTCGAGACCGATGCCACCACGCCCAAGGCAATCTGGGGTTTCAATGGCACCGAGCGCCCCGGCGCTGTATACCTCGCCGCTGCTCTGGCCGGTTATGCTCAGAAGGGCGTGCCCGCATTCTCCATCTACGGTCACGATGTGCAGGACGCTGACGACACCTCCATCCCCGAGGACGTGGCAGAGAAGATTCTGCGCTTCGCCCGCGCCGGTCTTACCGTAGCCACCCTGCGTGGCAAGGGCTACCTCTCCATCGGTGGCTGCTCCATGGGTATTGCCGGTTCCATCGTAGACCAGTCCTTCTGGGAGAGCTACATGGGCATGCGCGTGCAGTCTGTGGACATGACAGAGGTTCGCCGCCGCATGGAGCTGGGCATCTACGACAAGGCTGAGTTCGACCTCGCCATGGAGTGGGCCAAGAAATACGTGAAGATTGGTCCGGATCGCAACCGTCCCGACCTGGTACTTTCCCCCGAGGAGAAGGAGCGCACCCTGCGCGAGTCCATTCTCATGACCATCATCTTCCGCGACATGATGCACGGCAACCCCTATCTCAAGACTATTGACCGCGAGGAAGAAGGGCTGGGCTTCAATGCAATCTGCGGTGGCTTCCAGGGTCAGCGCCACTGGACGGACTTCTACCCGAACGGCGATATGGCTGAATCCCTGCTCAACAGCACCTTCGACTGGAACGGCCCGCGTGAGGCCATTCCCTTCGCTACCGAGAATGACGCCATGAACGGCGTGTGCATGCTTCTGCTGCACCAGCTCACCGGCCGCGCAGCCTGCTTCTCCGACATCCGTACCTACTGGAGCCCCGCCGCAGTAAAGCGCGTGACCGGCTACACCATGGAAGGTCTGGCCAAGGACGGCATCATGCACCTCATCAACTCCGGCTCCACAGCTCTGGACGGCAATATGCACTCCACTGCTGAAGATGGCACCCCCATCATGAAAAAGACCGGCGAGACTACACAGGCCGACATCGAGGCCATGATGGGTGCCTCCGAGTGGTGCCCGGCTAACCGCGAATACTTCCGCGGCGGCGGCTACTCCCTGCACTTCGTGTCCAAGGGCAATGTACCCGTAACCATGATTCGCATGAACCTCGTGAAGGGTCAGGGTCCCGTGCTCACCATAGTGGAAGGCTGGACCTGTGACCTGCCTCAGGACGTGAACGACAAGCTCGACCAGCGTACCGACCCGGGTTGGCCGACCACTTGGTTTGCCCCCCGTCTGACCGGCAAGGGCGGCTTCAAGGATGTTTACACCGTCATGGCCAACATGGGTGCCAACCACGGTGCTTGGACCTATGGCCACATCGGTGCTGATATCATCACCCTGGCCTCCATGCTCCGCATCCCCGTATACGCTCACAACGTACCGGAGGACAAGGTATATCGCCCGGCCGCATGGGATCTGTTCGGCACAGCCGACCCCGAGGGTGCAGACTTCCGTGCCTGCGCCAACTTCGGCCCGATTTACGGCAAATATTAATATTCCCCACACTCAGGGCAAGCTGCCGGGCAATAAACCGGCAGCTTGCCTGCTATATTCCGAATATGGCATACGTACTTTGTTTAGATTGCGGCGCGACCAATGTACGCGCCATACTTGTAGATGATAAGGGGCAGCTGGTAGCCAAAGCCAGCCAGCCGAATTCGACCGATAGCGGGAGCGAAAACCCGGACTATCATGTATGGAATGCGGAGCGCATACTTAATCAGCTTGCAGAATGCGCACGCGAAATTTTGCCGCAGATTGACGCTGGTCAGGTAAAAGCGGTAACCATCACCACCTTCGGCGTAGATGGTGCCTTGGTCAATGAAAGCGGCGAACTACTCTACCCCGTCATTTCCTGGAAGTGCCCGCGCACAGCCGAGGTAATGAAATCCGTAGGTAAATACCTGCCGCAAAGCCGACTGAATGAAATCAGCGGTGTGGGAGAGTTCGCGTTCAATACCATTTACAAACTTATCTGGCTGAAAGAGAATCGCCCCGAACTGTTGGAGCAGGCTCATGCCTGGCTCTTTATCTCCAATATTCTGGCTCACAAACTCACCGGTGTCATGGCAACCGACCGCACCATGGCCGGCACCTCGCAAATGACAGATTTGACCACCGGCGATTGGAGCGATGAAATACTTTCCACCTTGGGTATCAGCAAGAGCCTGTTCCCGCCCATGGTAAATGCCGGCGATGCTATCGGCACACTGACCCCGGCCGCATGCGAATTGCTGGGGCTACCCACAGCCGTACCGGTCGTATCCACCGGACACGACACCCAGTTTGCTCTGTTTGGCAGCGGTGTGCAGGAAAACCAGCCCTTCCTTTCCAGCGGCACTTGGGAAATCCTGATGCTGCGCACGGCGAAGGCCAGCCTCGAACCCGAAGACTACAGCGCCGGCGCCACGGTGGAATACGACAGCAAAGCCGGCCTGCTTAACCCCGGCTTGCAGTGGATTGCCAGTGGTATCATCGAGTGGGTGAAGGCAACCTGCTACAATGGCGAAAGTTTCGACACCATGGATGCCGAGGCCGAAAAAATCGCCCCCGGTTGTGACGGTGTAAAACTCATTCCCGATTTCCTGCCGAGCGACGCCGTTCCCGGCAGCATTCAGGGGTTGGTTCTCGGGCGCACTCGTGCTCACATCTACCGTGCTGCGATGGAAGCCCTTACCCTGCGCCTCAAACAGCGCTTGCAGAAGCTCGAAAAGGTGGGTGGATTTAAATCCACAGACCTACTGCTGGTAGGCGGTGGCGCTCGTAATAAGGTATGGACTCAGATGCGCGCCGATATACTCGGGCTTCCCATTCGCATCTCCAATGTCTCCGAAAGCACCGTACTCGGCGCAGCAATGTACGCCTTTGCCGGCGCCGGGGTATACGACTCCCCCGAAAGCTGCCGAGATGCCTTCGGTATCACCTACACAACCATTCAACCCGGTGAGCAGCAAGCTGCTTACGCAACACTTTACCAATAAACTAATACTATGGCTAATCCTGATCTTTATATCAAACCGGCACTGCCTGACCGTATCTTCCCCTGGGAAAACTACGACCCGCAGACACGTGAGGAAATCGATGCGTTCTTCAACAGCCCCGAAGTTCGCGTTATCAAGGAACGCATGGTCGACATGGGTCGCCGTCTCTGGCAGCGCGAATATGTGGACGGCAACGGCGGCAACCTCTCCGTGCGCGTAGCTAAGGATTTGGTGCTCTGTTCCCCCACGCTTTGCTCCAAGGGGTTCATGACTGTAGACGACATCTGCATGGTCGATATGAACGCCGGCCAGCTCTGCGGTTACCGTCCCGCCACCAGCGAGGTTAAAACCCACATCGCCATGATGAAGGAAGTCGGTGTAAACGCCTGCATCCACGCCCACCCTCCGTGCTGCAACGCCTTCCTCTTTGCCGGTATGGTTCCCCCGAACGGCATCAACCCCGAGGCCGATATCTTCTTGGGGCAGATTCCGCTGGCACCCTACGGCACCCCCGGCTCTCCCGAGACTGCTGAGGCTGTAGCCAAGGCCTGCCATCAGAGCACGGTGGTATTCATGGAAAACCACGGTGTCATCACCGGTGCCCGTCACATCGAAGAAGCCGAGTGGTTCATGGAGAACGCCGATGCCTATTGCAAGATGGTGCTCTTTGCCGACATGCACGGCGGCAAACTCAATCAGGTAAACGAAGCCGGCATTGCCGACTTCCTTGCCATCCGCAAAAACATCGGTTATGCCGTTCCCGAAGGTCAGCCCCTGTACAACTTCCGTGAGTACAATGGCTACACCATGGGTATCGCCGGCAAGAAAGACTAATCTATAATTCCCCCACACACACAAGCACCCGGCAGCCTGTACCACACGGCATGCCGGGTGCTTTTCCATGCCCCAATCCCGGTGCTGAAATTTGCCTTTCAAATGATTTTGGGCTTGCAAATCAGAGCAATTATGTGTATGCTGCGGTACCGCCGTCGGCGGAATCCGTAAACAAATCGAATCACATTGACATGGAAACGATGAAAATTCAGCGCGCCCTGCTGTCTGTATCCGACAAGACCGGGCTTGATAAGTTCGCCCGGGGTCTTGTAGCCCAAAATGTACAGCTCATCTCCACAGGTGGCACCTGCAAATACCTGCAGGAACTGGGACTGCCGGTGACAGAAATCTCGGACTACACCGGGGCACCTGAGCTCTTCGACGGTCGTGTAAAAACCCTTCACCCCAAAGTACACGGCGGTTTGCTGCAGCGCCGTGACCTTGCTGAGCACCAGCAACAGGCTATCGACAACAACATCCCCACTATTGATTTGGTTTGCGTCAACCTCTATCCCTTCGAGGAGACAATCGCTAAGGAGGGCGTAACCCTTGCTGAAGCAATCGAGAAAATCGACATCGGCGGTCCCTCCATGCTGCGCTCCGCTGCCAAGAACTACGCCAGTGTAACCGTAGTGAGCGACCCCGCCGATTACGACACCATTCTCGAGGAAATGGAGAACCACCAGGGCAACACCACCCTGCGCACCCGCGAGAAGCTTGCCGTAAAGGTGTTCATGCGCACCTCCGCATACGACAACGCCATCTCCAACTATCTCGGCCACCGTGCAGAAGACAGCACCAAAAACAACTTCACCCTGTCCCTGCCCTTCAATCAGGCACTGCGCTATGGTGACAATCCCCACCAGGCCAGTGTGCTCTACGGTGACTTCGACTCCATCTTCACCCAGCTGCAGGGTAAGGAGCTCTCCTACACCAACATCCTCGATTTGGATGCCGCGGCCTCTCTCATCATGAACTTCCGTCGCCCGACCGTCGGTATCCTCAAGCACACCAACCCCTGTGGTGTAGGTCAGGATGACGAGGACTTGGTAGAGGCTTGGAAGCGTGCTTACCAGACCGATACGCAGGCACCCTTCGGCGGTGTTATCGTAATGAACCGCCCGATGACAGAGGCTCTTGCCCGCATCGTTGGTGCTATCTTCACCGATGTGATTATCGCCCCCGACTACGAGCCCGAGGCTCGTGCAATTCTGCAGAAGAAGAAGAACTGCCGCGTGATGCGAATCGACATGGACGCATGGCGCGAGTTCTGCAAGACCCCGATGATGCGCACTGCCCCCGGCGGTATCATGACCATGCAGCGCGATGACGAAGTAATGGGCCTCGATAATCTTGAAGCCAAGGTTGTAACTGACCGCGTGCCCACCGCTGAAGAGCTCGAAGCTATGCGCTTTGCCTGGCGCGTGTGCAAGCAGGTACACTCCAACGCTATCGTCTTCACCGACAAGAACGGTACTCTGGGTATCGGCGCCGGCCAGATGAGCCGTGTTGACTCTGCCAAGATTGCTGTGTGGAAAGCCGGTCAGGCCGGTCTCAGCCTGAAGGGTAGCGTAATTGCCTCTGACGGTCTCTTCCCCTTCGCTGACGGTCTGCAAACCGCTATCGATGCCGGTGCTACCGCCTGCATTCAGCCCGGCGGTTCCATCCGCGACCAGGAAGTAATCGACGCCGCAAACGCCGCAGGCATTGCCATGGTGTTCACCGGTGCTCGCCACTTCTTGCACTAAACACACATTTTAACTTCGGCCCTGCGGGTAAATTTTTACTCAGCAGGGCCTTTTTACTCGAAAAAAATCCCACCATGCACCTCGGAGTTAATATTGACCATGTAGCCACCCTGCGGCAAGCTCGCTACGCCACCATGCTCGACTCGCACAATACGGAACCATCCGTACTGGACGCAGCCCGCGCAGCCTTGGAAGGCGGGGCGGACTCCATAACCCTGCACGTGCGCGAAGACCGCCGCCACATGCAAGATGCGGATGCGTACGCCGTGCGCCGCGAGATTCCCCTGCCCCTCAATCTTGAAATGGGGGCCACCCCGGCCATGCTCGAGTTCGCATTGGCTCTCAAACCTGACTATGTGTGCTTGGTACCCGAGCGGCGCGAAGAAATCACGACCGAAGGTGGGTTGAGTGTAGCCGGTAACGAGAACACACTGCAACCGCTGGTAGCAGCCCTGCAAGCCAACGGCAGCCGAGTGAGCATGTTTATTGACCCCGAGCCGGAGCAAGTGCGAGCCTCTGCAGCCATTGGTGCAGCCATGATTGAACTTCACACAGGCAGGTTTGCCAACACACTCGGCGCAGAGAGAGCGGCAGAAACCGCTCGCTTAGTTGCAGCGGCGAAACTGGGGCATGAGCTCGGGCTGGAAGTCCACGCCGGCCATGGAATCCAAATTGCCAATCTCGCAGAGCTCAACGCAGTGCCCCACCTCACCGAACTTAATATCGGCCACACCATCATCGCTCGTTCCATCTTTACCGGACTGACTGCCGCGGTACGCGAAATGAAACATGCGATTGACAGCTATAAATGGTGAAAAAGCCTTGAATTCTCAGCATTCAAGCTATTTTTTACCTATTCAAAGCCAAATTGTGCGTTTTTTTTGCACGATTTGGCTTTTCTCATCACTTTTTCTCTTGAAATCAACGCTCCGCATGCTATCATAGAGTCCTATGAACAAGACTCAACTTGTAAACTGCATTCAGGCAAAGCTTGGCGAGGACGCTACTAAGAAGTGCGCCGATGCTGCTCTCTCCGCTGTACTCGGTGCCATCACCGATGCCGTGAAGGGTGGCGAGAAAGTTCAAATCATCGGGTTCGGTACTTTTGAAATGAAGACCCGCCCCGAGCGCACCGGTCACAATCCCCAGACCGGTAAGGCAATAACTATTCCGGCCTCTTCCACTCTGGCATTTAAGCCCTCCTCTTCTTTCAAGGTAACTATCGAGCCCAAGAAGAAGACCTGCGCCAAGAAGACCTGCAAGAAGAAGAAGTAAGAGTTTCTTCATTCCCTCTTCCCAAGCCGTTCCGCCACTGCGTGAACGGCTTTTTTCTGCGCACGGAAAATCCCCGGCAATGCTTACCGAATCGCCGGGGATTGTGATTTAAAAAACAAATATTCAGAGTAGCCTCAATCGTTCACCACATCAATGAGGTCTTTCAGGCGAGCATAGTCTCCACGCTTCAACGTAAAAATCAAACGGGGCAATGCTGCCAGCTGAGGCTCGGGGTCTGCCGGGTCTTCATCCTGCTGCACAAGATCAGCCTTCGGCATAATATCGGTATAATCATGCCGAATCCAATCCAGTAATTTGTCATTCAGCGGCTCCATCAAACGTATGGTGCATATATCACCGTTGAAGTAATATGAGTGGAAACGCTTGTAAAAACGCTCAATATACGCCATGGCATCCTCTGCACTCTTGCTCAGGTAGAGCAAGTGCATGTCATTGGGCGATATTAAGTTTTCATCCAGCAGTTCTTTCTCAATAAAACGAGCCCAGCGATACCAGAATGTCTCACCCGGAATATCCAGCAACACGATGGGGAAAATCGTACACTTACCCGTCTGCATGAGGGTAATCGTCTCGTATATCTCATCCATAGTACCGAAACCACCCTCAAAAGCCACTAGGGCATCCGTCTGTTTCAGGAAATTGAGTTTGCGGGTGTAGAAATAATAGAAATCCATCATCTTATCACTACCCTCCACGAATGGATTGGCATGCTGCTCAAAGGGCAATGTGATATTAAGACCGAATGAGTTATCTTTACCGGCGCCCTCATTGCACGCCTGCATAATTCCGGGACCGCCGCCGGTTATAATCATGTACCCATTATCCGCCGCCATGCGGGAGAAATCCACAGCCTGCTTGTACGACGGGTCTTCCGGCTGTATACGAGCCGAACCGAAACAGGTTATTTTACGGATATTGCGGTATGGCAGGAACATCTTATCTGCGGCAAACATCTCATCCAATGTTCGGTTCATCATATCCAAGTCATGCTCCTCTATGTCCGAATCAGCTGCATTCATCACTGTTGACAGCATCTGCAATATGACATCAGGGTCATGTTTACCACAGAAGCGGCGCGATAAGTCGTAGAGATTTGCGTCCAACACAGCATTTCCGGTGTTGACTGGAATGGAGCCGGGCGACAAGTGATGCTCGGCACGACTATTCAAATTACGAGCGGCAAGTATGTCTGGCTTTTTCATATCCTGCATTCTAGCGCATTTCTCTCTCAATGTCAGCAAAAAAACGGCTACCCACTTTAAAAATCTTTTCAGCGTTCCCTGAAGATTCGCCCCGGATTTTACAAAATCGTCATAGTGCGTTTTTAGCCTTGCAACACGGCACGATAATGAGTATAATAACCGCGCGGGGTGTATGCCCTGAAGATTCTTTCCGAATATCTAACCAAATACAATAACAATATGGCTAAACTCACTGTACGTGACCTCGACGTTGCCGGTAAGGAAGTTCTCATGCGTGTGGACTTCAACGTTCCCATGAAAGACGGCGCCATCACCAACGATGCTCGCATCGTTGCTGCCCTGCCGACCATCAAGTACCTGCTCGAGAAGGGTGCTCGCTTGGTTCTCTGCTCTCACCTGGGTCGCCCCGAAGGTACCGGCTATCAGGCTGAGTTCTCCCTGAAGGCTGCTGCCGATTGCTTGGCCGGCCATCTGGGCAAGCCTGTAGCATTCGTTCCCGAGACTATCGGCGAGGCTGCAACAGCCGCTCGTGCCGCTCTGCAGGACGGCGATGTAATGCTGCTGGACAACGTACGTTTCGACAAGAAAGAGAAGAAGAACGACCCCGAGTTCGCCAAGGCTCTGCTGGGCAATGCCACTCTTTATGTGAACGACGCTTTCGGTTCCGCTCACCGCGCCCACGCCTCCACCGAAGGTGTAACCCACTTCGCCGAGAAGTCCGCCATGGGCTTCCTTATCGAGCACGAGCTTGAGTACCTCGAGGGCAAACTCGAGACTCCCGAGCAGCCCTTCGTTGTAATCATGGGTGGTGCCAAGGTTTCCGACAAGATTCAGGTGCTCTCCAAGCTCATGGAGAAGAGCCAGACCTTCATCATCGGTGGCGCTATGGCCAACACATTCCTGGCCGCACAGGGCAAGAATGTTGGAGCTTCCAAGATTGAGGCCGACAAGCTCGACCTTGCTAACGAGATTCTCGCCACAGCTGCTGCTAAGGGCGTGAAGTTCATCCTGCCTGCCGACACCCGCTACACCTACAAGTTTGAGGAGGGCGCTGAGACCTTCTGCACCTCTCCCTGGGCTGTAGACGGCGAGGTACCCGAGGGCGGCATGGGCATCGACATCGGCGACAAGGCCATCGACGAAATGTGCAGCATCATCAAGGGCGCCAAGACCGTGCTCTGGAACGGCCCGCTGGGCGTATTCGAGCTGGATTCCTTCAGCAAGGGCACCAAGGCCATCGCTGAGTGCTTGGCTGAGAGCGACTGCATCTCCATCGTTGGCGGTGGTGACTCCGTAACCGCAGCCAAGAAGTTCAAAGTAGCTGACAAGCTCTCCTTCTGCTCCACCGGTGGTGGTGCATCTCTGGAGCTGCTCGAGGGCAAGGTTCTGCCCGGCATCGGCTCTCTGACCGACAAGTAAAGCATCCATTACCTCAAACCAAGGGACGAGCTGCAAGCGCAAGCATGCAGCTCGTCCTTTTGCATAAACAGCTGAGAGCGCTGCTGTAATTTCTTGACGTCATGCCCCATGTATGGTATAAGACAGTAAGACGAAACGACAAGCGGCAAAATGAAAAAAAGGCTCTACATATATGACTGCCTAACGTGCAAATTGCGTGTATCGGAGCAGAATTTCATGACAATCGGCAAAGCAGAAGCTTGTACGTTTCGTGTTGCCATGCAAATACCCGTGGCAGGTGTATTTGCCCACCGCAACGGGCACTGCCATTTCTTCCCGAAAGAGGCTTTGGGTACCTACTCACTCAATGGGGTAGAACTCAATGAGGGCTATCGAATCAATACCGGGACCTACTGCCTGATGGTACTGGCAGGCGGGTGTTTTGTTGCATGGTATGGGGATGACGCAAACAAACCGGATTTTGCAGCATTCCGACCGCGCACATGGTATGTGTACTCCCAGCGTAGTGCAGCATGGACGCCGGGCATGAGCCTAGAGCAACTGCTGGAACTCCCCAAGGATGAAAGTCGGGAGATGATGACAACCTTCGATGGTCTGGGCAGTTATGTTTTCCTGCTTCAAGATATACTCCAAGTTGCAGAGTTCGCAGTCAACAATGGTCTATGCACGCCCGAAACCGCCTTATCGGCGGAGCACCTGCACCGCTGCCCGACATGCTGCACAGCTTTCACGACCGAGGAAATTCTCAGCATAGCCGCGCACCCTAATCTGCAGGGCGACAGCAAACTGGGGCCGAATGAAATGTGCCGTTTCAAACCGACGTCAATCAGCAAAGAGGGCTTTATCTATGATCAGATGGGGGCGCTGTGCGCTGAGCAGGCCTGCCCATTCTGTCACCACAAGCTGCCGCCATTCTTCAAGGAAATGCGCCAACATATTTTCCCGATTATCGGGGTTCCGGCATCGGGAAAATCCTATTACCTTACCACCTTGGTGCAGGAACTGGAGCGCCGTCTGCCAATGGAGTTCGGCCTGCCGTTCCGAGATGCGGAACCCGCTGCCAACGAAGCACTGAACAAAGTGCGCCGGCGGGTATTTACCGCACAATCCCCTCACGAGGCCTATATCGGCACAACCGGCATGAACGGTCCCCTATACCAACAGGTATACAAAAATGGCACCGTACAGCACATGCCCCGCCCGTTCATCTACACGCTCGACAAAGGCAGTGTAGCACACTCCGTTGTGTTATATGACAATGCCGGTGAAAATTTTGAACCTGCAAGCGGGGATGCAGCAACCGTCAACACCGACTACCTTAAGGTTGCAGACGGTTTGCTATTCCTATTCGACCCCACCACCAATCCGGGATTCCGAGCCTTGCTCCGGGGTGTACAAGACCCACAAATTGAGCACAGCCTGTACCCGCCGGGGAGACAAAGCAGACTCTTAGCAGAAATGGAGTGCCGGTTACGGACAGCACTGCAACTGCCCCCCGGTCGCAAAATTAATACACCACTAGCTCTTATCATTGGCAAAAGTGACTGTTGGCAACACCTACTGGGACCGGAACCGCTGCTCTCAACAGTGCGTGACGGGCGGGTATGTTTGGAAAACATCGAAGCGAACTCAGCACGACTGCGCGAGCTCCTGTTCCGAATAGCTCCGCAAATTTGTGTAAATGCCGAGGCCATATCGGAAAGAGTGCGCTACTTTGCGGCATCCTCTCTCGGGCAGTCGCCTATCCTGTTTACCGATGAAGAGACGGGGGCAACCTTAATGGGACCTGCTGATGCAGACCTGTCCCCCTCCCATGTAACGGATCCCCTCCTCTGGGTGCTCAGCTCCCTGGCACCGGAGCTGCTGCAGCCGGCAACCACCTGATTTCACCATGTCGTACCAGCTCATCTACCACCGCCCTTCGGAGCACCTGCTGACTACAACCTCAGCAGGTACGGTTGCTCGCAGCCGTACCATTCCCCGTGCTCTGGAACAGTCGTTAATAGAGCTGACCCATAGCCTGTACACCGGTGCCCAAACCACTCCCGGCTTGTACTACAGCTACCTCAAAATCGAAAACGACAGCGCGCCTATACATGTACTCAGTAGTCATCAATTTGATACAGAGCAAGGGTATACAGTCCACCACCTTGCCATGACGTATGATGAAGTGCAGGTGCTGCGCCGCAACGCATCGCGCCCCACACCGGCCGGGCTTATACTGGCGCTCAGGAATATAGGGCTGTGGTGTACTCACTCTGCAACAGAGCGCTTCCCCTACATAGATGACGAGCCACGACTGACCGCAGCAGCCCTGCCCGAGGCCGATAACCAACCCACTTGGGAGAAACTCACGGGAAATAAAAGCAACGCCCGTTGTTTTTTCACCTCCCCCTACGACCGTGATTGTGTGGTAACGGTGCCGGCAGACGCCACCCCGCAAGAGGTGCTCATGCTCCTTCATGAGAGCGACTGGTTGTCCTCCACCCGCGGCTGGGATAAAACTTTTACAACTCTGGTCAGTTCAAATATAGACAAACTACATTGCAACAGAATTATACTGCACCAAACGGCTCCCCCCTCATCAGGCTCATTAACTTGGTTACCGCATAGCCAACAACTCACTATCAATCCACAACTCGTTCTGGGCTGTGCCATTACCTACGCTCAGCAATCTGCGCAGAGCGCAACCGTATTACCACCCCGTAAGCACGGAAGCCGTGCAACAGAATCAACTGCAACCAGCCACCTGCCGTACAAATACACAGAAACCCCGGATGTCGAAGTATTCAAGGTACTTCCTGCCCCCAATAAATGGCTGCGCTGGGCGTGTTATCTGGTGGGAACTGCCGCGTTATGGAGCAGTTTCTCACTTATTTCCGGGTTAATGATGGACGAAGCCGGCGAGCTTACCGGGGACATCATTACCCAAATCAACACAGAAGAGGACGCGCTCCTACTCTCGCGTTTAGCCGCCAGTACCTATTCCTACGAAAGTACGGCGCGCCACCTCGATAAGTTCGAAGCCCGCCTGCGCAATCTGCCGGCGAGCGGACAGAACAATAGCCGAGTTACCCTGTTGGAATGCGTGCGACTGCTGCGAGCAGCAGCGGAAACACACAGCAATCACCCCGACAACTTACAGAAACTCAGTGAATGCGCTCACACTCTTAAGTTGAATGCCGATGATTTGTGCCGCCTGTACATGCACGAATCTATACAATCCTATGGGGTACATGATTGGTCAGCGCAGGCCGGAAATGCCGAGCGCGAGGCTTGGCAAATTTTCCTCAACAATCACCCCGACATGGCGGCTTGGCTGTTGCAGCCCCCCTTTGCCCCGTACCTAGCACCATTAAATCTCACCCAGCCCCCAACACAGGAACCTCAGACTAATGGCACGCCGTAAAAAAAAGCGAAAGATGCACAGGCAGGGCTTCCCGCTCGGGATTCAGCGTCGAACCGTAATAAAAATCGGGGTTCTGCTGTTAGTGACCTTACTTTTATGTGGGGGTGGTGTACTGTGCCGCAAACGAGCAACGAATTTAGAAAGTGAGCTACTCAAAGCTATCGAGCTCAATCATCCCGACCGAGTGCAAAGCATCAAGCGGGTGCTCGACACGCCCTTCTACCGACTTGTGGCTCCGCAGGTGCAAGGAAGTATTGAACTGGCGAATCGTAAACTGACCTATTTACAAGCAAGTTGTAACCGACTTCACCAACGTCTTAGCAACATAGAAAACGGCGGCCGAGTATCAGCACTCACAATAGCGGAGCGAGCCGGTATAGAACGCGAGCTCAGCAGCCTACCCCCCAAAATGGGCACCCCGCTATCGAAGCGCTGGCAAGCGCTCTGTAACCGAGAACAACAAGTATTGCAGGAACAAAAACAAAACTTTATCAACAACCTGCAACGACCGCTCCCGGCCATGCCACCCCTCACCGGCTCTCCCGAGCAGGATTTAGCGGTTTGCCGCAAGCAACTCGAGGAAATCAGACCTCGATTAAGTGAATTCTACACTGCGCCAAAAAGTTTCAATCTCAGTCAGCAACTTATAGAACCGGTAATCAAACAATCGCGAGAGCTGCAAGCTACCACGGCTGCTATATCCTCCTACATGCTGTTTTGCGACGAAATTCAGCGCGTCCGCAGTTATCAGCGTCATGTAGAAGCAGTGCGCCGCTGTAATGCCGCGGCTTATGAACCTGCGGCCAAACTACTGAGCTTAGCACCCCTGCTCCCCCCGGAAAACGAGGTTAAGAGTGCCCTGCAAAAAGTCGGCTATCTTACAACAAATGAACAACAACAGCTTGCTGCTGCTCAAACCCTGCTCAAGGGCGGACCTACCTTTACCGCAGAATACCCCGCTGTGGCCGAGCAGGCTCACATGGTGGAAAACCTTTTCACGGCGCCATCCCTCTACACCAAACTATACCAAACAACAACTACTTACGGAGTAACAGCCTACTCTGAAATAAAACCACGCTTCGATTACGATGACAACAGAGTATATCTCACACGTTCACACCTCGACCCTTTGCAAAACTTAGAGAATCGCCGGGTGCGACTGGACGATATTGACCGAGTGAGCATAAAAGTGATTGATGCCTCACTCCTGATGAAACACATCAACATCAGCAAAAAAACTTTCTTCCTGAAGGCGAACGTTGCCAATTTGCTCACTCAAGTGCTCAACTTCCGGCATAATGATTGCCCGGCATTAGCGCAAGCCTACGTATACTACACCCTATTAAGGTTGATTGATAATCACCAACATACTCACATGACCGGCGTGCGGCATTGCCCGACCTTGCGGGAACATGCCATCAATTTCATACAATTGGTACGCCGCCACAACCTCGACCTAAGCATACCGGGCGCGTGGCTGAACAATTCCCCTGCCATACAAAAGGCCGAAAATGATTTCCGTGCGTGGTTCACTACCCAAGCCGGCGCCGACTACACAGCGGAAATTAAAAGCAACTTCGGAACACTCGGTAGAGTTGGCTTGCAATATAGTGGTTATATCAACGCCACGGGCAGCCCGGTTCTCTTCCGCGAACTCCCCCCCGGCACAACAGTGTGGTACATGTCAGCGGGCGGATTCCGTGCCGGCGCCATAGGCTCCCCGCTCGAACAATCACTCCCTTACTCTCCCATTTTCAACGCTCTCTGACCATGCTGGTAGCTATTCTTTCCGATGTACACGACAACATCACCAACCTACTCACTGCGCTTGCAATAGCTGAGCGGCAAGGCTGCCGACACCTTTTGCTCGCGGGTGACATTGCCACCCTGAGTACCCTTCGCACCCTGCGCGAGGAATGGGAATACGGCATCGATTTAGTATTCGGCAACAACGAATGGGAACGCGACGCGCACCTGAAACTGGCCGAGCAATTCCACCACTGCAATCACCATGGTGACTGCGCGGATTTCATGCTGGAAGAGCGGCGAATATACATGACCCACTACCCACATATTGCCGAGCAGGCCCTGCTTCGCGGTGGTTACGATGCCGTGTTTTACGGTCATACCCACTACGCCGAACAGCGGATTGGAAAAAACTTCCTAATCGCTAACCCCGGAGAAATTGCAGGTGTTCGTGGCGAACCCGGATTTGCCATCTACAACACGGCAGACAACAGCTTGCGCTTCTGCAAAATCTGAAACCGCAATGGACTACCTTTGCTATCACCTGCACGAACTGCCGGAGTGCGCTGCCGACCTCAGCCTGCTCTCCCCGGGTGAGCAGCAACTCTATGCCCAACGTCCCCTCAGCTCGCGCATAGCACGTTGCCTACTCAAACAAGAACTAGCCCGCAGACTACACAAGGCGCCGCATACTATCGAGCTCACCACCAATGAGCACGGGAAACCTGCACTGCCCGGCAATGAACTGTATTTCAATATATCACACTCCGCAAACCTGCTCTGTTTAGCCTTTCACCACGCCCCCGTAGGGGTGGATATTCAACAAATACGGCCCGATGCCGCTACACGGCGCCTGGCAAAGCGCATCATGTGCCCCCAACAGCTCAATATATGGGAGTCACTCGGTGCCACAGCAGATGACTTTTTTGCAAGCTGGTGCGTGGCTGAGGCACTGGTCAAACACGCCGGTGCTACAGTATGGCAGGCGCGGGAGTTCCCATTTCTCTACCACCACGGTCGTGTAGAAACACTTTTTGAGGGGGCACCCAACATCAAAATATTCAGCCCCGCAGCAGGATACTGCGGGGCTGTTGCAACCAGCTAAGTTTTTTGCTGCGCTCAGGAGCGGCGGCCTCGCCACATCAGCAACAACAGGGTCACCATCAACACAACAGTTGATATACCCAATGCCGAGCACACTTCTACGGACCAAACGCCGTCTTTCACACCCCGGCTAATGTGAGTCGAAAGCTCGTCTGACAGCATATTACAACCAAACGGCATAGCAGCCATAGCCAACGGGCGTACTGCGGACGAGCTCATGAAATATACCGTCATAGTTGCCAACATCAGCAGGGGGGCACACATGGCATAAACTATCGGGCGATGTACGCTGTCGCGCTTGCACAGCAGGTCTGTAATCAGCAGTACAAAAAGCAGAGTATACCCCACATTCAGCCACGTGAACACATGCAGCAACATGGGTTCAGGTTCCGGCATCAGGCCTTCCTGATACCGACAGTACAACCAGCACACTACAGCCAACACCGGGAGCAGGAAAAACGCAGCCTGCCCCAAGCCCGGCACTTGCAGATACGCCGGCAACAGCGGCCAGACGCGCTTGTCATGCGCCACCAGCGAATATGTAGGCAAAAGCGCATCGCTCATACAGGCGAATATAGAATAACAACATGCAAAAATTAACTGTCCGCCGCCTTGCTCCGCCATAACATGCTGGTACAACGGCACAGTAAGCAGTGCCAACACGGCCAGCACACGCACACTGCGCGAGCAGTTTTCCGCCGGGGCCGCATAGCTACGGCGGGCAAACTCCAGCAGCAGCACAATCACCAGCACATAATCCCCCACTATCCAATACAGGGTATTTCCCGTAAAATATTCCTTAAGCTCAGCCATTGAGAACAAGTTCTCCCGCATCAGAACCAACTCCCATATCACGGATACGACCTGCCAGCAAACAACCAGCACGCCCACCCCCAGCAGGGTGCGCAAAACACGGCTCAGCTGCGACATGAACAAAAACACCGCACACATCATAGCTCCAACGGCAACTGTAACACCATAGATAAGCCATTGATTATCTCCCGCAGGATTAGTGCTACAGCTAACCCGCCACCACACAATAAGCGCACCAAGTCCACTCACGAGCAATAACTGGAACAAGGCAGACACCCATGTTCCCCACACAATCTCGCGCGAGCTCAACGGAGTAAGCATCAAAAAATTACTGCCCTTTGCCCCGGCATCTGCCGATACGGAGTTGCCGGCTCTGCTGGGTATGATAAACCACAGCACAACCATAGAAATTAAAGCCATCAAGTATGAGTTGTCGCCCATTATCGGGTCTTCCAAGGTGGAATCATACTGAAACCACGTCGCCAACAATAGGAACACAATCAACATGCAAAGGTAGCCGCGCGAGCGCAGACTGCGGCGCATATCGCGCACCAATGCGGGCGGCAGCAAATCCGAAAAGTATTTATTCATGGTTATTCTCCTGCAAGATATTGACGAAAGTCTGTTCCAGATTTACGGTGCGGCGAGCGACCTCAAGCACTTCATTCCCCTCACAAAGTGTAGCAATAGCTGCGGCTATTGACTTATCATCCGCCGCCAGACATGTGGCATGCACACAACCATCGGCTTGGCTGGTTGCGCCCATCCAATCACGACTACCGGCCAGCCATGCCAACAGTTCGTTAGCGTCGCCCACGGGGCGAATACTATACGGTGTACCCTGCTGATTTTCGCCTGTCAGCTCAGCAAGAGTACCTCGACGTATAATTTTACCCCGATCCATCAAAATCATCACGTCACACATCTCCGCCAATTCTGTGAGAATATGCGAACTGATAAGCAGTGTCTTGCCCTGTTTCTGCAACTCACGCACCAACTGTTTGAACTCCAGACGAGCCTGCGGGTCCAAGCCGGCGGCCGGTTCATCCATCACCAAAAAGTCAGGATTCCCTATCAGCATGCGGGCAAGCGATACGCGCTGGCTCTGCCCTTTAGAAAGCTTATCTATAAAACGGTCACGAAGTTCGCTCACGCCACAAAACTTAATAACTCGCTCAACCTCAATCACACGCTTTTCACCACTCAGACCATACGCGCGAGCAAAAAAATCGATATAATCAAACACTGTCGTATGGTCCATCGGGGAGAAACTATCAGGCATCCACCCTATACGAGCGCGAACTTTTTCCGGCCAAGCTGTAGCATCGAGACCATTGATGATGATTTCGCCGCTATCGGGTAAATCAAGCGTAGTCAGCAGGCGCATGGTCGTAGTCTTACCGGCACCGTTGGCACCAATTAACCCAACCGATTGCCCAGCCTGTAGCTCAAACGATATGCTGTCAACCGCCTTGACCGCACCGAAGTGCCGCACCAAATCAGTGACTTTTATAAGAGGGTCTGCCATAATACAGGCAGCATCTTACACCAAACCCGCCTTTCATACAAGTTCAAATACAGACAACACCGCGCAAAAATCCGTTGTACAATGTCACACTCACCACTTGCAATACAGTCAGGAACGAACTACAATGAAAGACACCATGAGACGCCTGCTCCCCATATTATTAGCTGCCGTTCTGACTCTGAGTACGGCCTGTACCAAGTTGTACCAACCCACAGGCGACGGCACAATCCCCGTAACCGCCACGACTGAGCAGGAATTGCGCCGCCATGTTACCGCATTGGCCGGGGTTATCGGCGAAAGAAACCACTACCAGCAAATCGCTTACGACAAAGCGGCTGACTACATTGCCAAGGAATTCGCCGGCATGGGTTACAAGGTCAATCGACAAACCTACACCATCCCGGCGGAGGAGGAATACAAGGGAGCCGCCGGCAAAACAGCCGTCAACATCGAAGTCCGTAAACCGGGCACCGACCCGAATGCCCCATGGGTGGTACTTGGCGCCCACTACGACACTCGCGTGGGAATGGAAAAGTGGAACGTACATGGCCCGGTTATCGAGGGCAAAACAGGTACCCCCGGCGCAAATGACAACGCCTCGGGCGTGGCGGCTCTGCTCAGCTTGGCCAAACGCCTGAAAAATGTGCCCACCAAAAACGGCATCATTTTCGTAGCCTATGCCAACGAGGAGGCACCCTTCTTCCAGACCGACCAAATGGGCTCCCGCGTGCATGCCCGCAGTCTCGTAAAAGAACTCGGCAGCGCCGACAAGGTAGCCGGTATGATGTCGCTGGAAACACTGGGCGTATACTCACCCCGCGTGAACAAAAAGCGCCGCAGCGCCGTGGCCGGGGCTCTGGTGGGGCTCCATGACCGCTGTGACTATGTGGCCTTCATGAGTACCAATCGTTTTATGCGCAACAATGACGGCCGAGACTATTCGCGCCGCTGTGCCGAGCTTTTCGCCTCCGTCAGCAGATTTCCGGTGCGTTCACTGGTATTCAGCTACCTGACCCGCGGCATTGCGTGGTCAGACGACTGGTCCTACATGAAAGAAGGCATACCCTCCTTCGCCATTACCGATACAGCTTATATGCGCTGCGATGACTACCACGAAACCAGCGACACCCCCGATAAGCTTGATTACCGTGAATTCGCCGAGGTCGTGATGGGTATAGACGCCATGCTGCGCAAACTCTGCAATTAACCTAAACATTCAGCCACAATAGCCACCTTGCTCACCATCCGTCAGCTGGCCGTACAAGCCCTCAGCAACCTGCCCGTACAGGGGCAAACCACCTTGCCTGTGGATGCCGAGGCTCGTGCCATATTGCGCAATTGGTTGCTCGCTGCACGCAGGGGCACAACAGCAGCCCCTGCTCCCGCCCCCGTAGCAGCCGACAGCATGTTGCAAACGGTCGAGCAAAAACTCGCGTGGCTACAACAAAAAGCAGAAAGTTGGCGCGCAGCCCGTGCCCTGGGCACCCTGCGAGACACCATGGTGTTCGCCACCGGAAACCCACACGCCCGCCTTATGCTCGTAGGCGAAGCCCCGGGGTACGAGGAAGAGCAGCAACTCGAGCCCTTCGTTGGACCTGCCGGACAAAAACTCACGCAAATTCTCAGTGCAATGGGGCTGAAACGCAGCGATGTCTACATCTCAAACATCTGCAAGTTCCGCCCCTCCATGGGGCCGCAGCAGCTCAAGGCCAACCGCGCACCAAGCGATGACGAAATCGCCGCCTGCCTACCCATTATACAAGCAGAAATTCGCGCCATACAACCCGCCTGTATTGTGTGCCTAGGCGGCACGGCAGCGCGCGGATTGCTCGGGCATGCAGCCAGTGTAGCCAGTCAGCGCGGAAAATGGTTCGACTACAGCGGAATTCCCACCCGCGTGACCTACCACCCCAGTTACCTGCTGCGCAACGACACTCTTACCGCACGCCGCTCCGTGTGGGAGGACATGCTCGCCGTCATGCAACAACTCAGCATGCCCATATCACAAAAACAACTCAATTTCTTCAAGTGAAGCTCCTCCACCTCATTCCCCTGCCCGCCGCGCTACTGCTCTGCTCCTGCGGCATAAACTCCACCGCGCAAATTGCGGCGAAGGCGGCTGACGGAGATTCCGACGCCTGCTACGAATACGGCCACAACTTGCTCACCGGTCGCAGAATTCCCCAGAATAAAGAACGTGCCTTACACTGGTTGCTGATTGCTGCGGATAAAGGGAATATACGCGCAGCCGCCGCGCTGGGGGCATGCTACGCGCGCGGTATTGGCACCCCGCCAAACACCGAACTGGCACGCCGTTGGTACACTATTGCAGCAGACGCCGGGCACCCCCATGCTCAAATGGAACTGGCTAAGCACTACCTGAATGTTGACCCGAAAGACCCGGCCGAGGCTGTCACCTACCTGCGATATGCGGCCATGGATGGCTCGGCGGATGCCGCTTTCCTCATGTCCATCTGCTTTTCCCAAGGTATTGGTGTGCCTCAACACCAAAAAATCGCCCTCGGTTGGCTGGTCAACGCTGCCGAATTGGGTAATGACCTGGCTTGCCAAATCCTTAAAGACCTCGCTAACGACCAGCAAAACGATAAAAAATCATAAAAATTCATTTTTTTACAAAAATAAGCTTGACATCCCGAACCGCAAGTGGTATCATCTCGGCACACCCACTGGGTGACAACATATAAAATCGCGGGATGGAGCAGTCTGGTAGCTCGTCAGGCTCATAACCTGAAGGCCGTAGGTTCAAATCCTACTCCCGCAACTAAAAAATACTGAAAATAGCGCGCTGTAGAGGATGTAACCCCTTTACAGCGCGATTTTTTGTCTTGTGCTGTGTCAACCATGTATGGTAGTAGTGTGTCACACGACCTGCCACACGATGTGTCACATACCTGTCACACGTGTGACACGTACACCCAACAACCATATACTACATAACATGGCAGAGACAAAAGATAGAAAAGGAATCTGGCAAGCAGAGTTCTGGGCAAATGGTAAGCGCATTCGCAAATCAACCGGTGTAGCAGTAGGTGCGACCCGGGCAGAGCAACGTGCCAGCAAACAGCTCGCCCAGCAAGTGGCAGACAACATGGAACGTGTAGCCAAGGGAGAGACCTCATACACACAGGCCGCTGATGCCTTGCGGACTGTGGCACAGGCCACCGGCATGATCGCCAAGATGCCCACTGTGCGAGAGTTCCTGACTGACTTTCAGGGTCAGGCTGGTCCCAAGACGGAGAGTAACCGTCGCCGGGCATTCAAGTCCTTCTTGAAATGGATGGATGAGCATTCTGACAAGAAGTCTGATATACGCCTGGATATGCTCACCAAGGCGGATATGATAGCCTATTTCCGGCACGAGCTTACACTGGTATCTGTGGGCACTGTAGGCTTGCATCGCTCTAATCTGTCGGCAGCTTTCAACAAGGCTGTGGACGATGACTTGCTGCTGAAATCGCCTATGCCTCACTTGAATCTGGTGAAGCTGGGTAAGGAAATCAACCCAGAACTTGGACGTGATAAGACCAGACGCCTTCCGTTTACAGCCGATGAACTGCGTCTTATGGTGACCAAGTTCCCGGCGCCCTGGTGCGATATGTCCTTGGTCGCGGCAATGACCGGGGGACAGCGTATAGGTGATATTTGCTGCCTGCGTTGGGACTGTATTGATTTTGCCGCCGGCGCCCTGTGCTTCAGCACAGCTAAGACTGACAAGGAAATGGATATTCCCATGCATTCCCTTCTGCGGAATCGTCTCCTGGAAATCCGCGCTGAACAGGGTATTCAGGAGGAATATGTATTCCCCAATATGGCACGTCGCTACATGCGTGGGGACAGCAGTGTATCCACGGAGTTCACCTCATTGTTGAAAGCGTGGGGTATCGTCAAGAAGCCCACAGAGAAGAAGGCTCTGAAAGGTAACCGCAAGAGCGTTTCTCCGAAGTCCTTTCACTCTTTCCGTCATTCTGTGGTAACAGCGTTGCGTACCAATGCTACGATTACTGCTGATCTTGCACGTGCTATTGTGGGGCACGATTCGGAAGAGGTGGAGCGCCAGTATTGCACTGCCAGCCGGGCCGATAAGATGCGAGGGCTTGATATCATTGCCCAGGCTATCTCTGAACCGGTGGCGTCATCCGCGACTCCGTATCCTGCACGTACTGCCTAGTTATACTGCAAGTAATCCCCGCCCTGGTATGAGTGTGCCTTGGCGGGGATGCTGAAATGCTTATGAACCAGAGAAGTTGAAAAAGCGTGGTTTTGTCTCACATCTGATTAAAAACTCTTGCTTTTTGCTCAGATATGAGACATAATCAGGCATCATGACTGAAAGATGGCCACTCTATCCGCAAGCAGAAAGAGCTCTGAAGAAGCTGGGAAATGATTTGCGAGATGCCCGGCGTCGCCGGCGTATATCGACGACAACGCTGGCGGAGCGTGCACGTATATCGCGCGCAACGCTGTACCGTATAGAAAAAGGTGATTCCGGGGTGTCCATGAGTAGCTACGCAGCGGTTATCTTTGCGCTAGGGCTTATTGATCGCTTGAACGATGCCTTTGATGCGCGGCATGATGCAGTTGGCTTAGGTTTAGAAGCTGAACAAATGCCAAAGAATATTGTAAATAGACGTTATGATCAATGATACAGAGATAGGTGTGTATACCGATTTACTGCAACCTGGTGCAGATTGCATCCGGGTAGGTACACTGTGGATACACCACCGGCGTCAAGGATCTGCTAGTTTTGAATACAGCCAGGAGTGGCTTAATCACCCGCACAGCTATGAGCTGGAGCCTATGCTGCCGCTGGGGCGAGGCAAGTACCATACGGTCCCGGGACAAGTGCTATTTGGTAGCATGAGCGACAGTGCACCGGATAGATGGGGGCGCCGTCTGATACAGCAGGCACATCGCAAAGGTCTGCCGGGATATCCGGCTGTGAATGGAGCCTTGGGTGAGCAGCACTTCCTTCTTGGTGTGAACGATTTGGCCCGTATGGGTGCCCTGCGTTATTCTACCGATGGAGGTGCGACCTTCCTGCATACAGATGAGGGCGCCAGCATACCGCCTATTATTGATTTGCTTCCGTTGCATCATGCTGCGGAACACCTCTGCCGCGATACAGCAACGCCGGCAGAATTACGTATGCTTCTGAATCCCGGTTCTTCCCTGGGTGGTGCATGGCCCAAGGCTAGCGTAAAGGATGAGCAAGGCAACCTCTATATGGCCAAGTTCAGTAACTCCCAGCAGGAATACGATGTAGTAGCATGGGAGGCTGTTGCCATGACAATCGCGGCCAAAGCCGGGATAAGAGTTCCGGAGTTCAGTCTCAAACGTCCGGCACGTGGTAAGAGTGTGTTTCTGAGTCGCCGCTTTGATCGCAGTCCCAGAGGTACACGTCTGCCTTACATTTCCGCCATGACGATGCTGCAAGCAAGAGACGGGGAGGTTCACTCTTACGCAGAGCTGGCAGAGTATATGAGCCAGTATACAGCAAATCCCCGGGCAGACTTGAAAGAACTGTGGTGCCGCATAGCTCTGAGCATCATGGTGACCAATGTGGATGATCATCCTCGGAATCATGGTTTCCTTCGCATGGAACGTAAGGGGTGGCAACTGGCTCCGCTGTTTGATGTCAACCCTACGCCGGAGCATGTCAAGGGACATACTCTTTCCATGGATATCGTGGAGGGAGATAATACAGCTTCACTCAAATTACTCTGTGATCACGCGGATATTTTTTATTTACGCCCCAGGGAGGCTAAGGAGTTACTTATTCCTATAGCCCGGGCTGTATCAGGCTGGCGAAGCATTGCAACGAATATGGGAATCCCGGCAGCGCAACAAGAGGAAATGGCAGGAGCCTTTGAACATGCAGCCGGGTATAATTCGGTGCTTAAGCCATAAGGCCGATTCCGGCATCGATATGTATTGCGATGAGTAGAAAGAGCAGAATACAATAAACGGACGCAATTGTTCTTTTGAAATGTATTCATTGAGCGTTTTTAAGGTTGTAGAAAATAAGATGCAATTTCAGCACGACTGCGGCGTATGTAATAAATTAACGACTAAAAGGTTGTGGTGATGTTTTTACAAGCATGCTACGCATGCTCTGTTTTTTGCTACTAATAATTCATCATAAACGCCCCATTCGCCTTTGCCCGGCGTGATCGGAGAATTATGATAGGATGAATGGAAGATTTTCGATATAGCAGGTATAATCCCTTCCTTTCAATGGTAGCAACTCGACATCTCTGTCGTGTTGCTACCAGCAAAAGGTTCGGAATAGTCCTTTAGGATATATCGCAGCGAATCTTATGGCATCCTCTTCCTGCTTTTAACCAGCCCGCCACGCAGGGCCGCAATCCTTCCTTTCAATGGTAGCAACTCGACATCTTTGTCGTGTTGCTACCCAGCAAAAGGCCTAAGCTAGCCCTGCGATATCGGGCATCTCTTTTTTTCGTCTTCTTCATGATAGAACTCCCAGCTGCGCCGTGTAAAGGCGAACTGGGCGTTTATGATGAGTGACAAGACTGATATATGGTACAGAGACCGATAGGCGTTCTTTTAATGGTAGCAACCCGACACCTCTGTCGCATCGCTACCCGATAAAACCTCCCAGAACACCCCTAAAACGGCGTTTCTTCTCTTTTAGCATCCACTTGTCCAAAATCAAATCAAACGAGCTCCTAGGCCTATTTCCCGGGCAGGAACAGGTACATCTGCTTTTGAGGTTCAAGTAAGGTCTTCATCCCGGGTGAGTGGTTCTAGGATTTTTCAGGTAGCCGGGTAAGCAGATGGTTTGAGTTTGATCAAAAATTAAAGGGCTCCTTCGCTCCTGTTGCACTTTTTGCAACCCCCGTTGCAAAAATGCAACCGGAGCGGCTACCTTTAACTAACCCCACCATTAAATATATTATATATAGCTTTAGCTATATAATATATGTATGGTGGGGCGGCTGCTAGCCGTCTTGGGAACGTTGCAAAAATGCAATGCAAAAATGCAACGCGTAAATTTTGGCGTTTTTCATAACTCTCAAAAAATCAACACTTTATGACTTCTGATTTTCGTATCAGATTTGGGAGCAACGAGTTACGACTTTTCTAGCTTCCCTAAAATCGACAGTTGTTCATCCATAAAGGCCCTATCCAGGTTCCCGGCAAGGATAGGTTCTTGCGGCAAAGGTGATGTGCTCAGTTTGTGTGTATGCGAGCCACTAGCTTCCTGGCTGCGAAGGCTGTGACGGGATTAGAGCCAGGGGAGTCCACAATCTCCCCGGCTCATTCAATTTTCAACCAACAATCACCATGTACAAAAACATAATCAAACTCGCCGCGATAGCGGCCAAAGACGCACCGGCTACGATCCTGAAGAAAATCAAAAAGCTTGATCCCCGGTTCGCACAGGAAAGAGATCTTGAGATCGAATCCTATCTGTCACGCAAGTCATCCCTGAGCTTCGGCGACTTCGCTGTCCTCCTCGAAGACTGCTACGCCCGGTACGCCATCGAAGAAGAGTTCATCAACCGCTTCACTGACGCCCCGGAGCAACGCCACGTCATGTACGAGGAGGTGAAGCGATCTGTCCCGGAGTTGCGTCGCCATGGTTGGCGACCCTATGAGGTTATCTGGGAGCAGGTGGGGGAAGATTTGCTATTCCCATTGAGACAGGTTCCTGATGAGGATTGCAACGTCCCGGGACGAGTATCATCTATGACCAAAGGTTAACAGTAGAGTCGAGAAATTTGACGGTGTCGAAATTAACCGCCCAATTACGTCAACGTGTGCGCGTGATGATTGACGCTGAGGGTAGGACATGCTACTCTGGTAATCATGAGCAAGAAGAAAAGGGATTTCACACAGCAGGAAATAAATCATGAGCGTGAATGGTACAATGGCCAATCTCACAACGCATACGGCCACTTTATTCTTCAGAATACACCAGCAGGCAAGAAAATCAGGAACTTTATTGCCGATGTCTGCCACACATATGATCGGTTACAGATGCTGGGGCTTTCCAAAGCCGCCAGGGAACATCTGGTTGAGAGCGAAAAGCAGTGTGAGTACATGTTCTTGGACTGCGCCAGTAATGATGGAATCCCGGATTGCATCAGTGTGAGGAAATTGCAGAAGGATCTGACGAATGAGTCAGATGCTGAAAGACAGCGCCGCGAGATAGAGAAGAAGCGGATGCTAGAGACGCTGACGAATGATTCGGAGTGCCCTCTGGTCTACAGAGATGTATTCCAATTCCCCGGTGAAATTAACTTTGAAATGCGAGGCCAGCTGTCTTCCGGGACGATTAACAAACGCGAGGAATCAGCAATTAAAATGGCGGCATATTTGAATGATCTGTCGGTTGCCTCGTTCATCACGAAGGCTAGTCTGTACATGGCAAGGGCCACCAATCGTATTCGCAAGAATATGGACGGGGATCAACATACGCTAGGTGAGTTGTACATGTTGATGGAACATGGTTGGGATATGCGGGAGTCTTACACAAAATCTGAGGTGTTCCAGGCATTGGCGGCCGCCGGGCTGAGTGGTTGTCAGGTAGCTGCTAAGTTCATGGACGAGCTTGACCGTCTTCGCGACATGCGTATGGAGCGACAGCGGGAGACTTCAATTACAACGCCTACACATGGCAGGAAGGCGCTTAATAAGTATTGTAAGGGCGTAAAGAAACCTAAAAGAAATAAAAAAATCCCATCAAGGCCTATTGAGGACGATGATAGAAATCTCTAATTAGCGAAAGTTATTGTCCTGATAGTATAGCCAGCCGGCCTTCCCTCCGAGGGAAGGCCGGCTGAATGGTTTAGGCTGCTTGCTGTGCTAATCGACGCTGGCGGATCGTACGCAGAGCGTTGTCGACTTCTGCGAAGTTGTAGAGCGTATCTCCTACAGCTCCCGGTCTGCTTGGGGCTCCTTCGATAGGATGGATCATCCCCATTGTCTCCAGTTGGCGGAGCCAGTCCTTGACGGTGTTCAGGCTGCGCCCCACACGCTTGGCGTACTCGCTTGCCAGACCGTACATCTGTATACCTGCGCCCGTTTCTGTGCGCCATGCATTGAGCAAGGCAGACAGGTTTGCCCAGAAACAGCACTGCATTTTGATGTATGCCTCAGTAGAGAGTACAGGGCTGTGGATGGAATTACCTGCGGCGGCGATCAGCGCATTTTTCAGCGCTTCTGAGTTTTGGCTTGTCATTTCTTTTTCTTATGTTATGGTTATCCCCGCAAGACCTTCTCGCGGGCGTTGTTAGCGTCGCCGACGTCGTGTACAACTTGTGCACCAGCTCCCACTGCGTCAGCAGGCGATGGGCGTAGAATACACCATGGGTTTGGGTGTAGATTTTCTGTTTACCGTAAGGAAGACCGGTTTTGTGCGGCTTCCTTGTCCGAGGTAAAAAAAAGCCGGTTTTTACTGTAAAACAGGGCTTAAAAAAATCAAAAATGATGCAAGTTCCTATTGACACATTTTTGCCAGATTCATCCTGCTATGAGCAATAGAGGAGATGTAGTCAACCAACCAGACACACAACGCCCGCAGCCGGAGTATACCGACTGCGGGCTTTATGATCGATAGGGTAGGGACAAGTCTATGGTGACTTCTTATGTGTTTTACTTGGGAAAGGCGGGCTTTCACCCCGGGTGACGACCAGGATTATTCCTCTGAGATCTGCGCTAGAAGTCCATCCTCAGAGGCATTGACTGCGGCCATGGCATCATCCAGGGTTGCATCAGCGTTCAGCCCGTATTTGTCGCCGTATTGCGCGAGGAACTCTTCCAAGGTGTCGAAGTATTCCTCACCGTCGTCGTCCGAGTAGTGTAGTGTCTCGGTGTAGACTTCATCAGCTCCACCTTTGGCAAAGTACATGTTCCCCGGTTCGGTAGCATGGAAGTTCAGCGACAGGTTGAACTTTAGTGCCAGAGCATTCATCAGCTCTTCACAGGGTCCCCATGCGGTTTCCGTGCTTAGTGCCACAGCAGATTTGTCTTTCCATGTGGTCAGGCGCAGATTGTCAAAGGTACCACGGCACGCGACAGCGCTCCAGGTAAGGCCAATGACATCTTCCGCCACGTAGCCCAGCCAGTTCGGATTCGACTCGAAGCTCCATGTCGCGAACGGCCCGGGACGTTTAGTTTCCTCTACCTTGTGCAGAGCATCGTACGCCGCCTTGGTATCCTCAGCGGAGCCGATGAGCATGTAGTCGGTAAAGCACCAGTTAGGCATGGACTACCTCCTTTCTTGTGTGTTGTGTGATCATATTCGTGTCTTGTGTGTTATGTGGTTTGATTTCGATGAGGTGCTTGCGCCAGTTGCGGAGGCGACAGGCGTTACCTCCCGGAGTTTTGCGGAAGAGCCAGGGAATGCCGGTGTAGATCCATACATCGGCATCATCGTATTTGGTGCTGAACCTAACGCTGTCGCCGGCCTCCAGATTTCGGATATGTCGCATCGTATGCCGGTGCCTATCCTGTCTGGCATGGCACCGGTCGCGCCATTCCTGGTCGAATCTGCCGGCCACCGGCACGTCAGAGAACCAGCTGACTGGACAGTCATCGGCGTATGGTCCCACGGAATTATCCATCATCTTCCGCAGCAGCATGCCGTCTTCCCAGCGAACCAGGCAGACAGCGATCCAACGAAGAACAGAACCATCTTCCCGGGTTGTTTCCACCTTGGCATACCACACGCTTCCGATCAGCCGGTGCTTCAGGACACGAGTCGGGAGTGTGTAGCCGTCCGCGTTGAAGTATTCCAGCAGTAGCTCGGCCTGTTCCTTCCTTGTCGCCGGCTTCGTACAGTAGTTACCGCTCCAGCCCATCGCAGCCTCCTTTCTTCTCAGAATCGTAGGTGTGAATGAGGAGCTCGACGCTATCCTGTTCGTTCTTCAGTAGCTCGACCTTCTCCGTGGAATACACGGTGTTGTGGACGCTGATATTCCCTTCCGCGTCCACTTCCGATACCCGGAGTACGAGTTCCGAGCCAGAGCCGCGATAAACCTGTACGAACTCCAGCGCATACATGTCGGCATCTTCGTCTGCCGGCGCTTCCTCATACTGGAATGCGAGGTAGCGGAAGCGCCAGAGTTCTTTGAGGTTGCTGCCTTCATCCAGCTCTGGCCGCGCCAGCATGGGATATTGCTTGGCAAAGTCGCCGGTGATCCGCACGCTGACTTCCTTGGTGATATGCCCGGCCAACTCGCCGGCCAGTTCATCCCAAGACGTTATCTCCTTCGGGTAGTCAATCTCCGGGAACAGGTCTTTCAGGTACGATGTGAGGTCTGCCTTCACCTTGCAGGATTGCTCGCCATAGTGATAGATGTTCAGATCTACTCCATACGCTGAGATTTCCAGCTCTGAGTTTCGCGGACGAAACTCGATGCCATTCATCATCAGGTTAGGCTCCTCATCGATTTCCCAGCTTACGCAGACACGCAGGAAACGGAATGATGCGTTCTGGCTTTTCTGCGTCGCCTGCAAGTCCTTTTGCACCTTGCGGATATCTGCGTACTCCTCTCGGGTTATCTGGAAACTGAGTCCTGTGGTGGAGTCGTCGTTGATAGTGTTGAGGTCGTCATTTTCGTCCTCTGTGTAGAGATCGATGAAGTGGACGTTGATTGTTTTATTTTCTGTTGTCATTGTTGTTAGGTATGTTGTTCAGTTGGGGGTGCAGTGAATCGGTCGTATGCCTGCTTCACCAGCTTTATCAGCGGTGCCAGAACCTGGTCTCGGCAGGTCATTGCATCACAGAGCCGAGCTTCCTCTTCTCGGGCAATTTGTTCCTGGGATTTGTCTGCATACCGCTCCCAGATGCGGTGCACGGTCTCCTGGAGGAAGCAATGACAGCCTATGATCAACTCAGACTCGTCATTGCGGAGAACGTGGTAACGATTATCAACAGTCTCACCGACAAGCCGACGCGCCTTCCAGAGTTTCAGGCATCTTTGCAATTCCTGGTAGCGTATGACCACTCCCTTGGTGGTGCGGAAAGTACCATCCTTCTGCCACCACAGATCACACGTGAGATAGTTGTGTTCTGTGTTTCGGAGCTGGGTTGACCAGAGCTTATAACCTGCACCGGCTACATGGTTGCTTACCCATTGCTGAATCTGCTTAGAAATGCCACCAGAAGGCTTCAGTGATAGCGCCGGCACCCTATCCCACTCAGGGTAAGGAAGACGTTGTAAGAGCGTCTCTGCTGCTTTATCGATTGCCGCCTGTACGCCGGGATTGGTGCGTAACAGGTTTCTCAGATTATTGTGCAGCGTGTTCTCCTCCCGGCGCTGTTTTGTCTGCTTTTCCTCCGCCTTCCTTCTGTTGACCGCACGCTTCTGTGCTGCCAGAATCCTCTTCGGATCGGAAACTGCGGCTGATCTTTTATCCAACCGGCTAAGCAGCGATT
>JAFZGW010000064.1 GCA_017555205.1 Akkermansia sp. | reverse complement strand
GCGGCTGGAATACCTCCTTTCTGGAGCGGATTCCTGGAGCGATGAGGTCAAGCCTTGTCTTTCGGGCTTTGGAGATTGGATCGTAAGACAGAACGCGAGGAGAGGGTCCGGAAGGGGCTCGGTTCCGACGCCTTGTGGCGTCGCTGATTCGACGAAGTCCTGTAGCTCAGTTGGTTAGAGCACTACACTGATAATGTAGGGGTCGGCAGTTCGAGTCTGCCCGGGACTACAAGTTTTGGGGAATTAGCTCAGTTGGCCAGAGCATTAGCTTTGCAAGCTAGGGGTCAAGGGTTCGACTCCCTTATTCTCCACGAGCCGGAAGGCGGAAAGTTCATTGACATGATGGAAGAAGACACGAGAAGATACGAGTCAAGAGATTGACGAGTATGGAGCAACTAAATATAACAAGAGAGCGAGCATTGAGAAACGTGATGTCGTTTAGGTTAGGTAAAGTAACCAAGGGCGCACGGGGGATGCCAAGGCTCCTGGAGGCGAAGAAGGACGTGACAAGCTGCGATAAGCCGGGCGTAACTGCAAATAAGTTCTGATACCCGGATTTCCGAATGGGGCAACCCGTCATGCTGAAGGCATGACATCCCGATAGGGAGGCGAACCTGCTGAACTGAAACATCTAAGTAGGCAGAGGAAGAGAAAACAATAGTGATTCCGCGAGTAGTGGCGAGCGAAAGCGGAAGAGCCCAAACCTGTGACGTTACGGCGTCATGGGGGTTGTAGGGCCCGCAGATCATGAGACAGACCTAGCAGAAGAGCGCTGGAAAGCGCTGCCGTAGAAGGTGATAGCCCTGTAGGCGAAAGGACTGTATCAGGAGCGGGGAACCCTGAGTAGGGCGGGACCGGAGGAATCCTGCCTGAATCCGGCGGCACCATCCGCCAAGGCTAAATACTACCAGGAGACCGATAGTGGACCAGTACCGTGAGGGAAAGGTGAAAAGAACCGTGAGTAACGGAGTGAAATAGAACCTGAAACCGTGCGCTTGCAAGCTGTCGGAGCCCTTTCGTGGGGTGACGGCGTGCCTTTTGCATAATGAGCCTACGAGTTGCTCTTCACTGGCGAGGTTCAGCGCATTGATGCGCGCAGCCGGAGCGAAAGCGAGTCCGAACAGGGCGCATGAGTCAGTGGAGGCAGACGCGAAACTTTGTGATCTACCCATGGTCAGGCTGAAGGTCGGGTAACACTGACTGGAGGGCCGAACCGGTTTACGTTGAAAAGTATTCGGATGAACTGTGGGTAGGGGTGAAAGGCTAATCAAACTGAGAGATAGCTCGTACTCCCCGAAATGCCTTTAGGGGCAGCCTCGGGAAACAGTCATGCAGAGGTAGAGATACTGATTGGGTGCGGGGGCTTCACCGCCTACCAACCCCAGCCAAACTCCGAATGCTGCATGATGATACCCGGGAGTGAGGGCGCGGGTGCTAATGTCCGTGCCCGAGAGGGAAAGAACCCGGACCACCGGCTAAGGTCCCGGAGCGTACGCTAAGTTGCATTAACGAGGTCCGACTGCAGAGACAGCTAGGATGTTGGCTTGGAAGCAGCCATTCATTTAAAGAGTGCGTAACAGCTCACTAGTCGAGCGGTCGGGTATGGATAATAAACGGGCATTAAGCGTACCACCGAAGCCGTGGAATTATGATATAATTGGTAGGGGAGCATTCCGGTCAGCGTAGAAGGGGATCCGTGAGGGTTTCTGGAGCGTCCGGAAAAGCAAATGTAGGCATAAGTAACGACAATGGGGGTGGGAAACCCCCACACCGAAAGGCCAAGGGTTCCTGATCAACGCTAATCGGATCAGGGTCAGTCGGGGCCTAACGAGAACCCGCTGTAGAGGCGGGGCATCGGATGGACAGCCGGTTAATATTCCGGCACTTGCCATCATTGCGACGCGGGGACGGAGAGGCGGAACCTCCGCCGGCTGACGGAATAGCCGGTTGAAGCGCGAAGGTAGACGTCCGTGAGGCAAATCCCACGGAAGTGCTGAGGCGTGACAGTACACAGAGGCTACGGCTGATGTGACAGCGAGGGGAAGCGGGCTTCCAAGAAAAGCCGCTAAGCTTCAGATGATGGCAACCCGTACCGTAAACCGACACAGGTGGCCGAGGAGAATATCCAAAGGTGCTCGAGTGAGTCATGGCTAAGGAATTAGGCAAATTAACCCTGTAACTTCGGGAGAAAGGGTCCTCATGTAAGTGAGGCGCAGAGAAATGGCCCAGGCGACTGTTTAGCAAAAACACAAGGCTTTGCGAAATCGAAAGATGAAGTATAAGGCCTGACACCTGCCCGGTGCTGGAAGGTTAAGAGGAGATGTCATCGCAAGAGAAGCATTGAATTGAAGCCCCAGTAAACGGCGGCCGTAACTATAACG
>JAFZGW010000039.1 GCA_017555205.1 Akkermansia sp. | reverse complement strand
TTCTGGGCGGCAAACATAGGTCACACCGAATGCGTGAAGCTACTCATTGATGCCGGAGCGGATGTGAACAGGGCCAACAATGAGGGCAGAACTCCCCTCAGCATAGCGGAAAAAAACGGCCACACTGAATGCGCCGAGTTACTGCGCAACTGTAGCGGGATAAAGGGCTTCTTCAAACGATTTTTCAGTTAATCGCGCGCCGCTGCGGGCGCAGCATTCCCCCATGTACTCGGCATTTTCCGGGAGCATGGGGGATTTTCTGCTTTATTTTTCCCAACATTTTGAGTACAATGTACGTCGTAACAGTCGCCACCGCATTACTCGTCGCGAATTAACTCCATAGCCATGTCTCAACAAAACACAACAAACAGCAACCGGCCACCGCTGCCATCGGGTTTCCGACTCAAGGAACCCGGCGAGGTTGAATATGTTATTGAAAAAAACCTCAGCACAACGGGAGGCTTTGGTATTACCTACTTAGCAACGGAGCTCTTCATGAAACGCACCCGAGCAGTGGTGCTCAAAGAGAATTACCCGACGGATACCGCTTGGCGCAATCCGGAAAGCGGAACCCTTACCCCATACAACGAAACGGAGAAGTTTTTCCGCTCCACCTACGACAAATTCTTGCGAGAAGCTCAGATTATCCGCCACCTCGAGCACCCCAACATCGTGCGCGTGTACTCTGCCTTCGAGGCGCTGGGTACTGCCTATTACACCATGCCCTACTTAGAGGGCGCCAAGGAGCTGTGGAAGGCTGCCCCTACGCCGGACAAAATTGACGAAGCTTGGCTACTGCCCATTTTGCAAAAGCTGCTGGGAGCTCTCGATTACCTGCACGACTTTGAACTGCTACACCGCGACCTGAAAACCAATAACATCATGTTGCTGCCGAATGGCACGCCGGTTATCATTGACTTCGGCATTGCACGCTCCATTTCCGCCGGGGTCAGCACCACTCTGCAAATAGGCACACCGGGATTCTCCCCGATCGAGCAGGGAGCCCATACTGCTGCCGCAGCCAGTGATTTATACTCGCTGGGGGCCACCTGCTATGCGCTTATCACCGGCAAAATTCCGCCCATTGCCCAAAACCGCCTACTCGGCACCGACCCCTACGAACCGCTCTGCAACATGGCAAAGTTGAACGGGAGATTCAACCAAAAGCTACTCAGCAGTATCGACCGCGCCCTGCAAATCATGCCCAGCGACCGCTGGCAAAGCGCTCAGGATTGGCTGAATGCCCTGCCCGGTAATTCTCCGTCGGCGGCTATCTACACCCCGACAGTCGGTACTATTCCACCGCGGCAGCCCGAGACCAACTACGAAAACATCGTAGCCAAAGCAAAGCAGCTCATCGACAGCAAACAATATGGCGGCGTGCCTGATATGCTGCGCCCCGTCGCTGAAAGCGGTTACGCCGATGCTCAGAACAATCTGGGCGACTGCTATTACTATGGCCATGGCGTGCAGCAGGACTACACCAAAGCTGTAGAGTGGTTCCAAAAAGCCGCCAATCAGGGACATGCCATCGCTCAGTGCAATCTGGGATGGTGCTATTATTACGGTCACGGTGTGCAGCAGGATTACGCCAAAGCTGTAGAGTGGTATCAAAAAGCCGCTGAGCAGGGACATGCCAGAGCTCAGAACAATCTGGGCGACTGCTATTACTATGGCCATGGCGTGCAACAGGACTACAAACAAGCTGTTGTGTGGTATCAAAAAGCCGCTGAGCAGGGATATGCCAGAGCTCAGTACAATCTGGGCTACTGCTATGAATATGGCCACGGCGTGCAACAGAACTACACCAAAGCTGTTGAGTGGTACAAAAAAGCCGCCAATCAGGAAAATGCCTTCGCTCAGTTCAATCTGGCCTTCTGCTATGAAAAGGGCCACGGCGTGCAGCAGGACTACACCAAAGCTGTAGAGTGGTACAAAAAAGCCGCCAATCAGGGAAATGCCAGAGCTCAGTTCAATCTGGGCGTATGCTATGAAAGGAGCCGTGGCGTGCAGCAGGACTACACCAAAGCTGTTGAGTGGTACCAAAAAGCTGCGAATCAGGGGAACGCCTACGCTCAGTACAATCTGGGATGCTGCTATCAATATGGTCGCGGCGTGCAGCAGGATTACGCCAAAGCTGTTGAGTGGTACCAAAAAGCCGCGAATCAGGGGAACGCCTACGCTCAGAACAATCTGGGGCTGTGCTACCGAGACGGTCTTGGCGTAAGCAAAAATCGCACCGAGGCCATGAAATGGCTACAGAACGCGGCTGACCAAGGGTATGAAGATGCCCGCAAGGAACTCAACCGCATGAACAGCCTGTAGGGACGTATTTTCGGATAATCACCCGGTAGCACCTTACTAAACAAAAGATAAACAGCATGCGCGCAGGCTTTCCCCTGTGCGCATATCGTTTAACGCATGGGGGATTTTTCTGCTTTATTTTTCCCAACATTTAGCTAAAATATCCGTCAATAATAGCAGACACCGCACACACATTCTACACACCATGTCAGCCGAAAACATTTCATATGCCCTGTCCGGTAGCCACTACGAAGACATCGTAGCCCAAGCAAAGCAGCGAATCACGCGTAAACAATACGACGGCGTGCCGGATATGCTGCGCCCCGCAGCAGAGAGCGACTATGCCGCGGCTCAAAACTTGCTGGGATGGTGCTATCAATATGGCCGCGGCGTACCGCAGGATTACTCCAAAGCTGTAGAGTGGTTCCAAAAAGCTGCGAATCAGGGAGATATCGACGCTCAGAACAATCTGGGATGGTGCTACGATAATGGCCACGGTGTGCAGCAGGATTATGCCAAAGCTGTAGAGTGGTTCCAAAAAGCTGCGAATCAGGGAGATACCGACGCTCAGAACAATCTGGGATGGTGCTATCAATATGGCCACGGTGTGCAGCAGGATTACGCCAAAGCTGTTAAGTGGTACCAAAAAGCCGCTGTTCAGGGGCATGCCAACGCTCAGTACAAGCTGGGCGAGTGCTACACCGTAGGTAGCGCTTCATCTTACGCCCAAGCTGTAGAGTGGTACAAAAAAGCCGCGGAACAGGGGCATGCCAACGCTCAGTACAAGCTGGGTTGGTGCTATTACAATGGACTCGGCGTGCAGCAAGATTACGCCAAAGCTGTTAAGTGGTACCAAAAAGCCGCTGTTCAGGGGCATGCCAAAGCTCAGTTCAAGCTGGGCTTCTGCTACCGGGACGGTCACGGCGTAAGCAAAAACCGCGATGAAGCCATTAAATGGCTACAGAACGCCGCTGAGCAAGGACACACCGATGCCCAAAAAGAACTCGACCGCATGAATAGCCTGTGGGGACGCCTTTTCGGGTAATCAAGTCGCTAAACATTATAAAATCGGGGGATTTTTCCGCTTTATTTTCGCAACATTTTTGCTACACTATACGTCGTAACAGTTAGCAGCGCATTACTCGCCGCCAATTCACCTAGTAGCCATGTC
>JAFZGW010000063.1 GCA_017555205.1 Akkermansia sp. | reverse complement strand
TCGGGGGCAACGTTTTGTGATGACTCCGGACATCACCGCATTAGCTGACTGGTTATCGTATCTTGCAAAACAAGCGATTACATGTCCGGAACTCAGGATAGATTATTTTTCGGAAGGCAGCATGGTCATTTGGTATATGTCTGCTGAGGATGAAATCCGCTCTCTCGATGCCCTCAGTTGCAATGTTGAACTGCGTATTCACCCTGCCATGCTCCTGCCCAAAGATGACGCCATCGCGCCCTTGTTCCGATACCTCATGCGCAGCTCTGTTTGGAGAGAATGCCTACAGCCACCGTGCGAAGGTAACGACGAAATTTGGTTTTCCTGAGAATCGAGTAAAAGAGTACCAGATAAGACAGCATAACAAAAAAGCAGGAAACGCTCAACAACATACCTGCCGCCGGGCGTCTATTTATTAGAAAAAGCGCACTTTCTGCCATTTTTTGTTGAGGATTCGGCGCCGGGAAGTATTATCTTATGTAAAGGAGATAGAGAATGAAACGCTCAAGAAAGAAAACATTTTTCATAAGTTTATTTACTTTTATATGGGGCTTCTTGGTTGTCTATCACGGAATATTGTCTTCGGTTACGGCCGGTAAGTTGGTATGGCAAAAGTATCATCTGCTCCCGCATACTCTTACAGTAGAAGCCATACACTTGGATAATCAATTAATATGTTGTTCGATATGTGTAGGAGGGAAAGCAACAGAGCTGGGTATTACAAATTCTCCCAGAGCATTAAACATCGATACATCGTCTTCTCTCGTTTCTTTCGGTAATCAGCATATTACTCTGGAAAATGTTAAAATCGACGAAATTGATGCACCTATGGTCACCTTCTTAACATTAAAAGAAGGTACAGAAGGCAACATTTCGTTTGTTTCCATATTCCAGCAATATCAAAGGATTTTGTCGTATTGATAGTATTATTTGGTCATAAGTGGATGGAGCATCTTAGCATGCGGCTATCTCATTGATTATCTTCACCTGAAATCCTCGCAAAAACGCTAAAATCCTTTCCTCTCTTAGTTATGACCATGCCCTGCATCCAAAGAATCCTCACCACCACAGCCCTGTGCCTTGCGGCGGTGGGGCTGAGTAGCTGCGTAAGTCAGAATTGTCGGAGTATCTGGCGCGGGGCTTATGAAGTAGACAAGGTCTGGTGGATAGAAGGGGTGAGAGATAATACTACCCCTATTTATCGCTACAATGGAGACTATTTTGTTCTGGGTAAAATGGGACCGGCAAAAGGCACGCTGAAGTCTCCCGGTTCAGTCTTCGAACGTAACTATTATCCGATATTGGAGAAAGCGGAACCAGCCTACCTGCGTATAGATGAGGAATCTGCCCTGCTGGTTAAAGCAGCTATACAGCGAAAAGCTCAGGAGCCACTGACGGTAACATTCCGCAGAAACCCGGCGCAACATCTCACGTCCCTGCCACCGGGAGCGCAACTCCTGCCTGTTGCGGCATACGTTGTACCGGAACAGAGGAAAATATACTCAGAAACAGAAAAGCTGGAGGATTCTGCCCATTCTACTTCCGAAAAATACTGGCGCTACCCCCTAAGCATACTCACAGCCGTTGCGGTTGATGCTCCTTTGACTCTCTTGGGCAATACGGCGCTGGGGGTAGGTCTTGTGGTGACAGCCCCGGTAACGCTTCCCATTTTTTTTATTGCGGGGGATGAGCTAGAATAGTCAGCAGCGAGCGCAAAACACCACTCAGGCACCTCGTTGATACGCCCAGACAGGCCGCAACCACGTGACCCGCACCCGGCAGACCAAGGGCTCCACTTCGAGCAAATCCTCCCCTTGCAGCTCTGTTTTGCGCCATCGGCAACAAAAATGCAGGAAACACTCAATAAAAATGCCCGCCGCGCTTGAACCGAGGGGCGGGAATTGATATAATGACTCGTAACAGATACACGCTTAAAAAGAGACGTAACCACAGTGCCTGATATGAAGCCCATCCACCCTCTCAGTTTGCTTTTCATTACCTCCTTTGTGGCCGTAGCAGCCCCGCAGCCGGAAAAGCAAGATATCACATGGGAAAATGTAGTTGTCATATCTACAGACAGCCACCGTGATGAGGCTTTGCATTTAATCTCCCGATTGCGTCCCATGGTTCCCGGTAACATTGTCTGGCAAGAGGAAACTTTCGTCAATGAGAGCGAGACAGAATCGTCCCCCCACCATCTCCGTATCGACATGAGTTTGTTCACCCAGTCCAGGCCGACTTTGTATTTTTATTCGAAAGACAGAACAACCTTGCATGTGGAATGGCCTCAACGGGAGAACAAGATACATACTGAAGCATTTGTACGGGCTTTACAGTCCTTTACACAAGACGGTATATTGCAACCGGTGAGCACGGAACGCTTGGAATCGGCGTTGGAGCACCACGTTGCCTACCGCACCATGGATTGGAGCGATGTGCAGATTGTATGCTCCCCGCAAAATCTGGAATATGCGAAGGCTTGGGGAAAAGTGCTGGCTCCTTATGTGGAAGGTAAGCTCAGCGTGCGCCCTCAATCGCAGGAGGTAAAAGCAGGGGTTACGCTGCGCCTGATTACCTTGGAGGGCCCCACGCATGCGCGGTTGCGTTATTTTCGGGACAACTCGATTGTTTTGCAAGTTTCGGATAGCGGGGATATTGCCCAGAATATGCAGCGGGCATTTGCAGAGTTTTTACGCATGTTGCATCCCTACATAAAAAACGGCAAGATTATTTCCATGAAAGATGGGGATTTGGTGGATTCCCTGCGTCAAGGTTTTCATCAGGAGCACGTGTCGTGGCATAACATTGTCGTGTGCTCCATAACGGAGGATGGAGCTCGCCCGTATATGGATGCATTGCGCCCGCTTACTTCCGGAGCAATCCGCTGGAAAGGCTCCTGCAAGGGTGATTTAGTCGATACCGCCGGTTTGGGGGATGATTATCTGTGCATATATCTGGACTATGTACACAACGGAGGTGCCTATATCAAGGTTCAAGAGGGGCTTCTCCCCGCCATTCGTATTAATCGCAACCCCACGCCGCAGAAGCAGCACCCCCATGAAACAGAGGAGCAATACCGTGCTCGTTGTGCCGCTGTGAGTCAAGAAATATTTGATGCTTTCTTCCGTGCTCTGCAAAAACTCACCGTAGATGGTAAATTGAAATCGGTCTCGGTACAAGAGTTGAAGACAGTTGTTGAGAAAAATGTAAAAGACTGAATCTTCAATATTTTTCATTAGAACAAGCTCCCCCTAAGCAGGCCAAGGGTTCCACTTCGAGCAAATCCTCGATTTGTGACCCGGTTTTTGCGGACATCAGCAATAAAATACCCACCGCGGGCGTCTATTTATTAGAAAATCTGCACTTTCTGCAATTTTTTGTTGCGGATTCCGGGTGGAGGATGTTTAATATAGGTGTAAGAAACATGGACGACGAAACTGACCGGCAATTATACGAAATTCTTCGCGCGGATAATGCGGACGGGTTGTGCCACTTGGTGTCGGAGGGGCTGGGTGCAAACGAAGCGGATGCCGATAAAAACACGCTGCTGCACCGAGCCGCCCGTTATAGAGCTGCGGACTGCATGCGGGTATTGCTGGCGGCGGGCGCCGATGTCACATCCCGCAACAAATCCGGGGAAACACCGCTGCACGCAGCCGCAGACTGGTGGAGTTTTTTCTGGGAGAATAGCGGCAAATCTGCCACCTGTGTTGATATACTGCTGAAAGCGGGGGCTGATGCATCGGCCATGGCAGACACATGGATTGGCACCCCGCTGGATGTTGCCCTCAAAAACAACCATCACCCAGAGGCATGTCTGCTGCGACTGGCTGGAAAGCAGCAAAAATCACCCATCATGCAAGCCGTGTGGGAGGCGAATACGGAAACACTGGGCACTCTGCTGACGCAGCAGCCGGGCAATATCGGGCGGCTGCTCGGCAAAAAATCCACCGTCAACGATACGGATGAATTCCAAAACACGCCGCTGCACATAGCGACCCTGCCGGGGCGCACGGCTTGCCTGCCGCTTCTTCTCCGCGCCGGAGCCAAACCGAATATCACGAACAAGGAAGGCATTACCCCCCTGATGCTGGCCACCCTCATGGGTAATGCAGAAGCGGTCAACGTCTTGCTGAACGCCGGGGCGTCCACGGAAATGGCGGATGACAAGAACAACACCCCTCTGATGCACGCGGTGAGGCTTAGGTACACGGCGTGTGTCCGCACTCTCCTGAAAGCGGGAGCAAAGGTAAACCACCGCAACCATCGCCGTGACACAGCATTGCACAAATCCGTAGGCAACGCTGACATTATGCAGCTGCTGATAGCCGCCGGGGCAAAACTGAACGCCGAAGATCAGAACGGCATGACTCCGCTGGCAGAATGCGCCCATTCTTTCGACACTGAGAAGAACCGTGCCTGCGTACGTTTGCTCATTGCCGCTGGCGCTGATATCAACCACCCGGAATGCAGGGGAATCCCACCCCTCTACTGGGCGGCTTGCAGCACGGGGAGCGGAGCCATGTTACGCCTGCTGATTGAATCCGGAGCCGATGTGAACCAGTGCGACCAAAGCGGCATGACTCCGCTTCATTGTGCCGCAATGGGGAAGAATCCGGAAGCGGTCCGGCTTCTGCTGGCGGCCGGGGCAGACCCCACCGCCGCCTGTGCCGAAGGACGCACGCCACGCGACTATGCCAAAGGGAAAGAAGGCAAGGAGGTACGGGATATCCTGGCAGATGCTCTGAGAGCACGAGGAATCTCGCTCACTCAGGGGCCGGTGATGCCGGTTAAGGAGATACGCCGCAAGCTGCGCCGCAAAGCCATCGTCCTTCACAGCTCCCCGGTAACAGCTCCCGCGCAGGAACTCGAAAGCTGCCTAGGCGGCGTCACCCGCCAACGGCCGGGCGAGGATTGGCCCACAGACGCAACCGGGAATAAGCTGGTGCCACTGGCCACTCTCTGCCTCAAGGGGCTGCCTGCTCTGCCCGCCGCCCTCAAAAAAGTGGCTCTCATCACCATATATGCGCCGGTAAATGTCGAGATGGAGGCCGGTGAAGAAATAACAAACCTCGGGTTCGTGCTGCGCACCTATGCTGACACAGCCGATCTGGTGCCTTGCAATCACACGACACAACAACTGACCTCCTGCCTTCTCACCCCCGAGCTGGTCAAAAATGATATGCCCAAGAACCCGAACTGCGGCGGGAACGAGGAGCTTTGGGACAACATCGATGAAACGGAACGCGCCTTGGAGCTCGCGTACCGGGAAGATATCATGGAGGCGGACTATGAGGTCCATAAAATCGGCGGTTACCCCACCTACGCGCAGGAGGAACCGGAAATTCCCGGCGGATATTCCTTCGTATTGCAAATCTGCACGGACACCACCGCCGGGCTCAGTATATGGGATGACGGCAATTACTATTTCTACTACAACTCACGGAAAAAAGCATGGCTGGTACACACGGATTCATACTAACCACGACACAGAGCTCACTCATCGTTGGTGAAAGTAGACACTGACAATATGCCACTGCGAGCATCTCCGGAAATAATCGACTTATAATGAAGCGTTAAAGATTATAGTTTAACGAAGTGAAAATCCGGCACTTTTTTCACATTTGTGGTACGGATTCGGGTCGGGTAGTATTATCTAATGTAAAGGAGATAGAGAATAATGAAGACAATTTTCCATAAAATCCTTGCCACCACAGCCCTGTGCCTTGCGGCGGTGGTGAATAGCTCCTGTGTTACCACGGTGCACCGCTATGCGTGGAATCGCGCCAAAGTCATCGATGAAGCCTACTGGGTTCAGGATGAGAAAAACATAGAACTGTACCGTGTAGGCGATACTGTCTACGCCAAGGGCTTTATCGGCCCCGCGCGTGGTGGACAGGCAACCGATGACATACCCGCCAGAGTTTACTTCACGCACGGTGGTGCCGGCTCCTGCTTCAATCCCATTGAGGAGCACGGGCGCCCCGTTTACATAAGGGTGAGAGATGGCTATACGAAATTGCGAAAGGATGCGACATCTATATATGCATCGAGTTCCGGCAAAAACGCCGGTAATGTCTTGTATGTGCACTGGTATGCGCCCCCATATTCATCTCACCTCACCGAGTTACCTGCGGGAGCCGTTCGCCTGACGGAACTCGGGAGCACCGGCAGTGGCATTGAGGAGTCGGATGGTTACAAACCTCATACCGATGCGCACAAATACTATGCATATCCGCTGGGCGCGCTTATTGCTGTGGGCGTGGATGCGCCGCTGACGCTTGCCGGAAATGCCCTGCTGCTGGGTGGCTTGGCTGCTACGATTCCCTGTGCCGGTATATTTGCTGTTTACGAAACCTGCTCGCAGAACTCCCCGGAGGAAAAGTCAACAACAGAACCTACACCTCAGCCCCAGAGCTCGCCCTCAACATGAACTTACGGCGAACCATGCGCCAGTGGTTTGAACCCATTATCCGCATGTTCCGTTTCTCCAAAAATAATGGAATCACCGAGGGCTTTCATCGCAAGATAAAAGGAATTCAGCGTCGAGGATATGGCTACAGAAACTTTCAAAATTACAAGTTAAGGGTATTAGTAGAGTGCTCACATGGCCGATGACTCAAAAAACAGCCTTCCCACACTTTTTGGAGTTGA
>JAFZGW010000062.1 GCA_017555205.1 Akkermansia sp. | reverse complement strand
TCCTGACTTCGTCATTGCGTACCCCAAAATTTTTCATCGAATAATTTTTCGATAGGTTTATGGCGTTTCATAATCATGACTTTTGATATAACTTCGTTGTTAAGAGGCAGTCTTATCTGAAGAGTGGTGACGGTCTTTGCCATTCTAAGAACCTTGTCGATACTCATATCAATATCGTTCAGCTTCAGTATTCGGTCAAGCTCCTTGTAAACCTTCAATGCGACAAAACAGATGCAGATGTGAGCCTCGATTCTTTTCTTGGTGAAGTGGAACATCGGACGCACCTCTATCTTCGACTTGGCAATCCTGAAAGCAAGCTCCACCGTCCATAAATTGTGGTAGGCCTCGTAAATCTTGTCTGTCGGCAGGTCGGTGTTGGTCAGATAGCCCTTCAGTCCGTCCCATGCCGCATCCTCGGCAATCTTCTCATAGTTGATTGCGACCTCAACTTCATTCTTCATGTCCAAGAACTTGTTGTAGCCTCGCTTGTTGATGCTTTCCTTTGTCAGCTTGCCACGTTTATACGATTTCTCTAATCTCCGGATGCCTTTCTCCCTGTTGTAGGCGTCTTTCTTCGCCCTGTCGGAAGTATATCCTACCAAAAGCCTGCGTCCGTTGCCCTTGTCGTATTCGTGCATCTGGCGGTCTATCTTGTTCTGTTCCAATATCCATTGTTTTACCGCCTTGGATTCATTCTTTATTTTCGCCCCGATGATGTATTTGTAGCCATTATTTTCCATATCGAGTATGTTCTGCTCGTTCATCAGACCCGAGTCGGCGACGACGACAAAATCGTCCAGGTTATATTTACTTACAAACTCCTCTATGACAGGCATCATGGTGTGGCCTTCGTACTTGTTGCCCTCGTGTATGCAATACGCCAACGGATAGCCGTTGAGACTGACTAAAAGTCCGAGTATGATCTGAGGGTTCTTGTGCCGCCCTTCCTTTGAAAAGCCCGTCTTGCGAAGTTCGTCCTCCCTGTCAGCCTCGAAGTAAAGAGTCGTCACGTCATAGAACATTACCCCGATATTGCCTCCAAGCAGCTCTCGTGTATGTCTGACGCTGATGTCCTGAACCTTATCCTGCTGCGTATGATTTAATTTATCTAAATAGCGGTATATCTTGGAGAGGTCAAGATCCTCGTCGAAATGGTTCTTGAGGTACTCGACGGTCGCTGCCTTGCTCGTCGGACACGACAGCCTTGATTGTACAAGTTTTCTAAACACCTCGTCTTCAATCTGGTCAAATCCAACCTTGTCAAAGATGCGGTCCAGTATCAGCTTGTCTCCGTTTATGAGGATGTTCTCGATGTTTGAGAGGAACATCTGTGCGTTTTCTTCCTCTTTACGCTTAGCCTCAGATTCTTCACCGTATAGATCCAGCTCCAGAGAATGTCGGGACTGGTATTTTCTTATCCATTCTTTCCCTTTAAGAACCAATCTTTCTATCTCATTTGGGTCGGAACTGATGCCAATAGTGACATGTTCTTTATATTTTCCTTTTATCTTTTCGCAAACAACAACGCTTGTCGTTTGAGACCTGTTCTTTTTCTTCTTAACGTACATATTACAAAAATAGTAAAAAAACAGTTGCGTACCCCAAAATAGGGTACGCAAAAGAGTTAAAGTATTATATTCCAGTTATTTATATTTTGACTAAAAATAAAGTGACGAAGTCAGGA
>JAFZGW010000015.1 GCA_017555205.1 Akkermansia sp. | reverse complement strand
TGAGTGTGCTGTGTTTTTTTGAGCTTGTTCTACACTCATCCGGACTTTTGCGCAAGCTTAGCAGAATTAGCTCAGTGTCCTAAATTCGGGTGGCAGCATAGTCGTTACCGTATGCTTATGGATAGCACCATGTTCCGTGGTAGCTTCATAATCGTGCCATGTCTGAACCCCATTGATAGCCTGGCTGAACTTGGGCTTGCCCGCAGAATAGGAGGACTCAGGGGCTTCGCCATAGCGTTCCTCAATCACCATATCGGCAATGCCCCCAAGGTGGAGCTGGTGAAGCGTGGTAACAAGACCCTCGTCATCCCCGAGGGAACTCCTGAATCCCAGCTGGGGATTCTGATTAACAAGTTCACAAGGGGATAAAAGAAGCGGAGCTTTCCCTTTACGCCGTTGGGAAAGCTCCGGAAACTTGGAAATGTCACACTGTCTGTAGTGGATTTCTGAGGAAATGATACTAAAATTAGCCTTCTTGTCAAGCTTTTACTGAAGCTCTAAGCCAAAAAAGCAAAAGGAGGTGCGCAGATGGGGGGCGAGCCCACCTGCGCTGAGCCATCAGAGCTTCACGACAAATATCACTATTTGTACAATCAGCACAATGAGCTCAATCCACGATACTACAGACATTTCGTGTTAATCTCCCCCAGTCAGGTTCAACTGCTGTTCCGTACCCTTGCGGACACGTCCCTTTAGCGGACAGGACTGGTTACTCTCCGCCGATAGGTGACGTGGCCACCTACCAGCCGAACTGATAGCGGAAGAGCGTAGAGAGTCTATTATATAGCCATCATTCGTTCAAGTCTCAACGGCTTATACTTTTGACATCCCGGAAATGTGACTGGAACCGCACGAGTCTAAGCGAGTCCTTTTGGCTGCAAGAAGGGGTAAAAATATGACCAAAATAGCCCGGGAAGTTCGTTTTCCGTTATGAGTTCAGCGTTTTATGACCCACTGAAATCAAGGCACAAAAAAGGAGCGGTCGTCACCATTTTTATTCGGTTGCGACCGCTCCCATAATAGCCTTTTTGTGACTGTGAATTTTAGCGACTTTAAAGGGTTGTATATAAACAACTTGTGAAAATTAATCCCATTTTCTGAAAATTACCCCGAAATGCGCCTCGACTCATAACGGTTGTAAGAAGTTTTGGAAAAGACTTGTTATTAATGCTTTACAAAAAGCGTTAACATTGCCCTTTCGCATTTTCGTTGAGTCGATTTTTTGATGATGTATTGCATGACGGAAAACTTATCGCCCCTGCTGGTAAAGATGGGTACTTATAGCACCTGAAATCAAAACTTCACCACATTAGTTTCGCCTCAAAAAGCCGCACGTAATTCAATCAGTAGAGCAAGCGGTAAAATCGTTCATTTATGGGTTAATCTTCAAAAATTCAAAGGGCGAACTGCCGTTACCATTTGCCAGAAAATCGGCATACTCCCAAGGCAAAAACGGAACATTTTTTTCAGAGAAGGAGCAGTCTTCTTGCCGGATTTTGCGTTGCTGAGAGAACCACATTTGCACCGCTTGTTTTTGATTTTCGGTGAAGAGTTCAAAGCGTTGGGAATAGTAAGCGATAGCTTTTTCGCTGGCTCTGAGGTATATTCCGCTCATTGAGTAGAGCCAGAGTTGTATGCGATGATTCTGGAGGTTATACTTCAAACTAAGAATCATGTAGGCAGGCATGATGAAGCGCAGAGCCTCTGCCCCCATGTGGCATATCCCCTCCTCACAGGCAAGCAATAGAGCAGGGGAGATTTTGCTCCAATCCTTGCGTTCCTCACGCTTGTGTAAATCATTCATTAATGCTTGTGAAGAACGCGCAAATACATCATCTTGCGCGGCAGACCCCAGCAGAACATTCTTTTCCTTCACACACTTCACCCCTTTGAATGCTTTTTCTATCAGGCGCTGCAAGTCAAAATCCCATGCCTGATTTTGTTGACCAGATAAAAAATCGGCATGCTTTTGCGCTGATTGTAAAATCTTGTCTAAAAAATTATTCTTCATTGTAAAGTTAAGTTTACTATAAACGTCGCGGCGTGTCCATAAAATGTCAATGTGTTCCTAGACCTGCCGACGGCGGGAATAAATCCAGTTCGATATTTTGCCGGAAAAACAACTCAGTCCAATAGCGTTGGAGGTTTTTGGTAGCCTTTATTTTGGGGGCAGGAAATGGGGCAATATATGCGGTGCGTTCCTAGTTGCTGGATGTTTTGTATTTCAACTTGGAATATAAATAAAAAAAGATGATAAGGGACGCTAAATTGAATTGCGAGAGCAACATTAATCCGTTAAAATGCAAAATTTGAATGAAAATAAGTGATGAAACGATGAAATGAACTAATGTAGGCACCATGGATAAAAAGAAAGCTAGGCCTTTTGCATGTTCTTTATCATTAATTTTGCGAACTAAACAAATAGACGGGAAAATGCTGACTAATGAAAGAACAAAAGAAACTATAATAGATAACAAGCCTCCAAGAATATATCCTCTTGTGTCGGTTGACACCAAATGCGGATAGGCGCCGGCGACTGAAATAAAAAATATGGGATTCACGAATGACATCAATACACAAAGTATTGGATAATATATAAATGAAATAGTTAAATTTGTCTTCATTCTATTTGCCTTTTTATTTTCCGCCTCTCTCTCTTGTGCGTGCGTCTCGAATAATGTTGAAAGTCTTGTTTACTTCATCCTCTTCGTAAGATTCTTGTACAAGACACTTTTTTGCGCCATCTCGTATCATGAGGCAGTAAAAAATACGGGTGGTGCTTCCTCTGCCGATCTGATTGGCGCTAGATTGGGTCGGGCTTTGCACCGTATTACGTACAATGGAAAGAATTGTGTTTTTGTCATTATCATATTTTACATATTTCCATTGTATTGAAAATAAAATCTTTCGAACTTCAATGCTGTCTTTATTTATCTCTACTATTGTTTTTCCAAAAAGAGGATTGAGAGCCCCCAAAAACATTGCGGCAATCTATGCAAGCGGCCAAATTATAGCAAAGAAAAGCATGAGGCTTACCTGAACCATATCATTCGTCTCAGACATATGGTATAAAGCACCTTTCCAAAAGAGAAAGGAAACTATGGGGCTCGATAGAGAAAGGAAACTATGGGGCTCGATATGCCTAACAAAAGAGTCGCTACGACTATGGGGTGGGGTGTCGATTTGTTGTTTTTAATGGTAATAACATTCATGCCTTGTTACATTATCATCTATTTACTTGTAATGATATTTAAAAATGCGCTGAGACATTACGCATGGATTGTACTGATGGAATCCGCGAGTTAAAAGAATAAAGCTCAGAAATAAAATCGCTATGAAATTAGGGGCGCATGTGGAGTAAAGTATATTGACTTATTCGAAAATAAATTATCCGATATCAGTTAATTCGGTGGCTATTTTTTGTATTAGATTTTTTAAATTGGGTTTGGGTCTGTATATGAATTCTCTCGAGATATTTTCCGAGTACAGGAGCCCTAGTTTTTCCAGCTTGTTCAGGTCGGTACGTGCCGTTTGGCGTACAACGTCGTATGTGCGACAGTGTGCGGTAACAGACGTGTATGTGTCCGGATGATGTATGAAATAGAGTAAGACTTGCCTTTGCCTTGAATTGAGTGTCGGTAATCCACATTCAAGAATATGCTGAAACGCGTTTTTAGCATCCTTTTTTTGCCGTACATGTTCCATTAAGTCATTAATAGAGTTTAGTATGGTTTTTAACTGGTTAATGATAAAATAGTTCAAATCATTTTCATCTTCCTCGGTGTTGAGAAAGGCTTCATAATAATAGCGAGGATGGTTGAATATGTCTCGTGAAATAGAGATGAATTCAAACAACCAATAGCCGGATTTCAGCATGCACCAATAGAAGAGAGCTCGTGCGGTTCTGCCATTGCCATCTACAAAGGGGTGGTCGTATGCTAATTGAAAATGTAGGATAATGGCTCGGATAACAGGGTGGATATAATATTCGCTCTCGTCTTCCCCATTAGCAAAGTTGCAGAGGGCTTCTAGACGCATGGGAAGTTCGTCTGCTGCAGGGGGGATGTGGATTATATCACCCGTGCGCACATCTTCAATGCACACCTTATCTTCTGTGCTGCGTAGAGCCCCGGCTTTTTCCGGTGTTTTTAATGTCCCTTCCACCATGCTGCGGTGCAGAGAAAGAATAAACGCCGGAGTGAGAGCTTTGTCCTTATTTTCCAGTATCATTTTCATGGTGAGGTAGTTATTCATCACCATGCGTTCGTGCTCATTCCTGGGGAGCCTGTTATCACGTATAATCTGTTGCGCCTCGGACCTAGTTACAACGGCACCTTCCATCATGCTCGACATGATAGCTTCTTCCTCCAGTGAGGTTAGCAGGTACTTGTCTCTTTCTCTGTCACAAAATATCTCATTGGCATCAGTTAGTACCATGTTGCCACCTTTGCGGTCTATTAAGTGCAGATATTGTTGAATACATTGTGTCGGAGCATAGCTGAATGCTTGCCCTTTCGCCGAATGCAAGGGTATATTTTGTCTGGCTTGTGCACGGTGTAATTTAATCCCAAGCCACCATTGTGCTGTTGTTAAGCCCTCCGGGGCTTTTCGGTATTGCAGTTCTTGCCAGCTCAGGTAACGCTCCATGTTGAGCGCCTCGTGCTTTGCTGCTTTCATTATTTCCAGAATGTTGCTCGTGTCCTCTTGGAAGAGCTCTGTTAATAATGGTACTGCTTTTCTTCGCTTCATGGCTTGATTGTACCATATCGACCATAAAAATCAATCCTTATCGGCTAATTTATAAAAAAATAGCCGATAAGTCAAAAGGCTTCCATTGCGAAAAATGTAAAAATAGGTCATTGTCTATTTATAATCACAATATAAGAGCGCTATTTTTATTTGTGGAAGCTTTTAGTTTTTGCTTTTTATCGGCTAATTTAGCTCTAAATTAGCTGATATTAGCCGATGTTTGCTAATTGGGCAACAGAGTTTTTGATAGCCTTTTTGGGACTGTGATTTTTGGTGACTCCTATGCGCCGTGTATAAACGACTTGTGAAAATTGATGCGTTTTCTGAAAATCGCCCTAAAATTCACCATATCTCATAACAGGTTGCAGAAATTTTTGAAAAACATTTATTTTCAGAGTTTTACAAAACGCGTTAACATTACTTGTTCATAATGAGATGATTTGCTGATAAACTCATTGCATTTAGTGAGTGTGGTGCCCAAGATAGGTGCAGAGTGAAGTATTTTGAATGCAAGATAATACCCGAATATTCATTCAACTTTTTTCTTCTCTCTCCTGTATAGCTTGATCTACAAGAAGCATTGCCATAGAACGCTCAAACCGCGATGCTGTGTCTCTTGCCAGCTGAAACTGTATCCAGTTCTTTACAACTTTCAATTGCTGCAAGTTAAATTTTTCGTACAAATTTCTTGTACGTTTTTCTCGCCAGGAATCCACTTCATCAGTTGCTACCTTGCTCGCACAAAAAAGGTACGTATAATGATCCTCCGTAAGTCCTGTATCATACGTTGTATCATTCTGACCATATATTTTTCTTACTTCTTCCATGTAAGTAAACCTCATGATGGAAGGGAGGTAATAAGCCATAGCTTCTACTGTAAGTAAAATAGACGAATCAAAATTATTGTACCAATGCTCCACATCAATATCTATCCAGCGTCGATTCAGTAAAGGTTCGGCATGTTCCAATGCTTCATCGTATTCGCAATTGTCTGCGAGTCTGCGAATATCCTTTGTCGGAAAACCATTAACCTCTTGTGGGAAGAAGATTTCTATTTCGCGGATGCGCGACAAATACTTCTTTAAGCAACGTTTTCTCATTTACTATTCAACTTCCTGATACAATCATCATAATCACGGCATTTCGCCAATCCATTATTTAAAGCCGTTATTTGTTCCTTATGCACTGCATCTCCACCATCGAAGTATACTTTATCGTACTCATCCCTTATTTTTATAGCTTCTTCGAATTTCTGACGCAGCGCTTAATATTACATACACGAACCTACATTGCGGTGTTATCGTTACTTTCTCTTTTCTTTAGTCAGCTGGGCAACTTCTGCTACAAGGGCGTTCTGTAACTCGATTTCGGCGGTGTGTTCAGCTGCTTCGCGTCTGCGAATACTGAAAAGCCTGTACTGTTCCTGCGCGTACTCTCGCGCTTCAGACATAGAGCGGGAGCCTTTCCCTTGCAATACATTCCGACCGGTCAGCGTAAGCAAGCCATCGATGGCCTTTTCCCAATCCTTCATAAATACCTGCCTGCGTTGCTTGGCCTGGTCTTCCACGAAATCGAGGCACATGGAGGTGAGGCGGTTGAAGGATTCTATCTCCTGTTCGTTCAGATAATTTTTGGCAGTAGCAACATCCGAGGATAACACACGCTCCCGTTGCCATGAGGTAAGTCCCATGTTGGGCTCGGTTGAGTCAGCCCGGAGCATAATCAGCTCAGCTGCTGCGTGGCCCAGATGCGGAATTGGGTGCCGCGTATACTATTGACTCGATAGCCTACAGAGATAATGGCATCCAGATTATAATAAGTCACAGAATAATTCTTGCCATCAGCCGCAGTTGTCAACCATTGGTTGACAACTGATTCTTCTTGCAGCTCTCCTTGTTCAAAAATGCGCTTCAAATGTTTTGCTACATTCTGTTTAGAAGTTTGGAAAAGTTCAGCCATCATCTGCTGCGACATCCAGATGGTTTCGTCCTCTACACGAATCTCCATCTTCACCTTACCATCTTTGGAAGTGTAGAAAAGGAGCTCTCCTTGCGGAAAGTCTGTGGGTGTCAGTTCATCAGCCATATATGCGAAAAGATTGGGGATTCATTGTAGCAAATGTTGTATTCAGCCACAAGCAAAAACCTCCGACACTTGCGTATCGGAGGTTTTTTAAATAGCAGGGAGGTGATTTGAACACCCGACCAAAGGCTTATGAGTCCTCTGCTCTACCACTGAGCTACCCTGCCGTTGGAATGTTGCACCTCAGGAGTGCGGGGGCAGTATACACGATATCATGGGGTTTGGCAAGTGTAAAATTGATTTTTTTGCATTTTTTTATTAATTTTTTTGAAAATTCGGGCAAAATAGGGTGGGATTACGTGCGCGTGCGCGACATGGCATAATAATGGGTGGCAGGTGTCGCAAAAAACTTTTGACAGGTGGTGGCGAAGTAGGGTAGTATGCTTGGTAAGATGAAACTGATAAGTTGGAACGTGAATGGTTTGCGAGCGACCTTGGGAAAGGGGCTTGCGGAGAAGATGGATGCGCTGGCACCCGATGTGCTTTGCCTGCAAGAGATTAAAGCGCGCCCGGAGCAGGTGGCTGATTTGTGGCTGGCCAGTTGGCCGTATGCGCTGTGGAACCCCGCCCAGCGCCCGGGTTATTCGGGGGTGCTCATTCTCTCGCGCGTGGAGCCGTTGAGCACGAGCACGGGTATCGGCGTGCCGGAGCATGATACCGAAGGCCGCGTGGCTACCATGGAATTCGCGGATTTTTATTTGGTGAATTGCTATACACCGAATTCGCAGAATGAACTTGCCCGCCTGCCTTACCGCCAAGAGTGGGACTGCGCTTTCCGCGCCTATGTAAGCACGCTGGCGGAGAAGAAGCCCGTGGTCATTTGCGGCGACCTCAACGTGGCGCACGAGGAGATTGACCTCGCTCGCCCGGCTACAAACCATTTCAGTGCCGGCTTTTCGGATGAAGAGCGCGCCGGTTTCAGCGCCTTGCTCGGGGCCGGTTTTGCGGATACCTTCCGCCGCCTGCACCCGGACGCGCGAGATGCTTACACGTGGTGGAGTTTCCGTGGTGGCGCCCGTGCTCGGAACGTGGGGTGGCGTATAGACTATTTCTGCGTGAGCGAGCCGCTGCTGCCGCGTGTACAAGCGGCGCGGATTCATGCCGATGTAACCGGTTCGGATCACTGCCCGATTTCGGTAGAGCTTAACTGAGTTTGTGTTGAAGCTGAAGTTCACGCGTGCTTGGGTTATGAGTGCTGCTCTGGTGAGTGCAGCCGGTTGTGTGCTGTATGCTTTGCTGGGGGACCAGCGCGACTTGCGGGTGGAGGAGGTCGCCGTGGCTTTGCCGGGCTGGCCGGCTGCGGTGGCACCGGCGCGTGTGGTGCTGCTGGCGGATTTGCACGCCGCGCGGGGGGATGGCGATTGGGTGGATGAGCAGGTGCGCACTGCCATCGCTCTGCAGCCGGAGGCTGTCATTTTGCTGGGGGATTACCATAAGGGGGCGGATGCTGCTCTCAACATGCCTATGGATGAGCTCGCCCGCCGTCTGGCACCCCTACGCCAGCAATGCCCGGTGTATTATGTGCGGGGAAATCATGACCGACTCAAGCGCGCCATCGAGGTAAACCGCCATTTCAAGGCTCAGGGTTTTACTGCTATAGAGTCGGCAGACGCTCAGCTAAACTTTGCCAATGGGTGCCGTGCGCTGCTGCGTGGGTTCAGCTATCGGCACGAGCTTGAGCCAGTCGGGTCGCAGCGTAAGCGCTTTTCGGCAAAGGCGCTGCCTGCCGACCAGCCTTTGTTGGTCGCCAGTCACACTCCTTGGCATTTCATGAATCAGCCTTTGCACGGTGCTCTCGTGGTTTGCGGTCATACACACGGCGGCATGATTTGTTACCCCGGCGGTCACCCGGTTTCGGGAGTCGATTCTTGGACCGGTAGCATGCTGCGTGGTGGCATGCACCGGGGTAAGGTGCCCGGACAGCAAATTTACGTTTCCCGCGGTACAGGCAGTAGCTCCTTCCCGGTGCGTATTTTCTGCCCGCCGGAAATCACTTTGCTGCTACTCGGCGGGGCGGATAAAAAGTAAATTTGTTATCGGTGCGGGGGATGCTGTCGTTTTTGTAAGTTGTCCTTCATTAATCTGTTAAGGATAGGAAAGCCTGTTTTCTATGGGGGGATTTGTTATAGACCTTTTTTTGTAAATTCCGAATTTTCGGCTTGCAAGGTCACTCGGAATTTTGTATATTGCGAGCAATCGGTTTTGGTGCGGGTAATTCAGCATCCCGTCGCGCGTGGGAATGAACGCCCTGGCCGAACTGTTAAAAATACTGAAAACAATACAAATAATATGAAAAAGACAATCGTAGCCCTTATGGCACTGGCCGGTGTAGCTATGGCCGACACTCAGGTGTGGGACCTCACCACCTCCGTGACCTCCGGTGATTACCTGTACGACGCCACTACCGGCCTTTTCACTGATAACGCTGAGGTTGAAGGCTCCGTTCTCAACGAAACTGATGGCGGTGGCAAGATTCAGACCAACATCAGCTTCACCCTGAACCTGACGGAGGCCATGGCTGTGACCTCCGATACCCTGATTCTGAACATGGACATGGCCGGTGACATCGGTCTGTGTGTAACCACTACCGGTTTGCGTGGTGCATGGCAGGGGGCTGCATGGGGCGATGCCGTTGCCTACGACGCTCTGCTCGCTGACTCCGGCGTATTCACCACAGCTGATGGCGACAAGTGCCTTACCCTGACCTTCGTGGAGACCTACGGTTCCGGTGTTCAGGTGTGGTCTGACACAGCTAAGCTCTTAGACGCTAGCGGCCTCAAGTCCTCCAGCAACACCAGCGTGACCAGCATCTATGCTAACGCCGGCTACATCGAGGCTCTTCAGTTTGCCCCCGGTTGGGAGGGTGATGCTATCGTTAACACCAACGCTGCTTTCGCTGCCGCTGCTGTTGAGAAGCTTGGTGCTGCAATCCCCGAGCCGACCACTGCTACGCTGAGCCTACTGGCCCTTGCCGGCCTTGCCGCTCGTCGTCGTCGCAAGTAATTTCGGCGCACAGCTGATTTTAAGAAAAACCGCTGCCCATTCCGGTGGGTGGCGGTTTTTCGTTTATCAAAAAGCGTATCCCGGCGCGGGGGGGAGCGGCTCGGTCAGATTTCCTCCGCTACGTCGTCATCGGTGAAGAGCGGGGTTTCCGTCTCGGGGTCGACAGCTATATCGTCCTCCTGCAGTTCGGTATCGTCGGGGTCTTCGGCAAGGTCATCATTTGCCCCTGCGGCCTGCATGGCGCTGTGCTTGGTGCAGAAGGCACGAGGCTTGTTGAAATCGGCCATAGTTTCGGTGTAGGCTGTGCGCTTGTATTCGCAGCCGGAGTGAGCTAGGCCGCCGCTTTCGCGGCACAGGCGCATGCCCTTGCTGCGCATGCCGGCAGCGTGCTTGCGAATGGGCCCCATGTGGTAGCCCAGTTTTTCCGCCTGCTGCATGGCCCCCACCCAAATAGGCAGAGCCAGTGTTCCACCGTAAGCTTTGTCTGCTATGGTGGCAGGGCGGTCAAATCCCACCCAGATGGCGGCGGTGATATCGGAGGTAAAGCCGCAGAACCACGCATTGCGATAGGCGTTTGTCGTGCCGGTTTTGCCGCCTGCGGGAGCCTTGAACCCCAAGCGCTGCATGCTGCCGGCTGTGCCACCGGGTTTCGTGATTTTCTGCAGGATGTCTGAGGTGGCAATGGCGGTTTGCTGGCTGTAGATGCGGCGGGCGGATTGCGGGTTGTGCCATATCAACCGACCTTCGGAGTCCGTTACGCTCTCAATGATATAGGGAGTGGGGCGCACGCCGCCGTTGGCAAAGGCGGTATAGGCTCCGGCGACCTCCAGCGGGCTGGCTTCCCAAGTGCCCAAGTAGATAGTGGGGCCGGGCTTGCGCGGCGGGGTGGGGAAGCCGGACATGAGGGCGGTATTGATGACGTTTTGCAGGCCGGCGCGGGCGCCCACGCGTACCGACATAGTGTTGCGGCTCTTCAGCAAGCCCCAGCCGGCAGGGTGATTGCCGGTGAATCGGCCATCTGAGTTGCGGGGGCTCCAGCGCTTGGCGCCGGGGATTTCGCCGGGCTGCAGGCGGGCGTCGGATATCATGCTGTTCGGGCTGCCGCCGCGCTCAAAATAGGTAGAATAGACGATGGGTTTGAAGAGCGAGCCTACTTGGCGACGGCTTTGGAGCGCGCGGTTCAGGGGGGATTCCGTGCTGTCTCGGCCGCCCACCACCGAGAGCAGGGCACCCGTAGCGTTGTCTATCATTACACAGGCCGCCTGCACATACTTGGGGGCCGGGCGCACGGCGCCGGGTTTCAGGTTTTTCACCATGGCCTGATATTGGGCGCGGGTTTGGTGAGCGTAGCCACGGCGCTTTTCGAGCATGCTGACCAGGCGCGTGTCGATTTCACGCATCACGGCATCTTGCAGGTCAACATCGAGCGTGGTGCGTACCACCAGACCGCCGGAGAAGACCGCCTCCTCCTTCAGGCGCTCCTCGCGTGTATCGAGCATTTCGAGTATGTGGTCCACCTCGCTGCGAATGAGGTCGAGCGCGTAGTTGTCTATACCACGGCGTTCGGGCTTGCGGGGCGAAATCTTCTCCGCAATAGCGGCCTCGTACTGTGCGCGGGTTATTTTATCGTGCTCTACCAGCAGCTTGAGCACCTTGTCGCGCTGAATCGTGGCCGACGACAGACTGCGGTAAGGGGAAAATTCATTCGGGCTGCACACAATACCGGCCAGCATGGCGGCCTCGCCAATGCTGAGGTCGCGCGGCTCCTTGCAGAAATAACCGTTTGCTGCCTGTTTGAGTCCCAAGAAAGTGTGCCCCCAGAACACGCGGTTGATGTAGCAGGTCAGAATCGTTTTCTTATCGTAGGTAGCCTCTATACGGCGGGCGAGTGCCATTTCGGTAAGCTTGGCATCGAAGTTGCGCTTGCGGTGGTTGTAAGTATTTTTGGCCAGCTGCATGGTAAGGGTGGAACCACCCTGAGTGGTGCGCCCGTGTTTGAACACCTGAGCCACCGCACGCAGCATACCGCGAGGGTCTATACCGCCGTGCTCCCAGAAGGAGCGGTCCTCCTGCATGATGAGAGCATCGATAAAGTACTGCGGTACCTCCTCCTCCAAGCTTGCTATGCTGCGGCGATTCTCGCCATGCAGGGTGCCGATTTCGTTGCCCTTGCGGTCCAGCACGATGGTGCGCTCCGGCATGCGCATGACTTGGGTCAGGTCGTAGCGCCCGGATTTGATGGCGTAAAAAAGTACCAAGAACAGCGCAAATATGCTGCCCACAAAAGCCGTGCTGATGCAAAGCCGAACCACAAAGCGGATAACACGCGGCAATTTGCGCGTGATATAGGCAATCATGCGGAATGGGAAAAACAGCCAGATGAGTACCCCTTGCCAAAAACTCGTGCCCTTCTTGGGTGGGTCTTTCAGGTCGGACCATGGGTTGGCCATGTCGGTAGGGGGCGGTGTGGCAGTGGGGCGGCTGCGGCGGTATTCGCGGGGCGGCCCCGGTGTGCCGAAGGCGCTGGCCGGATCTCGCTGATCACTGTGCAGCACGCGGCGGCCATCCGGCCCCGGCGGTGTGGCCAATGGGTCGTCATTTCCCACATAGCCCGGCAACGGCGGCGGGCTGCCGGCACTGCGGCGCTCTGTCGGCGGCATATTCACATGCAACGGTGCCGACTGCCGCTGCACCGGCTCCTGCGGCTCACCGGGCGAATCCGCATCGGTATACTGCCCCGCAGGCACTCGCCGCCGTGGTGGTGCCTGAGTATACGACGAATCGCCACCTCGTCTTTGCTTGTTCGGGGTGCTATTCGAGCCTGATTTATATCGCGCGCACATTCAGCTGAGCGGCAGTATAACACGAAATATCCCCCGCTGCAAGTTGAAAGAAAATTTCAGCGGGGGAAATGAGCGGCATGAGGGCGCTACTTGCTTAGCCCTGTATTTTTACCTGGCCGGGGAGCCGTCTTCGCGGCGGTAGTTGATTTGTTGGGCGTCGAACCAGGGGTAATGGGCAATGATGCGCTGCAGGAACTCGTCTGCATTTCTGAGTTCTGCGGGGCGCCATGCGACCTCTGCGAGGGCGCAGATACGGGGCACGCATTGGTACTCGAGCTTGTGACCGTTGGCGATGCTTTCGCTCCAGCAGTTAGCCTGCAGGCCGATGAGGTGGCGGCGCTGTTCGGGGGTGATGTTTGCGGGTATGGGGTTGTAGCTGTAGACGTGGCGCCAGTCTTGCTGTGCGCTCAGGCTGCCGTGCGGTTTGTAGCGCGGGTCGGCGGGTAATTTGCCTTGGCAGAAGTTGAAGTAGAAGTGTGAGTCGGGGGATTGGATGACGTCGTGCCCGGCGCGGAGGGCGCGGCGCAGGGAGCAGGGGCGCACCCATGAGCGCCAATACATCACTACGGCATCCGCCGGTACGGCCCCGTCGTCTATGATTTCGTCCCAGCCGACGATGCGGCGGCCGTGGGTGGCCATGAGCTCAGCCATGCGGTGGGTGAACCAGTGCTGCACTTGCCCGGTGTGGCGCAGGTTGTTCTGCTGCATGAAATCGCGCGCGTACGCGCTTTTCTGCCATTGGTCGCGGGGGGCTTCATCGCCCCCGATGTGGATGAACTCGGCGCGGGGGAAGAGCTCGCATATTTCGGCAAACACGCTGCTGAGGAACTGCATGGTGGCAGGCTTGGGTGAGTAGGTGTAGGGCAGTACTCCCCAAGTGGTGGCAACTCGCGGGGCGTAGCCGGGGATGTCGGAGTTCCCCAGCTCGGGGTAGGCGGCGATGGCGGCACTGGAGTGGCCGGGAACTTCGATTTCGGGTATGACGGTTATGCCCAGGCTGTTGGCGTAGGCTACGACGTGGCGCACTTCATCTTGCGTGAAATAGAAGGGGGTGGTGGGGGTGCCGTCTCCTTGCTCATGGTTGGCGAGGGTGGGTGTTTCGCTGCGGTGGGAGCCCACTTCGGTGAGTCGGGGGTAGCTCTTAATTTCGATTCGCCAGCCTTGGTCGTCCGCCAAGTGCCAGTGCAGGCGGTTGAGCTTGTAGCGCGCCATGATTTGCAGCATTTTGCAGGTTTCGTCCACGGTTTGCGGGTGGCGGCAGGGGTCGAGCATGAGACCGCGGTAGGGCAGCAGGGGAGCGTCTTCCACCAGCATGGCGGGCAGCGCCGGTGTGGAGTCCGCTGCCTGGGTCATGCTTTGTGCCAGGGTTTGGGCGGCGGAGTGCAGGGCTTGTTCGTCGGCGATTTGCAGGGAGATGTGCTCCGGGGTTACGCAGATTCGGTGCCACTCGGGGTTTTCGTGCTCCACGAGTTGAACGGTGAGCTCGCCTGTGTTTTCCTCGGGCAGCACGGGCAGACCGGCTGCCATCAGGGCGCGCACGGCGGCACGCCCTATCTCACTGCGACTCACGCTGTAGTGCACCTTTATTCCCTCAGTCAGGCTGAATCCTGCTTGCCCGGTGCTCACTTGCAGCTGCAGCGGTTGCGGTATAATGGCCGGGGCGGTGTGCACCGGTGCCGAGGGAGCTGCCCACAGCTGCGAGGTGCTTAACAAGGTGGCGATAACAACTTTTGTCGCAAATCTCATGCTGCTCATGCTACAGAACTTGCCGCAGCAAGTCAACTCGGAATTAACAAATGACACGGGAATATGCCCATGGGGTGGCAGTGCCGGAATTGCCGCACATGTGTCCCAAAGATTTTCTGAAAGGATAGCAAAACAGCAAAAATCAGGGCAAAGAAAATGGAAGGTTGATTTTTTCACCAGCAAAACGTATGCTGGTGTTGCTCAAAAAAAAACACCTTCCATGGGTACTGTACAT
>JAFZGW010000061.1 GCA_017555205.1 Akkermansia sp. | reverse complement strand
ATAGCCCAATGTAAGCCAGCTTGCAAGCAGAAGACCACCGAAAATGGCACTATATTTGAAAAAGCGGGTATTTTTTTTGTTGTTGTTTTGTGTGGAAGACGTCATGGCGTGTAAATCCGTTAGCTGCTGTTACAGACGCTTATTCTAGCAACTTTGTTCTATAAAAAAAGCAGAAAATCACCCATGCACCCCGAAAAAGTGGCGGTGCATGGGTGGGAAGGGGAACGGTGATTACCTCGCCCCGGCTTTGCGCAGGAGTTGCTTTATTTCCTCGGTTTTGGCAGCGCGGAGGGGAGTGGAGCCATACTTATCCTCCTTGTTGACATCCGCCCCGGCGTCAATGAGTAGCTTGACGCATTCCGTGTGGCCTCCGGATGCCGCAATGTAGAGGGGAGTGGAGCCCCAATTAGTCGCCTTGTTCACATCCGCCTTGGCGGCAGTGAGTTGCTTCACGCATTCCGTGTGGCCCCATAATGCCGCCAAGTAGAGGGGAGTTTTGCCCTCCTTATCCGCCATGTTTACATCCGCCCCGGCGTCAATGAGTTGCTCCACACATTCCTTGTGGCCTCCGGTTGCCGCCAAGTAGAGGGGAGTTTGGCCATGCCAATTCGCCTTGTTAACATCCGCCCCGGCGGCAATGAGTTGCTTCACGCATTCCGTGCGGCCATTGTATGCCGCCTCGCGGAGGGGAGTCCAGCCATACTTATTCGCCATGTTAATATCCGCCCCGGCGTCAATGAGTAGCTTGACGCATTCCGTGTGGCCTTTGTATGCTGCCCAGTAGAGGGGAGTTTGGCCATCCTTATCCGCCTTGTTAACATCTGTCCCGGTGGTGAGTAGTCGGCTCATCAGTTCGCTGTTGCCCTTTTCTGCTGCCTCGAGTAAAGGTGTATTGTACTTCTCGGGGGTGATGTTTTGCTGCTGTAGGCGGCTTTTGGCGGTTTCCTGTTCAGGCACTGCTTGCGGCTCATTTTCATCAGCCTGTTCTGTAGCTGGCTTTTTCTCCGCGGCCTCGCGGAGTAGGCGCTTTATTTCCTCGGTTTTGGCAACGTGGAGGGGAGTGTGGCCCCAATTATTCACCTTCTTATTGACATCCGCCCCGGCGTCAATGAGTAGCTTGACGCATTCCGTGTGGCCCAATAATGCCGCCCAGTAGAGGGGAGTGTAGCCATACTCATTCGCCTTGTTAACATCCGCCTTGGCCTCAATGAGAAGCTTCACGCATTCCGTGTGGCCTTTGAATGCCGCCCAGTAGAGGGGAGTTTCGCCCCCCCAATCATCCGCCTTGGTGACATCCACCCCGGGCAGGTAAAGGAAGCTGCGCAGCAGGGTGGGATAATTTTTCTTAGCAGCAAATTCCGGTCCCTTGTTATAGCCCAATGTAAGCCAGCTTGCAAGCAGAAGACCACCGAAAATGGCACTATATTTGAAAAAGCGGGTATTTTTTTTGTTGTTGTTTTGTGTGGAAGACGTCATGGCGTGTAAATCCGTTAGCTGCTGTTACAGACGCT
>JAFZGW010000014.1 GCA_017555205.1 Akkermansia sp. | reverse complement strand
TCAGCAGGTAGATAAGGCGCATTCTCCACCGAAAATTGCTCAAATCTGAGTACAGGGGGGGCTTCGAAAAAGCCTCTATCCGGAAAGCCTAGGATTTATCGGCACTTGCGTCTCTCAGAAAAAATCTTTGGGACACATGTGCACTTGCTGAGCTCTGCGCAATTTACGGCTTGAGAAGTCGGAGAGATTGTGGTAATATAGGGGCATGAGGAGAGCATGCTGTAAAATTGCATTGGTACTGACTGCGGGAATACTGCTGAGCGACTGCGACGGCGGGAACATGAAGGGTAGTGCCACACCGGAAGCAGCCGGGCAGTTCATGGCATTGCGAGGCGAGCTGGATACGCTCGCCACAGCCGACTGGATGGCGGAGTACGCACCGGATGAACTGCAAGAGGTGGTGCAGCACTTTATTCAGCATGCAGATCCCACCTATACCTCAGCCACACACAAGTATAGCATACTGCACGTGGCATGTATGCTCAAGAAGGCAGAGTTAGCTCGCTGTCTGCTACAGGATGGCGCTGCTCCGAATGCCGCCACGCTGGTAGACGACAGCCCGGCGGAGACGCCCCTGCTCTTTGCCTTGGCAACAGACTACGCCCCACAAGTCACAGCGGAAGAAATTAACAAGCTCATAGATGTGCTGGTAGCCGCCGGTGCCGACTTACGCACACCCGGCACAGCAGAAACAAGCTTGGCCTACAACGCTTGCCTGACTTGTGCGCATGAAGGAGTCTATGCCCACCTACTCGATATCGGTGCCCCCCGTACCGGCAATGAGCTGCAAGAGGCTGCCTACCGAGGTTGGCTCAGTACCCTCACTCGCCTGATGGAGGAAAAGGGAGGCCTAACCGCCGAGGATTACCCGCTACTGACAATTGTAGCACGAATGAGCGGCGGATACTTCAGCGGAGAGCATGCAGCATGTGCCCGCTACCTGCTACAATCGGGAGTCCCGGTAGATGCAACGGATGAATGCGGTCGCACGGCGCTCTTCTGCCTGGCCGCCGGTATGAGCACTCTACAGGAAAGCGGCATGGAAGACGCCGCCGTCGAGCTCATGGTCTACCTGCTGCAGCAAGGTGCCAGCCCCTACGCACGGGCGGACAAAGACCCGGATTACCCCGGTTTCTGCGCCTATGACCTGCTGGCAATGAACCCCACACTACTCAAAACATTGCAGGAGAAAGGTTTTGAGTTTTCCACCCCGGGTATCGAAATTCGCGATGGCGAAAATCTTGCAGCAGATGTCTGCCGCGCGGCCATGCTGGCACCCGCGGCGGAGGCCATAGCGCCGCATTACAACACAATCGCCGCTCTACTCAATACCACCACGGCACAACAAGAGCAGCAGGAGTTCTACGCAGATGCCCTGCGCTGCGCAATCGTACTACTGGCGCAGGTGGACGCCGCCCGCACTACGGAGCTTGTGGCAAACATGCACCTGTGGAAAAATGCGGATGCCATGAAGCCGCACAACCACACCACAACCGCCCTGCTCTATGCATTGCAAGATGTGCCCTCCATCATACTGCCGAAAGAGCAGCTACTGCAAGCCGCACGCAGCAGCAACGCTAATGGGGCTCACGAAAATGCAGCTATTCTGGTCGAATTAATAGGGCGCTGCCCCGATAGTGATGAGCTGATTGACACGCTCTGCAATGACCCGTCGCTCGCCATTCAAGCCGGCGCGTGGGGAGCTCGTCTTTACAAAGAAAAACTGCCGGATGCAAGTGACGGAGGCGTGGCAGCTTGGTTGGCAGCCCACGGCCGCAGTGCAGATACACCGGTTCTGCAGAAAGCCCTACTGCTCACCTCGATTGAGGAACTCTGGTACGGTGAGATGTCGCCGGAAAAGCTGGAATCCTTCGTCTCAGCCGTGCAAGAATTGGGACTGCCCGAGGTGGCAAACATCTATCGCCGAATTGCAGATAACCTCAGTAACCCGGAGGTACTCGATGAAATTATGTCCACGCGCAACATCTGGGCCTATCAGCTCGAAATCGCCATTGCTCGCTATATGCTGAACAACAAAGCGGATATTCAAATTTCCGATGTCAATAAATCCTGACCTCTTCCATGCGTAACTTAATAACAGCTCTGCTGCTAAGCACTGCCTCTCTGTGCGCGCAAGACACCGCCGCCCCCCAACAAACGGAATCGGCACCGCAGCCGGATTCCCTGCTGTCAAAAGCCGCCGAATTCAACGGCAACAGCACCCTGCACGACATGCAGCAACTCATCAGTTCCGGGGCGGATGTACAAGAGCGTGACAGTGAAGGAAACACCCCTTTACTTTACCTCTGCCGCCCGCTCGAAATGGATTATCGCTACACTACCGATCCCCATTTCGCGCAGGCATTGGATACGGCCATCGAACTCATGCTCAAGCACGGAGCAAGTTTGATTATGGAAAATGACAAGGGTTGCAATGCTGCCTTCTACCTCCAAAGCAAGCCTGAACTCATTGACAAGCTCAAAAAACAGGGGCTTATAGGCAAAGAGCTCGCTGTAAAAATTCCCCACGATTCCATTTCCTTTTATCGCTACATTCGCAAACGCACCGAGCAGGCAAGACTCACCAAACACAATGCGTGCCGCCTTTACCTTATACGCAAGTACTGTGCACCTGCTTATGAGCGAGCCGAGAAGCGACTCAGCGAAATGATATCCATCGACAGCACGCGGAGCTTCTCCTACAGCGATGTATGTGACCTGCTTGCCTTCATGCGCTTGGCGGATGAAGAAAAAGCACGCCATTTTGTACAAAACCTGCACTACTGGAGCCATGGGGAGCACCTGTTGGAAGAGCGCCCGGCACAGGTATTGGAGGCCCTCAACCTGTTACACTGGGATGTTGAACCCACCTACCTGAAACAGGCTCTGGAAAAGCTGGATACCATGCTGCCCACATCTCCGGATGAAATGATTGACTGTTTCGCGGCAGCGCCTATGGGGATATTGCTCGAAATGCTTGAGCGGCGCGAAGGTGACAATATTCTACCGCTTATTCACAAGTACGCCAATGGGCACGAGGCCGAATTGGCCTATCGCGCATATAAACTTCTGCTCAAGCGCGAAGGTTTACCCACGCCCACCCCGCAGGAACTCATGGAGCGCTATACGGCAAACGGAGCCACCACCCCGGAGAGCCTAACCCCGGAGCAACGCCATATCTACGAATGCGCAATGACGGATGCCGCACTGAACAGCGGCAACATCTCTAACCTGACCACGGATACAGCACAACGCGCCATTCAGGCATTCAATGACATGCAGCTGAAGCAGCATGCCGACATCGTTGCTATGCTCATTGTGGATGGAGAACTGACCACCGATCCCTATCTTATTCAGGCGGCATACCATAAATACATTGAACAACCCCCGCCCTCCCCACGCATAGTCATGGCGCGCTACATACTTGCAAACCCGGCTATCTTTGCCGCCAGAAATACAGAGGATAGATGAGCAAACGCCTCAACATCGGAAAACTGGGCACAGCGTGTGTGGTGTGGCATATACTCTGCGCCGCGGCGGTTCTGCTTGCCTGTGAACCTATACTATGGCTGCAACCGGAGGAGCAGCTCATGCCCCCCGTCATTGCAGGCCATGCCGGGCAGATTATAGCCACTGCGGTAGCATGCTCCGTTTTCGTGCTACTGGCGAGCTGCACCTACCTGCTGCTGAAGCTGCGTAATATGCGAGCCCTCATCACCTTCTTGAACTGGTGTATGATTTGGCTGATAAGCGGTTATATTTTTACCGAAATGGCTATCAAGGCAGATCCGCCCCCGCCCTACGAATATAATGCAGAGCGACCGATTCAGCCAACCGACACCGTACACCTGCCAAACGAAAACCTGACGAGCCCCTCCGCACTGGTCATAGCCATTGACCCGGAACCATTCGACGGCAGTAAGTTGGAGTCGATTCCCAATTTACAGCTACTGGAAAGCGAGCACGAAGAGCTGTTGGCAACCTATTTGGAACAAGCCCCCCGCTGGGCATACGCCGACAAGAGCGACATCTTTTATACAAAACCCGGTCATGTGGTACTGGTGCCGCCGGCGCGCGGGGGGATTCCCGGTACAGTACATGCTACTTTCCGTACCATAGCCGAGGGTGAAGCCATGCCGAGCGGATTCATCCCGGTAAAGCCGGGCGATGATTTCCCAAATCCCCCAACAGACAAGGAAGAACAGCCCGATATCGCACTCGAACTCTCCGGCAAACACTACCTTCTTCTTGCCTGGCGTGGCACAAAACACCGGGAAACTGCGCGAAAAGCCATAAACGCAGCCATAGCAGCAATCGACAGTCGTATGCAAAAATTGGCAGAAAGGCCAACTATGGAAACTTTGGAGCGCATGTGCAAGGGAAAGGGTAAGCGCTTGGGCTCTATACCGGAATTACACCTGATAGAACCGAACAACCAGTACGGGGTATACCAGGCGGAGGTATATGCTAACACCGGCCGAGCCGGTACCATGTTGCTGGCAATTCGAGATTCGGAGGAAAACATGCTGCGCCTTTTCTCATTCCCCGCGCGCTACTCATCGAATCCGAATGAAGTATTCCGCCACGACATCCCGGGCGATGTCAGTGACTGGCTCATCGAAAATTTCCAATCATCGCCCGTCGGCAATTTTCCGCACGGAGCCCCCTTCTTTGCCATCAAAGCCGGCAGTTCGCACCAGTACTTCAATGTGAGCTTTGAATTGCAGTTCTCCCCCAATGGTACCGACGGCGCACAAACGGAAACGCTTCTTCGGCGCCATTATAAAGTGCAAGCCTACGAAAATCCGGCTACGGAATGACCCTAGGTACCATTATTTAGCTTAACTGGCAAAAAAAGTGCTTTACAATTGCGTAATATTCGGGCATTCTTGCCCGCGTCTATGTCTTTCTCTGAACTCGGAATTTGCCCGGAAATATTAGAAGCTATCGAAGTACTCGGCTTCGAGACCCCCTCCCCCATTCAAGCACAAGCCATCCCCACGGCACTCGAGGGGCATGATATTGTGGGATTGTCGCACACCGGTTCGGGCAAAACGCTCGCATTTTCAATACCTGCACTGGAAAACATAGATCCGAACCTGCGTAGTGTGCAAGTTCTGTGCTTAGCCCCCACACGCGAACTGGCTGTACAAATATGCCGCGAAGTGGACAAGCTGGCACTGTTCCTTGATGGTGTATCGGCCGTACCGATTTACGGCGGAGCCTCGTTTGCCCCCCAATTATCTGCCCTTCGCCGCGGGGTTCAGTTTGTGGTCGGCACCCCCGGCCGCGTGATTGACTTGATGGAGCAAGGCGAATTGCCCACGGAAAATATCAGCACCCTCATACTCGATGAGGCCGATGAAATGCTCGATATGGGATTTATGGAAGACATCGACCGAGTTGTGGCTCTGCTTCCTAAGCAACGCCAGACTCTCTTCTTCTCAGCCACCATGTCGCCGGCTATCCGTGACCTTATTAATCGCCTTTCTGAAAACCCGAAGGAAATCACCATCGAGCGCCCGGTACTCACCGTGCCGACCTGCGAACAAAGTGTATACGAAGTGGTGTTCAGCTCCCGAATCGAAGTGCTCAGCCGCCTGATTGAAATGGGCAGAATGAAACGCGGCCTGGTCTTTGCCAATACAAAACGAGTTGTGGATGACGTGGTAGACGGCCTGTTGGCACGCGGCTACTCGGTTGATCGTCTGCACGGAGACATGCCCCAGAACCTGCGCGAGCGAGTGATGGATTCCTTCCGCCGAGGTAACCTCAATGTGCTGGTAGCCACAGATATTGCAGCACGCGGGCTTGATATAGATGATGTAGACATTGTGGTAAACTTTGAACTGCCCCGTGACCCGGAGGATTATGTACACCGCATAGGCCGCACGGCGCGCGCCGGCCGCAAGGGCAAGGCTGTCACCTTTATAGGGCGCCGCGATTTCTCACTTCTTGCCCGCATTGAGCGCTTTATCGGCACTCGCATGCAGCGAGAGAAAGTCATGACAGCCGTTCAGGTAGAAGAAGCTCGCCGGGAAGCGCTGGTGGATGATATATTGGAACAGGCAGCCAAAGCCACTGACATGCCCGATGAGTTGCGCGATATTGACATGCCCTACGAACAGCTGATGGCTGGCATGTTTAATCTGCTTATATCCAAAGGGAGCTGTGAATTGCAGGCCATACCGGAAGACCGCCCGAGCCGCTACAGCAAACGCGACAACAATGATGCAAACCAACAGACGGCTACCGAAAAAGGCAATGACTGGAGCAGCCTGCAGCAAAGCACAACATTGTTCATGAACGGCGGTAAGTTCATCGGCCTACGCCCCAAAGATATTGCCGGGCTCTTTTACAACGAAGGCGGTGCCCCCAAGGGCAGCGTAGGCGATATTCGCATTTTCCAGAAACACACTCTCGTTGATGTATCGCCCGAGATGGTACCGCAGCTTCTGGAACGCCTCGGCACCTGCTCCATTTGCGGCTACGAAGTCAACGTGCGAGAAGACAAAAAGTCTGAGTTCGAGGGACGCAGCAACTACAATGTACGCGACCGGCGCTCCGGCGGCTCCTCCTACCCCGGCAAACAAGAATTTGGTAATAGGTTTGAGCGAGCAGAACGCCGCGGCTCGAATAAAAACGAACGCCGCGAACGAAACAGTCGCCGCGACAAAGACAACGATAGCAAGCCATTCTTCTCACGCTTCTCCAAAAAGCCCCGCCGCCACTAAGCCATGAACAACTCCCCGGCTCCTCAAGCAGCAGAAAGAGCTTTGAACTACTTTCACCGTGGTTACAATTGCGCGCAGTCCGTTTTTACCGCGTTTGCGGATACGATGGGCTTGCCCGAAGAGCTGGCGCTTCGCCTCTCCGCAGGCTTCGGTGCCGGTGTGGGGCGCATGCGCGGTATGTGCGGAGCCTTCAGTGGGTTGACGATGGTCGCCGGTTATTGCAGAGGAAATCTGACCGGTGACCAAGACTCCAAAGAGGCCATATTCAGCTTGGTACGCCAACAAGCGGCTGCCTTTACCGAAGAATTCGGCACCCTGACCTGCCGCGAACTGCTGAAATTGGATGCGGATACTGTAGAATCTGCCCGCCCGGGCGAACGCACGCAAGCCTACTACGATTCTCGCCCCTGCGAACGCTGCGTCGCCTTTTGCGCTGAACAGGCTGCAAAATTGATTGCCGAGCAAAATTGAAGCCGGCTTTTTTGGCAAGTTCAGGCATTTTAATCAATGGAAAACGGCCCCGGGATTTCTCCCGAGACCGTCTCTCCTCTTGTCTCTTATGAACGATTTTCCGTAATGGGCTTTACTTATTTGCGAGATAACCCGACACGCCCTCGTGTGTAGCTTGCATGGCAGTATCACCCTTGTGCCAGCCCATGGGGCAGACCTCGCCGAACTGCTCGAAATGCTGCAAGGCATCGACTATACGTATAGCTTCATCTATCGAGCGCCCCAGCGGCATGTCGTTGACCAGCATGTGGCGCACTACACCCTCCTTATCTATCAGGAACAGGCCTCGATATGCCACGCGGTCGCCCTCGTCTGCAAGCACATCAAACTTAGCGGCAACTTCTTTATTGATATCAGCCACAAGCGGGTAGCTCACTCCCTGAATACCGCCCTCATGGCGCGGCGTATTCGTCCAAGCCCAGTGACAAAACTCGCTATCCGTTGAGCAACCAACTACAACAGTGTTGCGCTTCTCAAACTCCGGCAGGGCATTTTGGAATCCTATTAACTCTGTAGGGCACACAAAGGTGAAATCTTTCGGGTAAAAGAACAGTAGCACATACTTGCTTCCCAAGTACTGTTCCAAACTGAAATTGGCTACAATCTCGCCGTTTACTACTGCGCTTGCGCTGAACTCCGGGGCTTTCTTTCCTACTAACATGATTCTGTGTTTTCTATTGTTTTATTCTTTTAGCCGGGACCCTGCCCGCTCTTGCTGCGCTCTTTTTACCACAATTCCTATCGCAATGCAAGACTTTTTATTAGATTTTTTCTAATTTAGTTAGTTTTTTCTAATTCTATTTTTGAGCCCATGCTACAATTTTACATGTAACACATTTATCTTAGAGGCATTAGAAGAAATACACAGAAATAAACAAAAATGTCAGCAGTGCCAGAAAAAACGGCACGGCGATACAAAATCATCAATTTTGCTCATTACGCTTGCGACGAACCCTACCGATAGCCTCTATAAGAGTACGGCGGCGGATATTGAGACGCATCGTTATATACAGGGTAAAGAAACTGAGAAGAAGGAAAACGCAGGCGGCACCAACAGGATGAATCCCCAAACGGAAAACATTGCCAAAAACAGCGATATAGAACACCAAACAACCGGCAAGCAAGATGCGATTTGCCTTATACACCGCTCCGTAGTACACGAGAGCCAGCGCCGAGAGCAAAGAAAGCGGCGCTGTAAGGAAAGGCAAGCTAACAGCAACGGCCAAGGGCACAGCAATCATAGCACAAAGCCACAGGCCGAAGAAGGCCGGAGTGGCAGCACTGCGATTCTGCCGGTGCGCATAACGCACATGAAGGGGCACGGCTGCCACCATCGTGATTACCCAAAAAAATAATGCACCATTGAGGGAAAAATCACCCCCCGAGGGTAAGAGATAATGGGGGACAATTATCAGCGCATAATAAATCAGCAGGAACAGCGTAAAGGAAAGCGGAGCCGCGATTAGGTAATGGTGATAAGCGCTGCGCGGGGTCAGGTAACACCAGCAACCGGCAAGTCCCCACAGCATTAGCATGGACAGTAATCCCAACCATCCGGCAGAAAACGAAACCTGCCCGGATACGCAAGAGAGCCCCAACATCCCCAGCTCACCTACACTTCCTACCAACAAAGCAACAACAGCGGAACGCCACGGGTGAATACAGGGAACAACTGCCAACCCGGCCAAGAACATCAAGCCACAAACCCAAAGGGGCATGCTATAGACACAAGTTTGCACGGCCACTACGACCACGGCCCAGCTCAGGCATGAAAGAAACGCAACTACCTCGGCTGATTGGACTCCGCGACGAGCCTGCAAATAATAACCACCCCACAGCATAATCGGGATGGAGAGTAAGCACATCGACTTGTGACCGGTTCCCAGGGCATCCCAAAAATTATATATAACCAGCCCAACTGCCGAGAGAAACATCAGCACAGCCATGCACCCGAGAGCCGAAACCAGAACTTTGGGAATCCCCTGTACATCGGGTTGGTCTGCGACTGAGTTCCCTCTATTCTGGGGTTTTTTAGCTAATTCCAGAGGGGGCGTCGGCTTCAAATCTGACTTCTCAGACATACCACTAACTATAACTGATGATCAGAATCGGCAATTTACCTACGGCGCTTACCCGAACGCGCTGCGGACTTCTTCTTCGGAACGGCTTTTTTACGAGCAGCAGACGATTTTTTGCCGGTAGCAGCCTTTTTCTTTTTGCCGGCAGATACCGATTTACCACGGGAAACATTCTTACCGCGAGACACTACCCTACCACGACTACGGGCAGTTTTCTTGCGCGGAGCAGCTTTGGCCGGGCGATAAGCGGACTCGCGAACGGGCGTTTTTGCTGTTTGACGAGCTTGTGAGAAAGCTTTTCTCTGATCACTGAGCGAGTAGCTTGCCCCGTGTTGCTGAGCAAAATAGGGTCTGTACGCAGGGTCAACCTGATTAATATGAACGACAGCATCAGGGAAATCACGCAAGCCCAGACTTCCACCGCTCACAAATTGCTGCTGGCATGCTACCAGCAAAAAACTCAGCAGCATGGAAATCAGCAAGGATGGTTTACAAACAGTATTCATCATTAACCGGGTAATACGTAATCAAGAATCCGGAAAGGAAGAGAAATCAACGACCCCAAGAGGTTGGATATCATACTGCAAGATGTCAACAAACAGGAACAGGCACACAGGAGCACAATACGCCCCGCATTCACAAAAATTCGGGTATTTTTCATTTTCTGCATGGCGAGGTATTTTTACAATTTAAAAGTAACGCGCGACTTTATAGCACAAAATAATCCCTTTGCCAATAGCAAATCGTGACAGAAAAAATATCATTTACCGCGAGAACCGATTTTAAGCGGTTTTGCAGGCCAAATCAAACTATCTTCATCGTATGGCGGATCAGTAGCAAGCTCCATGTCCTTGTACTTTATCATATCGTAAACTTCTGCCGCCTTGGGAGCAATGAAGCTCGTACGGAACAATTGGTATACGGGTTTACCATCTTCGGAAACCTTACCGCCCTCTTCATCCATGTCATCAATCAACAGACAGAAACCGAAATTACCACCGCCGATTTCCGATACCAAAACCTGCATTTCGTACCATTCGCCGGATTTCACGTCAAAGGGCTCACCGGCGACAAAACCGCCTACCTGTTCGTTCCAGAAATCGCAGGACTTATAATCAATCACATCTTTCCCCTGCAAGGCATTCGGATTCGAAACAACGTGCAAGCCATTCCACTCAGCTGTCTTAAGGTCATGGAAACCACAAGCCAACACATTTCTGCCATCGAAACGGACTGCCATCACGGAGTCACCCACACCAACAAAACGGAAACGCCCGCTCTTGGGAGCCTGCACACGAGCACGGTACAATGCAACCCAGCGACTGGGTTTAAGCCCCATCTTCCCTTTCGGGTCGTACGCATTGGAGGCCTCTTGGTCCATGCAGTTGGGCAAATAGAAGCAAGAAGAGAACAGACGGGTCTTAGCCTCACAATAGGGAGAGAAAGCTGTTGTATTCCACCCACTGTTATAGAAACGGCTCATGATATTAAGCACCTCACGATTGCCCTTCACATCCTTCAACTTGGAAGGAGCGCCCGCAGGGGTTTTCTTGAAATCCCAGAAACGACCTTCAAAGGCATTCTCCGTTTTTACAGACGAGCCAAGACCGGAACCGCCGCCCTCACCAACTCCCTCACCAATGCCATCACCACCACCGGCAAGACCATCAGCAAGAGTATCACCCGTCATTTCAAGAGCCGCCGTATCAATCTCCACATCGGTCATGAAATCTACATCGGATGCAGCGTCGGACACGATGATATCCAGATTCGGCTGAACGGGTTTCACCTTACTGGACATCTCTCTCTTCGGAGCGGAAGACTCATTAGATACCTCCTCCGGCTGGTATATAAGGAACGCAGCCTCCTGCTCCTGTTCGATAAAGATATTAACCATCCAGAACAGAATACCCAAGAAAACAACTAGACCACCGGCCAGCGAGCAGGCAAAAATACGCCTGCGCCGATTCTGGGAGTTAATTAAAACGAAGATATCCTTGCGAGTTCTGAATCTGACGGCCATGGTAACTTCATAGTATTATAGATAGGTGGCACGTCATGTCAAGCTTCGACTTCTGCATGGTCGCATTTTTTTACTTATATGCTTGCAAATATCAAATTCGGCGGCTAAAATGAAGCCATGGAGCTTCCCTCGGACCATCGACGCGACTTCTGCGAACAACTGCTCGACTACATAGCCCGCACGCCGGAACGTGCTCAGATTGCCGGAAGCCTGCTCGATTTCGTGCTGCAAACGCCTGATTGTTTTGAACGCAGCCATACCGCCGGCCATATCACCGGCTCCGCCTGGCTATTGAACCCTACAGGCCAAAAAGCGCTGCTAACCCTGCACCGCAAGCTTAAACTTTGGGTACAACCGGGTGGCCACGCCGATGGAGACTCAAACGTACTGCGGGTAGCTTTGCGCGAAGCGGAAGAAGAAAGCGGCATATCCGAACTCATCCCCCTCAGGACGGATATATACGACGTAGACATACATACCATACCCGCGCGCCCTCAATGTGGTGAACCCGAGCACCTGCACTACGATGTTCGTTACCTAGTGCAGGCCCCACACGAAAATTACAAAATATCCGATGAATCAGACGAACTGGGCTGGTTCACAGCTGAACAATTACGGCACTGCGTCAAAAAAGTCGCGGAATGACGGACTGAGGTACGCCAACCACCAAGAGTTGTGGTAATATGTGGTTGGAATGAATGTTATACCGGCTCTTGAAATGAAAGGCTGGCGCACCTCTGCGTCAGATTGTACAG
>JAFZGW010000060.1 GCA_017555205.1 Akkermansia sp. | reverse complement strand
GACTGACCTCTACGGCCTGGGTGCCACCTGTTATTACCTGATAGTCGGTGAAGCCCCTCCCAACTGCAACGATCGCTCGCCGGATGACTGCTACAGCCCCCTTGCCTCACGCCCCGAACTGCAAGGACAATTCTCCCCCACGCTGCTGGCCTCTATCGACAAAGCTCTTGCACTACGCATCGACGACCGCTGGCAATCCGCCCAGGAGTGGCTGGATGAGCTCGACGCTGAGCATAGGCGTAAGCAAGAGGAAGAGCGCCGCCGAAAGGCCGAAGCAGAGCAGCAGATTCTGCGTACCCTAGAAGACATAAAAAGGATAGTCGCTGCCGCACAAGCTGCTCTCCGCGCTGCCGAGGAAAAAGCCAAACAAGCAGAAACCGCTCGCCAAGCCGCCGAAGAAAAGGCCAAGCAGGCGGAAACCGCTCGCTGCACCGCCGAGGAAAAGGCACGACAGGCAGAAGCTGCTCTCCGCACCGCCGAGGAAAAGGCCAGACTGGCGGAAGAAAAACATAACAGCAGTATAATAAGTTCCGGCGTTTTCAAATTCGCCGCCTACGTTGTCGGCATTCTGCTTGCAGTCTGGCTTACATTGGGCTATACCATAGGCCCGGATTTTGCCTGTCGGAAGAATTATCCCACCCTGCTGCGCAGCTTCCTTTACCTGCCGAAAATCGATGTCAACAAAGCGGATAAGAAGGGCGACACTCCCCTCTCCGAGGCGGCTTGGTGTGGCCACAAGGAATGCGTGAAGCTTCTCATTGAGGCCAAGGCGGATGTGAACAAGGCGACCAATTCTGGCTCCACTCCCCTCTACTGGGCGGCATTATGGGGCCGCACGGAATGCGTGAAGCTTCTCATTGAGGCCAAGGCAGATGTGAACATGGCGGATAAAGAGGGCAAAACTCCCCTCTACTGGGCGGCATTATGGGGCCGCACGGAATGCGTGAAGCTACTCCTTGCCGCCGGGGCGGATGTTAACATGGCAGATAAGGATGGCGAAACTCCCCTCCACGTTGCCAAAACCGAGGAAATAAAGCGCCTGCTCCGCGAGGCCGCGGAGAAAAATCCAGCTACAGAACGGGCTGATGAAAATGAGCCGCAAGCAGTGCCTGAACAGGAAGCCGCCAAAAGCCGCCTACAGCAGCAAAACAACACCCTCGAGCAGTACAATACAGCTTTACTCGAGGCAGCAGAAAAGGGCAACAGCGAACTGTTGAGCCAACTACTCACCGCCGAGGCCGATGTTAACACGGCGGATAAGGATGGCAAAACTCCCCTCTACACGGCGACATCATGGGGCCGCACGGAATGCGTGAAGCAACTCCTTGCCGCCGGGGCGGATGTGAACAAGGCGGATAAGGATGGCGAAACTCCCCTCTACCAGGCGGCATTCAAAGGCCACAAGGAATGCGTGAAGCAACTCATTGCCGCCAAGGCGGATGTGAACAAGGCGGATAAGGATGGCAACACTCCCCTCTACCAGGCGGCATTCCTCGGCCGCACGGAATGCGTGAAGCAACTCATTGCCGCCAAGGCGGATGTTAACAAGGCGGATAATTGGGGCTACACTCCCCTCTACTGGGCGGCATACAGTGGCCACACAGAATGCGTGAAGCTACTCATTGCCGCCAAGGCGGATGTGAACAAGGCGACTAGTTCTGTCTACACTCCCCTCCGCGCTGCCAAAACCGAGGAAATAAAGCAACTCCTGCGCAAAGCCGGGGCGAGGTAATCACCGTTCCCCTTCCCACCCATGCACCGCCACTTTTTCGGGGTGCATGGGTGATTTTCTGCTTTTTTT
>JAFZGW010000059.1 GCA_017555205.1 Akkermansia sp. | reverse complement strand
GATCATATCCAGAGCATAGCCGCTTTCGAGAACGTCCCGGGGATTATAGCCTTCGTCGGGGAGGATCAGCCACATGGCGGCATAGCCATAGACTCCGGCGGCATCCAGATCCAGCTTCACCGCACTGTAATCCTTGCCGTAGTAGTAGGGACCGTAGGTCAGCGTCTGGTTCATGAAGGTGGTCTTCACATCTCCGGAAGGGCTGTGGAAAATGTCTTCGGTATTTTGTCTGTCCCAGAATTCGTTGTCCCACTTGGCCCGGAAATACACCGTGGAGGCCAGGGCCAGGGCATCGTCGGGAGAAAGTTCAATACCGTCCAGATACTGATCCAGCAGACCCTGGGTCTGGACGCTGAGCCAGGCCCGGAGGGCATTGGTCATGGATTCGCTGCCCAGGTCGCCCTGGAACACGGAAGCATAGTAGCTGTCCACCAGGGTGTTGACGGTATCCTTATTATAAAGGAATCCTTCGTTGAGCCACAGGGAGTTGGCCAGCAGGCAATCCGATGCGCCGTCGCTGCGGTAGTGGGCATTCCACACATGGCCTGCCTGGGTCCGCAGAGCTTCGATGCTGTTTGCGTTCAAAGCATTCAGAACCGCTGCCCGGCTGGCGCCGTCGGTGGTCTCTGCCAGCATGGACAGGGCCATGTAAATGTTCAAAGGAGAACAGACGGCATTTTCCGTGGTATCCCCCAGAAACAGAGGGATGGAGCGGATGAAGAAAGATTCCAGAGAGTCGGCATAGCCCTGGGGTTGGTCATACTGCTGCTTCAGCCCGGCATTCCAGGCGTCGTAAACAGAGGACGGTGCGGAGTTGGGGTCGCTGGGGTAGGAGGGCATGTCGGGGTACACCGGCTCGGACAGCAGGCCGAGGATCGGCGTTGCCGGCTGGGAGGGCTCTGTGATAATAGGGTCGGTGGGATTCATAATTTGGGGCAGAGTTTGGGAAGGGGACGGATCTGTGGGCAGTAATTGCTCCCAGGGGAGAAATGCGCCTATCAGCACCGCGGCGGCCAGGGAAGCTGCCACAGCGCCCATCCAGGGGAATGTTCGCTTTTTCTTTGGAGAAATGGCTTCCTCCAAATGGCTGTCGCTGATCTCGTTCATCGCTTCGTTCCAAAAATCATTCATAATAACCCTCCTCGGTGAGATAGTCCTTCAGTTTTTCTCTGGTACGCAGAAGTCGGACGGATACGGCGCTTTCCTTCATCCCCATTCGGCGGGCAATGTCCTTCACGCTGTCGCCGAACCAGTACCGCCGCAGGAAAATGATCCGGCTAGTCTGGGTTTGGTTTTTCAGGAAGGCATCGATGGCCCGACCCAATGCCCGGGCATCAGTCCGGTGTTCCAAACCGGGACCTGACAGGCAGCCGGACAGTTCCTCCAGGGAAACTTCGTAGCTGCTGCGTTTCTGGGCCGACAGGTATCGCTGCCGCTTTAGGGCGGTATTTCGGCCGATGCGGTAGACATAGGGTGTTAAGGGGTTGGGTTTGGCCGGCGGTATCGCGTTCCATATGGCAAGGTAGGTGTCGCTGACGGCTTCCTCGGCATCCCGAAGGTCCGGCAGGAAATTCCGCGCCATGGCCAGCAGCCCCGAACCGAACCGGTCCGCCAGGGCATCCAGAGCTTGCTGGGACCGCTGCCACAGCAGAGATATGATCGTTTGGTCATCCATGGTAAGCACCTCCTTATCTATCATCTACCGTTTTGGGCGGGAAATCTTACAGTAATAGTAGCATTTCGCCAGCAGGAATTCAACAACGGGAGAAAACTGAAAAAATCGAAGAAAATGCAAAAATAAGTGTTGACAAAATAGTTTGGGTGTGATAATATAGGCAAGCTGTCGCGATGAAGGGAAACCGCCTGGAGCACAGCAAAAGCCACAAAATATAGTCTGAAAATTTGTGAAAAACATCTTGACAAACGGAATGCTTTGTGGTAAGATAATCAAGTCGCCGCGAGCGATGAGGTCTGTACCTTGTAAATTGAATAACACAAAAACGAACCAAGAAACACCTTGGACAATTATATGGATTGTTTAAGCGTTTTTAAAGACGAATAAAAACAGCCAACGAAATTCTTGAGTAATTGCTAGAAGCAAATTATTCAAAAACTTGATTTGAGCTCTTCGGAGTTTAGATACAATTTTTTGAGAGTTTGATCCTGGCTCAGGACGAACGCTGGCGGCGTGCCTAACACATGCAAGTCGAACGGAGTAAAGAGCTTCGGTTTTTTACTTAGTGGCGAACGGGTGAGTAACGCGTGAGAAACCTGCCTCTCAGTGGGGGACAACAGTTGGAAACGACTGCTAATACCGCATAACACTTTAGAATCGCATGATTCAGAAGTCAAAGCTTTATGTGCTGAGAGATGGTCTCGCGTCTGATTAGCTAGATGGCGGGGTAACGGCCCACCATGGCGACGATCAGTAGCCGGTCTGAGAGGATGAACGGCCACATTGGGACTGAGATACGGCCCAGACTCCTACGGGAGGCAGCAGTGGGGAATATTGGGCAATGGGGGAAACCCTGACCCAGCAACGCCGCGTGAAGGAAGAAGGCCTTCGGGTTGTAAACTTCTTTTACCAGGGAAGAACTATGACGGTACCTGGAGAAAAAGCAACGGCTAACTACGTGCCAGCAGCCGCGGTAATACGTAGGTTGCAAGCGTTGTCCGGATTTACTGGGTGTAAAGGGCGTGTAGGCGGAGATGCAAGTTGGGAGTGAAATCCCGGGGCTCAACCCCGGAACTGCTTTCAAAACTGTATCCCTTGAGTATCGGAGAGGCAAGCGGAATTCCTAGTGTAGCGGTGAAATGCGTAGATATTAGGAGGAACACCAGTGGCGAAGGCGGCTTGCTGGACGACAACTGACGCTGAGGCGCG